>CAIVGN010000098.1 GCA_903905455.1 uncultured Archangium sp.
CACCACCCGCCGCAGGGTGACGGTGCCGGTGGCCAGGCGGCCGGGGAACTGCTCCTCGAAGGGGTCGCCTTCCTTGTAGCGGTAGAAGAGCTGCGCCACCGGGGCCACGCGCCAGTCGACGACGCGGAGGTTCTGCCGGGTATCGATGTACGTGCCGTGGCCCAGCAGGTAGTCGCGCGACTCGCCCTCTTCGTGGAGCCGCAGGTGCGCGAGGTACGGGGAGCGCGGGTCCGGCAGCACGGCCTGGGTGCGCGCCGAGAGTTGCTGGCGCACGGCCAGCTCGTGCAGCAGCGAGCCCGCGTCGTCCTCGTCTTCGGCGGCGGCTTCCTCGCGCAGCGCTCTCAACTCGTCGACCGACACGGCGACCCGGGGCGCCTGCGTGGCGGCTCGGGCCGCGGTCAGCGCGGCCTGCACCTTCGACAGGAACATCTCCTCTTCAGCGAGAGCGGAGGCTTCGCGTTCGGTGAGCATCCGGCGAGGAGTGCCACTCCCCACCTCGATCCGTCAACCCGTTGGTTTTTTTCCCCGCTGCACTACGGTCGTTGTGCGTCCGTGTCGGTCCTGACCCGCGAAGAGGCCCGCGAAGTGCTGGCCGCGCCGGGAGGGGGCGCGTAGAAGCCGACGCATGCCGAACGTCGTAGTCGTAGGCGCCCAGTGGGGCGACGAGGGTAAAGGGAAGATCGTCGACCTCCTGACGGAGCACGCCCAGGTCGTGGTGCGCTTCCAGGGCGGCAACAACGCGGGCCACACGCTGGTGGTGGGCGGTCAGAAGACCGTCTTGCACCTCATCCCGTCCGGGGTGCTGCACCCGGGGAAGACGTGCGTCATCGGCAACGGCACCGTGCTCGATCCCACCGTGCTGATGAAGGAGATCGACGGGCTGCGCGCGCGCAACTACCTGCAGGAGAGCTCGCAGTTGATGATCTCCGAGCACGCGCACGTGATCTGCCCCTGGCACAAGCACCTCGACGCGCTCCGCGAGAAGGTCCGCGGGGGCGGCGCCATCGGCACCACCGGTCGCGGCATCGGCCCGGCCTACGAAGACAAGGTCGCCCGCCGCGGCATCCGCGTGCGTGACCTGCTCGACGGCGATCGCCTCCGCCGGCGGGTCAAGGAGCGCCTCCCCGACGCCCTCGAGGAGATCGCCCGTCTCGCCCGCGCCGCCAAGGCCGAGGAGCCGCTGCTCGACAGCGAGGCCATCGTCTCCGAGTACCTGGTGCTCGGCAGCCGGCTCAAGGAGTTCGTCGGCGACGCCTCGCTCTACCTCTCGGAGCACGTCCGCAAGGGCACGCGCATCCTGTTCGAGGGCGCGCAGGGCACGCTGCTGGACATCGACCACGGCACCTACCCCTACGTCACCAGCAGCAACACGGTGGCGGGCAACGCGGCGGTCGGCTCGGGCCTCGGCCCCACGGCCATCGATCGCGTGATGGGCATCACCAAGGCGTACACCACCCGCGTCGGCGGCGGCCCGTTCCCCACGGAGCTCATCGACGCCACCGGTGAGCGGCTGCGGAAGATCGGCGACGAGTTCGGCGCCACCACCGGCCGCCCGCGTCGCTGCGGCTGGCTGGATACCGTGGTGCTCCGCTACGCCACCCGGGTCAACGGCCTGTGGGGCCTCGCGCTCACCAAGATGGACGTGCTCAGCGGTCTCGAGACCCTGAAGATCTGCACCGCCTACGAGCTCGACGGCAAGCGTCTCACCGAGCTGCCCAACGACTTCGAAGACTTCAGCCGGGTGCAGCCGCTCTACGAAGAGATCCCCGGGTGGGAAGAGCCGCTGGCCGGCGCCCGCACCGTCGACGACCTGCCCGCCGCGGCCCAGCGCTACATGCGCCGCATCGAGGAGATCGTCGGCATCCCCGTGGTCTGCGTGTCCGTGGGCGCCGAGCGCGGCGAGACCATCGTCATCCAGAACCCCTTCCGGAGCTGAACCTCACTTCGAGCGCATCTGCTCGGTGTGATCGATGTTCTGGATCGCCTTCTCGATCTCGGGCGATCGGCCGAAGACGAACTCCACCAGCGGCTTGCCGTTACCGGAGATCGTCTCGGCCTCGAGTCGCAGCACCGGGGTGACGTCGATCACCGTGTCCACCTCGCCTTCCCGCACCACCGCGCGGGACCAGGACTCGGACTTCGCCTTGGTGGTGAGCGTCAGCACCCGCTTGCCGTCGGCGCTCGTCTCGCGCATCGAGACCTCGGGCGTGGCTCCCAGCTGGGCGGCGTAGAACGCCTTCACCTTCGGAAAGCGCATCGGCAGGCGGAAGGTCTTCTGCGTCGCGCCGACCGCCGGGGGCTTGCCGTCGATGGTGGGCAGCGGGAACGGCGCCGCGAGCGCGAGGCTGAGCAGCAGGCCGATCATCGCTTGCCGCCCTTGGCCGCCCGCAGCCGGGTGAGCTCGTCTTGCTGGCGACGGTTGGCGAGCTCGAGGGTCAGCAGCTGCTTCTGCAACTCGCCGGCGGTGGTGTCGGCCGAGGAGCAGGTGGCGCGCGCCTTGTCGAGGTTGTCGAGGGCGGCCTTGAGCTGGCCCTTCACGTCGTCGTTCGCCTTGAGCGCCGTCGCCGCGCGCAGCCGCTCGTCCTCCAACCGCGAGCGCCCCAGCACCAGCACGCCGATGGTCATGGCGATGGACACCGTGAGCAGCATCCACGGCAGCGGGGAGGGGCGGGCCGGGCGGCCGAACCCCACCGCGGGCATCTCCAGTGACTCTCGGCGGACGTCGTCCCAGGGGCTGCTCATGCGCGGCCCCGACCTTACAGCAAGCGCAGCTGCACCGTCGAAGGGGGTGCGAGGCAGCGCTCGTCGTCCACGGCCACCGAGTTCACGTGCTGCGAGACCTCGTCGAGGGCCAGCGGGCCGCCCTGCCACGGGTGCAGCAGCGCCTCGAGCGCCGGGAGATCATTCGCGCCCAGCCACTGCGCGCGGCCCGCGGTGTCGAGGAGGACCGGCATGCGATCGTGCAGCGTCTCGACCTGCGCGTTGGCCGCGGTGGTGATGATGGAGAAGGTGTCGATCTCCAGGCCCTCGGGGGAGCGCCAGCGGCTCCACAGGCCGGCCATGGCCATCAGCTGGTTCCCGGGGGCGTGCACGAAGTGGGGCAGGCGCCGCGTGCCCTCGTGGCGCCACTCGTAGAAGCCGTCCGCGGGGACCACGCAGCGGTGCTTCGCCAGCAGCGCGTGGAAGGCGGGCTTCTCCTTGAGGCTCTCGGCGCGGGTGTTGATCAGGTGGTGCGCGGCCTTCTCGTCCTTCGCCCAGTGTGGCAGCAGCCCCCACTGCGCCATCACCAGCTTGCGCGGCGCGGCGGCGAGGATGATCGGGGCCGCCTGCATCGGCGCGATGTTGTACCGGGCGTGCAGCGGCGGCACCTCGTCGAGGTGGAACTGCTGCTTGAGATCGAGGGCGCTCGCCTTGAGCACGTACCGGCCGCACATGGCCTCACTGTAGTGTGCGAACCGCGCATGCGCCTGACGCGGAGGCTGTTCTTCATCGGGTTCGGGCTGACGGCGCTGGTCGCCGTGGGCAGCTATTGGTGGCAGCTGCCCGGCCTCGCGGGGCCGAAGGGCATCGTCCCCTCGGAGCTCGGCCCGGGGATCTTGCACCTGCTGTGCGCCGTGGCGTGCGGGGCCTCGGTGTTGCTGGTGCTGGGCCTCGCGCCCCGGGCGGCCTCGCTGGTGCTCTGGGCGAGCTGGCTTGCGCTGGCGCAGGCCGGCTCCCCCTTCCTCGCCTTCCAGTGGGACGTGCTGCTGGTGGAGACCGCCTTCTGCGCCGCGCTTTACGCACCGCCGGGGCTGCGACCGCGGCTGCGCACCGAGCCCGAGCCGCTGCCGGCGTTCCGCTTCGTGATGGCCCTGCTGGCCTGCAAGGTGACGCTCGAGTCGGGCATCGTGAAGCTCGCCAGCGGAGACCCGACCTGGCGCGATCTCACCGCGCTGACGTACCACTGGTGGTCGCAGCCGCTGCCCACCTGGACCAGCGTGTGGCTCCACGCCCTGCCGCTCCAGGCCCAGCAGGTGATGTGCGCGCTGATGTTCGTGCTGGAGCTCGCCGTGCCGCTGCTGATCTTCGGCCCGCGGTTGATGCGCCTGACGGGCGCGGTGGGCTTGATGGCCCTGCAGGCCGCGCTCTTCGCCGCGGGCAACTACAGCTTCTACAACGTGCTCACCTTCATGCTCGCCGTGCCGCTGCTCGACGACGGGCTGCTTCGCCGGGGGCCGGGGCCGGGGCGGGTGGTGCGCGCGCCTTCGACCTGGCTCGTGGCCGTGCTCTTCGGGGTGCTCAGCGTGGGCATGTTCCTGGGCCGTGGCTTCGACTCGCGCGTGCTGGCCTTCGTGCGGGGCTTTTCCACCATCAACCCGTACGGCGCCTTCGCGGTGATGACCCGCACCCGCGCGGAGATCGTGCTCGAGGGCAGCGTCGACGGCGTGACCTGGACCCCGTACGAGTTCCCCTTCAAGCCCGGCGCCCTCGACCGGCGGCCCGGCTTCATCGCCCCCTGGCAGCCGCGCCTCGACTGGCAGATGTGGTTCGCCGCCCTGGGCACCTGCGAGGACAACCCCTGGGTGCTCTCGCTGCAGCAGCGCCTGCTCGAAGACGCGGCGCCGGTGAAGGCGCTCTTCGAGACCGTGCCCGCGGCGACGCCGAGGGTGCTGCGCACGCGCGTCTTCGAGTACCGCTTCGCGCCCCTGCACGCGCCCGGCAGGTGGTGGACGCGCACCGAGACGGGCCCCTATTGCCCCGCGGTTTCGCTCGGGCCGAATGGGCAGTTGCAGCGCGCCTTCTGACGCGTCGTTTGCAGTCGGGGTCGGCCTCGTCTACAGCCTTCGCGTGATGCCACAGACCCGAATCGCCGGTTGGGGACGACAGTTCGTCGAGGGTGAAGAACTCAAGCCCGAGACGCTCGACGGGGCGCCTCCGGTGCTCTTCCGCGGCCTGGGCCGCAGCTACGGCGACTCGTCGCTGCCCGCCGCCTCGAGCCCGCTGGTGGTCAACACCACGCGCGCCAACCGCATCATCGCCTTCGACCCCGCCACCGGCGTGCTGCGCGCCGAGGCCGGCCTGGCCCTGGTGGACATCAACCGCACCTTCCTCCCGCGCGGCTGGTTCGTGCCCGTCACCCCCGGCACCTCGCTGGTCACCCTGGGCGGCATGGTGGCCGCGGACGTGCACGGCAAGAACCACCACGTCGAGGGCTGCTTCGGCGCCCACGTCACCCGCCTCAAGATGCGCGTCGCCGATGGCCGGGTGCTGGAGTGCGGGCCGGATCTCGAGCGCGAGCTGTTCCTCGCCACCGTGGCCGGCATGGGGCTCACCGGGCAGATCCTCGAGGTGGAGTTCGGCATGCGCCGGATCCCCACGCCGTGGATCTGGCAGGAGAGCGAGCGCGTCGCGAACATCGAGGAGTACGTCGAGAAGCTCAAGGAGTCGGCCAAGGACTGGCCGATGACCGTGGGGTGGATCGACTGCCTGTCGCGCGGCGCGAACCTGGGCCGCGGCTTCCTGATGAAGGGGCGCTGGGCGCAGGCCCACGAGGCGCCGGCGAAATTTCCCCGCGAGCTTCCGAAGATCCGCTTCCCCTTCACCGCGCCCGAGTTCCTGCTCTCGCAGGCCACGGTGAAGACCTTCAACTTCGGCCTCTACAACTCTCACTTCCAGAAGAAGAAGGTCGGGCTCACCGACCCCTTCCGCTTCTTCTACCCGCTCGACACGGTGCTCGACTGGAACCGCGCCTACGGGCGTCGCGGCCTCACCCAGTACCAGTGCGTGCTGCCTGACTCGGCCGGCACCGGTGCGGCGCGCAAGTTCCTCGAGGTGCTCTCGTCGCGCGGGGGGGCCAGCTTCCTGTGCGTGATCAAGGACTGCGGCCCGGAGAGCGCGGCGTACCTCTCGTTCCCGCGCAAGGGCATCTCCATCGCCCTCGACATCGCCATCCGCAGCGACACCCAGGAGCTGGTCGACGCGCTCAACGAGCACGTGCTCAACGCGGGCGGGCGCATCTACCTCGCCAAGGACCAGTTCACCCGGCCCGAGCACTTCCGCGCCATGGAGAGCCGGCTTCCGGCCTTCCAGGCGGTGCGCGAGAAGTGGGACCCTGAGAAGAAGTTCAAGAGCGCCCAGTCGGTGCGCCTCTTCGGTGATTGAGGAGACACGATGCGTCGAGTGGCGATTTTGGGTGGTACCCGCGGCATGGGCCGGTCGATCGCGCGTCGCTTCGTCGAGCGCGGTGACTGGGTCGTGCTGCTGGGGCGTGATGAAGACGAGCTGGGCCGAAGCAAGGCCGACCTCGAGGCCCGCGGCGCTCCCGGCGTGCGCGTGGCGACGACGCGCTGCGATCTCGAGCACCCCGAGTCGTTCCGCCCGGCCCTCGAGGCCGCGGAGCAACTGCTCGAGGGCATCGACACCGTGGTGGTGACCGCCGGCCTCTTCGCGACGCAGGAGAAGCTCGAGCAGGACCCGGTGTTCGCCCAGAAGCTGCTCACCGTGGACTTCGCGAACACCGTGGTGTTCTGCGAGGAGGCCCGCAAGAAGCTGCTGCTGCGCGGCAAGGGCACGCTGTGCGTCTTCAGCTCGGTGGCCGGTGATCGCGGCCGCAAGCCGGTGGTGATCTACGGCGCGGCCAAGGCCGGCCTCTCGGCGTACCTCGAGGGCCTCGACCACAAGTACCGTAGCCAGGGCCTGGTGACCGTCTGCGTGAAGCCCGGCTTCGTGCACACCGGCATGACCAGCGGGCTGCCCACGCCCCCGTTCGCCGGCGAGCCCGACGACGTGGCCCAGGCGGTGATCGAGGCCATCGATGCCGGCACGCCGGTGGTCTACGCCCCGGCCATCTGGCGCGCGGTGATGACCGCCATCAAGGCCATGCCGCGCTTCGTGATGCGCCGCGCCGGGTTCTGATCAGCCGCGGGTGATCCGCGCCAGCAGGGCGCGCACCGTCGCGCTGTGACCGCCCGGGTCGAGCGCCGCTTCCAGCTGCCGCAGCACCACCGTGGCCTCGAAGGCCTCGCGCCGACCGTCTTCGTCGAGGTCGTGCCAGGCCGGGTGCGCGCGGATGCTGCCGTCGGCGTGACGCTCGCGGTGGGCGCTGGTGACCTGCTCGAGGAGCAGCTCGTCTTCGGGCGTCATGAGAGCTCCACGTCGAGGTTGATGCCGGCCTTCTCGAGGCACGCCTTCAAGAACTTCCGCGCGCGGGTGAAGTTCTGCAGGAAGGTGTTGAGCGACATGTTGAGCCGCGCCGCGAGCACCGAGTCGTCGTCGGCGCCGTTGGAGAGCATGCGCTGGCCCAGCGCCACGCGTGGCTTCTCCGGGAGTTGATCCCGGCACTGGCCAATCTTCGCGCGCAGGTACGGGTCGGGCGTGATGGGGGCGACCTCGGATTCCGCCGCCAGGTGTTGCTCGAGGGCCTCTTGTTGATCGGCCCGGCCCTGCCGCCGCCACTCGCTGACCGCCACGTTGCGGGCGGTGCGCATCGCGAAGCGGAGCAGGGCGTTGGGCCTTCCGTCGTGGCTGAAGCGCGGGGCGACCTGCCAGATGCGCAGCAGCGTCTCCTGCACCACCGCCTCGGTGTCGACCGAGGTGGCGAACGCGCGCAACGAGCCGCGCAACGGCACCTCGACCGACGAGGCCCACCGCGCGAACACCGCCGCGTCGCCCCGGGCCATCGCTGAGAGTGCCAGCAGTTCTTCCGTCATGGGATCCAGGGTCGAAGGAGCGTGAGGCCCCGAACCGCGCGCAGCGTACGGCGGTTCGGAGCCCATTCCACGGTTCGAGTTAGAGGACGATCTCCAGCTCCTCGCCGCCGCTCGCCAGGCGCACCGTCGCCGGCTCGCCCTGCGCGTCACCGACCTCGAGCACCAGGGTGACGACCAGCCCGGGGGACATCGAGCCGTTCGCGGTGGTCATCGCCAGCACCACCGACACGGTGAGCACCGTGCCATCGCTCAGCTCGAGCTGCGCCTCGGCGCCCGGCTCCCACTGCAGCTGCGAGGTGACGTCGATCTCGATGATCAGCCGCTTGCCCTGGCGCCGGACCTTGCCGTTGAGGCGACGGGTCGGCGCCTGGTAGACCTTCTCACTCGGGGCCCTGGCGCCGCCGGTGGGCAACATCGGCTTGAGCAGGCGCCGGGCCAGGTCGACCAGCCCTTCCTTCTTCTTCTGCGGCTCGGGCGCGGGGGGCGCCGCGGGCCGGGACGGGGCTCCACGCGGGGGCGGCGGGGCATCGGCGCTGAACCCCTTGAGCTCGGAGCTGCTGACCTCCTCGCGCAGGGGCTCGCTCTCCCAGTCAGCGTCATCGAGGGCCGGCGGAGGCACGGCGGCGAAGGAGCCCGTCGCCGACTCCCGGCGCTCCCGCTCGGGGGCCGGCGAGACCATCTTCGCCATCGAGCGACGCATGGCCGGGGCCGGCGCCGACTGCGACACCGAGGGTGCCTGGCCTCCTGCGCCCATGGTGGCTCCGCTGGGGGCCCGCAAGCCCACGCCCTCGGCCGACAGCCCGTAGGCGAGCGCCTGGGGCATGGTCTCGGTGCGGCGAGGGGCGCGCGGGTCGACCGTCTGCTTGGTGCTCACCGCCACCCACGAGGTGAGCCGGGTGGAGATCTGGAAGTCGATGCCCAGGCGCTCGATGCGCGGGTCGGCGTCGGCCTTGCTCTCGCCGGTGGCCACCCCGAGCTCGAGGTCTTCCACCAGCTCGCGGCCGAAGAGCGTCGCCACCGCGGCGCTGCCCTGGCCGTGCCCAGTCGGGGGCACAGTGAGGCGGTCTTCGACCTCTCCGTCAGCCCCGCGGGAACGGATGATGACCTCGCCTCCCTCGGGCCGCAGCTTGAGCGACACCAGGGCCGGCGCACCGCCGTAGAGGTCGGGCACCCGCTTCGGGGCCACGCCGAGCACCGCGCTGCCGCTGATCTCAACGTCGGTCAGCAGCGGCGCGTTGGTGCGCGCCAGCAGGCGGGCGACGAAGGGCTCCGCGTCTTCCCCCAGGCCGATGACCAACTCCACCCCGCGACCGGCGCGCGCCGCCGGCAGGGTGAGGCTGCGGTTGACGCCGCTGCCCACGCCCACGGTGTGCACCCGCGAGCCCTTCGGGAGCTTGCGGGCGATGGCCTCCAGCACCTCCGACTCGAAGCCGATGAGCCCGTCGGTGATGAGGATCACCTGGCGCTGGCTCTCGTCGCGCAGCGTGGCGAGCGCCTCGAGAATGCCGGTGCGCATCTCGGTGCCGCCGCTGGCCCGAAGCCGCGAGAGCCACGACTGCGCGTCCCGGCGGTTCGCCTCGGTGGCCGGCACCGCCCCGCGCTTCCACCGGCGCGGCGAGTTCGAAAACTCGATGAGCTCGAGCTGGTCACCGTCGGTCAGCGAGTCGACCAGCGCCGAGGTCACCCGGCGGGCCTGGTCGAGCGGCGACCCCGACATGGAGCCCGAGGTGTCGAGCAGCACGATGAGATCGCGCGCCAGCGGCTTCATCTTCGCCTCGACCGACGGCGGCACCAGCGTCAGCAGCCCGTAGGCCGCCTCGGAGCTGGGGCCCCCGGCCGGCCGGCTCACGTCGAGCTCGGTGCCGACCTCGAGGCTGGCGACGCGCCATCGAACCACCACGTCGCGGTCGAGCGAGACGCCGCGCTCGTCGCCGAAGGTCACGTCGGTGCGCCCTTCACCGCGCCCGGAGTGCAGCGGGTGGCTGGGGCTCTCGGGCCGGGCCTGGGCCGGCAGCCGATCGCGAATGGCCAGCGACAGCGCCAGCTTCACCGGCAGCTCGCCGTCCGCCACGTCGACGGAGACGCGCGCCTGGTCGGCCACGCGGCCCGGCGCGCCGAGGTACCGGGGCGCGACCACCGTGGGGAAGCGCCACTCCCAGGCGCCGTCGGGCAGCCAGGTGAGCTTCTGGTCCACCTGCACCTCGCAGATCACCTGCGTGCGCGGCGGCACGTTGCCGACCTCCTGGGTGAAGAGGCTCGAGCGCTCCTGGTCGAGGATCGCCGCGGTGCGCCCCTCGAGGATCGCGTCTTCGAAGCGCTGCCGCGCGCGGGCCTTCGCGTCGACCTGGCCCACCACGCGCTCGTCACCGATGCGAAAGGCGAAGCCGCTCACCGCCCCGTCGGCCGGCAAGGGCAGCGAGTAGGTCACGCGCAGCGGCTCGTCGTGCGGGTTGCGGAAGGTCTGCTCGAGCGTGATGCGGACCAGCCCCCCCTTCGCGTCGGCGGCGAGCGAGGCGCCGATCAACGGCAGCGCGCGCCCATCGACGGTGACGAGGCGACCACCAGCGGTCTCAGAGGGGCTCGGCGAGGAAGCAGGGCGAGGAGCGAACGACATGCGGTCCATCCTTTCGTGAGGGGTTCAACCCCTCAACGCGACCGTGTCGATTCTGGTGACAGCGCTCCTTGTCCTTTTCTGAAGTGCCTGATGTTGCTCGGGAAAGTGGCTACTTCCGGAGCAGGGAAATTCCCGGCGGCCCGAGGAGCACCAGGTCCCCGGTGGCGCGGCTGGCCAGGGCCACGGCCGTGCTGGGCACTTCGACCACGTCCCACTTTCCACCTTCGAGCTGCCGGTAGAGGTGCGCGCTCGAGAGCGCGAACCGCTCGGCCATGCCCGGCACCTCGGCGATGGCGCGCACCGGCTCGGGGAGGAGGGTGGTGCGCCAGCCGGGGCTGGGCCCCTGCACCAGGATGCCGATGCTGGAGCCGGTGCCCATGCGCTCGCCGCCCAGCCAGATGCCGTCGGCGCCCGTCTGCGCGAAGAAGAACCGGCCCTGGGCCGGGAGCGGCACGCTCAGCCACTGGCCGGCGCTGAAGTGCGCGAGCACGGCGTCGCCCGTCGCCCACAGCTCGCCGTCCTGCCGGGCGAGCGAGAGCACCGGGGTGCGCAGGTCGAGCACGGGCTCGAAGCCTCCGAGGCGTTGATCGAAGAGCATGCCCGTCGCCGACCCGAGGTGCAGCGCGCCGTGCGCGTCGACGGCCACGGCGGTGAAGTCGGCGCCCTCGACGGTGGTGAGCATGAAGCGCTCGCCCGACCACTCGAGCACCGTCCCGTCGTCACCGACCACCACCGGAGCGCCCGTGGCGCTGAAGGCCACCCCGCGCAGCGTCGAGACCACGCCCGAAGAGACGTTCACCCAGGTGCGACCGACGAGGTGCAGCACCGTGCCGCGTTCGCCCACGGCCCAGGCGCTGCCATCGGGCGCCGCACCCAGCGCCAGCAACCGCGCGCTGGTCATGGTGGGCACGACTTCCCAGCTCACCGGCACCGGGGCCACGGGGTCGACGCCCACGACCAACGTCGTGGCGTGCAGATCGGACCACTCGACCGAGAGGCGGATCGGCCCGAGGCACGCCGCTTCTTCGGTGGGCGAACACGCATAGGTCGCGGTGACGAAGCCATCCGCGAGGACTTCCTGGTCACCGCCGATGAAATGACCGACGGGAGCGGTGAGGTGAACCACACCCCCGCCCGGAGATTCACCCGCCTCCCACGCCCGGATCTTCACGACCACCCGCTCCACCCGACCATCGAAGCTCGCCCGATCAGGGGAGATGCTGAGGGCAGGTTCGACGACGGGGGCCCCACAAGCGCTGACGATCACTGCGAGCGCGCTGCTGGCGACAAGCCTTGCTGCATTCATCACACACCTCCTGACGGCCGATTCTGCCGACCCGAAAGTGCATCGTCGGTGCCACCGCTGGATTCAGCGCAGGCCGACCTCGATCGTGAAGTGGAACGGCGGCACCGTGTCGTGGCCGTAGCAGACCACCTGGTAGCTGGTTCCCACCTCGGTCTCGGGCGCCACCTCGAAGCGGTACGTCAGGTAGTCCTCGCCGCGTTTGAGCGCCGCCCGCAGCCCGGGGCTGTACGAGATGCGACCGACGCCCGCGCCACCGCGGCTGTCGGCCACCACGTCGAGCGTTCCGCCTGCGGCCAGCCGCACCGTCTGCTCGTGGAGCACCGCGGCCGGGTTCGCCGAGTGTCCATGCAAGCGCATGTACTCGAGGGCGCTGCCGGCTTCGGTGGTGGGGAGCCCGAACGCGGGCTTCTGAATGAAGAACTGCCGACGGAAGAGCGGGGCCTGCTTCATGGGGAAGTCCTCACGAGTTGAAGAAGCAGGGAAAAGGTTAACGACGTGAATCGTAGCTGTCGCCGAGTCATGGGCGACATGGGCTGCGTCGCCCCACCGGCGAACCGCCCGAGAGGGCAGGGCGTGAGAGCTGATGTGGTCGTCGATGACTGCGTCGAACCGCGGGTCAGCTCTGACCAGTCGTCGGGCGTTGACCCACCTGCTTCTCGAGCGTGACCAGCCTGGCGAGCAGCCGGTCGCTCAGGGCGTCGACCTTCACGTGGAGCTGCGTGACCTCGAGGCCCGCGCGGATGTTGGCCTCGTATTCCACGTCGGAGCGGATGCGCTCCTTCTCGGACGAGCGGTTCTGGCTGATGAGCACCATGCACGAGAGGAAGATGGCCTCGAGCGAGACGATCATGGTCAGCAGCCCGAAGGGGAAGGGGTCGAAGGGTTCGCCGGGAAACAGGCGCACGTTGAGCCCGATCCACACCGCGAACCAGGCGGCGTGCACCAGCAAGAAGCTGAAGCGGCCCGAGAAGTCGGCGGCCGTGTCCGCGATGCGCTGGATCATCGTCAGCCGCTCTTCGACCACCTCGTTGGGGGAGCCCCGGGGCCGCACGCCCAGCAGCCGGTCGGCCTCGCGCAGCCGCCGCCCGATGACCGCCAGCACGTCCATCGCGGCCGTGGGGTGACGCGCGAAGAGCTGCTCGAGGTCCCCGCGATCGACCCGCAGCGCCCGGGTGTGCACCAGGGCCTGGGCCGAGGCGCTGCGCGACTCGCCGTCGAGCAAGGAGAGCTCGCCAAAGAACTCCCCCGCCTTCACCGTCTCGAAGACGATGCGCGCGCCCATGGTGTCTTCGAGGAACACCTCGACCTCGCCCGCGGCCACGATGAAGATCGCGCCGCCGGGGTCGGTGCGGCGAAAGATCAACTGACCGGGCTGGAACTCGACCTCGTCGAGCTGCGACGCCAGCAACTGCCGCTCTTCATCGTTGAAGCGTTCGAACAGCGGGACTGCGGCGAGCAACTGGGTGTCAGCGGGCATCGGCCGTGGGTTTCACCCTGCTGCGGCGCGTCAGGCAACACCTTCCGGGCTTGCCCCTTGCACATGAGGCCGCGGGATGTTCGCCTCCCTCATGAGAGGGTGGGTCATCGGTGTCGGGGCGGGTCACGCGCGCCTCAGGAGGGTGTTGTGATGGAACCGCTGGACTGGAGTTCGCTTCGGGAAAACTGCGCGGGCGATGAGTCCCTCGTCAACGAGGTGCTGGACCTGTTCCACAAGGAGGCCGCAGGGCTCCTCCACGACGTGCGCGTGGCCGCGGCCTCGCGTGACGGGCAGGCGCTCAAGCGCGCCGCGCACCGGCTCAAGGGGGCGTTGGTGAGCCTCGGCGCGCGCCCGTCGGTCGAGGTGGCGCGGGCCCTCGAGCTGGCAGGCAACGGCAACGAGCTGTCGGGCGTCGACGCGCTCTTCGGCCAGCTCGAGGTCGAGATGGGCCGCCTCGTGGCGGTGATCGCCGTGCCGCGCGCTGCCTGATCAGGCGGCGAACTGTCGCTCCACCAGCCGTCGGTAGAGCCCCTCTTCGCCCACCAGGCTGGAGTGGGTCCCCGACTGCACGATGGCGCCGCCTTCGAGCACCACCACCCGGGCGGCGTCCTTCACCGTCGAGAGGCGGTGGGCGATGACCAGCGTGGTGCGGCCCTTCATCAAGCGCTCGAGGGCCTCGCGCACCAGGTATTCGCTCTCGGCGTCGAGCGCGCTGGTGGCCTCGTCGAGGATCAGCACGCGCGGATCCTTGAGAATCGCCCGGGCGATGGCCACGCGCTGCTTCTGCCCGCCGGAGAGCTGGATGCCGCGCTCGCCGACCAGCGTCTGGTAGCCCTCGGGGAAGGTGGAGATGAAGGCGTGGGCGTTGGCGAGCCGCGCCGCCGCCTCGACCTCGGCGTCGGTGGCCGCCGGCCGGCCGTAGCGGATGTTCTCCGCGATGCTCGTCGAGAAGAGCAGGGGCTCCTGGGCCACCACGCCGACCTGGCGTCGCAGCCACTGGGCGTCGAGTTCCCCGTAGGGCACTCCGTCGAGGGTCATGCGGCCCACCGCGGGGTCGTAGAGGCGGTAGAGCATGGAGGCGATGGTCGACTTGCCGGCGCCTGACGGGCCGACCACCGCGACCACCTCGCCGGGATCGAGGGCGAGCGAGAAGTGCTTGAGCACCAGGGTGTCGGGCCGCGTGGGGTAGGCGAAGGACACGTCTTCGAAGGCGACGCGGCCGGCGACCTTCTCGAGCTCCCGGCCTCCCGAGTCGGGGATCTGCGGGGGGCGGTGGAGCAGGTCGAAGACGCGCTCGGCGGCGCCGGCGGCCCGCTGGAGATCCGTCCACAGCTCGGCCAGCGCGGCGAGGCCGGCGGCCATCTGCATGGTGTTGAAGAGGAACGAGACCAGGCTGCCGGGCGAGAGCTCTTCCGCCGCGACCATGCGCGCGCCGTACCAGAAGACGGTGACGCCGGCGGCGAAGGTCGCGAAGAACGCCACGCCGAAGAAGGTGGCCGAGAGGTTGATGCGCTTGAAGGCGAGCTGCAGCGACGCCTCGATGGCATCCCGGTAGCGGACCACTTCCTTCTTCTCGGCCGCGAAGCTGCGCACGGTGCGAATGCCGCCCAGCGACTCCACGGCCACCTCGCTGGCCTTGGCCAGGGCGTCCTGGGACTCCTTCGAGAGCCGGCGCACCCGCTTGCCGATGATCACCGCGGTCAGCGCCACCGGGGGCACCACGCCGAGCATCATGAAGGTCAGCTTCGACGAGGTGATGAGCAGCATCACCAGCGAGCCGCCGGCGATGGTCAGGTTGCGCAGCATCATGCTCAGGTTCGCGGTGACGGTCGTCTGCAGCACCGAGGCGTCGGACGAGAGGCGGCTCGAGAGATCGCCCGTCTTCTGGGTGTCGAAGAAGCCGATCTCCTGGCTCATCAACGAGGCGTAGAGGTCGCCGCGCAGGCGGCTGACGATGCGCTCACCGGAGCGGCTGAAGAGCAGGAAGCGCAACGCCGAGGCCAGCGCGGTCACCGCGAAGATGCCCACCAGCATCACCGCCATCTGGTCCACGCGGTCCAGGTCGACCTTGCCTGCCTTCACCCCGAGGATCGACTCGTCGAAGAGCGCGCCGATGGCGCGGGGAAAGGCGAGGTTGCCGGCCGCGCTGCCCAGGAGGAACACCGTGCCCAGGGCCAGCGGCCAGCGCTCGGGCCAGGCCAGGGAATAGAGCCGCTTGAGGGTCACACCCAGCGGGGGGCGCTTTTCGTCCTTCTTCTTCGTCTTCTCGGGCGTCGGGGACACGCGCTCACCCTAACCACAGGTACGTGCACGCACACACCTCTTCACCCTTCTTCAAGGTTGGCGCTGAAATGTCCGCGCCGGGGAGAGGCGCGCGGGTAGCATCGCGGTCCGCATGTTGTCTCAGGAAGACGCCCTCCTCGGTCGCATCGCTCTCCACTACAAGCTCGTCACGCAAGAGACGTTGACGGCGGGCAGCCAACGGCAAACGGTGCTGACGCCTCCGCGCACGCTCGGGGAGGTGCTCCTCGAGATGAAGGTGATCAGCGCGGAGCAGCTGACCTGGCTCAAGCAGGCCCAGGCCCAGTACCTCGCCAAGCAGGCGGGGGCGCCCGCGCCGGCCCCCGGGCAGGCGGCGGTGGCGGCCCCGTTGCCCTCGGCGCCGCGACCGCAGGGCCACGCGGTGAACCTGCCGGTCTCGGCCCCGGCGCCCGCGCAGATCCCCTCCGCGCCGCTGCGGCCCAACACCGTCACGCTGCACGACGTGCTGGCCAAGGCCGTGGAGTCGCGCGCCAGCGACGTGCACATCCACTCCGGCGCGCCCATGCAGATGCGCGTGGGCGGGGTGCTCAAGGAGCTCAAGCTCGGCCAGTTCACCGGCGAGGAGGTGGAGAAGCTCATCCGCCAGGGGCTGACCGCCGACGAGCAGAAGATCCTCGACGAGCGCCTCGACTACGACGCGGCGCTGATCATCCCCGGGCTGGGGCGGTTCCGCGCCAGCTTCTACAAGCAGCAGCGCGGCTTCGACGCCGTGTTCCGCCCCATTCCGGCCAAGCCGCCGTCGCTCGCCGAGCTGGGGTTGCCCAGCTCGCTCTCGAAGCTCGCCGACTTTCACCAGGGGCTGGTGCTGTTCACCGGGCCGGCCGGCTCGGGCAAGTCGTCGACGCTCGCGGCCATCGTCAACATGCTCAACGAGTCTCGACAGGACCACATCATCACCGTCGAAGACCCCATCGAGTACGTCTTCGAGAAGAAGAAGTGCGTGGTGAACCAGCGGCAGGCGGGCAAGCACACCCAGTCCTTCGCCAACGCCTTGCGCGCCGCCCTGCGTGAAGACCCGGACATCATCGTCATCGGCGAACTGCGCGACCTCGAGACCATCCAGCTGGCGATCACCGCGGCCGAGACGGGTCACCTGGTGCTGGGCACGCTGCACACCAACAACGCGATCCGCACCATCAACCGCGTGCTCGACGTGTTCCCGCCCAAGCAGCAGTCGCAGATCCGCGCCATGGTGTCCGAGTCGCTGCGGGCCATCGTCTCGCAGCGCCTCATCCCCACGGCCGACGGTCAGCGGCGGCTCCCGGCGCTCGAGGTGCTGTACTTGAAGCCCTCGGTCTCGAACCTCATTCGCGAAGAGAAGACCTTCCAGATTCGCTCGGTGATGCAGACCGGCAAGTCCGAGGGCATGACGCTGCTCGACGACTCCATCGCAGATCTCGTGAAGACGGGGCAGGTCACCAAGGAGACCGCGCGCCGCTTCGCTGAAGACCCCAAACGCTTCGCCTGAGTCCACGCCATGGCCCGCCTCGACGTCCTCTTCAAGCACCTCAAAGAACAAGGGGGCTCCGACCTCCACCTCGCGGCCGGAATGCCGCCGCACCTGCGCCAGCACGGCGTGGTGGCGCCCATCCCCGACTGGCCGGTCTTCACCGAGGCCAACCTGCGCGACCACCTCAAGGAGCTCGCCAGCGAGAAGCAGTGGTCGCACTACCTGTCGAACCTCGATCTGGACTTCGCCTACGCCCTGCCCGGCGTGGCGCGGTTTCGCGCGAACTACTTCAACCAGGAGCGCGGCGCGGGCGCGGTGTTCCGCATCATCCCCGAGCGCATTCGCACCCTCGAGGAGCTCAAGGCCCCGGCGGCGCTCACCCAGCTGGCGTCGCTCGAACAGGGGCTGGTGCTGGTGACGGGCCCCACGGGCTCGGGCAAGTCGACCACCCTGGCGGCGATCATCGACCAGGTGAACACCTCCTCGGCGCGGCACATCATCACCATCGAAGACCCGGTGGAGTTCGTGCATCCCAACAAGAAGTCCACGCTCTCGCAGCGAGAGGTGGGGGTGGACACCAAGAGCTTCGCCAACGCGCTGCGCAGCGCGATCCGCCAGGACCCCGGGGTGATCCTCGTCGGCGAAATGCGCGACATGGAGACCATCTCGCTGGCGATCACCGCGGCCGAGATGGGGGTGCTGGTGTTCGGCACGCTGCACACCAACAGCGCGCCCAAGACCATCGACCGCGTGATCGACGCGTTCCCCACCGATCAGCAGCAGCAGGTGCGCACCATGCTCTCGGAGTCGCTGGCGGCGGTCGTCTCCCAACTGCTGCTCAAGACGCCTGACGGGCGCGGCCGGGTCGCGGTGCACGAGATCCTGCTCAAGACGCCGGGCCTGCCCAACGTCATCCGCGAGGGCAACACGCCGATGATCAGCTCCATCATCCAGTCCGGCAAGGGCCTGGGCATGCAGTCGATGGACGACGTGCTCTTCAAGTTCGCGACCGACAAGAAGATCTCGGTCGAAGACGCCTTCCACAAGGCGACGAACAAGGCGCGCTTCGAGCCGATGCTCGAGGGCGGCGGGCACTGACGGTGGCGTGAGGGTCGTGGGCTCGTTAGCTGGGAGGCCCATGCTGACGACGACCCTGCTGGCCCTCACCCTCGCTGGAGCCCCCATGAACGTGTACGACTTTTCGGTAAAGACCATCGACGGCAAGGAGGTCTCGCTCTCGGCGTACAAGGGCAAGGCGCTCCTGATCGTCAACACCGCCTCGCAGTGCGGCTACACCCCCCAGTACAAGGGCCTCGAGGCGCTCTACGGGCAGTACAAGGACAAGGGCTTCGAGATCCTCGCGTTCCCCTCGAACGACTTCGGCGGCCAGGAGCCCGGCTCGAACGAGGAGATCAAGAAGTTCTGCGAGCTGAAGTTCAAGACCAGCTTCCCGTTGTTCGCCAAGATCGCCGTCAAGGGCGACGCGGCGCACCCGCTCTACAAGTACCTCACCGGCCTGAAGGAGAACGGCGGCGAGGTGGCGTGGAACTTCAACAAGTTCCTCGTGTCGCCCGAAGGCGTCGTCGTGGCGCACCTCGCCTCGGGGGTCGACCCCACGAGTGACGAGCTCAAGAAGAAGGTCGAAGCCGTGCTGCCAAAGAAGTGAGCCCCGCGCGGAGCCTCGGCTCCACGCGCGCCCACAGCTGCACGCAGGCCCAGGTCGCGGCGATCAACGCGGCGACCAGCACCCAGAACAGCGGCCAGTCGGCCTTCTCGCGGAACAGCTTCGCGAAGAGGCCGAAGTGCCGGTGGTAGAGCAGCATCTCGTGAAAAAAGTAGGCCGACAGGGAGGCGCCGCCGAAGCCGGCCAGCCACCTGGCGAACTTCGACTGCGCGCTCCGGGGCCAGCGGCGCTCGATGAGCCGGAAGAGGGCCACCAGCCCCAGCACGTACGTCCACCGCTGCGCGGCGTTGGCGGGGTTGGTCACCCAGAACTGGTGCGGCGGGTAGAGCGCCGCCACCTCGCGGTCGTTCCACCACAGCAGCCCGCCGATGCCGATGAGCAGCCCCAGCCAGGCCCACAGCTCGCGCTCCGACTGCATCGATCCAACGGTCGCCCCGAAGCTCGCCCCGAGGAACACGTAGCCCGCCCACGGCAAGAGGGGAAACGCGGCGCCGGTGGTGGCGTCGAGCACGCCGGGCTTGTTGTTGAGGAACACCTGCGCGAGGCCCGTGGCCTGTTCCCCGAAGGGCGCCACCGCGAAGAGCACCAGCGCCCCCCCCAGGGTCACCCAGCGCAGCAACCGCGGCCGCGTCGAGAGCCCCACCAGCAGGGGCATCACCAGCAGCAGCGAGAGCCCAATGCACTGGAGGATGTCGATGCGAAAGAGCCACTTCGGCTCGCGCCACAGGGGGAACCAGATGAAGTTGACGTAGCTGGCGACCAGCAGCACCTCGCCGATGCGCTTGAGGGTCTTGAGCGCCTGTTCGCGGCGACGCCCGGCGAGGCCCGCCCGCACCTGCACCAGCGCCAGGGCGAAGCCCGCCGAGAAGATGAACGAGGGCGCCACCAGCCCATCGACGGCCACGATGCGGGTGAAGAGCGCCTGGGCGTGGATCTCCGGCAGCAGCAGCACCAGGGCGTGGGTCTGGATCATCACCAGCACCGCCACCCCGCGGAGCCAGTCGAAGGCGTAAATCCTCGCGCCGGTGGGAGCCATGGTCGGTCAATGCTGCCGAAAACTGCGTGATGCGCTAGTCAATTGGCCCATGAGCGCCTCGAGCCACGACTCCCACCCGCAGCAGCTCCCGGTTCCCTACAAGCCCCGTCCGGAAGCGGACCTGGTGCACCACCAGAAGGAGTGGTCGAGCGGAACGCGCGGCGGCGGCTCCGTGCCCAGGGACTTCGGCTGGCGCACCAACCCCAAGCAGGCCCAGGAAGAGTACGGCTCGGGCACCGCGGTTCGCCCGGCGACCAAGTAAGTCACTCGACCTGGGTGAGCCACGGGCCGTCGGCGGTGTCGACGAGCGCGTAGCTCCCGGCGAAGAACAGGGCGCGCACCGCCGTGCCCGAAGGCAGGCCCCCGGCGTTGGCGGTGAACGTCGCGCCGTCGTCGTCGCTGCTGTGCAGGCCCCCGTTGCCCCCGGCCCACAGGCGCGTGCCCTGCGCGACGTAGGTGAGCACGCCCGAGGTGATGGGCGCGGTCCCGGGGCGGAAGGTGTTGCCGTAGTTGTCGCTGCGCTGCTGCCCGTCCGTCGCGGTCGACACCAGCACGATGGCCCCGTTGGCCGTGAGCGCGTCCACCTGGCCGCGCGGCGTGCTGGCGACCCAGGTGATGCCGAGGTCCGCTGACTCGAAGAGCCCGTTGAGCGCCGCCGTGGTGCCCGTGGCGAAGAGTTTCTGCTGCGCCGGGGCTGCGACGAGCCGCGTGGTGGGCTGGGTGAAGAGCGTCGTGCCCACGGCGCTGCGCCGCGTCCACGGGCCCTGGAGATCGGCCGCTGCGTAGAGCCCTCCGGTGGTGGCCAACAGCCAGGTGGCCGACTTCTTCACCAACTGCCACGCCGGCTTGGCAGGCGCCGCGGCCACGGCCGCCCAGGCACCGTCGAAGGCCTTCACGTACAGCCCGCCCGTCGTCGCGCCGGCCGCGGTCATCACCAGCGACTGGTCGACGCGCTGGAGCGAGGTCGGCTTGAGGTCGCCCGTCAGCGGGGTGGTCACCTCCACCCAGCGCGTCTCGGTCGCGGCGAGCGAGAGCACCCCCTGGTCGCTGGCCACGAAGAGCACGTTGTCGAGCACCGCGGCGCCCAGCACGTGTGCGCCCGCCGGCCAGCCATCGGCGCGCCGGGTGTACTGGGTGTACTTGAGGGGCTGGGGCCCGGCGTCGAACGGCCCCGCGTCGGGGAAGGGCGCGCCGGCGTCGACCTCGCCGGCCGTGCCTGAACAACCAGAGACCGCGAGCACCAGCAGCAGCAGCGAACGATTCATCGGGTGACCTGCCTCGAGAGAAAGTCTCCCAGCTTCAGGAGAACGTCGGGCCCGATGGTATGCCCTCCGGTGAACGGAACGAACTCGTTGAGCAGGCCGGCCTCGACGAAGAGGTCGCGCAGCCACTCGGCCCCCGCAAAGGGGAGCACGGGGTCCTGCCGGCCGTGGGACTGGAAGACCGGCAGCCCGGCCCGCGCCTTGGCCTTGGCCCGCCACACGTCTTCGAGGAGCAGGGTGCCGGAGAGCACGCACAGCGCGCCCGGGGCTTCTTCGAGGCGCAGCGCCACGTCGGTGGTCAGCATCGCCCCTTGCGAGAACCCGCCGAGCACGATGCGCTGGAGGGGCAGGGTGGTGTGGGTGGCCACCTCCTGGACCAGCGCGAGCATCGCCTTGCGCGCCCCGGCCATGCCCTCGGGTTCGACCTTGCGGAAGTCGCGCAGGGCCTGCTCGTCACCGTGCTGGAGCCGCTGGATGGCCGCCATGTCCAGGAGCCACCAGGCGCGCGAATCGCCCCAGCCTCCGTTGCCCAGGCTCAGGGGGGCCGCGGGGAAGTAGAAACGGACGTCAGCGAGGGCTGGGTTCCGTTTGACCAGCTCGGGCGCGAGGCCCACCAGGTCGTCCCCGGGGGCGCCGAAGCCGTGGCAGAGGATGACGGCGGCCTTCGGCGGCTGCTGGCTGGCCTGGAAGATGTCCACGTCGAGGCCGGCGATGACGGTGTGCATGCCGGACCCGTACACAGCGACCGTGCCTGCGACAAGGGCTTGACCCGAGGCCCCCTCTGTATTGCCCTTCGCCCGTGCCTTTTACGCTGAGTGTTTCCCAGGCCGGTGGCGAGTCGGAGGAGTTCTCCTTCGAGGGTGGCGAAGCCCGTCTCGGCCGAACCGCCGACAACGACGTCGTCATCAAGGACCCTTCCTCTTCGCGCAGCCACGCGCGCGTCTGGGAGGAGGACGGTCGCTACTTCGTCGAAGATCTGAAGAGCGCCAACGGCACCAAGCTCAACGCCAAGGTGGTCAAGGGGCCGCTCCAGCTCGAGGCAGGCGATCGCATCATGATCGGCGACGTGACGTTGCTCTTCTCGTCTCCGGAGGCCAACGCGACGATGATGGTGGCGCCCGGCTCGACCGTCGACGAGGCGGGCGAGGAGGACGAGGCCAACGCCACGATCCTCAAGCCGCCGACGAGCAAGCCCAACGCCGCCGCGATCTCCCGCCGGCCGCCGCCGCGTCGGCCCACGCCGCCGCCCGCCGAAGAACCGGAGGCCGACGACCCGCCGCCCGACGAGGACGACGGCGCCGACTCCACCCGGGACTTCAAGGTGCCCCCGCCCAAGTCGCTCCAGCGCCGCCCCACGGGGGCCGTCGCACGTGCGTCCCGGGCGCAGCCCTCGGCCGATGAGCCGGCGGCGTTGTCGGCCTCGGACCGGGCCCGGCAGCGCCGCGAGCTGCAGCGCTCGTCGGTCGGCCGCGCGCAGTTGTTGTGGAGCGACCTCTCGAAGCCCGCGCGCATCGTGGTGGGCCTCATCGGGTCGATCGCCACCATCGCCGGCCTGGGGCTGGTGGTGATGGCGGTGATGCCCAAGAAGGTGGCCAAGCGCGCCGAGCCGGTGGCCCTGGTGGCCAACGGCGATCCCATTCCCGAGTCGTTCGGAGAAGGCGAAGACGTCGACTTCTCGCGGCCGGACATGAAGACCTTCACGGTGAGCTACGCCTCGCCGACCGCGATCGTCGGGGTGCTCCACTACCAGGCCCGCGACTGCGCGAAGGACGAGGTCACCATCGAGCTCAACGGCGGCCCCGTGGGCAGCGTGCCCCCGGACACCGTCGAGGTCGCCACCCGCCAACTGGAGGTCATCCTCCCCTCGTCGCAGCTGAAGATCGGCGACCCCAACGAGATCGTCTTCGACAACGTCAACAACCCGCCGGCCGAAGACCCGTGGCGCATCTGGAACGTGTGGGTCGAGGTGATCCCCATCCCCGTGATGAGCGCGGAAGACGCCAGCCGCCGGGCGAAGGAAGACATCGAGCGAGGCTCGCGGCTCTACGAGATGCGCGACGTCGGGGCGATGAACCTCTTCCGCGCGTGGAAGCAGTACCGCGACGCCTGGCTGCTGCTCGAGGCGACGCCCGACCGGCCCACCGACCTGCTGCAGATCTCCCGCACCCGCATGCGGGAGATCCGCCCCGAGCTCGATCGCAAGTGCTCGGCGATGCTCGTCGACTACCAGAAGGAAATGACCCAGAAATACCCGAACGTCGCCGCCGCCCGGAAGGTGCTCCAGAACATCCCTTCCCACTTCGAGAAGGAGCACCCGTGCTTCGGCATGAGCCGGTTCCTGCTCCGGGGCCTCGACGATTTCGGCGAAACCGAGTGATTTCAGCCACTTGAATGTTTCTGCGGCGCGCGTCCACCTGACGGATGGAGGGGTTGCCCCTCCCCGCCGACAATTCGAACATCCCATGCGCACCTCTTCCCGACGAGAGTCCGGTCAAGCCGCGGTCGAGACGGCCATCGTCATGCCGCTCTTCGTGTTCATCGTGCTCGGCGTGGTGCAGCTGAGCCTGATGCACCAGGCCCGGTTGCTGACGAAGTACGCGGCGTACAAGGCCGTGCGCTCGGGTTCGCTCAACCGCGCGATTCCCGAGGTGATGAGCAACTCGGCCATCGCGGTGATGCTGCCGATGCTCACGCGCGAGAACCCGATCTCGGCGGGCAACGGCCGCATCCAGCCGCAGTACGGGCTGTACCGGGTCAATACCCCCAGCCAGTACGCCAACTCGTTCCGCGAGGTCGCGCAGTCGCGCAACAACACCGACAACAGTCACCCCATCGTCGAGGTGACGGTGTGCCACCCGCTCTCGAGCGACGTGACCGCGCAGAAAGACTTCGACGACCCGAAGGTCAACCCGCTGGGCGGCAACAACGACTGGCGCCCCTTCCAGGCGACCAAGCTCTCGGTGCAGGTGACCACCTACTTCAAGCTGATCATCCCCTTCGCCAACGCGTTCCTGTGGTGGTCGTCGTACGGCAAGCTCACCGACGATCGCATCGCCACGATGAAGACCCTGCGCATGAAGCACGACGGGCCGAAGTCGCCGAACACCACGCGCGCTACCTTCTCGTCGAACCCGCCGTACACCCTGGACCAGTTGCAGGACGAGGCGATCGCCGGCAACTACATCATGCCGATCCGCGCCTCGTACTCGATGCGCATGAACTCCAACTTCGACGACAAGTCGAAGCTGCCTTCCAAGAACCTGTGCCACATCCCCTTCGAGAGGAAATGACATGACCACCTCCGCCCGTCGCCGTGCTCGTGGCCAGGTCCTCGTGATGGCCTGCCTGACCTTCCTCCTCCTCGCGCTGACGCTGATGGCGAGCTTCTCGGTGTCTCACGCGGTGCATGAGCGCATCCGCATCCAGGCGGCGTCCGACGCGCAGGCGTTCTCCATCGCCACGCTCGAGGCCCGCGGGTTCAACACCATCGCGTACATGAACCGGGCGATCGCCGGGGGCATCGTGGCCGAGCTGGGGCTGCACGCGTGGCGCGCCATCGCCTCGCGCGACGTGGCCATGTACCAGGCCGGGTTCTTCTCGTTCCTGATGGTCGCGGCCTCGGAGTTCGCCCAGTGCCCGAAGTTCAAGATCCAGCACTGCATTCACGGCATTCAGGCCCTGCGCATCGCCTTCAAATACAACCAGAAGCACCGGCAGGCGAAGAACGACCTCGAGAGCAAGGACCAGAAGTGGCACGACGCGGTGAAGGGCTTCAGCGACATGATCAAGAAGATCTATGACGACGAGAAGTCGATCCTCGACAAGGTCAAGGGCGAGATCAACGGCGGCGTCCTCCTGCAGCGCATCAAGTTCACCAGCGCCCCCAACGCCTCGATGAAGAACTTCCAGAAGTACAACCTCATCGGCCTGGCCTGCGCGGTCGAGGGCTCGAGCTTCGACGACAAGTGCGAGGCCCTGGGCTGGAAGCGCACCGTGCCCGTGGCCTCGGCCAGCGATCGCACCCACATCATGGAATCGGCGGCGAAGGCCGCCCGCAACCCGATGGAGATCGGCCGCCGGGGTTCGCGCTCGCTTTCAGCCAGCGGCTACCGCTCCTCCGCCGCCAGTGACGACTCGGTGCTCGCAGCCATCCTGGGCATTCCTCCTTCGCTCATTGCGGCACCGATCGACGGCGACATCTCGTCGAACCCCCAGAACATGATGGATGTGCAGAGCGAGGGCAGCTTCAAGGAGATCTCGATCCTGAATGAGAAGCTCGACGTCAGCGACAACAAGATCTCGGGCAGTGAGCCCATCGCCATCGTGGTCGTCACCTGGAAGGACGGCTACGGCGGCTGGATCACCTCGGGCAGCGTCCCCAGTTCGGCCAACGACTACAAGGGCGTGCCCTGCGACGGCAGCGGTGGGTGCTTCATCAACTTCCGCATGGGCAAGGCCAGCAGTGGCGCCGACGACGACACTGACTACGGCCAGCCGTCGACGTACGGCGGCATGTCCCAGGACCTCCGCTTGATCAAGGGCGGGGGCAAGGGCGCCTGGGAGATCGAGGGCAAGGGGGAGGTGCAGATGGTCGGCACCACGAGCAAGTTCAAATTCGTTCCCGGCGCGTCGGCTTACGCGGTGTCGAAGGGCAAGACCTACTTCCACCAGCTGGGGAACAACGGCTGGCAAGTGGCCCCCAACATGTTCGACCCCTTCTGGCGCGCGAAGCTGCAGCCGTTCCTCCGCAAGGAGTTGTCGGCTGCACTCGGTCAAGCCGGCGACGGGCCCGGCCAGCAGGTCATTGATGCGTCGAGCACGTCGGTGGAAGGGGTGACCAAGTGAAGACCCGTCGCAACGCCCGTGGCGCCGCTGCCGTCGAGATGGCCATCACCATGGTGGTGCTCATCCCCCTCATCTTCTTCGCGCTGTTCCTCGAAGACTTCGTCTACTACCGGCTCAATGGCCAGGAGCCACTCATCGCGGCGGCCTGGGACCACGTCACGCCCGACTACATGACGACGGCTCCCGACGTCGGCGGCATGAACCGACTCCAGTACTGCGATCACACCGCAGCCTACGACAGCTACCAGCAGCAGTTCGACTGCGATGGACCGAGTGGTGGTGCGACCGCGGGCGGCGGCTACAGCGTCACCGGTGCAGGTGGCAAGCTCGGCCACCACCACGCCACCGGCGCGCACCAGTGCTGGCTGGGCGGCGGTCAGCAAATCGAATGCTCCATCGACAAGAGCGGCGGCATGGAGATCGTGGCCGGCGACGCCATGACCGGCTTCTTCGCTTCGGATTGGAACCGCGGCGGCATCGCCAACTGCAGTGCCCAATTGAACGTCTTCAACTGGATCATCCCCCAGGGCATCAGCCAGGGCGGTGGGTGGCTGTGGAGCAAGAAGAAGCTCACCAACCACACCCAGTACGGAAAGAAGGGCGGCGGCAGCCGCGCGGGCGAGAAGGGCTGGTCGGACGAATACTCCCTCGCCGATGCGCACACGGACGGCGAGGGGATCCAGGCCTCCGACTACCAGGAGACCCACGGCGAGGACGACACGGGCAGTTGGCTGCTCTCGATGGAGAAGCACGCGATGCTCGTCGACCCCTGGGCGCTGACCCACATCGATCCGGTCAAGCCGCTGACCGATGCGCTGCTCGCCAACGCGAGTCCCCCCGGCTCGGTGGCGCCCGGCATCGACTTCCCGTTCAACCCGCTGCTGGCCCGCACCGGCTACTACTACACCAAGTACGGCAAGACCCCGGCCGCCGACGCCATGCAGTGGAACTCCGACATGAGCGACTTCCTGAGCTCCGGCTCCCGCAAGGATGGCACCGGCGACAACCTCAAGTCGGTGCCGGTGATGTGGGTGCCCGAGAAGACGCGGCCCGGGTACTCGGGTGGCTACGCGTCGGGCTACCAAGACTCCCGCGCGCAGGCGGCCAACCGTCCCAACGAGTTCCCCAAGGTGTGGGGGCCGCAGTAGGCACCGCCGTGGCCACTCCCTTGAAACGTGGTTGGTCGTTCGCGCGCATCTTGCTCGTGACCGCCGTCGTAGGGACGGTGGCCGGGACGCTGCTGGGCACCTTCGTGGCGCCGCCGGAAGAGCCGGAGGTCGTCGCGGAGCGGGAGGTGGCGCGCCTGATGCCCCGCCAGGCCCCGGCCGAGTCGGGCGACGAGATGGCTCCGGACCCCGCTTCGTTGTCAGGCATCCCCCCATACCCGGGCGTGTACCCCCGGCGACTCGCGCGGCAGGCCACGGCCCAGGGAGGCCCGATGTCGATCTCGTGGTTCACCACCGAGGCCCCCACGGGCGACGTGCTCGATTTCTACGAGCGTGCCTTCCGGGCCGACGGCCGGCGCCCCTTCAAGCAGCGCCGGGGGCCCGACATGGGCTACGTGGCGTGGCTCGACGCGCACAACGACGGGGGCCTCGGGGCGGGCGTGCTGCACATGGTCTCGGCGATGAAGCAGTTCAGCCAGACGGTGGTACTGATCTCGGCCTCCCGTCCCGACATGGCGATGAACTCGTCGCCCAAGCTCCCCGAGGGGCTGGAGCTGCCTCCCTCGAGCACCGAGCCCCAGGTGGTCGAGATGGGTGAGTCGGCGCTCGCCAACCGCATCGTCTATGCGCGGTCGATGAATGTCAGCCCTGCTGAAGTGGTCGAGTTCTTCGTGCGACAATTCAAGGAGCGCGGGTTCGAGGTCGCCGATCAGAACGAGACCCCGCTCCAGGCCGGGGTGACCGGCAAGAAGGGCGCGACCGCGGTGGTCGTCGTCGCCAGGGCAGAAGGCAATCACTCGTCGGTCGTGATCACCTACGATCGACAAATGCAGGAAGGTGTCTCTCCATGAAATGGCTCTTGTTGGCGTTGATGTTCGTCCCCGGTGCGGCTTTCGCGGGCGGGGCGTGTGAAGCGACCTGCGCGGACACGGTCAAGCAGTGCAAGGACATGTGCAAGACGGCGTTGAAGAAGGACTCAGCGGACAAGATTTCGTTCTGCCAGGACAAGTGCAAGGAGTTCGAAAATGAGTGCAAGAAAGACTGCGAAGCCGACAAGAAGAGCCGCTGAGCTCCTCCGCGGCCCGCGTGGGCAGGCGATGGTCGAATACAGCGTCGTCACCCACTTCCTGCTGCTCGGTGGCGGCCTCGGCCTCATGCCGGTGATGGGCAAGCTCTTCGAGGCCTTCACCAAGTTCTACGAGAGCGTGTTCTTCGTGCTCAGCTCCGGCGCGATCTGACGCCCTCGAAGTCCTTGGGGGGCGCGCGGCTTCGTGGCTATACCGCGCGCTCATGGAAACGCCTCCTGGAGCGCCGAAGCAGCGATCGCCGTGGGTCTACGTACTCATCGGCTGCGGTGGCCTCGCCGGGCTGATCTGCCTCGGCACGGCCATCGCGTTGTTTGGCCTGGGCAAGGCCGTCAAGGACATCGGCGACGGGGTCAACGACCCGAAGGAGCGCCAGGCCAACGCGCTCAAGCAGCTCGGCGGCATCCCCGAGGGGTACAGCGTGGTCGCCAGCCTCAGCATCTTCGGGCTGATGCAGACCACCGTCCTCACGGACCGCGAGGCGCTGGCGGACGGCGGCTTCGCGATGACCGCCGACGGTCACACGTTCACGTACTTCCGCATCGTCGCCAACGACAACAACAAGAAGGCGCGCGACTTCTTCAGCGGCAAGGACACCGACCCCAACACGCTCTCGCAGAGCGGCATCAACATCGACGCCAAGGACATCGTGAAGCGCGGGCAGCTCACGATCGACGGCCGCAAGCTCTCGTGGGTCGCTTCTCGCGGGAAGCTCGACACCGGGGGCAACGGCAGCGCCGAGGGGCTCAACAACGCCATCCTCTTCGAGTGCCCGGGCGACGCGCTGCAGGTGGGCATCTGGAGCCAGTCCGACCCGGCGCCCGAGAAGACCGCCGAGCAGCTGGAGCTCGCGGGCACGGTCGCGGACGAGGCCGAGATGGCGCGCTTCCTCAAGCCGATGAACCCCTGCGGCAAGTAAGGTTCCCTCATGCTCCAGGTCCTGGTTGCTGCGCTCCTCGCCGTCGCTGACGGTGGGGTGGGTGAAGAGGTCGCGACCGAAGTTCCGGTGCCCGTGGAGGTCGACGCCGGGCTGCCGGGAGACGCGCCGCTGGTGCTGCCGCCGCCGGTGATGGTCGCAGCGGAGCCCGAGCGCCGTGACGGCAAGCCGGACTTCGTCAAGGGCGAGCTCTCGGTGTACCTGGGCAGCGATCGGCTCACGGTGAAGAACACGCGCATCGGCGTGTCGGCCGGCCTCGAGCGCTTCGAGGACGCCTACTACGCGCTGATCGAGCCCCTGGTCGACCTGCGCTTCCTCGACGGCAAGCTGGGCATCGGCGTGGGCGTGCCGCTGCGCCTCGAGTTGGTGAACTTCGCGACCAACCCCGCGACCGGCTCGCCGTACCTCATCGATCGCATCGGCCGCTTCCGCGTCGAGGACTACGACTCGGTTCACGACTTCGGGCGCATCCTCAAATACGTGACCTACGGGCGGAAGGAGGACCAGATCTACGTGAGCGCCGGCCAGCGCTACGCGTCGTCGGTCGGCCACGGCGCCATCACCCGCCGCTACTCGCCGAGCATCGACATCGACTACCCGCGGGCCTCGGCCCAGGTCGACATGTACAACGACTACGCGGGCTTCGAGTTGATGACCAACGACCTGCTGGAATGGAACCAGCTCTCGGGCATCGCCTTCCTCAAGCCGCTGTCGTTCTTCAAGCCGAAGAACCTGCTGGCGAAGACCTTCTCGCTCGGCGTCTCTGGTGGCCTCGACTGGAAGGCCCCGTGGACCCTGTCCGACGTGCCCGGCGAGCGCGTGGTCGCCGCCACCAACCGGCTCGCGGTCACCTCGCTGCGCCCGGCTCGCCTGGTGGGCGTCGACGCCGAGGTCAAGGTGTTCAAGAACGACAGCGTCGACCTCAAGCCCTACGTCGACTACTCGATGCTCCTCGACGGCGACTCGGGCTTCACCGCGGGGTTCCTCGGGCGCTTCAACGTGGGCGACAAGACCGTGCACGCGTTCCGGGTGGTGGCCGAGGCGCGCTTCCTCGGGAACCGCTACGCGCCCAGCTACTTCGACACGTTCTACGAGATCGACCGCATGGCATACCTGAACACCGACTTCCGCGCGGCCGGGTCGCCGACGGCCCTCTACATTCCCAAGCACCAGTACGTGCTCGAGCGGGGCCTGGGGCAGCGCTTCGGGTACTACCTCGAGGCCAGCTGGGGCATCCGCGACGCCATCGCGCTCACCTTCGCCTTCGAGGGGACGAGCAACGCGCTGGCCAAGAACTTCGTGGCCCACCTCGAGGTGCCGGTGCTCAGCTTCTTCCAGCTCTTCGGCAGCTACTACCTGCGCGGCGTCGAGTCGTTCTCGGAGCTGACCACGGTGGACCCCAACCAGGGCGTCATCGGCCTGTTCGGCCTCAAGTCCGTCGCGTTCGCCGGCGCCCGGTTGCGGGTGCTGCCCTTCCTGTTCATCAACGCGCGCGTCTACAAGACCTTCCGGGTGAACAAGCCGCTCGAGCGCTACGACAACCAGTTCGGCTTCGCGGTGGATCTCGAGATTGGCTACGAGTTCCGCAAGACGCAGCCCGCGCCGCCCCCGAAGGACGACCTGCCCACGCCGGCTCAGGGCGCCGCGTTGTCCGGCAGCGCCATGCGCTGAGGCTCGGCCGCGGCCCACGCGCCGGCGGCCACCACCAGCAACACCCCCAGCGCGCTCCACAGCCCGAAGGCTTCGTGCAGCACCAGCACGCCCAGCAGCGCGGCCGTCAGCGGCTCGAGGTAGGTGAAGACGCCGACCAGCTGCGCACCGATGAGGCGCAGGCTGACGTTGAAGAGGGCCGCGCCCAGCAGTCCGTTGACCAGGCCCGCGAAGAGGATGATCGCCAGGCCACCGTCGACCGCGACGGGCAGGGCGGCGCCGCGGAAGAGCACCAGCAACACCGCCGCCGAGAGCACCGAGTGCAGGGAGGTGACGGCGAGCGGGCCGAAGGTGCGGCCGGCGCGACGGCTCCCCAGCACCACCAGGGCGTAGAAGATCGCGCTCCCGCCGCCGAGCAGCGCGGTGGTGAGCCACCCGCTGGCGTGGCTGCCGTGGCCCAGCACCAGCCCCAGGCCCGTCAGCACCAGGGGGCTCGCGAGCAGCGCCCGGCGAGAGCGTGGTTCGTCGAGCACCAGCGGGGCGAGCACCGCGACGAGCGTGGGCGCGAGGTAGTGCGAGAGCACCGCGACCACCACCGGGCCCCGCTCCAGCGCCGAGAAGTAGAGGACCACGTTGGCCGCGTCGGCGAGGCCCACGAGCAGCAGGGCCGCCACCGCGCCGCGATCGGCGAAGTCGCTGCGGCGGAAGACGAAGGGCGCCGGGAGCGACATCACCAGGAGGGTGATGAAGCCGATGGCCAGCCCGGAGATCGCCCCGCCGCGCGTGTAGAGCGGCCAGGTGCCCCAGAGGGTCGCGGCGAGCGCGATGATGCCGATGCCTGTTGCGCGTCTCGTCACGGGGATCCAAACCTGTCGCGCGGCACCACGTACCTCAGTTAGAGCGCCGGTGCGTGGCGAACCCGGCGAGCCCTCCTTCGAAGCGACTCGCCTCGGCCTTCGGCGTCACCCGGCTCGCGCGGCTGACCGGGCTCGATCGCCTGGGCTTCGAGGTGGTGGGCGCCGTGCGGCCCTTCGGTCACGTGCTGCAGGTCTCGCAGGGCAAGGGGCGCACGTTGGCCGCCGCCCAGTGGAGCGCCCTGGGGGAGGCCATCGAATTGTCGGCCGCGGAGTCGCCGGACCTGGGCTCGTTGCGCTTCGGCCCCGCGCCCCAGGGCGCGCTGTGGGACGTCGACGGGCTCTCGGTGGCCTGGGCCCCCGGGCGCACCCTCGAGGGAAATCGCCCCTGCTGGGTGCCGGCCGAGACCGTCTACTGCCCGCCCGCGGGGACCTGCTGGTTGGGCCCCTCCATCGCCACCTGGCGCTCGAACGGCCTGGGTGCGCACCCCACCTCGAAGCGCGCGGCCGTGGAGCACGCGGTGTTGGAGTTGGTGGAGCGCGACGCGCTGGCCCGCACGCTGCCCCGGGGGTGGACGGCGCCGGCGGCGCGGGCGCGGCTGGTGGAACTGCCTCCCTTCGCGCGCGCGCTGCAGGACCAGGGCATCGCGGCCTTCGCGTTCGACCTCACGCCGCCGGGCGCGGCGCTGCCCCTGGCCGGGGCGCTGCTCTTCGACCTCGAGAGCGACGTGGTGCCGCTGACCGCGGGCTACGCGTGCCGCCGCTCGTGGGACGACGCCGTGGAGTCCGCGTTGCTGGAGGCGGCCCAGTCGCGGCTGACCGAGATCCACGGGGCGCGTGAAGACGTGCTCACCGGGGAACGCGAGGCGGGCCTCACGCTGCTGCGCTCCCTGCAGGGCGCGACCCCCGCCCGGGCGCGGCCGCGTCGCGAGCGCCGGGCGCTGGGCGCGGTCATCGACGCGGAGATCGCGGTGGTGACGCTCCGCGAGGCCCCCTTCGTGGTGAAGGCCGTGAGCCCCACGATGCGCGTCTCGGAGCTCCTGTGATCATCGTCTTCCTCGGCCCCAGCCTTCCGCGCGCAGAGGCCTGTCGACTCCTGACTGCCGACTACCGGCCGCCGGCCCGGCAGGGAGACGTCTTCAAGGCCATCGAGGCGGCGCCCGAGGCGATCGTCTTGATCGACGGGGTCTTCGAGGCGGCGCCGTCGGTCTGGCACCACGAGCTCATCGCCGCGCAGACCGCCGGCATTCCCGTCTACGGCGCGTGCAGCATGGGCGCGCTGCGGGCCGCGGAGTTGCCCGGGGTGGTCACGCCGCTGGGGGAGATCGCCGGGCGCTTCGTGCGGGGGACGTGGAACGACGACGCGGCCGTGGCGCTGCTGCACGCCGACGAGGCCAACGGCTTCCGGGCGCTCTCGGTGCCGTGGGTCAACGTCTGGGCGACGGCGCGCGCGGCGCAGCAGGCCGGGGTGTTGAGCGCGCGTCGGGCGCAGCGGCTGTGTGACGTCGCCGAGTCGCTCTTCTACCAGTCGCGCACCTGGCGCCGCCTGCTGGACGCGCTGGCGTGGCCCGCGGGGGACCGGGCGCGGTTGGAGCTGTTCCTGCGTGACGGCACGGTGGACCTCAAGGCCGCCGATGCCCGGCTGTGTCTCGCGGCCGTGGCCAGGGCGAAGCCCGCGCGTCGCGCGCCGCGCGCCAGCCGGCTGTCCTCGTTCGTGCGCCGCACCCGAATGCCCAGCGGGGACGACGTGGGGGCCGACCCCGGCGTGCGGACGTTGCTCTTCGCAGAGTTTGCGCGTCACGCGGGGCTGACGCCGGACCCGGAGCGGGTGGCGGCGTGGCGCGATCAGCTCACCGTCGCGGCCGCCGACGTGCGCGAGGGCTGGGCCGAGGCGCTGGCGCTCGAGGAGCTGGTCCTCTCGGCGCCCGAGCGCTTCGTGCCCGACGGCCCTTCCCGTCGCGAGGGTGCGGCGTTGAGTCGCGCACTGGCACCACGCCGGCGTTAGGCTCGTGCGGTGCGGATCGTCAGCTACAACGTCCGTTACTTCGGGCACGGCCTCAAGGGCCTCGCGAGCACCGCGGGGGCCAAGGAGCGCATCGCGCAGGCGCTGAGTTCGCTCGACCCGCTCCCCGAGTTGATCGCGCTGCAGGAGGTGGAGACGAAGTCGATCCGCTCCGGGGTGGCGCACCGTGGAGGCCACCCGGCCGAGACGCAGCTCGAGGCCTTCCTGCGGCACCTCACCCAGGACTTCCGGCGTCGTGGGCTCGTGATGCCCTACCGCGCCTGGTACTTCCCCGCGCACGTGTACCAGGTGGGCTCGGTGAAGCTCTACACCACGGGCCTGGCGATGCTGGTCAACAGCCAGAAGCTCGAGGTGATCGCCGACAACGGGCACAAGCCGCACGCCATCACCCACCACCGCACCGAGACGCTCAAGCAGGTGAAGCAGACGCGCATCGCCGCGCACCTGCAGCTCGAGAACCTCGAGGGGCGCCGCTTTCACCTCTTCAACACCCACCTCTCGTTGCCCACCCCCTGGGCGAAGGAGTTCTGGAGCCAGCCGGGAAAGATGGGCTTCGGCACCAACCAGCTTGCCGAGGCGCGGGCCGTGGCGGAGTTCGCCGCCGCCACCTCGAAGTCAGACCCCTACCTCGTGGTGGGCGACTTCAACACCGGGCCGGCGACGCCCGTGTACCAGTACCTCACGCGCGAGGCGGGGCTGCGCGGGGCGCAGGAGTTGCTCAAGCAGATCGATCTCACGAAGCCCGGGGCCTTCGCCACTGCGGGCTTCATGCACCTGCGCATGCACCTCGATCACGTCTTCGCCGGCAACGGCCTGGGCTTCGTCGACCTCAACGACACGCACACCTTCGGAGACCCCGCGAGCCGCTTCACCGGCCTGTCGGATCACGTGCCGCTGATCGCCGGCTTCAACCTCGACTGAAAGGGTCGGCGGAGATCGAGGTCGAACAGCTCGTAGCGTTCCGGCGAGGTGTGGTTCATGCCCGCGTCGAGGAAGAACAGCCGCGCGTCGGCCGGCGTGCCCACCGCGTAGCGCACCCCGTCGCCGTCGATGCGCAGCGCGCGCAGGGGCCCGTCTCTGGGGGGCTTTCCGTCGGCCCAGTCTTCGAAGAGCTCGCGGCACTTCTTGTCGCGGATGTGGCCGATGGCCTGGGGGAAGGCCTCGGGCAGCCCGCGAGGGTCGAAGCGGCGGCGGGGCGGGCCGTCGAAGCGGCGGTCGTCCTGTTTCGGCTTCTGCGGGCGGTGGAAGAGCACCCCGCGGGCTTCGCCGATGGCCGCCGAGCCCGGCTGGTGGAGCGGGGCGAGGTCGAGGGCGCCGGCGGTCCACTGCTCGATGCGGGCGTCGAAGAAGTCGTTGAGGCTCGCGGCGGCGGCGCTCGCGTCGAGGGGCACGGGCCCCAGCTGCGCGAAGTCCTCGGTGGTCACCCCGGCGTGCACCAGCAGCAGCCCGCCGTGCGCGTGGGCGAGGCGGAAGCGGCGGGTGCGCAGCAGCTCCGTCACCAGGCGTTGCTGCTCGGTGGAGAAGCACGAGAAGTCGCGCGCGAGGCACTCGGCGTCGGGCAGGTGAGGGTAGTCCGCGACGAAGGCCTGCTGGGCCTCGGGGTCGGTCTTTCCGCCCCGCCAGGCCGCGGCGGCGCGCGCGTGGGCCGTCTCGAAGGCGGCGTCGGTGGTGAAGGGGGCCAGCTCGCAGACCCGGCCCAGGTCGTGGTTGCCCGCGAGGATGATGACCTGGTCTTCGGGGTGCGCCGAGAGCCACGCCAGCAGCGCGATGGCGTCCTCGGTGGCCCGCCGTCGTTGCGACGCTTCACCCCAGTCGAAGTGGTCGCCCATGGACACCAGCTGCACGTCGGCGCGCAGCCGGCCCTCGGGGCCGAGCAGGCCGTGGTGCTCGAGCACCCCCATCACCGTGGAGAACGGGGCCTGGGGGTCGCCCATGGCGACGTGGCGGAGGAAGGGCAGGCTCAGAGCTCCGCGACGTTGCCCGCGTAGAAGCCGTCGATGAGCTCCTTGTACTTGCCCTCGACCACCTTGCGCTTGAGCTTGAGGCTGGGGGTGAGGTCGCCGTCTTCCAGGGTGAGATCCCGGGGGAGGATGGCGAAGTTCTTGATCGACTCGTACGAGGCGAGGCCCTTGTTGAGCTCCTGTACCGAGGGCTTGATCAGCGCGTGGGTGCGCGGGTCCTTGACGATCTGCTCGTAGCTGCCCTGGACCCCGTTGCCCTTGGCCCACTCGGTGATGGCTTCCTTGTCGAGGGCGATGAGCATGGTGCAGAAGTTCCGGTTGTTGCCGTGCACCAGCGACTGGCTGACGTAGGGGCAGAGCATCTTGAACTTGCCCTCGATGGACTGGGGGGCCACGTACTTGCCGCCCGAGGTCTTGATCAGGTCCTTCTTGCGGTCGGTGATGCGCAGCAGGCCCGTGGCGTCGACCTCGCCGATGTCGCCGGTGTAGAGCCAGCCGTCCTTGATGGTCTCCGCCGTCTGCTCGGGGAGGTTGTGGTACCCGCGCATCACGCCGCGGCCCTTGATGAGGATCTCGCCGTCTTCGGCGATCTTCAGCTGGGTCCCGGGGAGCGCGGGGCCCACGCTGCCGAACTTGAAGTTGGTGGGCCGGTTCACGAACGACGCGGCGCTGGTCTCGGTCAGCCCGTAGCCTTCGAGGATCAAGATGCCCGCGGCGTGGAAGAACTCGGCCATCTCGCGCGAGAGCGGCGCCGAGCCGGACACGAAGTAGCGCAGCCGGCCGCCGAAGCGATCCTGCAGCTTGGAGAACACCAGCTTCGTCGCCAGCGAGTACTTCACCGCCAACAGGCCGCTCGCCTCCTGCCGCTGCTGGCGGAGCGCCGAGACCTCGCGGCCGACCTCCACCGCCCACTTGAAGATCGAGTACTTGAGCCCGCCCGTCTTCTTCGTGCCCTCGACGACCTTGTTGTAGACCTTCTCGAAGATGCGCGGCACGGCGGCCACGAAGGTGGGCTTCACCTGCGCGAGGTTCTCGACGATCTTGTCCACGCGGCCGTCGATGGCGGTGTGGAAGCCGATCTTCAGCTGCGCGACCTCGAGCACCTTGCCGAAGCTGTGGGCCAGCGGCAGCCAGAAGAACTGCACGTCGTCGGGCACGAGCAGCTTCATCTCGTCGATGGCCTCGGCCTCGTAGACCCAGCAGTCCTGGGTGAGCACCACGCCCTTGGGCTTGCCGGTGGTGCCCGAGGTGTAGATCAGCGTCGCGATGTCCTGGTTCTTCACCGTCTTGCAGACGGCTTCCCAGTCGGCCTGGCTGGCGGGCTTGCCCTTCTCGAGCAGCTCGTTGAGCGTGAGCACCCAGCCGTCGGCGCTCGACTTGCCGTCGAAGGTGATCACGTGGCGGATGCCGGGGATCTTCGCGCGCACCGCGGTGAGCTTGGCCACCTGGTCGTCGTTCTCGGCGAAGACGTACTTGGTGTCGGAGTCGTTGATGATGAACTCGCACTCGTCGGCGAGGTTCGACGGGTAGATGGTGGTGGTCGCGCCCGCGGCTCCCAGGATGCCCATGTCGGCCACCACCCACTCGAAGCGGGTGCCGGCGAGAATGGCCACGCGCTCTTCGTTCTTCAGGCCCAGCGCCCGCAGGCCCATGGACACCTGGCGCACCTGCTCACCGAACTGCTTCCAGCTGACCTGCTTCCACCCCGAGCCGACCGGGAAGCTGAAGGCGGTGTTGTCGGGCGTCGCCGCGAGGCGGTGCAGCAACATCTCGGGGACGGTCTGAAAGCTCGAGGCCACGTGCGGCTCCCTGGTGGTGGGTGGTCAGCGGGGCGCATGTTACGGGCGCGTTCCAGCCGCGCAACCACCGATTGCCGCCCCGAAAACACCACGGGCCGGCACCTCGAAGAGAGGGACCGGCCCGCGGGCAGCGCAGCGCTGAAGACGTACGTATTACTTACGCGCGGCGGCTTCGGCGGCCTGCTTGTCCTTGAACTGCTTCATCAGGGTGTCCTGCTCGCCCTTGGGAACGGCCGAGTAGCGCGCGAACTCCATGGAGAACTCGGCCTTGCCCTGGGTGGCCGAGCGGAGGTCGGTGGAGTAGCCGAACATGGTGTTGAGCGGCACTTCCGCGACCACGGTGACGTGACCCTCGGCCGTACCGGTCTCGAGGATCATGCCGCGGCGCTGGTTGACCTGGCCGACGACCGAGCCCTGGAACTCGGCCGGGGCGCGGACTTCAACCTTCATCACGGGCTCCATGACCACCGGCTTCGCGCGCTCGTACCCTTCGCGGAAGGCCATGATGGCGGCCGTCTTGAAGGCCTGCTCGCTCGAGTCGACGTCGTGGTAGTCGCCGTCGTTGACGACGCAGCGGATGCCGACGACCGGGAAGCCGATCAGCGAGCCCTTCTTGACGGCCTCGTTGAAGCCCTTCTCGATGCCGGGGATGTATTCCTTGGGGATCGTGCCGCCGACCGTCTCGTTGACGAACTCGTACTGGAGCACGGCGTCGGAGGGGAGGGGCTCGAGGAAGCCGCACACGCGCGCGAACTGGCCAGAACCACCGGTCTGCTTCTTGTGCGTGTACGCGAACTCGCCGCGCTGGGTGATGGTCTCGCGGTACGCGACCTGGGGCTTGCCCGAGACGACTTCGCAGTCGTACTCGCGGCGCATGCGCTCCATGTAGATGTCGAGGTGGAGCTCGCCCATGCCGCTGATGATGGTCTGGGCCGACTCTTCGTCGCGGTGCACGCGGAAGGTGGGGTCTTCGCGGGTGAAGCGGCTGAGCGCCTTGCTGAAGTTCGCTTCGCCCGTGCGGTCCTTGGGCGAGACGGCCAGCGAGATGACGGCGTCAGGCACGTGCATCGAGGTCAGCGTGTAGTACACCGACGTGTCGGAGAAGCTGTCGCCGGAGGTGGCCTCGACGCCGTACAGCGCGACGATGTCACCGCACTTCGCCTCGGCGATCTCTTCGCGGCGGTCGGAGTGCATGCGGAACATGCGGGGCACGCGCTCTTTTCGCTGGCCGCGCGAGTTGTTGATGATGGTGTCGCCGGTGCGAACCGTGCCCTGGTAGATGCGGAAGTAGGTCAGCTGGCCGTACTGGTCCTGCTGGAGCTTGAACGCCAGGCCGACGAACGGCTTGGTGGGGTCGGAGGCGAGGATGACCTTCGCTTCGGCGTTGCGCTGGTCGAGCGCGACGTTCTCGACTTCCGGGGGCGAGGGCAGCAGCGAGCACACCGCGTCGAGCAGCACCTGCACGCCCTTGTTCTTGTAGGCGGAGCCGCACATCACGGGGGTCATCTTGAGCGAGATCGTGGCGCGGCGGATGGCCCCGCGCAGCTCGTCGGCGGAGACGGCCTCACCGGCGAGGAACTTCTCGGCCAGCTGGTCGTCCACTTCGGCGACCATCTCGATCATCTGCTCGCGGCGCTTCTTGGTCTCTTCCACGTACTCGGCCGGCACGGCCTCGCAGCGAACCTTGTCGCCCTTCTCGCCGTCGAAGAAGTACGCCTTGCCGTCGATGGGGTCGATGACGCCCATGAACTTGTCCTCGGCGCCCATGTTCACCTGGATGGGCACGGCGTGGTGGCCGAGCTTTTCCTTGAGCATGTCGGCGCAGCGCAGGTAGTTCGCGCCGGCGCGGTCCATCTTGTTGACGAAGCAGATGCGGGGAACGCCGTAGCGCTTCATCTGGCGGTCGACGGTGATCGACTGGCTCTGCACGCCGGCCACCGAGTCGAGCACGAGGATCGCGCCGTCCAGCACGCGCAGCGAACGCTCGACTTCGATGGTGAAGTCGACGTGGCCGGGAGTGTCGATGATGTTGATGTTGAAGTCTTCGAGCTGGGCGAGCGAGCCATTCCACTGCGCGTAGGTCGCGGCAGACTGAATGGTGATGCCCTTCTCACGCTCGAGATCCATCGAGTCCATCGTCGCGCCGACGCCGTCCTTGCCGCGGACTTCGTGGATCTCACGGATCTTGCCCGTGTAGAACAGGATGCGCTCAGTGAGCGTCGTCTTGCCCGAGTCGATGTGAGCGGAGATGCCGATGTTGCGGATTCGGTCCAACGGGATGGTCGCCATAGCGGGGGGGGCGCGTACTGAAAGCCTGCTTGAAACACAAGCCCCGCGCGCCTACGACCTCACTTCATGAGCGACGAGGTGCCCAGCGACGGTTCGGCGCTCCCGGTCTTCGAGCCCCACGAGCGGGTGTGCGGCAACTGCAAGCTGTGGCGGGCGCACTCGTTCGACCCGGTGCGGGGCGCGGTGGGGAACTGCCGCATCCAACCCAACCGCGGCCTGTTTCCGCCCGCGGCGCCCCTGTGCGACGCCTTCGTGGGCCGGGGAGAAGCCGTGGTCGCCGCCGTGGAGGCCTCGACGAAGCGGGCCCGCGCCCTCAAGCCCATCGGCCCCCTCGTGCGCCACGCCGACGGCCGCGCCGTGGTGGTCGACGCGCCCCGGCAGATTTCCCGCATCGATCCCAGCACCCCCATCGATTTTGAAGGAGACAGCATGACCCGCCAGGAACTGATGGAGCTCTTCCTCGAGGCCTCGGGCCTCACCGACGTGGCGCTGGCCGGCAAGTGGGAAGGCGGCACGGTGCGCCTGGTGCCCGCCGACCCCGCGGTGCAGGGCAAGGACCTGCCCATCGACGCCCTGTTTCACAAGGTGGTGATGGTGCGTGATCGCCTGCGCACGCTGGAGATGAAGCTCAACGCGCACCCCAAGCTGACCGACACCGAGAAGGTGGAGATGCAGCAGTACGTGACGCGGTGCTACGGCTCGCTGACGACCTTCAACGTGCTCTTCAAGGACAAGGCCGATCAGTTCGTGGGAACGAAGGAAGAGTAGTCGACGGGCTCGGCGGTGGTCTGGGCCATGCGCGCCATGAGCCGGGTGCGGCCGCGGTTGAGGGAGCTCTTCACCGTGCCCTCGGGCAGGCCGAGCATGCGGGCGATCTCCGGGTACGAGTAGCCGCGCAGGTCGCGCAGGGTCACCACCTGCCGGTGTTGCTCCGAGAGGTGCGTGAGGGCCTCGAGGAACAGCTCGTGGCGCTCGTGGTCCACGGCGATCTCCTCGGGGTCGTCGGCCTCGCCGATGGGGCTCTCGAGGCGGCCGCGGCGCTTGCGGGCGCGCAGCGAGTTGATCGACGAGTTGACGAGGATGCGGTGCAGCCAGGTGGTGTACGCGGCCTTGCCGTCGAAGCGCACGTTCTGGCTGAAGAGCCGGGTGAAGACCTCCTGCACCACGTCTTCGGCCTCGTCGGCGTCGCGGAGGATGCGGCGGGCGATGGACAACGCCCGCGCTCGGTGTTGGCGGTACAGCTCGGTCATCGGGGGCAGCGCGGTCATGGGCTTTCGAAACGCCCCACCGCATTCGGCGATCTATTGCCCCCGAAGAGGCCTCAATTCAGCGGGTTACTCGTCGGCATTGTTGCCGATGCCCCATTCCTTGAGCCGCTTGAAGAGGGTGGAGCGGGCGATGCTCAGCTCGCGGGCGACCTGGTCGCGGGTGCTGAAGCGGCGAATGGCGCCCTCGATGATCATGCGCTCGGCGCGCTCGAGCTGGGCCTCGAGCGACATGCCGGGGATGCAGTCGAGTTCGCCGCCGATGCGCGCGGGCTGCTGGTCGCCGCGGGAGTCGAAGGTGAGGTCGCCGGCGTCGATGTTCTGGGCCTTGCGCAGCAGCAGCGAGCGGTGAATCACGTTGCGCAGCTCGCGGATGTTGCCGGGCCAGGCGTGGCCCTCGAGGGCCTTGAGGGCCGCCGGGGTGAGCAGCACCCGCTGGCCGCGGGGGGCGTGGAGCTTGAGGAAGTGCTCGGCGAGCAGCTTGATGTCGGACGGCCGGCTGCGCAGCGGCGGCAGGTTGAGGGGGATGACGCACAGCCGGTAGTACAGGTCTTCGCGGAACTTGCCCTCGCGCGACATGGCCAGCAGGTCGCGGTTGGTGGCCGCCACCACGCGCACGTCGACGTTGATCGGCCGCGGGGCGCCGACGCGCTTGATCTCGCCCGACTCGAGCGCGCGCAGCAGCTTGGCCTGCAGCTCGACGGGGAGCTCGCCGATCTCGTCGAGGAAGATGGTGCCGCCGTCGGCTTCTTCGAAGGCGCCCTTGCGCGCGTTGATCGCGCCGGTGAACGCGCCCTTCTCGTGGCCGAAGAGCTCGCTCTCGATGAGCTCCTTGGAGATGGCCGCGCAGTTCACGGGGATGAAGGGGGCCTGGGCGCGGTTGGACTGGGAGTGGATGGCCCGGGCCACGAGCTCCTTGCCGGTGCCCGATTCGCCGAAGATGGCCACCGCCGCGGTCGACGGCGCGACCCGGTCGATGAGCTCGATGAGGTTGCGGACCGAGGCGTCGGTGCCGATGAGCCCGTAGGTGCCGGTGGCGCCCCGGGGGGCGTTGGGCTGCGAGGCGGGCTCGATGACCAGCTCGCCCTCGCCGACGCGCAGGGTGGTGAAGAGCGGCACCTCGGCTTCGAAGAGGCGCACGTTGCCCAGCCAGGTGCCGTTGGTCGAGCGCTGGTCGCTGACGAGGAACCGGTTGTGCTGCCGCGTCACCTTGAGGTGACGGCCCGAAACGAATCGCTGGTTCAGCACGAGGTCATTTCCGGCATCCTTGCCGGCGGTGAAGCTCTCGGTCTGCAGCTTGTGGGTCGTCTCGGCGCCGCCGGCCCGCAGGCGCACCTGCGCGGGGATCTTCGCGCTGTCGGGCACGTCGGCCGCGGCGATCATCTCGGTGCGCGGGCCCAGCTCTGTGGCGTCGGTGTCGGCGCCGCTGCCCGACTGCCGGAAGATGGCGCGCCACTGGCCCAGCACGAGGTCGGCGCCGTCCTGCACCACGCCCCCGGTGACCCGCTGGCCGGCGACGAGCGTGCCCTTGCCCGAGAGGTCCTGGAGGATGCAGCGGCCGTCCTCGAGGTGGAGCGCCACGTGCTGACGCGAGACCTCGGGGTCGGGGAGCACCACGTCGCAGCGCTCACCACGACCCAGGACGATGCGGTCGTCCGTGAGCAACACCCGCAACACTTCGTCCCCCCGACGAAAAAACACGAGCTCGGCCATGTCGGCCCCCCTACCACGGCCGTCTCGCACCCACCAAGACCCACCCCGCGGCCTTCTGCCCGATGGAGTGACCGGTCCACCCGGGGGAAGCTGGGCCGGGTGAGCACGCGTCGTGAGTCGGGCCAGGCAGCGGTGGAGACGGCGCTGACCATGCCGCTGACGCTGTTCATGGTGCTGGGCACGCTGCAGCTGTTCATGCTGCTCCAGGGGCGGCTCTTCGCGGAGCACGCGGCCTGGGCGGCGGTGCGGGTGGGCTCGGTGCGCCACGGCGACTGCCAGGCGATGACCCACGCGGCGATCCTCGCGCTGCTACCGAGCTTCACCTCGTACCTCGGCGAGTCGACCGCGGGGGCGACACCGCAGCAGAAGCTGGGCCGCGCCTTCGTGCTGCGGACCAACGGCAAGCCCTACGAGAACCAGTACGACGCGAACGCCGACGCGCCTCACGACCGGCCGGTGCTGTGGCTCTTCCGGCCTTCGCCGCGGGCCTCGTCGGTGCGCAAGTGGTCGGAGGAGGACTTCGACGACCCGGAGAAGGGCGGCTACCTGCTCGAGGCGCGCGTCGTCTACTGGTACCCCCTGCGGATCCCCTTCGCCAACTGGGTGATGGCCACCATGTACCGGGCCTGGTTCGGCTTCGGCGCGTACCAGAAGCAGAACCCGCTCATTCCCACCCGCCAGGCCAACTGGACGACGAGCTCGCAGTCGCTCAACGGGTTCCGCGCCGAGTTCATGACCCGCTACGACGACCAGCAGTGGGTCTTCCCCGTGGTGGGCACGGCGGCGATGCACATGATGACGCCCCCGCGGCCGGCGGCCTTCAAGCGCCAGCACTGCGAGCCGGCGCCATGAGCGCACCGCGCGGCCAGAACCTGGTGTTGCTCTCGCTGACCATGCTGTTCCTGGCGTTGATGGTCACCATGACCATCGGCCTGGGGCTGCGCATCCGGCAGCGCCACGAGCTGCAGAACCTCAGCGACGCCGCCGCCTACTCGAACGCGATCATGACCGCGCGCACCTTCAACAACATGGCGGTGATCAACCGGCTCGAGGTGTCCTACTGGGTGGCGATGGCGGCCGACGAGTCGCTCATCTCGTGGACCTCCTACGCCCGCGCCATGGCCGACGGTTCGCACAACGCCGCCCAGGACATCCTCAACAGCAACTGCCGGCTGACGGTGAACGAGAGGGCGCGGCTCACCGGGTTCCGGAACGACGTGCGCGACTACGTGCAGCGCGACATCGAAGGCTCGGCCGGGCCGCTGTGGCGGCAGCTGGACCAGGCGGCGGGCGCCGAGGCCGAGAGCATCCAGGGGAAGATCTCCGACCTGCGGGGTGAGCTGATGGCGGGCCGGTTGCCACCGCCCGTCAAGCCGCTCCAGGACCGGCTGTTCGAAGATCTCTCGAGCCAGGTGCTCACCAACGCCATCCTGAGCGCCGCGATGCAGGGCGACGTGTCGGTCCTCGACGGAGGCTTGAACTCGGCGTCGCGGGTCTCGCGGCGAGAGGTGGACTGCGACTTCCTGCCCGGCGGGTCGGAAGAGGAGCGCTCGGGGTTGTGCAGCCGGCACACCTGGAGCGAGGCCATGCTCTCGGCGGCCATGGGGTCGCGCGGAGACCCGTTCCTCACCAGCCGCACCGCGGTGCCCTCGCGGGTCGGGGGGCGGCTGGAGCGCTACGCGTCGGACCATGGCGTGGCCCTGGGGCTCGCGTCGGGCAAGCAGGGCAGCGCCTACTGGGCCCGCACGCGCCACGGCGGCATGAGCTCGGAATACGCGTGGGGCGACGATCACGGGCTGGTGCAGGTCTCGGTCGGAAACTGCCGGGGCACCGCGGAGATCAAGGCCCACGTGTTCTCGACCGACCAGGTCGACCGCTCCGACGAGCACCAGTGGGAGCCGCAGCTGCGAGCCGACGGTCCCGCCGAGGACAAGCAGCCTGACGTGCACCACACCATGGGCATCTGCGTCGAGTGCCCCTCGGTCTGGGTGCGCACCCCGGGCTTCAAGCCCCACGAGGCGGGCGGCGCGGAGGAAGACGCGTGGGGCCAGCCCAAGCTGATGGTGGCCCTCGAGCGTGACCTGCTGCGCGACCCCGGCAAGGGGCGCAAGCCGTTCCCCTGGGAGCTGCACTTCCAGTTCCCGTTCAGCGCCACGGGCGCGGCGAGCGAGTGGGACGGGCGCGGCCTCTCGCTGCACACCCGGGGGAGCAACCGCCTGAGCATTCGGCGCATGACCGCGCTCGCCACGGGCATGGCGTACTACCACCGCAGCGAGCACTGGGACGAACCGGCCAACCTGCTCAACCCCTTCTGGCGCGCGACGCTGGTGCCCATGGACGTGGACTCGCCCAACGTCAATCGCTCGGACGACGTGCGCACGGTGCTCAGCGCGCCGGGGCTCACCTGGCAACGCGAGGCCTACGATCAACTGGTGGGCGCCAACTACCAGGGGCTCCACTGATGCGCGCGCGGGGGCAGGCCACGGTCGAGCTGGCGCTGGGTAGCGTGGTCTTCGTGGGGGTGTTGCTCATCGGCATTCACATGGCCGAGTACGCGCAGCTCTCGCTCAAGGTGCAGGACGCCGAGGCCTTCGCCGTGTGGGAAGCGACCAGCCACCGCGCCCAGGCGCACCTCGCGAGCGGCGAGACGAACAAGCTCCCCTTCGCGCGCACCATCGACGCGGCCAACGGGGTCGGCGCCGAGGCCGAGGCCCGCTACGAAGACTTCGACGGCCTCTCGACGAGCCACAACGGCAACGTCATCGGCCGGGCGCTCACCCAGGGCAGCAAGCTGAGCGTCACCTGCGAAGAGGCCCCCGACCTCGGCTTCCGGGCGACGGCGAGCGCGCGCAGCGTGCTGTGGGACGTGGGCGGCGTGCGCTGCCACGCGGGCGCGCAGGTCAAGGCGATCAACGTGCCGCGGGAGTTCCTGCAGAAGGACACCGGCGGTTTCTTCCGCGAACGCATGGTGCGCTCCGAGCCGATGCCCGTGTGCGGCATGGGCCTGCCCGTCGACGGCAAGTGCCCGGGCGCGCTCTCGGTGCTCACCAACGACTGGGCCCTGGTCAACGACGAGACGGTGACCTGCAAGAACGACTGCCCCGCTTCGCCCTACCGCCAGATGATCGAGAAGCTCTACGCGCAGACCGGCCGCGGCGGGCCGCGGGGTCGGGTCTTCGCCACGCAGTTCGCCGGCGCGCCCCCGGTCTCGGCGATGGACTACTTCTTCAGCTACGCGGGCATCGACGCCCAGCCCACCTCGTTGGTGGACTCGGTTCCCGGTGAGGGGGCGCAGCGCGACTTCGTCACCGGCGGCGCGGGCCTGGGCATGGTGAAGGCGACGTCGCGACCCAAGGGCTTCCTGGGGCGGCTGCGGTGATGGGCGCGCTGGCGGCGCTGGTGCTGGCGGCGGCCCCCTTCTCGTGGGACGTGCCGGGCCAGCTCGACCTGGTGCCGGTGGGCAAGCGGCTCGAGCGTGACGGGCTGCCCATGGTGGTCTTCGTGGCGAGATCGTCCTGGCCCATCGATCGCCTGCTGACGCACTACGCGGGCCGCTTCGCCGACGCGGGCTTCTTCCTGCCCCCGAAGCGAGCCCAGGTGCCGGCGATGAAGCTGCCGCGCCTCGCCGCCCTCGATGACGAGCACCTGGTCAGCTTCCTGGTCTACGGGTGGACGGAGCCCGACGGCACCACGACGCTGGTGCTGGGCGCGGCTGATCTCGCGCATCGCCAGAAGGCCGAGGCCGGGGTGGTGCCGGTGTTTCCCGGGGCGAAGGCGGTGACGCGCTTCAACCTCGAGGCGGCCCAGGCGCTGTCGTTCACCGCGAACGCCACCGAGGCCGAGGTCATCGACTTCTACCGCGCGGTGTTGCCCTCCGGCGGCTGGGCCGAGCGAGAGCCCGGCACCTTCGTGCGCGCGGGGCGGGCGGTGCGCGTGCTCTCGAAGAAGCAGGGCGGGGCGCTGTCGATCGTGGTGCTCGAGCAGGGCGACGCAGCGCCGCTCAGCGGAACTGAGGTCGCCCCAGGTAGCCGGTGAACTTGCCCATGCGCCAGGTGGGGTCCTTGGGATCGGCGCCGATCATCGACAGCGCGCTGCCCAGCAGGCCCAGGCGCTTCTGAAACTCGGGGTCGGGCTTCACGCGCACTTCCATGTTGGGCTCGGCGTACTCGAGGCGCTTGGCGAGCTTCACGGTGCCGGTGACGTTCATCTCGAGGTCGGTGCTCTTCGACTTGAGCTCCTCGATGGTGGCCGTGCCCTTGTCGACCTTGAGCTTGCCCAGGAAGTCACCGATCAGGATCTTCGGGAGATCGACCGGCGTGGGGTCGGGGCCGAACTGGGGAATGGTGATGTTCGCGGTGCCGCCGTTGACGGCGAGCGCGCGGGTCTCGAGGCTGATGGTACCGGTGGTCTGCGCGAGGTCGGGCTCGGCCGGCAGGTTCGGCCCGGCGGCCACCCGGGGAATGCTCAGGTCGACGTGGGCCTCCAGCTGGCCCGAGAAGTCGATGCCCGAGAAGCCCTTCATGTTGCCCTTGGCCAGGTCGAGATCTTCGGCGTCGATCTTCACGCGGGTGACGGACAGGCCCGACACGCGCGTCGACACGCTGCCGCCCAGCAGGTTCACCTTCACCGCGAGGCCCGGGGGGAAGAACGACGGCCCGATGCTCAGGGAGTCGATCTTCAGCGCCTCGGGAGGCGGCTCGGTGGTGGTCTTCTTGCTGACCTGCACGTCGGTGGCGCGCACGGCGAAGAGGCCGGGGCCCATGCTGCCGATGCGCAGGAAGTAGCCCGCGGCGTCGGCTTCGATCCGCACCCGGTCCTTGAGCGCGTCATAGGGGAAGGTGAGGAAGAACGTCGCCACGAGGGCGAAGAGCGAAAAGCTCGCGTAGCCGACGATGCGCTTCCAGAGGCTGGTCTTCTTCTCGGCCATGGGGCTTTTCACTTCAGCTTGTAGGTGGCGACGGTGAGCCACGCGGTGACGGTCTCCTGCGCGGGCCGGGGCTCGAGGCGCAGGTACTTCACTCTGACGATGCCCGGGCCTGCTTCGACGGCCTGCAGGAAGTCGATGAGGCGGTTCAACTTCACGTCGGTCAAGGTCACCTCGACGGCGCTCTCGACGATCTTCGAGCCCTCGAGGGGCACGTCGGCCTTGGGGTTGATCGACGGCAGCTCGATGCCCGCGGGCTTGGCCTTGTCCTCGAGGTAGCTGACGAGGCGGATGTTCGAGGCGCGCAGCTGGGTCTCGAGGGCGTCCTGCTTCGCCTTGGCGTCGCGGTAGCCGGCGGCCAGGGTCTGCACTTCTTCGAGCTTGATGAGCTTGTCGGCGGTGCGGCGGCGAATGGCGTCGGCCTTGTTGCCGAAGCTGAAGACCACCATGAACACGATGAACACGGCGACCGCGAGGCCGGCGCCGATCACCATGCGCTTCTCGCGCGACGACAGCGCGGCGAAGGAGGTCTGGGCGTTCTGCTGGAGATCGGTGAGCGCGCTCATCCCTTGGGCTCCGTGTCAGTGGGGCATTCGACCTGGATGTCGAGGCGGCTGGAGACCTTCGAGCCGTCCTTGCTCTTCTCGACGCGGCCTTCGTTCACTTCCTTGAAGCACTTGAAGGTCTTGAGCGCGGCGATGAGGTCTTCGAGGTTCTTGGAGTTCTCGGTCTCGCAGCGCAGCGAGATGCGCTCCAGGTCGATCACCACCTGGTCGAAGGTGACGTTCATCTCCGGCGGCACGTGGGACGTCAGCTCGGCGAGCAGGTTGGCCGCGGAGCGCGGGGGAATGCCGGCGGCCGGGCTCTCCTGCCCCTTGAGCAGCGAGAGGGCGATGGTGAAGTCCTTCTCGGGCTTGCCCAGGATGCGCTGGGTGATGTCGCCGAGCACCGCGTCGATCTGCTTCTCGCGTCGCTCGAGCACCGAGTTGCGCACGATGCCGCTGGCGATGAGCAGCACGAAGAGCACCACCGCGAAGGCGGCGATCTGCCCGAACTTGTCGGAGGCGAAGTCGAAGTCGCTCTTGAAGGCGAACTCGCCGCGCCGGAGGTTGAAGCGGGGGGCCTTGGCGCCGCTGACCGAGCCGCGGAGCGCCAGGGCCCAGGCCTGCGCCGCCTCGGGGTGGTTGAGGCCGATGATCTCGCGCGTCTCGACGGGCAGCTCGAGCACCTTGGTGGGCAGGTTGAGATCGCGGCCCAGTTGCTCGGCCAGCCCGCGCAGCTTGGCGGTGCCGCCGCAGATCAGCAGCAGGCCGACCTGGCGGCGCGAGCGGGCGTTGTACGACTTGAGGGTCGAGCGGAGATCGCGGAGCACCGGCTGCAGGGCCCGCATGAAGGCGCCGGCGGCGCGCTCGGCCTCGGCGCCGACGACCTCGGTGCCCACCGCGCCGTGCTCTTCCTTCCACGCCTGGGCGTCGGCGAGGCCGATCTTGAACTCGTTGCTCAGCGCCTTGGTCAACGACCAGCCGCCGCCGGCGAACGTGCGCGCCGCCTCGACGGGGCCCCCGGGGCGACCGATGGCCATGGAGCAGCGCTCGTGGCCCAGGTCGAGGATGGCGACCGCCTGCTCGGGCTCGACGAGGGTGGGGGAAACGGTGGCCAGGAGGTTTTGGTAGACGAGCCCGGCGTGGGTGACGACGCGCGGGTCGAGCTTCATCTCGTGGAGCGCGGCGAGCACCGGGGCGAGCTCGTTCTTCTTGGCCACGCCCACCAGCAGCTGCGCGCCCTTCTCGTCGGCCAGGCTGACCTGGTGATCGAAGACCGCGTCGCCGAGATCGTACGGCAGCTGGCTCTCGACCTCGAAGGCGAGGGTCGACTCGATCTTCTTGGGATCGGAGAAGGGCAGCGAGATGGGGTGGGTGGTGAGCGTGGTGCCGGGCAGGGAGATCACCACCTGGTCGGCGGCCAGCGAGCCCTGTTCGAGCAGCCTGGGCAGCGCGGCCTTGAGGCGATCGATGCGCTCCCCGTCTTGCGGCACGGGGGCGGTGAAGTAGCTCTTCACGGTCGCCCCGCGGTAGGTCGTCTCCACGACGACCGCCTTGAGGGTGTGGCTCCCGAGATCGAGGCCGAGGACGCGGGCCATGAGTTATTCCTCTCTCCAGTAGACGAGGCGACCGAGCCCATCGTCGAGGCGCACCACCGCGGTGATGGTGCGCGAGACATCACCCGCGGTGCCAGTGACGCGCACGCGGTAGGTGAGGCTCTTGTCTCCGATGAAGCGGTTGCCCTGCACGTTGTTTTGAATCTGCGCGTTCACGGGGATGCCCGCGGCCGCGACGATGTTGATGAAGTCGGCGGCGCTCATGCCGAACAGCGCGAAGATGCGCGCCGCGCGGATCTTCTTGATGAGCGTGTCCATGAAGATGGGGTCGGCCAGGCGCGGGTCCGGGCGCAGCGGGTCGGCCACGGTGCGGATCGCCACCCCGAGGATCATCGGGTCTTCGCTGTTGATGTTCAGCCGCGCGTTGACGTCGGGGTAGACGGTGAGCTTGTCCTTGAAGGCCGCCATGAAGCGGTCGTTGACCCCGTGCACCATGTAGAGCTCGTCGAGGCTGTCGAAGCGGGCGTTCTTCGCGCGGTACGGCGGGTCGTACTTCACGTAGCCGCCGTTCTCGTCGCTGAAGCCCTTCTGGAACGGGTCGCCGGAGCCCGAGAAGTTGAGGGTGCTGCCGGTCTCGTCTTCGTCGATCCAGTCGCGGAGGTTGGTGATCACCTCGGTGGGGGTGACCTTCACCCGGTTCGAGTCTTCCTTCTCGAAGAGGAACTCGTAGCGCTTGTCGCCCAGCAGGGTGACCAGGCGCAGCAGCAGCGCGTTTGCGGTCTGCTGGGGGGCGTCGAGGGCGCTGAGGTTGATCAGCCCCTCTTCGTCGGTGATCACGCTGTCGAAACAGCCGGTGAAGCTGCCGAAGCGGCGCTGGGCCTGGGCCTGGCCGAGTTCGGGCATCTCGTCGTCGAAGTCGAACTTCTTGCTCTTCGAGGCGGTGGCCTTGATCGGCGCGCCCTTCTCGTCGAACTCCGGGACCATCTGCTGGAGCATGTGGCAGTCGACCTTCGCCATGCGCCACAGCTGGATGGACATGCCGCCACCACCGGCAGCCGCGGCCCCACCGGGCGCCCCGGGGAGCCCACCAGCGCCACCCAGCGCGCCGAGCAACCCCGCTGCGCCGCCCGCGCCACCGCCGAGCAAGCCCGCGAGGCCCGCAGCGCCGCCCGCGCCACCCAGCAGGCTCGCCAGCCCGCCCGCGCCACCCGCCCCACCGGCGCCGCCCATCAACTGCTGCAGCATGCCGCCGAGGTTGGGGATCTGGATGGAGTCGATCTGCTTCTGGAAGCGCAGCACCAGCCGCGACATCGAGATGCCGGACTTGGCGAGGTAGTGCGCGCGCAGTTCGTCACGCTGGTTCGTGGCCAGGCGCAGCTCGATGACCGAGTTGTAGCGGACCTCGTTGGCCACCAGGGCCAGCACCGCGATGCCCACCAGCACCAGCAGCATGGCCACGCCGCGCTCGCTGTGGCTCTTGCGTCCGCGCTGGGCTCTCACTGGTACCTCGGCAGCTCGGTGTTGAGCATGATGCGGGCCTGCGTCGCGTAGCGGACTTCCTTGCCGTTCTCGTCGATGGCGGTGAGCGTGATCTTCACCCGCGTGGGGAGGATCGCCTTGCGCTCGGTGCGGCGCGTGTCCCACTCGTCTTCCCACTGCTTGCGCTCGCTGTTCCAGTACTGGAACTCGATCTTCTTCGCGCCTTCGAACAGGGAGTCCTCGGAGCCACCGCGCTCCATGCGCTCTTCGAGGAGCACCTTCTCGCGGCGCATGAGATCGGTGCGGCCCTTGGCCTTGGGGTCGTTCGACGACTTCACCTGGTACTCGACGACCATCTGGTCCGACTCCTTGGCGTCGGAGTACAGGCGTTGGTGCGAGAAGGTGGTGAAGAGCAGCTTGTCGCGGTTGCCCACGAAGTTGGTGGGGCGGTCGTAGGCGTCGCGGTAGCGCTTCGAGTCGTAGCGATCGCTGACGTAGGCCCCGCCGATCTCGCGCACCATGCGGTTCATCGCGGTGCGCAGCATGCGGTAGTGCTCGGCCTGGCCCTCGATCACGTCCTTGTTGACGATGGTGGTGTTGAAGCTCACGCCGATCACCACGCCGATGAAGGCGGTGATGGAGATGGCGATCACCACCTCCATGAGCGTGAAGCCGCCGCGGCGCGCGTTCACTTGAACCCCGGGAGCAGGCCGGTGCCCAGCGAGGGCGTCAGCGGGCGGGCGCCACCGAAGGGCAGACCCATGGTCGGGCTCGAGAGCGCGTTCTGGGTGCCCTGCTGCAGCGGGGTGCCGTCGTCGTCGACGAAGCCCTGGCCGTTGGGGTTGGGCTTGGGCGAACGCGCCGGGGTGCCATCGGGGCGCACCAGGCCGCCATTGCTGGCGTTGGGCTGACCTGCCGCCGCCGCCGCGCCGCCGTTTCGATCGCTGCCCGGGCCCATCGAGACCACGTGGGTCACGAGGTCGATGCTCTCGGTGATCTTCCCCTCTTTCCAGGTGACGGTGAGGTGTACCTCGCGCACCGACTTCTGGAGCTGGTCGACCATCTGGGTGAACTGCTGCTGGGCCATGCCGGCCATGGGGCCCAGCGCGGCGAGGAACCCACCGCCCGCGGGTTGGGGGCCACCGGCCGCCGCCGGGTTCGCGCCCGACTTGCCGCCGGCGCCGCCGAACATGCCGCCCAGCAGGCCACCGCTGCCGTCCGCGCCGCCGCCCAGGGGAAGGTTGAAGAGCGCCCCGAAGAGCTGCTCGGGCGAGAGGCCGTTGGTCTTGGGAACGATGATCTTCGCGCGCCACTTGTACGAGGGCCAACCCTCGGCGCTGAAGTCACCGGCGTCTTCTTCGTCGTCGGAAGGGAGCGCCTCGTCGTAGAGCTTCTGCTCGAGGTCGGTCATCTTCGAGCGGGCCAGCAGCGTCGCGACGGTGAGCTTCTTCGCGTACACGTGCGAGTAGACGGCGCTGGCGTTGATGTCCAACACGGCCACCAGCGAGACGCCGAGGATGGCGAGCGCGATGACCACTTCGAGCAGGGTGAAGGCACGCGCATGGCGCAGGCGGGCGCGCTTCATGACCTGGGCACCACGAGGTCTTCGTTGTGGATCTTCGTCTTGCCGGTGAGCGGCGAGATGGTGAGGGTCCACGCGTTGTCGCCCTGGCGCACCCAGACCTGCGCGCGCTCGGTGTAGCCCTGGGGGAAGAAGTAGAGGTACGCCTCGCCCGACTTGGCCGGCTCGCGCTGCTTGGCGGTCCACACCTCGATCTTCACGCCGGCGGGCAGGGTGCGCTCGACCACGTCTTCGCTCGAGAAGTCGGAGAACTTGGCGTCCTTCTCCACGCGCTCCTTCTCTTCGTCCTGCAGTTGCTGGAGCGTGGGCGCGTCGTCGCTGTCCATGCGGCGGAAGCGGTCGTCTTCCTTCACCTTGTCCTTGCCGGGGCGGCGCGCGTTCTTGAGCTCCTCGTCGCGCTTGGCCGAGGTGGTGGCGCCGGCCCGGGCGCACTCGGCCCGCCAGGTGACGGGCTTGTCTTCTTCGCGCGCCTGGGGGAGCGAGAACACGAGGCGGCAGGTGCGGCCCGAGAGCGCCGCGGTGTCGTAGAGCGCGCGAATGGTGCCGGCGAGCTCGGTGGAGGCTTCCTTCGCCTTGGCGCCGGTCAGCGCCCCGACGCCGAGGACCACGGCGGCGAAGAGCAACACCACGATGCCCAGGGTGACGGTGAGCTCGATGAGGGTCAGGCCTCGGCGGGAAGAGCGCCTCATCCGAAGACCCTCCGCAGCACGTCGACGACGAGCCACACGCCCGCGCTGGCGCCGAGCGCCACCACGATCGTCACCGGGGAGAGCCCGGCCTGCTTGTCGTCGGTCTTCTTCATGGGCGCGGGGGCGGGGTTACTTCTTGCCCGAGTCTTTCGACGAGATGTCGGCGTCGGAGTCGGCGCCGCCGGGCGTGCCGTCCTTGCCGTAGGACATGATCACCGGCTTGCCGCCCTCGTTCAGGTAGATGTACTCGTGGTCCCACGGGTCCACGGGCATCTTCTCGAGGATCTGCGCGTCGACGACCGCCTTCAGGCCACCGCCGGTGTCGGGGTAGTTGCCCTTCTTGGCGTAGTAGGTCTTCAGCGCGTTGCCGATGTTGGCGATGTCCAGGCGCGCGCGGTCGACCTTGGCCTGGTCGAGCTGCGGGATGACGGCGATGCCGACCGCGGCCATCAGCAGCGAGAGAATGGTGATGACGACGATGATCTCGATGAGGGTCATGCCGCGGGCACTGCGACGGCGGCGGGCGAGCTGGCGGGTGAGGGTCGACATGAGGGCTTTCCTTTCAGACGTAGAGAACGAGGGCCGCGCCGACGAGCGAGGCGGCGATGGCGAGCAGGGTGGCGGTGAGAACGCGCTGAATGAGCAGGTCTTTCTTCTGAACGTCCGAGGCGTGCATGGAAGTCCTCACCGAACCATCGAGTTCATCTGCAGAATTGGCATCAGGATCGAGAACGCGACGAAGGCGATCACGGCGCCCATCAAGACGATCATCATCGGCTCGAGCAGCGCGGTGAGCGCGCCGATGCGCACGTTGACGCTCGACTCGTAGCTGTCCGCGACGTTGAGCAGCATGTCTTCGAGCTGGCCCGAGCGCTCGCCGATGCCGACCATGTGGTAGACGAGCGGGGGAAATTCGCCCGACTTCTTGAGCGGCGCGGCGATGCTCTCGCCCTCGCGAATGGCATCACGCGCAGTGTCGATCACCGCCGACATGGTGCTGTTGGTGATCACGTTCTTCACGATGTCGAGCGCGTTGAGCAGTGGCACGCCCGACTTGAGCAGCGTGGCCAGGGTGCGCGAGAAGCGCGCCACCGAGAGCTGGCGCACCAGCGGCCCGAACACGGGGATCTTGAGCACGATGCGGTCCCACACCGGCTTGCCCGACTCCGACCCGGTCCACCGGTACAGGAGGATCGCGCCGCCGATGAACCCCGGCACCACGATGAACCAGTAGTTCTGCAGGAAGTTCGAGGCCCAGATGAGCAGCTTCGTGGTCCACGGCAGGTTGACCTTCATGTCGTCGAAGATCTTGGTGACCTTGGGCACCACGACGGTCATCAGCATGATCAGCACGCCGCCGCCGATGACGAACATGATCGCCGGGTAGATCATCGTGCCGACGATCTTCTGCTTGAGCCGCGCCTGGCCCTCGGTGAACTCGGCGAGCCGCAGCAGCACCGCGTCCAGCGCGCCCGAGCTCTCACCGGCGCGGATCATGTTCACGAACAGCGGGCCGAAGACCTTCACGTGGTGCTGGAGCGCGTCGCCCAGCGAGCTGCCCTCGTTCACCCGCTGCTTCACGTCGGAGAGGATGCGCTTGAGCTTCTCCTTCTCCACCTGGTCCACCATGGCGCTGAGCGCCTCGACCAGGGAGACGCCGGCCTTGAGCAGGGTGGCCAGCTGGCGCGTCATCACCGCGATGTCGTCGGTGTCCACCGAGCCGCCGCCGAGCTTGCGCAGGTTGATCTCGGTGTTGCCCAGCGAGGTGGCGCCCGCCTTGCCCTTGACGTTGCTCTTGAGGCTGCCCTCGGCCTGGCCCACCACGTCGGTGAGGAAGATGCCTTCCTTGCGCAGCACCGCGCGCAGGGTCTTCGGGCTGTCGGCCTCCTTGAGGCCGTCCACGTTCTTCCCGGCGGCGTTGAGCGCCTTGTATTCGAAGACAGGCATGGCGGCTTAGAGGTCCTCCTGGGTGACGGAGAGGACTTCGGCGATGGTGGTCTCGCCCTGGGCGACCTTGAGCGCGCCGTCGTCGAGCAGGCAGAGCATGCCCTTCTCCATGGCCCGCTTCTTCACCGAGCCCGAGTCGACGTTCTTGAGGATCAGCTGGCGGATGTCGTCGTCGAGCACGAGCAGCTCGTAGATGCCGCTGCGGCCGCGGTAGCCGACGCGGTTGCACGCGGAGCAGCCCTTGGCGCGGTACACGGTGTCGCCGCCGAGCGCCTTGAAGCGATCGCGGCTCATGCCCAGCTTGGCGATCTCTTCGTCGCTGGGCTGGTACGGCTCGCGGCACTCCTTGCACACGCGGCGCACGAGGCGCTGCGCCATCACCGCCATCAGCGACGACGACACGAGGAAGGGCTCGATGCCCATCTCGACGAGGCGGGTGACGGCGCCGGCCGAGTCGTTGGTGTGCACCGTGGAGAACACGAGGTGACCGGTGAGCGAGGCCTCGATGGCGATCTGCGCCGTCTCCTTGTCGCGGATCTCACCGACCATGATGATGTCGGGGTCCTGCCGGAGGAAGGCGCGCAGGCCGCTGGCGAAGTTGAGGCCGATCTTCGGGTTGAGCGGCATCTGGTTGATGCCCTTCAACTGGTACTCGACCGGGTCTTCGACGGTGAGGATCTTCACCTCGGGCGTGTTGATGCGGGTCAGCGCGCCGTAGAGGGTGGTGGTCTTGCCCGAGCCGGTGGGGCCGGTGACCAGGATGATGCCGTGCGAGCGGCGGATCAGCTCGTCCAGGTCCTTGAGGATGGTCGGGTTCATCCCGATCTCCGCCAGGTCGAGGAGCGTCGCGCTCTTGTCGAGCAGACGCATGACGATGCTCTCACCGTGGATGGTGGGGATGGTCGAGACGCGAATGTCGATGTCGCGGCCGGCGAGCTTGATCTTGATGCGCCCGTCTTGCGGCAGCCGCTTCTCGGCGATGTTCAGCTGCGCCATGATCTTCACGCGGCTCAGGATCGAGTTCTGGTACCGCTTGGGCGGCTTGATGATGTTCTGCAGCACGCCGTCGATGCGGAAGCGCACCGCCAGCTCGCGCTCCATCGGCTCGATGTGAATGTCGGAGGCCCGCTCTTTCGCCGCGCGGAACAGCAGCGAGTTCACCAGGCGGATGATCGGCGCTTCGTCGCCCGAGTCGAGGAGGTCCTGGTCGGACTCCAGCACCTGCTCGGCGGCGTCGAGGTCCTGCGCCTCCATCTCGCCGACGACCTGCTCGGCCTCGTTGAGCGAGCGGTCGTAGACCGAGTTGATGGCGTCGATGATCGTCGTGGCGCGGGCGATCTTCGCCAGCACCTCGCCGCCCAGCAGCTCGCGCGCGTGATCGACGACCGCGGTGTCGAGCGGGTCGGCCACCGCGATGGCCACGAACTCGCCCTCGCGCTTGAGGGGGATGAACTTCGCCTGCTTGGCGAAGTTGATGGGCACCTTCTTGACCAGCTCGGCGTCGACGTCGTCGAAGGAGATGAGCTCGAGGTACTCGAGGTCGAGCTGGGCTCCCAGCGCGCGGGTCACCTGTTCGTCGGTGACCGCCTTGAGGCCGATGAGCAGCTCGCCCAGGCGGCCGCCCTTCTCACCCTGGGCCAGCAGCGCCTCTTCGAGCTTCTCGCGCGGCAGGCCGAACGACTCGATGAGGATCTCGCCGAGCGGCCGGCCGAAGAGGTACGCGGGGCCGTGCGCCACTACGCGCGTGCTCTCGGTCACCGTGGCCTCGAGAATGTCGGCACCGCCGCTCATCAGTTGATCTCCGCCTCGGGCTGCACCTTCAGCGTCTCGGGGTTCGGTTCCTTGACCGGCACCGGCGGGGGCGCCGCGTCGGGCGTGGCCGCGGCAGGGGCCGGGGCGATGAGCCGCTCGGCGCCGGTGCCCGGGCCGCCGTTCTCGAGGCGGTTCATTTCCTTGGTGATGATCTGCGACATGCGCGCCATCGGGCCGGCCTTGCGCTGGAAGTCGATGGCCACGTCGTAGCTCGTCGAGGCGCCGTAGAACTGCTCCACGAACTCCTGGCGCTCGCGCATCTTGCGCTCGAAGATCCGGCGGAAGTCGCTCGACTCTCGGATGATGTACGGGGTGAGGAAGAGCAGCAGGTTGGTCTTCACCTTGCGGCGCGACTGCTGGCGGAAGAGGTTCCCCAGCAGCGGGATGTCCCCGAGGATCGGGGTCTTGGACACCGACTCCACCATGCGGTCCTGCATGATGCCGCCGATGACCACCGTCTCCTGGTCCTTGGCGATGACCGTGGTCTTCGCGCTGCGCTTGCTGGTGGTGGGGCCGAGCACCGCGTCCTGCGAGGCGATCTCTTCGATCTGCTCGCTGATCACCAGGCGCACGTAGTCGCTGTCGTTGATCTGCGGCTTGACCGAGAGCTTGAGGTCGACGTTCTGGCGCTGGATGGAGCCGAAGGGGGTGCCGCCGCCGCCGAGGCCACCCAGGCCGCTGAGCCCGCTCAGGCCCGAAGCGCCCGACAGGCCTCCGAGCCCGCTGAGCCCCGAGAGGCCGCTCAGGCCGCCGGTGGAGAAGCCGGACTGGAAGGGGACGTTCTGGCCGACGGTGATCTCCGCTTCCTCGTTGTCCGTGGTGAGGATGTGCGGCGTCGAGAGCACGTTGACGTCGCTCGACTTCTGCATGGCGTTGATCACGATGCCGAAGGCGGGGATCTGGATGCCGCCGATGGTGAGGTTGGGCACCGTGGGGCCCTGCAGGCCGGCGAGGAAGCCGCCCATGCCCACCAGGTTGGCGATGGAGAGCGAGGGCGGGAGCCCCGAGCCGCTGCCGTACTTGGTGCCGAAGAACACCGGCATGGTGCCGCCGTTGCCGTCGGGCAGGGGCAGGCCGGCGTGGAGGTTGATGCCGAGGTCCGAGTTGCGATCGAGGTTGACCTCCATGATCACCGCCTCGACGAACACCTGGCGGCGGCGGATGTCGAGCTTCTCGACCACGCGCACCAGGCTGCGGAAGTCAGACTGGCTGGCGATGATCACCAGCGAGTTGGTCGCCTTGTCGGCGCTGACCTTCACCTCGCCGGCGAAGAGCTCGGCGGCGCCGCTCTTGCCACCACCGGCGCCCGGCGGGGGCGGCGCGCCCGACTTGGAGCGGTTCGCCGTGCCCTGGGCCAGGGTCTGCAGCGTGGAGGCCACGTCCTCGGCGTTCGCGTTCTCGAGGTAATAGACGTTGATGCGCCCCTCGCCGGAGATGGGGATGTCGATCTCGCGGACCAGCGCGTTGATGCGCTCGAAGCCCGCCGGGCTGGCGATGACGATCAGCTTGTTGGTGCGCTCGTCGGGGATGATCTGCGAGAGCGTCGCGGCACCGCTCGCGCCCTCGCTGGCCTGGCCCACGCCACCGGAGCCGGGGGAGAGGGAGCTGGGGCCCGGCGGAGGCGGCGCGGCGATGATGCCCGGGCGCTGACCGGGCTTGTTGCCCTTGGCCTCGAAGAGCTTCTGGATCTTGTCCGCCATCTCCTGCGCGGTCGCGTACTGCACCTGCACCACGCGGATCTCGTCGGACGCCGACCGCGCGTCGAGCTGGTTCACCACCTTCTCCAGGCGGTGCATGTTCGAGCCGAGGTCGTTGATGATGATGGTGTCGGGCTGGAAGGGAATGGTGTCGCCCGACGGGGTGACCAGCTGCTGGAGCACGCCGCGCAGCTGCTCGATCTCCACGTTCTTCACCTTGAAGACGCGCGTCACCATCTGCTCGTTGAGGGTGTACGGCTCGGTGGGGTCGGTGATCGTGGGGATGGGGAACTGCTTGGCCCGCTGCTTGTCCACGATCTTCATGAACTTGCCGTGCTCGTAGACGGCGAGGCTGTTCGAATCGAGGGCGGCCAGGAACGCGGCGTAGAACTGGTCGGAGTTGACCTCCACCTTGCCGTTCTCAGGCCCGATGATGGAGATCTTCCCGCGGATGTTCTCGGGGAGGATGAAGGTGCGGCAGGTGACGTCGGCCACCGTCTGCACCAGCTTCTCGATCTCGACCTTGTCGAAATAGATGTTGTAGCGGCCCTTGCGGCGCTGCTCTTCGCAGCTGGCCTTGACGCGGGGCGCGATGGCCGCGCCGCCCGCGGGGGCAGGAGGAGGCGGCGCCGGCTGGGCAGCCGCGACGAGCGAGGTGAGGGCCAGCAGCGCGATGATCGTTCGGTTCATGAGCGGGTGCTTCACTTGACGTTGTAGGTCTTGCGGACGGAGGCACCATTGCGCTCGACCTCGATGTCGATGCGCGATGACTCCTTGAGCTTGCTGTAAACCTCGAGGGCCTTCTCCGGGCTGTTGAGATCGAAGCCGTTGATGCGCTTGATCACGTCGCCGTTCTGAATGCCGATCTTCGAGTAGATGCTGTCGGGGCGGATGGAGAAGAGCTTGAAGCCCTGGGCCACGCCGTCCTTGAACGCGGGCACGATGCGCGCCTGCATGGCGACGTCGTTGAGGTTGGCCAGCGTCTTGTCGATCTCCGAGCGCGGGATCTCGTAGTCGTTGTCGGACAGCTGCTTGACGCCCGTGCCCAGCGCGACGGCCGCAGGAGGCGCGTCGTTGACCGGTTTTGCAGAGATGACCGGCGGGGGCGGCGCGCCCTGGCCGTCACCCGGCGTGCCGTCGATGTATTCCTTGCGGTTGTTGTTGATGACGATGACCCGCAGGCGCTCGATCTCCACGACCTCCGCGCCCTGCACCCGATCGCCGATCATGTACGTGTTCGACTTGAGGGTGACGATGTCCTGGATGCTGGCCACCGACCACTGGGGCATGCCTTCGCTGACCAAGGTGCCCAGCAGCTTGACGCGCAGCGAGCTCTTCACCGCCGCGGCGTTGAGGTCGATGACCGGCACCGTGGGCTCGGTCACCTTGGGCTCGGGCTTCGGCACCGGCAGGCCGAGCGCCTTGGCGACGCGATCGAGGTTGAGGGCAGCCATCGCCGTCGGGCGTTGGACCACCGCGGGCCCGCTTGACTTCCCCGTGGGCAATGGCAGCAGCGCCGTCTCGAGGAAGGCGTTCGCCGTCCGCGTGACGAGCCACGCCACTCCCAAGATGAAGAGCAGGTGGACGATCCAGAAATGTCGCTTGAAGAGCAGCTCCACGGGTTGCGCGTTGAGCAAGCCCGGTGCCACGGATTCCCCAGCGTTCCCGATGGGTTGCGGGGTTTTATTGACGCTGTCAGTGACAAATTGTCAGCGCCGGGCCGGGGCTGGTGCCACATGCGCCACAAGGGCCGATCCGGGGCTCGGCTGGCGGGGCCCGTTTCGGAGGCCCTCCGCCTTCAGAGTTCGTCGTTCAACTCGAACCGGGCGTTGGTGACCTCGAGGGTCTCCTTCGCCGTCGCCAGCAGGTGTTCGAGGGTGGCGTCGTTCACCAGCTCGCCCCCACGCAGGCGCCTGGCCAGCTCGCGGTTGAGCGCCTCGAGGGCGGCGTCGTCCTTCGGGGGCACCGCGGCGCCCAGCAACTTCGCCAGGCGCCCTCCTTCTGAGCCGAGTCGGGCGTCGTGGGTCCGCAGCTCGCCGGCCACCACGGTCGCGAGGTTGGCGGCGATCAGCACGCGAAACTGGAGCGCCTTGTCGGCCTCGAGCTTCGGGGCGATGTCGGCCATGAGGAAGCTGGCCACGGCGTCGAGCAGGGTGGGGTGATCCGGTCGGTTCTGCATCTCACAGCCTCCCGCGGCGAATGAGCCGCAGCGCTTCGAATTCCATCTCGACGTTGCGGCGGGCGATGGCGATGAGCTCCAGGTCGCGCTCCGCGCCCGAGAGGTAGCGCTCGCCCTGGAACACGCTGCCCACGGCCCAGCGCAGGTTCCCGCAGATCTCCCACCACAGCACCTGCGCCGGGTCCACCTGCCGCCCGCTCGCGGCCTCGTAGGCGGCGTAGAACGGCGCGCGCGCGCCGATGCCGCCGATGGGCCGGTCGAGGCGGTTGAAGCGCCAGTCGCGCACCGAGATCCACGAGAGGTCTTCGTAGGGCGAGCCCCAGTGCGAGAACTCCCAGTCGAGCACCGCCGAGAGCCCCTCGGGCGTGACCATGAAGTTGCCGGTGCGGAAGTCGCCGTGCACCAACACGGTCTCTTCCCGGGCGGGGAGGCGATCGCCCAGCCAGCGCAGCGCGTATTCCACCGAGGGGTACACGCCGGGCGAGCGGTCGAGCATGCCGCGCAGGTCGTCGAGGGCGGCGCGGGCGGGCCCGTGGGGCGGCACGGGGAAGGGCAGGGTGACTTGCGGCGTCACGGTGTGCAGCCGGGCGAGGGTTTGCGCGAGCTGCTCGGGGAGCTTCGCGCGCGCGGCCTCGAGCTCGGGGTTGCGCACCACGCGCCGGCCGATGGCTTCGCCCACCACCCACTCGAGGAAGTACGCGTCAGACCCGTCACGCAACAGCCCGGGTTCGAGCCAGCGCGGCGCAGGGGTCTTCACCCCGGCCGCCACGGCCGCGGAGATCACCGCGAACTCCGCGCTGCGGCGGATGCTGCTGGGCAGGGAGGTCGGCGCGTCGCTGCGCAGCGCGAGCCGCAGCGGCTGCCCGTCGAGGGTGAGCTCGACGCGGAAGTTCTCCTGGCAGGCGCCGCCGTGGAGCGGCTTCACTTCGTGGAGCGAGGCGCCGTGCTTCGCCAGCACCGCGCCAATGCGTTCGACCCGTGGATCCATGCGGGCCGAACCCTATTCCACTCACTTCTTCGGCGGCGTCTTCCCTTTGGCCACGAGGTCCAGCTCCGGGATGTCGGTCACCAGCAGCTCGGCGAAGTCCCGGGTGAGCTTCGTCTTGCCGCTCATCACCGCGCTGGTGCCCGCGAGGCCCGACGACACCACGTTGCCGAAGCCTCCGCCCATGCACATGCCGCCGCGCTTCCACATCACGTAGCGGCCCTGGAAGCGGTTGGTCTTCGCCGCCTCGGGCTTCGCCACCCCGGGAATGCCGCCGTGAATGGGCTCGACCTGGTTGAAGACGAGATCGTCGGTGAGGCTGTCCTTCGTGTAGCGCAGGTGGAGCCGGGTGACCGTCGCCTCGCGCGCGAACTTCGCCACCTGCGCGTCGCTCTTGATGCCCGGCAGCACGTCGGCGCCCAGGAAGCGCGCGAGCGGGTCGTCCATGGGGTGCGGCGGCGGGCAGGGGTCGCAAGTCACGCCGTAGATGCCCGACTCCACCATGACCTCCGGGGGAGGCAGCGCGCCCTGCCACGCGAACTCGGTGATCGCCGCGGTGGGGTTCTTCTTGAACGTGCGGTCCACCAGGTCTGCGTAGAAGGCCCCGAACACCGGCTGCACCGCGGTCTTCACGTCGAGGTTGGTGGGGATGGTGACGTTGGCCCGGTTGGCCACCTCGTAGCGACCCCTGGCGATGATGTGCACGATGAGGTCTTGCGAGCCGGAGCTGTTCACCAGGCCCAGGCGCACCGGCAGCTCGAACTTCTCGGAGTCGTAATGGAAGCGCAGCGGGGAGAGCACCGCCTGGCCGGCCACGAACTTCACCTTCCTGGTGTTCACCTTGGCGACGAAGAACTTCCAGTTGTTCTGGACGTACGGCCGCAGCAAGGGCGCCGCGTTCTCGGGCACCTTGTACTTGTTCTCCTTGAGCCAGATGTCGAGCCCCAGGGCGTCCTTCGCGCTCAAGATCACGATGTCGTATTCGCCCACCGAGAACGTGGCCTCGACCTTCACCCCGAGATCCCGGGCCATGCCGGCGCCTTCCATCCTGGGCGCGAGGGAGCCGATGCCCGCTGCGCTGGGCCGCCCCAGGCAGTCGTCACCCTCGGTGTACATCTCGACGAGCCGCGGCGAGGCCAGGGCGTCGATGCGCTCGAAGGCCCCCCTGGGCAGCGTCTTGACGTTCTCCTTCTGGAGGATCACCGGCACCGGGATGATCAGCGCGAAGTCCTCCGGCGGGCCCCGGTAGTTGTTCTGCATGCCGAGCACCGTGCGGGTGCCGTCGCGCATCAGGGTCACCATCGTCGCGTCGTTGAAGAGCTGGCCTCCGGCGCTCGAGACGTAGAAGCCGCAGAACGCGCTGGCGGGGGCGGCGAACAAGAGGGTGAAGATCGTGAGTGAAGCGAGGAACCTTCGCATGCGTGTCTCCTTCGAGAGTCAGTGGCGGGTGCGACACCGGCAGCGCGAGCCCCGTTCCGCGCCGCGGAGTAGACAGCACCCCATGAGCGTTCGCATCGAGAAGCGCGGGCCGGTGTTCACCGTGGTGCTCCACCGCCCCGAGGCGCGCAACGCCGTCGACGGCCCCACCGCCACCGCGCTGCTCGACGCCTTCACCCGCTTCGAGCAGGACGACGAGGCGAAGGTGGCGGTGCTCTTCGGCGAGGGGGGCACCTTCTGCGCGGGGGCCGATCTCAAGTCCATCGGCACCGAGCGCCAGAACCGCGTCGAGGCGACCGGGGCCGGACCCATGGGGCCCAGTCGAATGTTGCCGACCAAGCCGGTGATCGCGGCCATCGCGGGGCACGCGGTCGCCGGGGGCCTCGAGCTGGCGGCGTGGTGCGATCTGCGCGTGGCCGAGGAAGACGCGGTGCTGGGGGTGTTCTGCCGCCGCTGGGGCGTGCCATTGATCGACGGGGGCACGGTGCGGCTGCCGAGGTTGATCGGGCTGTCGCGGGCGCTCGACTTGATCCTCACCGGGCGCGGCGTCCCCGCGGCCGAGGCGCTGGCCATGGGCCTGGTGAACCGGGTCGTCCCGAAGGCCACTGCGCGCCAGGCCGCCGAGCGGCTGGCCGAGGAGATCGCGGCGTTCCCCCAGGGCTGCATGCGGGCCGACCGCGCCAGCGCCCTCTCGCAGTTCGATCACCCGCTGCCCGAAGCGATCCTCCGGGAGTTCGAGGGGGGCCTCCTCGCGCTCCAGCACGAGGGGGTGGCCGGGGCGGCGCGCTTCGCCGGTGGGGCCGGGCGACATGGAGATTTCGGTCGCTGATCACCCGCTGTGCATGCTTAACGCCGCGGCATGAACGCTCGCGTCGACAAGCAGTGGAAGGACAAGGGGCTCACCGGCTACTCCACCGAGGCGATCCTCGGCACGCTGGGCCACTACGGCATCACCCTCGACGAGGCGGGCTACAAGGCCTTCGCGGCCGACAAGTTCCCCCTGGAGATCGCCGTCGAGTGGAAGGGCCAGTGGAAGGGTACCGGCCAGTTCGCCGCCTACCCCTACGCCGCCGCCAACGAGCTCTTCGGCCGCCTGCTGCCCGAGAAGCCCGCGCCGATGAAGACCGCGCACATCGTGCTCGACCTCATCGCCAACGCCCTCAAGCTCGTCAGCGCCCGCGAAGACGCGAACCTCGACGCCGCGTTCAAGAACTGGGACGCGCTCGTGCCCACGCTGCCCCCGCAGGGTGATCGCCGCGACGCCTTCCTGCGCGAGTTCGTCACCTTCATCGAGTCGTGGGCCCAGACCTTCAACGAGCTGCCCGAGCGCCTGGCCAAGGTCGGCAAGAAGGAAGAGGCGCTGCGCTTCGCCCGCGTGCACGAGGTGCTCTTCGCCGACCGCGAGGGCTGCATGACCTCCTTGGTGCGCGCCCAGACCGGCGAGCGCGAGGCCGCCGTGGCCGACCTCTCGAAGTGGGCCGCCGACGCCACCCGCGACGTCTACGCGCGCTACTCGGCCCTCGACGCGCTCTTCCAGTTGGAGGAGTTCGAGACCGTGAAGAAGGGCGGCCTGGAGATCTTCGACGCGGCCGCCGAGCAGGCCAAGTGGGGCCTCGCCGACTCCATCGCGCACCTCCTGGGTCACCTCGTGCAGAAGGTCGGCTCCGACGCGGCGTACATGCGCGAGGTCCGCACCCGCCTCGACCGCGCCCACCAGCACACCGGCGGGCATCACTGATGGGCACCGAGCGCGTCGACAAGGCGTGGCACAGCAAGGGCCTCGAGGCCTACGGCAGCGACGCGCTCTTCGGCACGCTCGCCCACTACGGGGTCCCGGTCACGCCCGAGGAGTTCGTCGCCCTGACCCGGGAAGACTTTCCCCTCGCCATCGCCCAGAAGTGGCACGCGCACTGGAAGGGCACGGGGCAGTTCTCGCGCTTTCCCGGCGCGGTCGCCGAGGAACTCTGGCGCCGCTTCAACAGCGACGAGATGGCCCCCACGGATCTCACCCTGGCGTTGATCAACCTCCTCACCTCCCTCGACACGGCGCTCGACAAGAAGGCCGACGACGGCACCTGGGACACGCGGTTCAAGGTGGTCGACGGCTACCTGGCTCGCGTGCCGAAGGAGCCCCTGGAGCGCCACGAGAAGTTCATGGCCGAGATGGTCGCCGCGCTCGGCGAGTGGCTCGAGCCGCTCGACAGCATGGCCGAGGCGCTGGCGAAGGAAGGTCAGCTCGCGCTGGCCGACCGCTTCGCGGCGCTGGAAGAGACGCTCTTCCCCGTGCGCAAGGGCACGGCGACGGCGCTGGTGAAGGCCGCCAAGGGTGACGTCGAGGGCGCGGTGAAGGACCTGGTGGTGATCGCCGGGGACGCCACCCGCGACGAGTTCGATCGGCTCAGCGCCATCGACGCGCTGTTCGACTGCGATCGCCCCGACGAGGCGAAGCGCTTCACCCTCGAGCTGATCGAGCGGGCCGAGAAGACGAAGGACGTCGATCTCGCCAGCGAGGTCGTGGACCGCATGTCGCGGTTGCTCAAGCTCGACCCCAAGCGGGCCGACCGCGCGGAGCTGCGCGCCCGGGTCGAGCAGTTGTCCCGGGTGCTGGAGAGCTGAAGCGGCGCTACGCCGGCCCTTTTCCGGGGGCGGCGGGGAGCGCGGGGTCGACCGGCCTCGCCTCTTCTTCGGCGGCCAGCTTCCGGTAGATGGTGCGCGCTGCGATGCCCAGCATGCGCGCCGCGAGGTTCTTGTCGCCCCGCGTGTGGCGCAGGGTCTCGTGGATCACCCGGCGCTCGATCTCTTCCATCGGCGTGCCGATGGGGATCACGATCTGCGAGGCCGAGCCGATCGGCCCGCGACGGATGGCCTCGGGCAGGTCGTGCAGCTCGATGACGTCGCTGCGGCAGAGCACCACCGCGCGCTCCACGGCGTGCTCCAGCTCGCGAATGTTGCCCGGCCACGCGTAGTTCTCGAGCGTCGACGAGGCCTCGTCCGTGAAGCCGCGCACCACCTTGCTGTTCTTCGCCGCGTAGCGACGCAGGAAGTGCTCGGCGAGCAGCGGCACGTCTTCCCGGCGCGACGCGAGGGAGGGGATGCGCACCTCGACCACGTTGAGGCGGAAGTAGAGGTCTTCGCGGAAGCGGCCTTCCTGCACCTCGCGCTGGAGATCCTTGTTCGTCGCCGCCACCACGCGGGTGTCGACCTTGATGGTCTGGGTGCCGCCGAGGCGCTCGACCTCGCCTTCCTGCAGCACGCGCAGCAGCTTCACCTGCGCCGAGGGCGACATCTCGCCGACCTCGTCGAGGAAGAGGGTGCCGCCGTTGGCGCGCTCGAAGCGGCCTTCCTTGCGGGCGATGGCGCCGGTGAAGGCGCCCTTCTCGTGGCCGAAGAGCTCGGCCTCCAGCAGGCTGTCGGGCAGCGCCGCGCAGTTGACGGCGACGAAGGGGCCCTTCACCCGCGGGCTGGCCTCGTGAACGAAGCGCGCCGCGAGCTCCTTGCCGGTGCCCGATTCGCCCAGCAGCAGCAGCGTGGCGGTGGTGGGCGCGGCCTGGCGCAGCATGTCCATGAAGGCCCGGAAGGCCGGCGACTGGCCGACCAGCGACTTGGGCCCCAGGGCGGCGAGCTGGGCCTTCAGGTCGCGGTTCTCGGCGACCAGTTGCTGCTTCTCCATCGCCTTCTGCACCGCCTTCACCAGCGAGTGGCGCTTGAGCGGCTTGGTGATGAAGTCGTAGGCGCCCTCGCGCATCGAGGCGACGGCGGTCTCCACGGTGGCGTAGGCGGTCATCAGCACCACCTCGACGTCGGGGCGCATGGCGCGCGCGGCCCTCAGGAGCGCCTGGCCATCGACGCCCGGCATCATCATGTCGGAGACGATGATCCCCACCTCCGGCTTGCGCAGGTGCTCGAGCGCCTCTTGCCCGTTGTTCGCGCTGAGGGTCGCCACGCCTTCTTTCTGGAAGATGCGGCAGACCGATTCGAGATTGGCGCGATCGTCATCGACGACCAGGACGGTTGAGCTCACGGCGCCTCAGAGGCAGGTACTACTGAAGAAACCACAGGAGCCCGAGCAGCAGTCGCTGTCGAAGCTGCAGGCCGAGCTGGAGGAGAGGCAGGTACAGGCGCGCGTGCTGGCGCCCGCAGACGTGAGGAAGCAGGTGTTGGCGTTGTTGAGGCACTGCAGGCTCGAAGTGCACGACTGGTAGCAGAACCCGAGGTTGTCGCCCCAGCTCGCGCTGAAGCTGCAGAACCCGCCCGAGCCGCAGTTCTGGGTGTCTTGCCGGCAGACGCCGCCGCAGTAGCCGCCGGGGTAGTCGGCGCCGGTGTAGCAAAAGCCGCTCTCACACTGGGTTCCGGTGCTGCACGCGGCCCCGTACTTGGCCAGGCCGCGGTCGACGTTCTGGCAGCGCTTGCTCCACGGGTTGCAGCCGTAACCCGTGCCCGAGCCCGCACATTCCGAGTCATTCGCACAGCCGGGCGTGCAGTAGCTGTTGTTGTTCGAGGTGTTGATGTCGGGGTCGCGGCAGATGAACCCCGCCCGGCAGGCGCCGGTGCCCGTGACGCCCGCGCCGCTGCACTTCGCGTAGCAGCTGTTGGACGTCGAGCCGGCGACGCACAGCCCGCCGTTGCAGCCCGTGTTGGCCGTGCCCACGGTGCAGGAGCTGGCGTTGGCGCAGGTGCCGTTGGGCACGCCGCTCGCGGCCTCGGTGAAGCACTTGGCGCCGGCGCACTGGCCGTCGGCGAGGCAGGGCTTTCCGTCGACGAGGTTGGTGCAGAACGTCGATCCGGTGCAGCTGGTGTCACCGCAGTCGATGGCGCGATCGCAGTCGTTGTCGACGCCGTCGTCACAGATCTCCGTGCCCACGCCGAAGCAATCGGTGTCCGCGCAGTCGATCTTCCCGTCTCCGTCGTTGTCGCTGCCGTCGTGGCAGCTGGATTCGGTCTTGCGCTGTAGCGCGCACACGCAGCCCATGCCGCAGGTGACGCCCACGCAGTTGCTGTCGTCGCAGTCGGTCGCGTTGTCCGAGTCGTTGTCGAGGTTGTCCGCGCAGTTCGTTTCGATCGCCGCGACCCCGCCGCCGCCGCCCGTCGAGCCACCGCCCGCACCGCCGCCGGTCGAGCCACCGCCCGCACCGCCGCCACTCGAGCCACCGCCCGCACCGCCGCCAACCGAGCCGCCACCCGTACCGCCGCCAACCGAGCCACCGCCCGTGCCGCCGCCACTCGAGCCACCGCCCGTGCCACCGCCTGCCGAGCCACCGCCCGTACCGCCGCCAGCCGAGCCACCGCCCGTACCGCCGCCAGCCGAGCCACCGCCCGTGCCGCCGCCGATCACGCGCGCGCCGTTGACGCAGGTGCAGTCGACGCCGCAGGGCTGGCTCATGCAGAGCGGGTCCGCGCAGTCGACGAGCGCGTCGCCGTTGTCGTCGAGGTCGTTGTCGCAGCGCTCGCTCACCAGCCGGCAGGCGGCGTCGGTGAAGCACTTCGGGTCGAGGCAATCGACCTTGCCGTCGCCGTTGTCGTCGACGCGGTTGGTGCAGGTCTCGGGGCCCAGTGGGGCAGGGCCGGGCGTCGTAGTGCCGCACCCACCCAGGGCCGCGAGGAAGATCAGCAAACGGAAGTGAGACGACATGCAGAAACCTCGAAGCGGCGGCCCAACGACCGCACACACTACCACACGGGTTCCCGCAGGCCGGTTCAAGGATGCCGAGCGCGCAGCCCGAACATCAATGGCACTTGCGGGTAGTGAGGGGCGAGGTGGAACCGGCGCTTCGCGTCCATCGTCATCTCCCCGAAGATCGCGCAGCCGTTGGCGTACGGGTACTCGTCGAAGCGCTCGAGTACGAGGCCCGCGTCGAGCAGCGACTGCAGGATGTCGGAGAGTCCCCAGGCGAACTGCGCGGTCTGGTGCGGGTTGGTGAAGGCGCGCACGCCGCTCTCGAAGCCCCACGGGACGAGGCCCGGCCCGCTCTTGGCCACGTAGTCACCGACGCCCACGGTGTCGACCACCTTGCCGGCGGAACGGTAGGGGTAGGCGGGCTGGCCCTTTTCATCGAAGACCCAGGCCGCGGGGTGAAAGTCGACGTAGACGAACGCGCCTCCGGGCTGGAGCGCCCGGGCGATGCCCCGGGCCCAGGGGGCGAGCGCGTCCAGCCAACCGACCACGCCGTAGCTGGCGAAGACCACGTCGAACTTCTGCTTGGGCCGCGCGAGGTAGTCGATCACGTCGCGGCGCACGAAGGTCGCGGGGAGCCCGGCGTCGGCGCTCAGCTGCGTCGCGAAGCGCACCGCCTCGTCGCTGATGTCCACGCCGGTGACGCGTGCCCCGAGCTTCACCAGCGACAGCGAGTCCTGGCCTGAGTTGCACTGCAGGTGCAGCAGCGACTTGCCCTTCACCGGGCCGAGCAGCGCGCGCTCTTCGGGGAAGAGGGTGGTGGTGCCCTTGCGCTGGAGAAACGCCGCCTGGTCGCCCTTGTGCGAGTTGTGGGCGCGGGTCGCCTCGTTCCAGCTCTTGCGGTTCTGTTCCCGGTGGGCGCGCGTCACTCTTCGGCTTCGGCCGGAGCGCCGCCCATCTTCGCGAGGTCTTCCTTGTTCACGCTGGCCGGGTCGATCTTCTTCGTGGCGTCGATCATCGCCTGCACGGTCTCGTCGAAGTCGAACTCGCCGCCCTTCTTGAAGCGCAGGAAGTTCACGCGCGCGACCACGTAGTTCTTCAGGTACGCCGACTGGAGCCCCCTGGCCTTGAGCGCGTCGACCACTCGCACCACCTCGTCGTCCCACCTGAGCAACAGGTCTGCGCGGGCCTCGCGGGTCTGCAGCGCTTCGGCGATGGGCTCATCGAGGAAGCCCTCGAGGCGCTTGACCACCGGCGCGTAGGCCCCGGCCGAGTACCGCGGGCGCTTCTCGTAGGCGGCCCCGAAGGTGATGAAGTGCGGCTCTTCGAAGTAGGGGATGAAGTCGGTC
>CAIVGN010000099.1 GCA_903905455.1 uncultured Archangium sp.
GTGACGCCGTCCTTGCAGAACGAAGGCACGCCGCCGTTGGGGCACTGCGCGCTGCCCGACTTCGCGTCGCAGCGGCACGAGAGGGCATTGCCGCCGTCCGGAAGGCGGTAGGTCGGGTCGGGCTCGCACACGCCCGCGTCGCTCACGCCGCCGTCAGGCAGGCTGCTGCAGTCGGCGTTGGTCTGGCAGAAGGCGACCAGGTTGTTGTTGGCGTCGCCCAGGGGGTTGGGCTGCGGCCGCACGAACTGCACCGAGTAGTTGGTCGGGCAGGCGATCTGCGACTTGGGCGTGGGGCCGTAGCGCAGCGTCACCGTGCCCACGTCGTTGACCGACGGCCACTGGCAGACGTTGACGTCCGCGCCGCCGTTGGGGTTCTGGCCCGCCGCCTGGCAGCGCGGCTTGAGGGGGCTGCAGTTGGGGCTCCGACCACCGTCGCGGCAACCCGCGTAGGCCGGCATCGTCAGGTTCGCGCACTCTTCATCGGCCGCGAGCTGCGCGTCCTGCATCGTCAGGTCAGCCCCGACGCCGCACTCGGTGCAGAAGGGAGGCGCCGGCGCCTTGTAGCAGCCGGCCGGGTCCTGGGCGGACATCTGGGGGCACGGGTCGCCGATGCCGTCGAAGTCCTTGTCGTCGCCGCAGCAGTACTCGCCCTGCGCACAGGCGATGCCCGCGCCACCCTGCTCCTTGCAGGTCTCGAGGCGGCAGTAGTTGAGGCCCGCGTCCGCCGCGCACGAGAACGGCGAGCGGCAGTCCTTGAACACGTTGCCCGAGATGGGGTCGGTGCCCGTGCGGCAGTCGAGGCGGCACACGAACGAGGCCCGGTCGCAGTACCCGAGGTACGGCTGGCCGGCGTCGAGCTCCGGGCACTCTGCGTTGTCCATGCAGGCGCCGTTCGCGCGGCAGCGCTTCTGCGACTGCGTGCCGTCGGTGAGGTCTTCGCTGTCGCACTTGAGGTTGGCGCCGCCGAAGGGGTTGCCACCCGAGAGCTGGCACTCGGTGTTGTCCGCGCAGGGAGGCTTGCAACGACCCGAGCCGTAATAGATCGAGTCGGGGTTCAGGTTCGCCGAGTCCACCCAGCAGGTGTTCCCCGGGGGGCAGCCCGGCGCGACGGTGTCCTTGATGTTGAAGTCCCAGCGGCAGCGGGGCACGCACACGCCACCGCACGAGTTGGCGCCCGCGTCAGGGCGGTTCACGCTGCACACCGAGCCCGACGAGCAGTCCTTGTCGACGTTGCAGCCGACCTGGTCGCAGCTGTTCGACTGCGGCTTGCAGAAGCCCGTGCCGTCGTCGATGGTGCCGCAGGCGCACTGGCCGACGCGCTGGTAGAGGCAGTACTTCTTGCCCGTCATGTCGTTGGGGAGCGCCTTGCAGCGACCCGCGCCGATGCCGTCCGGCGGCCCGAAGATGATCGAGTCCGAGCCGCACTCCAGGTCGCTCTGGCACTCGGAGCAGGGCCCCTTGCGCAGGCGGCACACGCCACCACCGGCCGTCGAGGTGTCGCAGGTGCACTGCTGGCCGTAGCGGTAGCAGCGGTCCTGCGAGTTGAGCGACTGGCACTGGAAGTCAGCGCTGCACGTCTGGCCCATCACGCACGTGCCCTCGAGGAGGTTGCAGATCTTCCCGCCCCCGCACTCGAAGTCGTTCTTGCAGGGCGGCGGGCCGGCATCGACCGGGCCGGCATCGGCGTTGGGGTCGACCTTCGCCACGCAGGCGCCGTCGGTGCAGGCCTCGGTGTCGGTACAGGCCGAGCAGGAACCGCCCGCGGTGCCGCACTGCGCGTCAGAGGTCGCCTGGACGCACTCGTTCTTGGACGAGCAGCAGCCGGTCGCGCAGTTGTCCGGGCCACACTTCTTCTGGCAGCCGGGCATCAGCGCCACCACGAGGCCCATGAGGCCTCCGAGGAGAGCGAAGCGGAGGTGTCGTGCGATCATGGTGTTCCCTGTTGAAGAAGGTCGGCCTGAAGGCATGACCCTCTAGCCGAAATCAGGGGAACACAACACCCGCCTCAGGGCCCCAGGCCGACCCAGACTTCGCCGTCTTCGGCGGTCTCCTTCTTCCAGATGGGCACGTCTTCCTTGAGCCGGTCGATGACGTGCTCGCAGGCCCGGAACGCCTCCTTGCGGTGCGGGGCCGACACGGCGATCACCACCGCCAGCTCCCCGGGGACCAGGGTGCCCACCCGGTGCACCACGGCGACCTCGGTACCGGGCCACTTCACCCGGGCCTCCTCGCCGATCTCCGCGAGCGTCTTCTCGGCCATGGGCGCGTAGGCCTCGTACTCGAGCCTCGTGACGCGCTTGCCCTTGGAGTGATCGCGCACCACGCCAGAGAAGGTGACGAGCCCGCCCTGGCTGACCCGGGTGACCGCGTCGACGACCTCCTGCAACGAGAGGGGCGCGTCCTGCACGCGGAACAGAGAGCTGCCACCGGCGACGGGCGGAATGAGGGCCACCTCGGCCCCCTCGTGCAGCGGCACCTCGGGCGTCGCGAAGTCCTGGTCGACGGCGATGCGCAGGTGCGGCCACAGCGGGGTGAGCGCGGGGAAGCGCTCGGTCAACGCACGGGTGAGGTCCGCCACGGTGGCGCCGTCGGCCAGCTCCAGCTCGAGCGAGCCCACCTTCACCCGCTCACGGGCCGCGGCGAAGAAGCGAACCTGGACCCGCATGACTCAGGGCGCCTTCTTCTTGGCGTGGAGGTCGAGCTTGAGCGCGACGTTGTCGGCGATCAGGTCGTCGGGCTTGCCCGGGTACACGATGCCGAAGTCCTTGCGGTTGATGGCGAAGTCGGCGGCCACGGTGACCTCCTCGGGGCTCACGGTGATGGCCGCGGGGAAGGTGATGGTCTTGGTCACGCCGTGCAGCGTGAGATCGCCGGTCACCTCGAACTTGCCGTCGTCGAGCTTCTTGAAGGCCGCGCTGGTGAACTTCGCCTGGGGGAACTGCTCCACGGCGAAGAAGTCGGGGCTCTTCAGGTGCCCGGCGAGCTTCTCGGAGTCGCAGAACAGCGAGCTCATGTCGATCTCCGCGCGCACGCGGCTCTTCGTCACGTCACCTTCGACGACCTCGATGATGCCCCCGAAGAAGTTGAAGCCACCCTCGTGCTTGCCGGTGATCTTCGCGCCGGTGAAGCCCAGCTTCGAGTCGGCCTGGGTGAAGGGGTACGCGAGCGCGCCCTCGAGGGGGGCCACCACGGCCTCCTTCTTGGCGGGGGCGGCGACGGGGGTGGTGACGACGGCCTTGGGCTTGTCCTTGGCGGGGTCGGTGCAGGCGGCGAGGAGGGAAACGGTGGCGATCAGGAGGGCAGTGCGCATGTGAGGGCCTCAGATGCCGTAGAGCGCGCCGTATTTCACCTTCAAATATGAAACGAAGTCCTCGTCGGTGAGCCCCCGCCCGGTCACCCGGGTGACCAGGGTCTCGGCGTCCACGCGGTAGCCCTCGCGGTGCACCTTCTCGCGCAGCCAGTTCTTCACCGGCGCCAGCTCCCCGTCGCCGATGGAGCCCTCGAGCCCCCGAATGTCCCGGTTCATCGCCTGCCACAGCGAGGCGGAATAGAGGTTCCCCAGCGCGTAGGTGGGGAAGTAGCCGAAGTCGCCGTAGGCCCAGTGGATGTCCTGCAGGACGCCGTGGTTGACGTTCTTCACCTCGAGCCCCAGCAGGGCCTTCGTCTTCTCGTTCCACGCGGCCTCGAGATCGGAGGCCTGGAGGCTGCCGCGAATGAGCTCCAGCTCGAGCTCGTAGCGCAGCACGATGTGCAGGTTGTAGGTGACCTCGTCGGCCTCCACGCGAATGAAGCTGCGCTCGACCCGGTTCACCTCGCGCAGGAAGTCGTCGAGGCCCACGTCGCCCAGCTGCGCCTGGAAGAGCGCCTGGTAGCGGGGGAAGAAGTGCGACCAGAACGCGCGGCTGCGGCCCACCACGTTCTCCCAGAGCCGCGACTGCGACTCGTGCAGGCCCATGGAGGGCGCCTGGGCCAGGGTGGTGCGCTCGTGGTCCTGCGCGAAGCCCTGCTCGTAGAGCCCGTGGCCACCCTCGTGAATGGTGCTGAACACGCTCGAGAGCGGGAGCTCGGAGAACACGCGCGTGGTGAGCCGCACGTCGAAGAGCCCGGTGCCGCCGGTGAAGGGGTGGGTGCTGCGGTCCTGCCGGCCGGCCTCGAGGTCGAAGCCCATGCGCTCGAGCAGGTGCAGGGTGAACTTCCACTGCGCCTCGGAATCGAAGACCTTCCCCGCGAAGATGCGCTTGGGCGCGGGCCGCGCGTCGATGGCCTGCACCAGGGGCACCAGCTTGCTGCGCAGCCCCGTGAGCACCGGAGAGAGGCGCTGGACCCGCATGCCCGGCTCGTAGCTCTCGAGCAGCGCGTCGTAACGCTCCCCGTCGTGGCCCCAGGCATCGGCCTGCTCGCGGCGCAGGGTGAGCAGCTGCTGCACGTGCGGCTGGAAGATGGAGAAGTCCTTGGCGTCGCGCGCTTCCCGCCAGGCGGTCAGGGCACGCGACTGGGCGAGCGCGAGGGCCTTCACCAGCGCGGGAGGGATCTTCACCGCGCGATCCCGCTCGTGGCCCAGCACGCGGATCATCGCCGTCTCGTCGGAACCCGTGGGCTTCGCGTCGGCGAGCCAGTCACCCAGCCGCGGGTCGCACAGGCGCTCGTGGTACAGGCCCTGGAGCGTACCCAGCTGCGCCGCGCGGCCACCCTCTCCCTTGCGAGGGAGGTAGGTCTCCTGGTCCCAGGAGGCGAGCCCGATGACGCCAGCCAGATCACGGAGTTCCTGCATGCGCGTGTGCAGATCGGAGTTCATTCCCGGCGTCTTAGCCGACCGGTTTGGGGCGCGCCGCTGCCCGGGTCCGCAAAACGTCCTACGACACGGGGTCCGAACCGCGTAGGAGGCTCAGCAGCCATGGCAACCCAGGTCCAGTTCTTCATGGAGCGCGAGGATGAGCTCGCGTTCATTCGAATGCTCGAGCGCTACACCTTCGAGGTGTACCCGCGACGGGTGCCTCCTGATTGGACGACCTTCAAGGCCACCGAGGCCAACTTCGACAAGCTGCCCGAGGAAGACGTGTACCTGGTGGCCAGCGACATCGGCCCCGCGCTCGTCGACAAGCTCAAGCGCGGCAAGGACAAGGGCTTCTGGCGCATCGACGAGGTCAGCTCGCCGGTCATCTACTGGGAGCGCTGCAAGAAGAACGAAGACGACGAGCTGGTGAACGGCCAGATGTGGGGCGAGCTGGAGATCACCCAGCAGACCGGCCGGCGCGACGCGGCGCCCGAGAAGTTCCGTACCCGCTTCGTCGAGATCGAGACGTGGATCCGGAAGAACTTCCGCAAGACGCACCCCAAGGGCTTCTGGGTCGGCCCCAAGACGGCGCGCACCATCAAGCAGACGGGCCTCAAGCTGCGCGAGAACAAGCACTTCGGTCGGGAGATCGAAATGCAGGGCGGGTAATCGACGGCGTCACCCGAAGTCGGGAACGGTGGGCGGGCGACGAGGGTTAAGGTCGCCACCATGTCCTGGCTCGACACCCTCGAAGACATCCGGAAGAAAGACTTCAGCAAGACCCCGATGGCCAAGCGCGACGAGGCTGCGCGCGACGTCATCAACATGGCCAGCTACGCCTGCGCCGTGGTGGCGGTCTCGCCCATCCCCTTCTCCGACGCGGTGCTGATGCTGCCCGTCCAGTCGGCGATGGTGGTCACCGTGGGCCACATCTACGGCCGCAAGGTGACCGAGGCCGACGCCAAGAGCCTGATCATCGAGCTCGCCGCGACCGCCGGCCTGGGCATGTTGGCGCGCCAGGGCATCAAGGCGATCCTCCCCATCTTCGGGGCGCTGATCACCGTGCCCGCCGCCTTCGCCATGAACTGGGGCATCGGCCGCGTGGCCATGGAGTACTTCCGCGTGCCGGGCATGCCCCGGGAGCAGCTCAAGAAGATCTACGAGGCCGCGAAGCAGGAAGGCTCGTCGATGTTCTCCAGGGAGCGCTTCGACATGTTCCGCAAGTCGGCCGCCGCGCCGAAGAAGCCCGCGGAAGACGAGGCGCCCGCACCGAAGAAGGCGAAGGCCAAGGCGAAGGCGCCCGCGAAGAAGCCGAAGAGCGCGGTGGAGAAGCTGCTCGAGGGAGGCTTCACGAAGAAGCTGGCGAAGCACCCCGACGTGCGCGACGCCTTCGACGGCATCATCCACCTCGACATCACCGGAGCCGGTGGCGGCCAGTGGACGGCGGATCTCACCAAGCCCTCGGAGTGGATCACCAAGGGCCTCACCGGGAAGCCCAAGCTCACCATTCGCGCCGGCGCCAAGGCCTTCATGGCCCTGGTGAACGGCGAAAAGAATGCGCAGCTCGCGGTGATGAGCGGTGACCTGGAGCTCGAGCCGATGAACCTCGACCTCGCGATGAAGCTGGGCCCGCTCTTCAAGTGACGGGTGGGGAGGCGCGGGTAGTAAGGCGCGAACCCATGCACCGCTTCACGCTGTCTCGCGCCGTCAGCCTCGCCGTCCTCGCCTCGGGCAAGACCGAAGCGGATCACCACGAAGATCTCGGGTGCAGCATCCTCGGGCCGCCGTCTCGCCCGGTGCGCAAGGCCCACGCGTGGCTCAAGCACCAGGTGCAGCGCCTCGGGCCCGAGCAGGCCGCGCTGCAGGCCGTCGCGCTGGTGAAGGCCCTCGAGGCCTCGCCCGCCTACGACGCGCTCTGTGATGGCAAGAAGCGCCGGCTCGGGCGTCGGGTGCTCAAGGAAGCGGTCCTCTTCCCCCGTGCCGAGAAGTTCGTGCCCCGGGTGCTGCACCTGCGGCGTGACGAGCTGGGCCTCGACGTCGACGTGAAGCGCGAGGAGTGGCCGCTGATCAACGCCCTCTTCTCTTCCCTCGCGCGCGGGGCCACGAAGGCCGAGCTCAAGCAGCTCAGCGTCAACGCCACCGTCGGCGAGCTCATCGACGATCTCACCAGCGCGGGTTGGCTCGAGCGCTTCACCGAGCCCACGCTCGACGGCGCCTACGTCTTCGTCGGTCACAACACGACGCTGGTACGCGGCCAGCGCGGCGCGGTGTTGGTCGACCCGTACTTCCGCCCGGCGAGCCAGTTCGATCTCCCCCACTACCAGCCGATGCAGCCGCGCGATCTCGGGCGCATCGACGCGGTGATGATCACCCACTCGCATGGGGATCATCTCCACCTGGGCTCGCTGCTCCAGCTCCCCCCGGAGACGCGCTTCTTCGTGCCCCCGGTCGAGCGCGAGAGCCTCTTCTCGACGGACTGCGCGCTGCGGCTGCGGCAGCTCGGCTTCAAGAACGTCGAGGCGCTCCCGTGGTGGTCCGAGCGCGAGGTGGGTGATCTCACCGTGCGCGCCCTGCCCTTCTACGGCGAGCAACCGACCGACGGCGAAGGCGTGCACCCCGGGCTGCACAACATCGGCAGCACCTGGAGCGTGCGCGGGGCCGGCCACTCGGCGGCCTTCTTCGCGGACACCGGGCGCGACGTGACCGGCGACATGGACGACGTGTGCAAGCGCGCGGGCCCGGTGCACCTGCTGTTCTGCGGCGTGCGCGGGTTCAAGCTGAAGCCGATCTTCCTGGGCTTCACCACGCTCGACGCATTCCTCGTCGACGTGCCGCGGGACTCGCTCATCATCCCCCAGCAACTGATGGCCGATGGGCCGCAGGCGCTGCGCTACGCGAAGAAGCTGGGCGCCAAACAGCTCGTGCCCTGCGCCGACGGTGGTGCGCCCTGGTACTGGCGTGAGGGCATGGGACCGAAGTACCCGGGCTTCCCCGGGCAGCCCGCGGTGGGCGCGTCACCCTACGAAGAGAACCTCGACGCCGATCCGTACCCAGAGCGCGTGGTGGCGAAGCAGGGAGACCCGGCGGTGCTGCTGCTGCGCCCCGGCCAGCGCATCGGGGGAACGACGCCGGCGCCGTTCCAGTGGCCGTACGGCACCGTCAATACGGCGTGACGGTGCTCAGAAGCGACGCGGTGGACGGCGACGCTGGGCGCCGCCACCGCGCGGGCCGCCCGAGGAAGACGGGCCCGACGACGAGGGACCCTGCCCCCTGATCACCACCTCGGGGCCACGGCGCGCGGGGCGAGCCTGACCACGGGGCTGTTGCGACGGCTGCGCGGCGGGGCCACGCGGCTGTTGCGGCTGACCGCCGGGACCACGCTGCTGCTGCTGCTGCTGCTGCGGAGCGGGGCCACCGGGACCACGGCCCTGCTGCGGCTGACCACCGGGCCCGCGCTGCTCGTTCGGCTGTCCCCCGCCACGCCCCTGCTGCGGAGCGCCACCGGGACCGCGCTGCTCATGCGGCTGTCCCCCGCCACGCGCCTGCTGCGGTGCGCCACCGGGCCCGCGCTGCTCTCGCGGCTGTCCCCCCCCACGCGACGGCTCAGGAGCGCCACCGGGGCCGCGCGGCTCTCGCGGCTGGCCCCCGCCACGACCCTGCTGCGGAGCGCCTCCGGGCCCCCGCTGCTCTCGCGGCTGCGCCCCACCACGACCCTGCTGGGGAGCACCACCGGCCCCCCGCTGCTGCCCGCCCTGTCCGCGCTTCGGCTGCTGCACCGGCACGCCGCGGCCCGTGGGCTCGAAGCGCGCCGTCAGGTGCCGCCGCACGTAGGCGTGCCAGATCTCGTCGGCGTCGGTGGCGTGCTTGGCGAGCGTGGGATCGAGGCTCGAGAAGAACCGCACCATGTTGCCCATGTCGCGGCGGAAGTACTGCTCGGAGCTCGAGTTCTTCGCCGCCGTCACCACCTGCGGGAAGTCGATGATCACCGGGCCGCTCTTGCTGAGCAGCACGTTGAACTCCGAGAGGTCGCCGTGGATCCAGTCGGCGGCGAGCATCTTGATCACCTCCGCGCGCAGCTGGAGGTACATCGGCCCGGCCTGCTCCCGGGTGAGGTTGGCGTCCACGAGGCGAGGCGCGACGCGGCCTTCGGCGTCACCGATCACCTCCATCAACAACACGCCCTCGTAGAAGAGCACCGGCTTGGGCACGCGCACGCCGGCGGCGAAGAGCTCGAAGAGCGCCTCGGCCTCGGCCGATTTCCAGGCCTCTTCCGACGCCTCGCGGCCGAACTTCGACCCCTTGTCCATCGCGCGTTGGGTGCGCGTGTTGCGCACCAGCCGGCCCTCTTTGTAGCCAGCATCGTTCTTGAAACTGCGGAACTCGCGCGCCTTGTAGATCTTCGCGGCCACGGGCTCGCCGTGGTGGCTGACGAGCCACACCTCGGCTTCCTTCCCCGACTTCAGCTGGTTGAAGACCTCGTCGATGACGCCGTCCTCGAGCAGCTCCTGCAATCTGTCCATCTACTCCCTCACGTCACTGCGGACCGATGATCACCGAGCTGGCCTTGAGCTGAGGCGCGTGCGCCTGGAAGGCGAGCTCGGGGTGCTTCTCGAGGGCGTGGTGCATCGCCCACTCATCGCGGAAGAGCACCAGGGGGAGCCCATCGCGGTCCTGCACGGTCAGCCGGTTTCCCTCCCAGTCAAAGGCCTTCGGGTCGAACTTCTGCGCCACCACCCAGCGCGCATGACCGAACGGCAACTTGTCCACGATGATGTTCGCTCCGTACTCAGCTTCCATACGGTACTGCAGAACTTCGAACTGCAGCTGACCTACCACCCCGACGATGGGGTCCTTCATTCCCATCTGCAGCTGCTGGAAGATCTGGATCGTTCCTTCTTCCGACAGCTGTTCGAGGCCCTTCTCCATCTGCTTGCGCTTCATGGGGTCCTTCGAGCGGACGACCGCGAAGAACTCCGGTGAGAAGCGGGGCACGCACTCGAAGTCGAAGGCCGGGCCCTTCTCCAGCAGGGTGTCGCCGATGCGGAAGATGCCCGGGTCGAAGAGGCCGATGACGTCACCGGGCCACGCGTCTTCGATGGCCGTGCGCTCGGAGGCCATGAACTGGGTCGGCTTGGCCAGGCGGATGTCCTTGTCGAGCCGCACGTGGTGGGCGGTCATGCCCTTCACGTAGCGCCCCGAGACCACGCGCAGGAACGCGATGCGGTCGCGGTGCGAGGGGTCCATGTTCGCCTGGATCTTGAACACGAAGCCGGTGAACGTCGGTCGGACCGGCTCGATGAAGCCCTCGCTCGAAGGGCGGCCCGAGGGGGGCGGCGCCATCTCGAGGAACGCGTCGAGGAAGGGGCGCACGCCGAAGTTGGTCATCGCCGAGCCGAAGAACATCGGCGAGAGCTGCCCATCGAGCACCTTCTCGATCGCGAACTCGTCACCGCCGATGTCCAGCAGGTCGATGTCTTCGCGCAGCTTCTCCAGCTCCGACTCGGTGAGCAGCGCGCGGATCTCGTCGCTCTCGAGGGGGAAGATCTTCTCGCCGACCTCGGACTCGCCGTGGCGACCCTCGGTCTGGAAGACGTGCACGTTCTTGGTGCGCCGGTCGTACACGCCGCGGAACTCCGGTCCCGAGCCGATGGGCCAGTTCATCGGGTAGGCGCGCATGCCGAGCACCTTCTCGAGTTGGTCCATCAGTTCCAGCGGCGAGAGGCCGTAGCGGTCGAGCTTGTTGGCGAAGGTGAAGATGGGGATGCCGCGCAGCTTGCAGACCTTGAAGAGCTTGATGGTCTGCGGCTCGACGCCCTTGGCCGCGTCGATGAGCATCACCGCGGAGTCGGCCGCCGAAAGCGTGCGGTAGGTGTCTTCGGAGAAGTCCTGGTGACCCGGGGTGTCGAGCAGGTTCACCGCGTGGTCGTGGTAGTTGAACTGCAGCACCGACGAGGTGACCGAGATGCCACGCTCCTTCTCGATCGCCATCCAGTCCGACGTGGCGTAGCGCTTGGCGCGCCGGGCCTTGACGCTGCCGGCGAGGTGGATGGCGCCGCCGTACAGCAGCAGCTTCTCAGTCAACGTCGTCTTGCCGGCGTCCGGGTGCGAGATGATCGCGAAGGTGCGACGGCGGCTGATCTGGTGCTCCAACTCCGAAGACATGGCGTGGCCCTTACCCTGCGCGGCCCGGTGAGTTGAGCCTTTTTGAACGAACTCGCACGCCCGGGGAGCCAGTCCCTGACGCTTCAGATCTTCATGCGCGGCGCGAACTCGTCGGTCATGTGCCGCAGCCGCTCGGCCAGCACGCTGATCAACCGCTGCGACATCTGCATGCTCGACTTGAGCGCCGTGCGGAAGTCGTAGCCCTCGAGCACCAGCAGCACCGAGTTCTCCACCGCGCGCACCGTCGCCGTCCGCGGCGCCGGGTCGAGGATGGAGATCTCCCCGAAGAACTCGCCCTTGGTCAGCTCGCGAATGCGGTTGCCGTTGCGCCGCACCTCGCACACCCCGTCGATGAGCAGGAACACCGACGAACCGCTCGTGCCTTCCTTGATGATCTCCGTGCCCTGCGAGTGGCGCACCTCGGTCACCTTCTTCGCGAGCTGCTCGAGGTCGCCGTGCGGCAACCCCGCGAGGAGGGGGATCGTCTTCAGCGCGTTCACCCGGTCGATCGGTTCGGACATGGGCCGTGACCCTACCAGCAGCGCGCGGGAGGTTGGGACTCGTGGCCTGACGCCCGCAGTCGAGCCGAATCGGTCGAATCACGGCAGGTTCCACGTTGGCACGGCGCTCGCTTTGGAAGCTTCGCGGGACACGCTCCCAGAAAGGTCCACCCCCTCCCATGTCGTCGCCCAGGAAGTTCCTCGCCGCTGCCTTCGCTGCCCTCTCCATCACCGCCTGCACCGAGCCCCCCACGCCGGTCTCCGTCATCCCCTCGAAGGTGCTCACCGCCCCCATCGCCCGCGTCGTCGAAGCCCGTGATGCCGGCGCCCCCATCACCCTCGCCCCGCCAGAAGTCACCACCGTCGATCCGCTCGTCGTCGCGCACGAGTCGAAAGACATCGATCACCTCGGCCGCGCGAAGTCGCTGGCCAGCGAAGGCGACGTGAAGGGCGGGCTGCTCGAGGCCCGGCGCGCGCTGTTCACCACGCCGTCCGATGTCGAGACCCTCACCACCGTCGCCCGGCTCTCGCGCCGCGCCGGTCAGCCCGAGCTCGCCGCCGAGGCCTGGGGCCGCATCGCCGCGCAGACCCCCGATGACGCCTCGCCGCTCATCCAGCAGGCCCGGGCGATGCTCCAGATGCGCGACTTCGCCGGCGCCGTGATGGCCGGTCGCGACGCCATCACCCGCGACGCCGGCAACGCCGAGGCCTTCCAGGTCACCGGCCTCGGGCAGCTGGGCATGCACGAGCTCGCCGGCGCCATCGCCAGCTTCGAGAAAGCCGTGGAGATCGACCCGAACCACGGCTGGGCGCAGAACAACCTCGGCCTGGCGTGCCTCCGCGCCAACGAGAACACCA
>CAIVGN010000100.1 GCA_903905455.1 uncultured Archangium sp.
ATGCGCCACCCGGCCTGCGACTTCGCGCGCTCTCAGATGAAGGTGGCCTTCGCGGGCACGGGGGTCTTCCTGAGCGACGGCGCGACGACACAATTCCCGGTGCCGCGGCACAAGGGCGCAGACCTCACCGACACCCAGCGCGCGGAGAACCGCCGCGTGGTGCACGCAGCCTGGCGGGCCTCCGCGGACGACATCCGCCACTCGCTCTCGAACGGCTTCTACCAGGGCTGGGATCTCCACCCCGCGCAGCTCGTCGCGCGCTACGGCACGGTGTTCGCGTTCTTCCTCGAGAACCTGGAGCCGGCGACCGAGCGGCTCCAGAACTTCGTGAGCAAGCTCGGGCAAGCGACGCTCTCGGCAGACGTGTTCGACGACGCGGCGACGGGGCAGGGGTTGCTCAACTACTTCCTGCGCGGCCTGTCGTGCGGGGCGCTGACGGAAGCGGAGGTCGAAGCCACGGGCCTGACCCACGCGGAGCTCGCGACGCGCTCCTTCTCGGTCATCGCGCGCACTCGCCGCCGGGTGCCTTGAGCGAGGGCCGGTGCTGGTCTTACGCTTCTGCCAGCGGAGGAACACCATGGACAGTTGGACGACCAAGCTGCCTCGAACCCTGAGCGCGCGCGTGACGCGGCTCGCGAAGAAGCGCCACGTGTCACGTTCTGCGCTGGTGCGGGAGGCGCTCGAGGCGTTGACCTCGAACCAGCAGGGCGAGACGTTCCTCGATCGGGTCTCGGCCTATGTGGGCGTCGCCGACGACCTCCCACCAGATCTCCTGACGAACCCCAAGTACATGAAGGACTACGGCCGTTGATGGCGACGGTCCTGCTCGACACGGGGCCGCTGGTCGCGATGCTCTCTGCGCGAGATCGCCATCATTCCTGGGCGCTCGAGGCGCTCCGGGTGCGCGCGCGGTTGATCACGTGCGATGCGGTCTTGAGCGAGGCCTTCTTTCTGGTCCGCAGCTCCGAAGTGGGCACCGTGGCGTTGCGATAGTTGATGAGTTCGTCCGCGCTGGAGGTGGTGTCGCTGGCTGGCGAGCAGGCTCAGTTGGCGAAGTTGATGGCTCGGTACGAGAACGTTCCCCTGTCCTACGCCGACGCCTGCCTGGTCCGCCTGAGCGAGACCGTGCCGCAATCGGTGGTGGCCACCCTCGACGCTGACTTCAAGGTCTACCGCCGCAACGGCCGCCAGGTCATCCCGCTGCTGACGCCCTAACTGCCCCGGTACGTCGAGTAGCCCCACGGGTTGAGCAGCAGCGGCACGTGGTAGTGCGCGGCGCCGTCGACGATCTCGAAGACGATCTCCACGTACGGGTAGAACCCCTTGGTCCCCGTGCTCGCGAAGTAGTGCTTCGTCTCGAACCGCAGCCGCCACACGCCCGGCGCGACCGGCCCCGGCGGCGTGAGCGTCTTGAGCCGACCGTCGTCATCGGTGCGCCCCTCGCCCACGCGCTTCCACCCGTCGCCGACCTGCTGCTCGAGGGAGATGGGCACGTCGCGCGCGGGCTTGCCCAGGGTGGTGTCGAGGATGTGGGTGGTGATCACTTCGCGTTCTCCTCGAGCCACCTGGCCAGCCGCAGCTGGGTGATCTTCGCCTGCTCTTCGGCGGCGGTGCGGATCTCGGTCGCCTTGTCGTTCGGCAGCCGGGCCTCCAGCAGCGCGAGCATCTCTTCGGCCGACTTCCCCGTGGCGCACACGATGAAGATGAACCCCTGCTTCTCGAAGTACGCGTCGTTCTGCGCCTTCAAGCGCTCCAGGAGCACGAGGTCGGCGTGGGCCGCGCCCGACTGCTCCTGGGTCGACCACTTGCCGCCCAGCTTGTCGCCGATGCGCGGGTGGGCGCCGAAGGCCTCGAGGTAGTCGATCTCCCCCAGCTTCCACCACTCGCGCTCGGCCACGCGCAGCAGCGCGGTGACGTTCTCGAAGGGCCGCGCCCAGGCCATCGCCGAGGCCCACTTCTTCGAGCCACAGGCCTTGAGGAACTCGCTGGCCGCGTGGTCGGTGGAGAAGCTGTTCAACTTCGTGAGGCCCGCGTGCGGCTGCTCCGAGAGCTCGCCCCACACGCGCAGCCGCGCCACGCCGCCGTCGGGGAACACCGACAGCCGCACGTGCGTCACCGGCCCCACGCGCCGCAGCTGCTCGTCGAAGAAGTGCCGGGTGTGCGGCTGCAGCGGGCTCTCCACCACCGTGCGCCAACCGGTGAGCGCGTCGGGCTTGGCGTCGCGCGGGCCGGTGCAGGCCTCGATGAGGCAACGGCCGGGCGCGTTGCCCTTGAAGTGCGTGGTGTCCACCTCGATGCGCTGCACGATGCCCGCCGAAGCGAGCCGCACCAGCGACCAGTCGTGGCCCGGGCCGCGGCGCCGCTTGGTCTCCCAGCCGTCGCCCATGTTCACCGAGCGGTCCGGCTTGATGAGGTTGTGCCGCGAGCCGAAGAACATGTCGCTGCACGCCAGCACGTAGGCGCCGTTCTCCAGGGCCGCGAGATCCACCAGGCCCCCGAAGGCGCGCAGCTTCGACCAGTCGGGCACCACCTCGCCATGCACGCGCAGCCGGGCGACGCCGCCGTCGGGGAAGATGTTGAGCCGCACGTGCGTGAAGCGCCGCGCATCCTCCACCGCGAAGTAGTTCTTCGAGTCACCCTGCAGCTTCGCCCTGGGCACCAGCTCCACCCAGGCGGCCTTCTCGGCTTCCTTGATGTCCAGCGGCCCCTGGAGCGTCGCCCCCTCGATGGAGCACGACTCCGGGAAGTTGCCGCGGAACCACTTGGTGTCCACCACGAAGCCCTTGATCACCCCCGGCAGGCCGAGGCGCACGGTGCACCAGTCGGAGCCCACCTCGCGGCGACGGCGCGATTCCCAGCCGTCCATCCACTTCCCCTTGTGGGTGTACTCGTGGTCCTTCCACTCGGCCTCGTGGGCCTTGAGGAGGTTCTCCTTCTCCGCGAAGAAATCATCGTTGGTGCCGATGGCGGCGCCGCCCACGCGCTCCGCGGCGAGGTCGGGGAAGTCGACGAAGTCAGGTGCCTGGCTCATAGGAAGAGTCCCTTCGGTTCGCGGGCGTGTTCGCCCTGGTGGAAGACGCGCGTGCCCCGCACGTACGTCGAGGTGACGACGCCCGTCAGCCCGGCGTCGGCGTACGGCGTCAGCTTGTTCTTGTGTTCGATGCGGGCCACCTCGACGGTGAACTTCGCCTCGGGCTCGAAGACCACGAGGTCGGCGTCGAAGCCGGGGGCGAGCTTGCCCTTCTTGTGCTCCAGGCCCGCCAGCCGCGCCGGGGCCTCACACATCCACTTGACCAGCTGGTTCAGGGAATAGCCGCGGGCCGACGCGCCGCTCCAGGTCACCGGCAGGCCGTACTGCAGGCCGCTGATGCCGCCCCAGGCCGCCATGAAGTCGCCGACCTCCTGCTTCTTGAGCGCTGGCGTGCAGGGCGAATGATCCGACGCCACCAGCTCCAGCACCCCTTCGCCCAGCGCGGCCCACAGCAGCTCGCGGTTGCTGCGCTCGCGAATGGGCGGCGCGCACTTGTAGGCGGTCGCCCCGTCGCGAATGTCCTCGGCCGCGAAGTGGAGGTAGTGCGGACAGGTCTCGGCGGTGAAGGGCAGGCCCTCGGCGCGCACCTGGCGGATCACCGGCAGCGCGCTCGCCGCCGAGTGGTGCACCACGTGGGTCCGCGCGCGCGTTTCCCGGCACAGGCGCGAGACGAGGGCGATGGCCTCCTCCTCGGCCGCCGGCGGGCGCGACGCCAGGTACGTGGAGTACGCCCGCGGGTCCAACCCCACGAGGTGCGGCGCGGCGGCGTCGATGGGTCCTTCCACCTCCGCGTGCACCAGCAGCGGCCGCGAGAGCCGCTTGAGCTCCTCCATGGCCAGCCGCAGGTCGTGCTCCAGCACCCCGGGGAACTCGTCGACGCCGGAGAAGCACATGAAGGCCTTGAAGCCGCGCGCGCCTTCCCGCACCAGCCCTTCGAGCTCCTTCACGTTGCCCGGCACGATGCCGCCCCAGAAGCCCACGTCGATGAGGCACTGGCCCGTGGCCTCCTGCCGCTTCTTGCGCAGGGCGTCGGCGGTGGTGGTGGCGGGGATGGAGTTGAGGGGCATGTCGATGAGCGACGTCACCCCCCCGCTGGCGGCCGCGCGGGTGGCGGTGCGGAAGCCTTCCCACTCGGTGCGCCCCGGCTCGTTGACGTGCACGTGGGTGTCGACCACGCCGGGCATCAGCACCGCGTCGCCCACGTCGATGCGCTCGGCCGTGGTGGGCCAGGCCTCGTAGTCGGCGAGGGTCTCGATGGTTTCTCCGCGCACGTGCACGGTGGCTGCGCGCAGGCCTTCCGGCGTCAGCACGCGTCGACTGCGAAAGACTTTCATGGTCGCGCAGCCTGCCACGCCCGCGCAGGTCGGCGTGACCTTCTCGTTGACGGCGGCGCCCCTCGGTGGTGACACCCGGCACATGCTCCTGACTTCACTGCTCGTGCTCTCGCTCTCGGCTGCGCCCCCGAAGCCCTTCGTGGCCGGGCCCTCCGTCGAGGGCATCTCCGAATACGGGATGCCCAACGGGCTCAAGGTGCTCTTCGTGCCCGACGCCTCGAAGCCCACGGTCACCGTGGCGCTCACCGTGTTCGTCGGCAGCCGCCATGAGAACTACGGCGAGAAGGGCATGGCCCACCTCTTCGAGCACATGCTCTTCAAGAAGACGAAGAAGTTCGCCGACGTGAAGGCGGTGCTCACCGGACTGGGCGCCGACGCCAACGGCACCACCTCGTACGATCGCACCAACTACTACGAGTCTTTCCCCGCCTCCGACGAGAAGCTCGAGGTCGCCCTCGAGCTGGAATCCGAGCGCCTGCGCCACGCCATCATCTCCCGCGAGCAACTGGCCACCGAGATGACCGTGGTCCGCAACGAGTTCGAGATGGGCGAGAACCAGCCCGAGGCCGTGCTCGAGGAGCGCGTGCTGTCGGCCGCCTTCCAGTGGCACAACTACGGGAACACCACCATCGGCGCCAAGAGCGACATCGAGAAGGTCGCCAACGAGAGCCTCGTCGCCTTCTACGACAAGTACTACCAGCCGGATAACGCGATGCTGGTGGTCGCCGGCAAGTTCGACGAGGGCAAGGCCTTCTCGGTCATCGCCCAGACCTTCGGCAAGCTGCCGAAGCCGAAGCGTGCGGGCCCGCCGCAGACGTACACCGACGAGCCCACCCACGACGGCGACGTGTCGCTCACCGTGCGCCGCGTCGGTGGCGCCCCGGTGCTGATGGCCGGCTACCACGCCCCCGCGGCCTCCGACCCCGACGCCGCGGCCATCGACATCCTCGACCGGGTGCTCGGTGATTCGCCCTCGGGCCGCCTCTACAAGGAACTCGTCGAGCCCAAGAAGGCCGCCCACGTCAGCTGCGGCGCCTACTCGCTGCGCGACCCCGGCTACTTCCTGTGCAGCGTGCAGCTGGGCCCCAGGGACGCGGTGGGCCCCGCGCGGGACGCGCTGCTCAACGTGATGGAGGGCTTCGGCAAGAAGCCGCCCACGAAGGAAGAGGTCGAGCGCGCGAAGTCGGCGCTGCTCAAGCAGTTCGAGCTGATGGTCAACTCCAGCGACCGCATGGCCATCACCCTCTCGGAGTCGGCCTCGGCCGGCGACTGGCGCCTGCTGTTCCTCTCTCGCGATCGCACCGAGGCGGTCACCGTCGACGACGTGGTGCGCGTGGCCAACAAGTACTTCAAGGCCAGCAACCGCACCCTGGGCGAGTACGTCCCCACCGAGAAGCCCGAGCGCGTGGAGATCTCCGCCGCCTCGGACCTGGCGCCCGTGCTCAAGAACTACACCGGCCACGCGGCCATGGCCCAGGGCGAGAACTTCGACGTGAGCCCCAAGAACATCGACGCGCGCACCACCCGCACCCAGCTGGCCGGCGGCATGAAGCTCGCGCTGCTCACCAAGAAGACCCGCGGCGAGACCGTGCAGGTCAGCCTCCAGGTCAAGCTGGGCAGCGAGAAGGGGCTCGCAGGCCAGCGCGCCGCCGGTGACTTCGCCGCCCGCATGTTGCTGCGCGGCACGAAGACCAGGACCCGCCAGCAGGTGAAGGACGCACTCGACGCGCTCAAGGCCCAGGTCCACATCCAGCCCGGCCCCCAGGGCGTCACCCTGGGCATCGAGGTGCGCCGCGCCTCGCTCAAGGACACCCTCGACCTCGTCGCCGAGTGCCTCGAGTCGCCGGCCTTCGACGCGAAGGAGTTCGAGGCGCTGCGCCGCGAGATGCTCTCGAACTACGAGCAGCAGAAGGATGACCCGCAGGCCATCGGCTTCATCGCCCTGCAGCGCGCCCTCTCGCCGTTCCAGACGAAGGGTCACCCGCTGTACGTCTCCAGCGTGCCGGAGCTCATCGCCGACGCGACCGCGCTCAAGCTCGAGGACGTCAAGGCGTACCACGCGAAGCTCTACGGGGCCCAGGCGGGTTACGGCGCGGTGGTCGGTGACTTCGACGCCAAGGCCGTGCAGGCGCAGCTCGAGACCCTCTTCGGCGGCTGGAAGGCCAGCGAGGCCTACGTGCGCATCCCCGTGCCCTACCAGGCGCTCGAGACGAAGACCGCGACCCTCGAGACCCCGGACAAGAAGATGGCCTTCTTCGGCTCGGGCACCACCTTCAAGCTGAAGGAGTCGGACCCCGACTACGCGGCCATGATGCTCGCCGACTACATGCTCGGCGGCGGCTTCCTGAACGGCCGCGTGCCCCAGCGGCTGCGCGAGAAGGACGGCCTCTCGTACGGCGCCGGCACCTTCCTCCGCGCGGGCACCCACGACGACTTCGCCGCGGTCATCGGCTACGCCATCTACGCGCCGCAGAACGTCGAGAAGGTCGAGAAGGGCTTCTCCGAAGAGGTGACCCTCGCCGTCGACAAGGGCTTCACCGAGACCGAGCTCAAGCTGGCCCGGGAAGGCTTGCTCAAGCAGCTCGAGCAGGGCCGCTCGGAAGACGCGGCCCTGGCCACCGACTTCGTGCAGCAGCTCGACCTGAACCGCACCATGGCCTTCGACCAGCAGCTCGAAGATCGCCTGCGCGCGCTCTCGGTCGGCGAGATCAACGCGGCGCTCAAGAAGTACGTCGACCCGAAGAAGTTCAGCGTGCTCAAGGTCGGCGACTTCAAGACCGTCGTCGCCCCCAAGTGAGCCTGCCCGACGTCATGGTGTTGCAGCGCGCCACGGACCCCGCGTGGCTCGCGCTGGCCCTCGAGCGCTTCGACGAGGTGCTCATCGACCACGCGCACTGCGAGAAGAAGGCGGCGAGCAACGCGCTGTCGATTCTCCAGGCGTACCCCACGGTGCCGGGGCTGCCGGCGCAGATGGCGCGGCTCGCGCGCGAAGAGGCCGCCCACCTCGCGCGCGTGCTGCAGATCATGGAAGAGCGCGGCCTGGTGCTGGGCGTCGATCGCGGCGACCCCTACGCCCAGGGCCTGCAGCGGCTCATGCGCAACCCCATGAAGGAGCGACAGCTCGACCGGTTCCTCGTCGCGGGGATCATCGAGCTGCGCAGCCACGAGCGTCTCGCCCTGCTCGCCTCGGGGCTGCAAGACGCGGCGCTCCAGCGCTTCTACGCCGAGCTGGCCACCAGCGAAGACGGGCACCACCGGTTGTTCCTGCGGCTGGCCCGGGAGGTCGCCCCGGAAGCCGAGGTCGCCCAGCGCATGGCGGCGCTGCTGGCCGGCGAGGCCGAGCTGATCCGCACCCTGCCGATTCGCCCCGCCGTGCACTGACCTTCGCGGGTCAGACCCAGATGAGCTTCTGCGCCCGGCCCTGCAGGTAGCCCACCTTGCGCGCGATGTCGGCGAAGTGTGTCGCCTCGTCGTCCACGCGCACCGTCAGCCGCGGCAGCGACGACATCAAGAACCGCGAGATCTGCCCCAGGCACAGCGTGGCGTGGCCCCGGTGCCGGTGCTCGGGCGCGGTGTACAGGCCCTCCAGCTCCGCGCCGAACTGGCTGCGGCTGCCCACGTCGAGCTTGAACACCAGCCGGCCCTTCTCTTCGAGCACGTAGGTGCGGTGCGAGCGCACGCGCTGGGTGACGCGCAGCTCGAAGCCCGTGGGGTCCTCCACCAGCGGGTCGCGCTTCACCATCTCCTTCACGCAGGCCGAGGCCATGGGAATGAGCTGGCCCAGGTCGGCGTCGGTGGCCAGCCGCAGCAGCGGGTTGGTGAAGGGCCCCAGATCGTTGGGCGAGACCGAGAACAGCTTCTGCGACTTCTGGAAGGTGGGGCTCACCGCGAAGTGGCGCACCAGCGCGTCCACCACGCTCTGCTCCCCGATGATCGACTGCGGCGTCACCTGGCCCACGAGCTTCTTGGCGATGTCGCCGATGTGAATCGGGCTCGAGGCCGAGGGCACCACCAGGCCACCCGTGCCGCCGACGAAGACCGCCGCGGTCAGCTCCTCGTCGAAGAACCGCCCGAAGAAGGTGAAGGGCGCGCGCTTGGGGCCGCACACCACGCCGAACTCCTCCATCAGCCCCAGCAGGTACATGTTGTGCGTGGTGTCACGCGCCAGCATCGCCCTCAGGGCGGATACATGCGTGGGACCCAGGGGCTCGACGACGGCAGGCATCGGAGGAGGTCGGGACTCTACGTCAGTCCGACGAGGGGTCGAAGCTGAAGGTGTGGTGGGCCGGCGCGAGGGGCTCGGCGCCGGTGGGGTGCCAGGGGACCTCGGCGAACACGTCTTCGAGGCAGGCCGCGAGCCAGGGGTTCTGCGCGTCGATGGCCACGGCCACGAAACCGCCGTCGCGCGTCGGGGTGTAGCGCACGCGCACCTCCACCTTTTCCCGGGGGCCGAGGTCCAGGAAGCACTGCCGCACCTGCTGCCGGAGCGCGGCGAGCGGGGCCGGGAGCGCCTCGGCCCGCGGGCCGGCGTCGGGCGGGCCGGCATCGACCACCACCACCTCCACCGCTCGTACGAGCCGCGGTTCTCCGGCGTCGACCACCGCCGCCACCACGATCTCCCCGGGGACCACCGGCACCGCCTCGGGGTCGGGGCGCGAGAACCAGAAGCCCGCGGCCACCAGCGCGGCGAAGGGCACCAGCACCCCGGCGGCGATCCACACCTCGCGCCTCACGTGGGTACCACCGTCGGCTCGCGCCGGACCCGCTCCAGCGAAAACCCGGGCACCAGCTCCCGCGCCTTCACCGGCGTGCCGTCCCCCAGGCCGCTCCACCCGGCGAGCTGCCCCACCACGCGCTCCGGGCTCCAACCCAGCGCCCGCAGCCCGGCCACCGTCGAAGCGCCGTCGCGCTTGGCCAGGCGCTTGCCGTCACCCTGCAGCAACAACGGCACGTGCGCGTACTGCGGCGTGGGGTAACCGAGCGCCCGCTGCAGCAGCACCTGGCGCGGCGTCGAGGACAGCAGGTCTTCCCCGCGCAGCACGTGGTTCACCCCGCTCAGCGCGTCGTCCACCACCACCGCCAGCTGGTAGCTCGCCACGCCGTCGATGCGGCGAATGACGAAGTCGCCGATCTCCTGCGCCACGTCCTGCACCAGCTCACCGTGGAGGGCGTCGACCACGCGCACCACGCCGGGCTCCACGCGAAAGCGCCACGACGGCTGGCGCCCCGGCTTCGGGCTCGCGCCGTCACGACAGGTGCCGGGGTACACCGGGCCCTCTTCGCCCACGTGGGGCGCCGACGCCGCGCGCGCGACCTCGGCCCGGCTGCACCAGCACGGGTAGGCGCGCCCCGACTTCGCCAGCTGCGCGAGGGCCTCGTCGTACACCTCGCGGCGCTGCGACTGGCGCCACACCGGCCCATCCCAGTCGAGGCCCAGCCATTCGAGGTCTTGGAAGAGCGCGTCGGTGAACTCGGCCTTGCTGCGGTCGGGGTCGAGGTCCTCGATGCGCAGGAGGAACTCGCCGCCGCTCGCGCGCGCCCACAGCCACCCCAGCAGCGCGCTGCGGAGGTTGCCCAGGTGCAGGCGCCCGGTGGGGCTGGGCGCGAACCGGCCCCGGTGCGTCACTGCCGCTTGAGCGGCCCGCGGCGCTTCTGCTCCAGCGGCTTGCGCGGGCCCTCGTCCTTCACCGGCTCGGTCGCGCCCTCGAGGCCGTCGGCCGCCTCGGTGCCGGGCACCACGCCGTACTTCGCCTCGGAGGCCTGCTTCGCCGCGCCGCCCGCGATGAGCGTCATCGAGACCGACGAGGGCACCTTCACCACGTCACCGACCTTGTCGCCCTTCTTCGCGAGCTCGCCGGCCAGGTTGTAGAACTCCATGCCGGCCGAGAGCAGCTCGGTGTCGAACGACGCCCGGGCCATGCGGCGCACGTCGCCGGTGGAGGCCGCGAAGAGGAAGGTGTCCAGGGCCAGGCCCTTGCCTTCGCGAGACAGCGCGCCGAAGACCACCAGGTCGGCCTCGGCCGTCTTCGCGTGCTCCCGGGCGGCGGCCAGCAGGTCGGCGTCGATCTTGTTCTGCGAGAGCGACGAGAGCAGCCGCGACTCGGGGTCCTTGCTCGCCGAGGTGCCCTTCGCGGTGGCCGGCTTGCCCGCCGTCACCTCGACGAGGCCGCTGACCTGCTCGCCCGAGGGCAGGGTGATGCGCCAGAAGTGCAGCCCGGGGGGCACGTCCTTGACCGACAACGGCGTGCCGCCCAGCGCCAGGCCGTCGAGCAGCACCGGGGCGTTCGAGGGCGCCGACTCGATGAGCAGCGTGCTCTTCGCGCCGTCCTTCAGCGCCTTGCGCGCGTCGGTCACCACGCGGGCGAAGAGGGCCGAGGTCTGGGCCAGCGGCAACTCGCGCTCGGGGGCCAGGGTCAGCGCTTGCTGGAGGCTCTTGCCACCTTCGTCGTCCCGGCCGGTGTTGAACTGCACCGCGGCCAGCAGCGCGTAGGCGTCGACCACTTCGCCCATCTCCGGCAGGGCGTTGATGGCGTTCTTGTAGGCGGCGATGGCCCGGGTCAGCGCCTCCTCGGCGAGGCGGAACTTCTTCTTCCCGCGCAGCTCCTTGGCGGTATCGACTTCCTTGCGGGCCTGCTCCAGCGCGTCTTCCGCCGGGTTCGCGCCCTTTTCCTTGCGGGTGTCGACCAGGGAGAACGAGTCGGCGCTCTTGAACTCCGTGGTGAGCATGCCCACGGCCTTGGCGCCGGCCCGCGAGGGCACGTCGTTGGTCAGCGAGGCGAAGGGCATCACCGACAGCTTGGGCTTGGTGGCGGGCGCCTCGACGGGGGCGCCCTCCTGCGCGACGGAGGAGAGGGCCGTCAGGGCGAAGAGCGCGGTCAACAGGCGAGTCATTGCTGCCGGTCTACTCACGACGCACTTTGAGCGCCAGAGCGGAACTTTAGAGCAGCCCGTCACACTCGGCAGGGGCCTTGTCGCCGCAGCTCTGCTTGAGAAGCGCGCGGGCGCAGGCCGCCTTCTTCTCCGCGCGCACCGGGTCGACGGGCACCTTGCGGCTGGTCGACTCGCACTGCTTGGACACCGCCTCGCAGCGCGCCTTGCCGTCTTTCTGGCAGCTGGTGGCCTGGCACTGGGCGCCTGCCCAGAGGTCGCAGAGCCAGCGCTCGTTGTACGTGTTCGGCTTGGTTCCGGCCGAGATCGACAGGACAAGGGCGGCGGCGGTCGCGAAGAGCATGGGGCCCATTGTAGCCGGATCATTGGCCAGCTCATGTTTCCTGCTACTTTCCGTGTCCTACATGGACGCCGACCTCTCGTACGAAGAGCTGAAGCAGCTGCGCACCGTCTCCCGGTCCGTCGATGATCTCCTCGAAGAATCGCTCAAGGCCCGGGAAAGCCTCCAGCAGACCTTCAAGCGGCTCTTCCCCCCGCTGGTGCACCTCCTGGGCGCGAAGGGCGCGGTGGTGGCCACGCTCGACGAGGAGCTGGCCCAGGCCACCTTCCACCACGGCGACTTCTCCGGCATCTTCCCCGGGAGCCACCTCGACAAGACCCGCTGGGGCTGCCGCAAGCTCGAGAGCGGCGACACCCTGGTCAGCCAGGTGCTCGATCTCGTAGGCCACGAGGTCGGCTCCATGGGCCTGCTCTTTGAGGGAGATCGCACCGCCGACGCCGCCCGCCTGGGCCGGCTGCTGGACACCGTCGCCGAGCAGCTCGACACCGTGCTCGCCTCGGTGCAGACCGCCACCGAGAAGCACCAGCTGCTGGTGACCATCAACCAGTCGCTGTCCAACCGGGTCTTCGAGACGGGCATGGACGGCGCGGTGCGGGCCCTGTGCGAGCGGGTCAAGGTGCCCGGCTTCCTCCTGATGTACCGCGACGCCGTCGAGTCGGGCGCGCTGCACTACCGCTCGTACAAGTACGGCCAGCTCGAGTTCGCCAGCAACGGTCGGCGCGACGAGACCCTCGAGGCGGCCATCCGGGCGCACGGGCAGAACCTGATCATGCCGCACGATCACCAGCTGCAGGCGGCCCTGGGCGATCGCAAGGCCATCGAGACGGTGCTCATCAGCGGCGTCGCCGAGTCGCACGCCCTGGGCAAGATCATGGTCTGGAGCGGCGGCGAAGGCTTCTCCGCGTACACCATGGACCTGCTGCGCCTGCTGGGCTCCACGCTCTCGCAGCGCCTCATCGACTACAACCGCGAGCGCATCCACCTCTCCCAGTTCTTCGCCAGCCAGACCATCGACCGCCTGCTGCGCGACCCCGACTACGAGCGCAACTACCTCGCTCCGCGCGCCGAAGAGGTGGGCATTCTCTTCGCCGACATCAACGGCTTCACCCGCATCTGCGAGCAGGTGCTCGAGCGCCCCGAGCGCATCGGCAAGTTCGTCGACGACTGGTCGGAAGAGGCGGTGCGCATCCTCCATCGGCACGGCGGGGTGTTCGACAAGATGGTCGGCGACTGCGTCATCGGCCTGTGGGGGCCTCCGTTCTTCAAGGACGACGCGACCTCGCGGGCCAGCGCCACCCTCAAGGCGGCCATCGAGATCCAGACCTTCACCCGCGAGACCATGAGCGCCCACCCCGAGGTCTCGCGGCTCTCGGAGATCCTGCAGATGCCCGGCCTCGGCGTGGCCATCGGCGTCAACCTCACGCCCAGCTTCTGCGGCCTCTTCGGGCCCAACCGCAACTACACCTCGTTCTCCACCGGCATGAACCAGACGGCGCGCCTCCAGTCGCTGGGGTCCTTCCGCGAGACGCTGGTGATGGAGTCGGCGATGAAGGCCATCCTCCAGTCGAACGACCCGGAGCTGCTCAAGCTCAAGTTCGGGCCGATCATCGAGACGCCGGTGAAGAACGTGGCGCACCCGCTGCGGTACCAGAAGCTCATCGACTGATTCGTCACGGGTCGGGCTCGCGCGGAAAGAAACGCGCGAGCAGCTCGAGTAGGGGCGAGACGATGACCAGCACCCCGATGGGGAACTGGGCCCACAGCGGCAGCTTCACCAACGGGCCGGCGATCTGCTTGGGGAAGAAGAGCAGCGCGACCGAGGCGAGCGTGACCAGCATCGCCACCGCGCGCACCACCGGGTGGCGCCACATCAGACGATGCCCGTCAGCTCGCGCAACACGAAGCCGCACGTGGTGCTGAATGCGTTGGCCCCGAGGCTCCACCAGAACGCGCGCGGCACGCGGTTGAAGCGCAGCCAGGCAGCCTCGGCGAGCACCGCGAAGGTCTCGGCGAGCGCCACCATCGGCCAGTACTGCACGCCCCAGGTCATCAGCACCGGGAAGACGAACCACACCACCGGGTGCGTCATCGCGCTGGCGAAGAACCCCACGCGCAGGCTCCTCGTCGCCACCCAGTAGACCGGCATCTCGAAGAGCTGGGTGAAGAAGAACGCCACCAGCCACGGCCCCAGAGCGCTCAGCACGGGCGCTTCCCTTCGACGAGGAACAGCGCGGCGGCCGCCAGCTCGAGGTACCCGTGGAACGCCGCGAGCTGCAGGTAGCCCCCACGCGCCTCGGCGAGGTTCACCGCGCCACAGCCCAGGATGAAGAGCGACAGCCCGAGGAACACCACCAGCAAGGGCACCCCGAAGTCGGCCTCGAGCGCACGCCACGACTCACGAAACGGGCGCGGGGCGGGGCGCTGCCGCGCGTCCTCGGGCACCAGCCGCAGCCACACCGCGTAGTGCACCGACTGCAGGAAGGCGAAGGACAGCACCACCCGCGCGGCGACCGTCGGGGTGGCGAAGGGCGCGTCGAGCGCCACGAATTCACCGAAGCTGGTCATCGTGCCCGTCGCGCGCCAGCCCCCGAGCGCGGTGAGCACCGGCTCGGCGCCGCCCAGCAGCAGGAAGGCCGTGCCCGCGAGCACCAGCGCCGGCACGAGCCAGGCCAGCCGCGTGCGGGGTCTGAGCACCCACCACCAGCCCAGGGCGATGAGGTTGTGCAGGTGCAGGAAAACGAGGAGGAACGGCGTCTCGAAGGCCAGCGCGGCGGCGGTCAGCGCCCCCCACGCGAGGAGACCCAGCAGCTTGCGTGGAACCGACGCGCGGGCCACGAGCACCGCGGGCACCAGGGCGAGCAGGCTCACCGCGGCCGGCGCTCCGAAGCCCGTGGCGAGCAGGGGCAGCGCCGCCAGCCACACCAGGGGACCCCGCTGGTGGAGCTTCGGCTGCACCACCAGGTACCGCGCGTCGGCCACGAGGTGCGGCACGCCCAGCAGCAGCGGCCCCAGCGCCAACAGCCACAGCGGGGCGAGCAGGGTGAGCGTGAAGGACACCGTCACCGAGAGGGCGCCCATCCACGCCACGCGCCGGGCCCGGTCTGCGTAGAAGGCGCCGAGCCACGGGCGCAGCGCCCGGTACACCCGCGACCGCAGGCCATCGACCCACCACTGCGTGGGCGCCTGGGAGATCACGCGAGCGCGGAGGTCGGGCCGCGCGGCTTGAAGATCATCGCCGCCACCAGCGCCAGGAACGCCAGGCCCCCGCCCAGCCACGGCACCATCGAGCGCGCGGTGCCCTTCGCGGTGGCCACGCAGCCGAGCATCTCCACCGACTTGTACGAGGGGGGAATTCCGTTGCTGTAGTCGGGCCGGGTCACGCTGATCTTCGCGCAGGTACCCGCCTCTCCGTCAGGCGTGGTGCAGGCCGTGCCGGCGCCCTTGCCCTGACAGCTGGCGACCTCGTCCGGGAGAATGTCGGCCAGCGCGGGCATGGCCAGGAGCAAGGAGAGCAGGCAGAGGGTCTTCACGGCGCGGACTGTACACGCGGGCGCGGCGGCAGGCCGACACACCACGCGAGCCCCTTCACGGCCGGCGCGCGCGACGCAGCGCGAGCAACCCCACGGCCAGCCCGGCCAGGGCCTCACCGGGCACCGCGGCGCACGAGTTCTTCTTCTCGGCCGGGGCAGGGGACGCGGCCGGAGCCGGAGCCGGGGCGGGCGTCGGCGCGACCACGGCAGTGCCGCACTTGAGGCAGTCGTAGCTGACCGTCTTGGGCGGGATGCCGCCGCTGTAGTCGTTCTTCGAGCAGGTCGCGGTCACGCACGTGCCCTCGCTCTGGTCGTCGCGCTTGCACGCAGCGCCGGCGGTCTTCTCGCGGCACCCCACCGAGTCTGCGGGGGGAATGTCAGCCAGCGCGGGGAACGAGAGCAGCATCAGCGACAGCGCGAGTCGTTTCATGCGCGCAGTGTGGGCTGCGCGTAGGGCCGTGAAAAGTGAATCCACTGGCGGCCGTCGATCTCCACGAACCACTCGATGTTGGGAATGAAGGTGTACCGCGCGCTGGTGAAGCGCTCGAGGTGCTCGGCGGCCTCCAGTGGCGACAGCCGCGGCCCCTTGAAGCTCACGCGCAGGAAGGTCTCGAGGGTGGGCGTGATGTCCACCGAGGCGCAGACCTCTACGGCGCCCACCAGGCAGCGGTTGTCGACGGTCACCCGCCCGCCCGGCACCGTCCATCGGTGCGGGTCGATGGCGAGCTCCAGCAACGTTCCGCCTGCTTCTTCCATCGACTGCACGCTTGGCACCGTCACACGCTGCATCGGTCCGGCCTCCCGCGAGAGAACGGACACGAAACCGCGAGCGCGCTGCTGAAACAAGGCCGAGACCCGCTTGACGGCGTCGATTCCGGTCTCACAGCACCGCGAGATCGTCGCGATGCACGGCCTCGTCGAGACCGCGGTACCCGAGCGCCGCTTCGATCTGCGAGGTCTTCTTCCCGGCGATCTTCCGCAGTTCGTCCGCGCCGTACGCCGCCAGCCCCCGCGCGAAGACCTCGCCCGTCTCGTCGGTGAGATCCACCGGGTCGCCGTGCGAGAAGTTGCCCTTCACCTCGCGAATGCCCGAGGGCAGCAGGCTCTTCTTGCGCTCCAGCAACGCGGTGCGCGCGCCGGAGTCGACGACCAGGGTGCCCCTGGCCTTGAGCGCATGGGCGATCCACGCCGTGCGCGCGTGGCGACGACCATCTTGCGGCTCGAAGAGCGTGCCTTCGTCCTCGCCCTCGAACACGCGCGTCAGCGTGCCCGGGGTCTGGCCGGCGGCGATGACGCAGCGCACGCCCAGCTCGGTGACCTTCTGGGCGGCGCGCAGCTTGGTGGCCATGCCGCCGGTGCCGACGCTCGAGCCACTGCCGCCGGCGGCCGCGAGCATGGTGCGGGTGACCGTCTCGACGGTGCTGATCAACTTGGCGTTCTTGTGGGTGCGTGGGTCGGCGTCGTAGAGGCCGTCGACGTCGCTCAAGATGACCAGCGCGTCGGCGCTCACCAGGCCGGCCACGAGGCCCGCGAGCGTGTCGTTGTCACCGAACTTGATCTCGTCCACCGACACCGTGTCGTTCTCGTTGATCACCGGGATGACCCGGTCGCTGATCAACCGCTCGAGGGCGTGGCGCGCGTTCAGGTAGCGCCGCCGGTCCTGAACGTCGGAGTGGGTGAGCAACACCTGCGCCACCAGCCGCGGGTTCATCGCCTCTTCCCACGCGCGCATCAGGCGGCTCTGCCCCACCGCCGCGCAGGCCTGCTTGCCGGGAATGTCCCTGGGCTTGGCCGCCAACCCCAGCCGCTCGACGCCCAGCGCGATGGCCCCGGAGCTGACGATGACCAACTCCCGGGTCTTCGCGAGCGTGAGCAGCTCGTCCGCCAGGCGCTCGAAGTGCGGGCGGTGGAAACGGCCCGTGGTGTTGGTCAGGGCGTTGGTGCCGATCTTCACGACGACGCGCTGGGCGGTGGCGAGCGCGGTCCTGCCTGCGGTGGGAGACACGCGGCGCAGTGTGCCGGTGCGTCGGCGCACTGTCTGCCCAGAACATCAGCCGACGACGCGCCCTCACTGCCCGAAGACGATCTCCGCCATGAGCCGCCACGGCGTATGCGCCAGCCGCTCGACCAGCCATGGCCCCAGCATCATCACCTCGATGCCCGCCAGCCCGATCCACGGCCCGAAGGGCATGTTGTTGGCCTGCGGCTCCCAGTCAGGAACCTCACCCGTCGTCTCGTCAGGCGGCGGGGAGTCGGGAATGTCCTGGAAGAAAATGGTCACCGGAAAGAGCACCACCCGCTTCCACGGCGGCAGCCCCGGCGCCAGGAAGTCAGGCGTGAAGGGGAACACCTCGGGCCCGCCGTCGTCCTCTTCTTCTGCGGCGGCGGCCACCGGCACTTCGCCCTCGACGGGAGGCGCGACCACGGCCTCTTCCTTCACCGGCCCCGCGCGCCCGGTGAGCTTCATGCGGATGATCCCCACCACCGAGCCCTGCAGCGACGAGAACAGGACCACCCCGAGCAACGGCCGCCACCCGAGCTGCGCGCCGATCATCGCCAGCAGGTACTTGTCGCCCATGCCCAGCGTCTCGCGGCCCATGCGCCGGGGCACGCCATCGGCCCCGGGCTGCACGTGGCTGGTGGCCAGCCAGCCGAAGACCTCCATCAGGCGAAACGCGAGGAACCCCGCGACCGCGCCGATGATCGAGTTGCGCAGCGCCTCTTCACCCTGGGGAATGGCGAGCAACACCCCGCCCGCGATGCCCGGCAGCGTCAGCTCGAAGGGCAAAATCCACAGCTCCGCGTCGATGAAGATCAGCGGAATCAAGAAGGTGAGGAAGGTGAGCGCCGAGACCAGTGACCAGTCGAACGGGTAGCGCGTGGTACAGGCGACGAAGAGCGAACCAGTCAGCAACTCGACCAGGATGTACCGGGGCGAGATGGGCGCCTTGCACCCGCTGCACTTCCCCCTGAGCGCCAGCCACGAGAAGACCGGGATGTTCTCGTACCAGGGCAGCTTGTGGCCACACTTCGGGCACCGTGACGGAGGCCACGCGAGCCGCTTGTACGCGTGCCCCGAGACGCGGAAGGTGGCCTTCCAGCCGGCCCACCACGAGGCGTTCGGAGGGAGTTCCGGCTCGCCCTCCTCCTCGTCCATCGGCAGGCGCGCGATGACGACGTTGAGGAAGCTGCCGACGCTCAACCCGACGAGCGCGATCCACACGGTGATCAAGACTTGTTCCAAAGAGCGCACAGGGTACTTGAATCCGAGCGCGCGAGGCAGGAAGGAAGCAGGCCTGTGAACGAACCCGTGGGAAACGTGCTGGGTCTCAAGCCCAGCGAGCTCAAGCACCTCAAGAACACCTGGCGTCGGCACGTGTCCGTGCACGAGATCGTCAGCGCCGAGCTCGCCCGTCACCTCACCGAGTTCTCCGCCCTCACCAACCGCCAGGTCGGCGTGCTCCTCAACCGCAAGGGCAGCGTGGAGGCCGTGGTGGTGGGCAACGCGCACCAGCTCGAGCTGCCCGACATCGGCCGCGCGCGTGCGGGCCAGGTGCGCCTGCGTGGCCTGCGCCTGGTGCACACCCACTTGAAGAGCGAGCCGCTGACCCGCGACGACCTCACCGACCTCGCGCTCCTGCGCCTCGACCTCGTGGCCGCCATCGGCGTGAAGGACGACGGCCTGCCCGGGGTGCTGCACTACGCCCATCTCCTGCCGGAGAACGAGGAGGGCGAGCTGTGGCGGCAGCAGACGCTCACCTCGCTGCACGACGACCAGGCCCCCGACTTCCTCGAGACCATCGAGGCCCTCGAAGACGAGCTCGCCGCCACCACCCAGGCCCGCAAGGTCGGAGACCGCGAACGCGCGGTGCTGGTCGCGGTGTGCCTCGACGGAGATCGCGACGCCGCCGAGTCTTCGCTCGCCGAGCTGAAGGAGCTGGCCCGCACCGCCGGCGTGGAGGTGGTGGACGAGGTGCTCCAGATGCGCCGCGCCGCCGACCCCAAGTACCTCATCGGCCACGGCAAGCTCGACGAGCTCAACCTGCGCGGCATGCAGAAGGGCGCCGAGGTGCTGGTCTTCGACAAGGACCTCTCGCCCTCGCAGGCCCGGCACCTCGGCGAGGCCACCAGCATGAAGGTGCTCGACCGCACCCAGCTCATCCTCGACATCTTCGCCCAGCGGGCCCAGTCGGGTGACGGCAAGCTCCAGGTCGAGCTGGCCCAGCTCAAGTACATGCTGCCCCGGCTGGTGCAGTCGGACTCGTCGCTCTCGCGTCTCTCGGGCGGTGGGGGCGTCGGAGGCCGCGGCCCCGGCGAGACCAAGCTGGAGATCGACCGCCGCCGCGCGCGCGACCGCATCACCCTGCTGGAACGGAAGATCGACCAGCTCTCCGGAGACCGGAAGACCCGCCGCCGCCAGCGCGCCCGCAAGGAGCTGCCGGTCATCTCCATCGTCGGCTACACCAACGCCGGCAAGTCGACGCTGCTCAACGCGCTCACCCGGTCGTCGGTGGTCGTCGAAGACAAGCTCTTCGCCACCCTGGACCCCACCTCGCGGCGCCTGCGCTTCCCCCGCGAACACGAGGTGATCATCACCGACACCGTGGGCTTCATCCGCGACCTCCCCAGGGACCTCGTGGCCGCCTTCCGCGCCACCCTCGAGGAACTCGAAGACGCCTCGCTCCTGCTGCACGTGGTCGATGCCTCAGACCCCTCGCGCGATCAACAGATCGAAGCGGTCGAGAAGATCCTCGAGTCGCTCGACCTCGGCCGCACCCCCCGGCTGCTGGTGTGGAACAAGGTCGACCGCATTCCGAAGATCATGGAGCGGGTGCTCGTCAGCAAGCGCGGCGGCGTGGCGGTCAGCGCGCTCGAGCACCGCGGCTTCGAGGCCCTGCTGATCGAGGCCGAAGACACGTTGTTCAACGAAGGCTCGAGCGCCGACGCGGCCGCCCTGGCCCAGGTCACCGCCGACGTGCTCGAAGTGCAGGACTGAGGCGGCGTCAGACCAGCAGGCCCAGCACGCTCTCCAACCAGAACTGCAGCTCGGTGCGCGAGGGCAACACGTTCTGATCGAGCCCGTAGGCGAAGAGCGGACCCGCGAACTCGCCGGCGCTGCGGAAGCGGTTCTTCAGCTCCGGCGTCAGCGCCCGGGTGATCACCTGGGCCAGCGGCTTGTCCACGTAGTCGGGGATGTTCAGCTTCGGCGCGCGGATCGACGCCATCACCTGCTCGTCGCTCGCGCCCTCTTTCTGGAACGGGTGGTAACCCACCACCACCTCGTGGAGCATCACGCCCACGGCCCACAGGTCAGACGCCGGGCCGAGGTACTCGCCGCGCGTCTGTTCCGGCGAAAGGTAGGACAGCTTGCCCGCCGCCACGCCTTGCGCCGGCCCGATGTTGGCGTGGCTGCTCGAGGCGACGCCGAAGTCGCCCAGCTTCACCTCGCCCTCGCCCGAGAAGAAGACGTTCGAGGGGTTCACGTCGGAGTGGATGAGGTTCAGCACTGCGCCGGTCTTGGTGGTCGCCTTGTGGAAGTACGCCAGCGCCTTGAGCACCTCGATGATCACGTACAGCCCCATGCCCGTGGGGAACCCCTTCATCGCCCGGCGGTGCGCGGCCATCACCTCCAGCAGGTCCCCGCCGATGAGGAACTCCATGGCGATGAAGGGCCGACCGAAGGCCGTGCCGTGCTCCACCATGCGCACCAGGTTGGGGTGGTTGAGCAGCCCCATCAGGTCGGCCTCGTCGGCGAACTTCTCCTCGTTGCCCCCTTGGCGCATCAGCTTGATCGCGACGTGAACCTGGTCACCCTTGTCGTCGACCGCCTCGGCGAGGAAGACCTCCGCCTGGCCGCCCTGGCCCAGGCGCGAGCGCACCAGGTACTTCCCGAAGCGCCGGCTCGGTACCTCGATGGATCGGGTGGGTGTCATCGGAGGGCTCGGGAAACACTAGCCCCCATGGTGCGGGCTCGCGACGCCAAATGGGGCCGAACGGCGTCCAATCTGGCTACAATCGCCGCCGTGACGTGCTCGTCGTGTGGCTCCCCCATCACCGAAGGCGCGCAGGTCTGCGCGGTCTGCGGGACGGCGGTGGGGCTCTCGATGCCCTCGACCAGCATCTCGCAGCGCAGCCTGCGCCCCGTGGGCGGCTTCCGCGAAGAGAAGACCATCCTCCCGGTGCGCGTGCATGACGTGCTCGTGGGGCGCTACCGGCTCGAAGACAAGATCGGCGAAGGCGGCATGGGCGCGGTCTTCGTGGCCCACGACTCGGAGCTCGACCGCAAGGTCGCGGTGAAGCTGCTCGCCGCCGCCCTGGTGAACGACGCCGAGGTGCTCGAGCGCTTCGAGCGCGAGGCGCGGCTCACCGCCAAGCTCGACCACCCGAACATCGTGCCCATCTACGACGTTGGCCGGCACGAGGGCCGCCCCTTCATCGTGATGAAGCTGCTGCAGGGCGACTCCCTCGTCGGCCGGCTGCGCGCCAAGGGCGGCTTCACCGCGGAAGAGACGCTCCGGCTCATGCGCCAGCTCGCCCTGGGCCTCGACTACATCCACGCGCAGGGGTTCATCCACCGCGACATCAAGGCCGGCAACATCTTCGTCTCGCCCGAAGGCCACGCCACCATCCTCGACTTCGGCATCTTGCGCCCCATGAGCGCCACCAACGGCATCACCCGCACCGGCATGGTGATGGGCACGCCGCACTACATGGCCCCGGAGCAGGCGCTCGGCCTCAAGGACGTCGACCACCGCGTCGACCTCTACGCCCTGGCCGTGGTGCTCTTCGAGTGCCTCACCGGCACGCTGCCCTTCGAGGCCGACTCCGAGCTGCGGCTCATCCAGCTCCAGGCCCACGCCCCGCCCCCGGAGATCGTCGATCGCGCCCCGTGGATTCCGAAGGCCGTCGCCGCGGTGGTGAAGAAGGCGCTCTCGAAGAAGCCTGCCGAACGCTACGACTCGGCCGCCGAGCTGGTGGGCGCGCTCGAGCAGGCCTACGCCGAGGCCAGGGCCTCTCAGCCCTCGTTGCCCGTCGTGTCGGGGCCCCCGTCCATCGTCCCCACCACCACCGCGCCCAGCCTGCGCAAGCTCAGCTCGCGCCCCTCGCAGACCGCCATGCCCGTGGTCAGCGCCGCGCTGCCCGAGCCCAGCACCGGCGAACTCTCGCAGGCGGTGCACGCCAGCCGGCGCCCGTGGATTTCGGCGGGGCTGCTCGCGCTCGCCGTGGTCGGCGGCCTCGTGCTCTGGGCCACGCGCCCCGGCGAAACGCCCATGGTGGTGGTGACCGACGTGCCGGACGCGGCCGTGGAGCTGCCCGCGGTGCCCGACGCGGCCCCCGAGGTCGACGCGGGCCTCGAGGCGGTGGCCGAGTTGGCCGACGCCGGCCTGGCCGCTGACGAAGAGGTGCCCGACGCCGGGGCCGCGGTGGTGGCGAAGAAGCCGCCCGTCGTCCCCGCTGGCAAGAAGAAGGGGAAGATGAACGTCATCACCACGCACGCCGGCGAGCCGTACTGGGCGCAGGTGTCGATCGACGGCGTGCCCCGGGGGAGAACCCCGCTGCTCCTCGACCTGCCCGTCGGCCGCTACCTGGTCCGCGTCGAGCGCCCCGGCTTCCGTCCCCAGCAGCGTGAGGTGAAGGTCGCCCCGGGCAAGCCGGTGGTGGTCAAGGTCGAGCTCGAGCCGTAGCGCGCTTTTCCTTGAGGGGCCGGGCCCGGTGTGGTGCGAATGTGCGCCCATGCTGTCCGCCGCCGTGCCCCTCCTCGCGTTGTTGCTCGCCGGCCCGGTCACCCCGAAGGCCCCGCGCAACGACGCGCCGAGGCTCGAGCAGGGGCAGAAGCTCTTCGCCCAGGGCGACTTCGACGGCGCGCTCAAGATGCTCGACGCCGCCGCGGCCGACGGCGGAGACGCCCCCACGCTCGAGAAGGTGCACCTGCTGCGCGCCCAGTGCCTCGCCGCCCGGCAAGACTTCGCCCGCGCCGAGGAGGCCTTCGCCAACGCCCTCGAGGCCAACCCCGACGTCACCCTCGACCCCTCGCGCGTCGACCCCACGGTGGTGAAGCTGCTCGAGTCGGTGCGCGCCCGGTTGACCGGCTCGGTGATCGTCAACTCCACGCCGACCGGCGCGACGCTGTTCCTCGACGGCAAGGCGGGCGGGGTGGCGCCGCAGACCCTCGCCGTGCCCGCTGGCCGTCACAAGCTCGAGGCCCGCTGGGGCGAAGGCGCGCTGCAGGCCGTCGAGCTCCAGGTGCGGCCGCGCAAGGAGCTTCGCGTGGAGTGGGTACAGGGCGCGGCCGACGTCTCTTCGGGTGCCGGCGCGCTGCTGACGCCCCGGCCCCTGCGCCCCTTCGGCGACCTGCGCGGGATGATCGAGCCGGCGACCTCGGGCGCGCTCACCGGCGGCCTCGAGCTGGGGGGCGGCTTCGAGTTCAGCTACTTCCGCGTGGGGCTCTTCGCCCGGCTCTACCCGGTCTTCGGCATCACCCCGCGCTTCCAGTTCGCGCTGCCGGTGCTGGACAACGTCAACGTGCTGCTCGAGGTCGGCGTGCCGCTCACGTTCCTGCCCATGGGCCTTGGCGTCGGCTTCCAGGGCGGAGGCGGCGCCGAGTACTACCTGCTCCCGTGGCTCGGGACCTACGTGCTCATCGGTGGTCGCCACCACTTCTTGTGGCCTGGGGTCAACGGCCCTACGGCGTTCACCGCCACCGCTGGCGTTCGCCTGCGCCTGCCCTGATCATTCACCGCTCGAGCGTCAGCTCCTGCAGCAGTTCGAGGTCGTCCGCGCTCTCGAGGGCCTGCAAGAGCTCGAGGTTCTGCGCCACCTCGGCGTCCTCCGCCGAGAGGAAGGCGCGCCCCGCGTCGAGCAGCACCGCGCCCCCGTCGAGGGCCAGGGCCAACACCCAGCCCAGCACCAGGCTCACGGGCGGCGCTCCTTCGCCCGCTGCCGCAGCTCCTGCCGCTGGGCCGGGCTCAGCTCACGCCAGCGCCGCAGGTTGTCGCGCAGTTGCTCGCGCTTCTCGGGGTTCGCCTTGAGCCAGGCCCGCATCCGCTGACGCAGCTCGCGGCGCTCCTCGGGGGGGCGCTTCTTGAATTCCTGGAAGCGCTCGCGCAGCTCCCGGCGCTCCTCGGGGCTCAGCTGCTGGAAGGCCTTCAGGTTCTCTCGCACCCGGTCCTGGTCTTCGCTGGGCAACGCCTTGAAGCGCGCGGTGTTCTCCAGCAGCCGCTGCTTCTCTTCGGGCGGGAGCTGCTTGAAGGCCGCGAGCTTCTCGCGCAGCGCCTGCTTCTGCGCCTCGGGCAGGGCGTTGAAGCGCTCCACGGCCGCCGCGTCTTGCGCGCGCGCCACCAGCCCCAGGCCCAGCACCACCACCAGCAACACGTTCTTCATGGGGCTTCCTCCAGCTCGTGCAGCGCCGCGATGACCTCGAGATCCGCTTCGGTCTCGAGGCCCACCAGGTCGAGGTCTTCGACCTCCTCGAGGTTCTGCGCGAGCAGCAGCCGCTCTTCGTCGAGCCCGCTCGCCTCGTCGCCGGGCCGGGGCCACGCCAGCACCGCCACCGCGGCTGCCGCGAGGGCCAGTCCCAGGGGCGCCCACCGGGGCCAGGTCAGCCACCGCTCGGCCCACGTGGGGCCGCTCACCGCGTCGAGCACCGCGCGCCGCAACGCCGCCGACGGCGCGGGCTCGGGGTTGGGGAGCGCCTCCAGGGCCGCGAGGCTCGCGCGCAGCCTCGCCTCGAGGGCCCGCAGCGCCGGGTCGGCCGCCAGCGCCGCCTCCAGTTCCCGCACGCGGTCGGGGGGCAGCTCGCCGTCGAGGTACGCCGTCAGCTCTTCGTGGAGCGGGTTCATGCGGCACTCCCGGCCGACGCGACGCCGGCCTTGAGCGCGTCGAGGTGCGCCAGCACCTGCAACGACGCCCGGTGGATGAGGCTCTTGACGG
>CAIVGN010000101.1 GCA_903905455.1 uncultured Archangium sp.
ACCAACCTCGGTGGTCTTCTCGACCACCTTCAGGATCCTGAGCTTCTCCTTGGCGCTGAAGTGCCTGCGCTTCGCCTTGGCGATCACCTCGACATCTTGCACCACGGCGCTCATTGAAACTCCGGCCCACAGGGCCGCCACCGCTTCGCGCCGGCGGGTCGACCGACCACAACTGGACGACTACGACTGGTAGAACGACACATGCGAGACGACTCCATCGCCCTCGACAGTAAATTTCACCGGGGTCGCTGTCTCACTCACGTTGTCAGAGAGGGGAGTGTCTGGGGAAGGCCCTGGATTTCTTCAACCGCTGCCTGAGTTGGTAAATGTCCGCTCGAGAGGAGTGCTCAATTTGTGGTGCTGCTGAAGCCGAGTTTGTTCTGGCATTCGGCCCGCGAGTGTGTCGGCCCTGCGCTGTCAGCACCGGGGAACTCGTTTTGGAAACTCCCAGACCCGCTCTTAGGCAAGTTTGGCGGATCGGTCACGGCGGTGGCTTCTTGGCGCCTGACCACCTGAGAAAGCCCCAGGTGCGAGCGCTGTGGTTTGCCGCTGACCAAGCGGAACAGACCAATGCGCGTGGACACGTCGAGATGTCGAAAATGTTCTTGGAGATGAATTTGAGCGACGAGGCGTTGGTTGAGGCTGCCGTCGCGCTCTGCATGCCAAGTGATTCGGCGATGGTCGCGCTGGCACTCGAGGCGAGCTTCGAGCCTCGCCTCTTCCGTGGGGATCTGAAGCCCCTGCGAATCCTGCTCGGCCTCCCAAGAGGCTGACCGTTCCGCACAGCCTCCGGCGCTCCTGCAGCGGTGTGCAGGAGCCGCTCAGAGAAACTGCACGCCGATCGCGAAGTGCAGGTTGTACCAGCGCGGATCCGACGCGTAGAGCCCGGGGTAGGTCTGCCACACGAACTGCGCGCGCACCCGCTCGAGCAGCGACACGGAGATCATCCCCTCCAGCAAACTCTGGGTGCACCACCGCGGGTCGACCGCGAGGTCCTTGCAGCTCTTCGACCCCACCCCGTCCAGCGTCCCCAACTGCACGCCCGCCCGCACCGCGACGCGCGGCTGAAAGAGCGCGTTCGAGAGGAACGAGAGGTGGAACTCCGGCCCGCCCACGAGGTTGAACGAGAGCCGCTGCGTGCCGGGGGTGAAGAGCGAGGTCAGCTGGCCCAACTGCAGCGCCCCGGTGATCTGAAACCAGTGCGTCTGCCAACCCAGCGGCACCGCGCTCACCCCACCCTCGACGATGGTGCCCACCACGAAGTGCTCCGAGAGCTGCGGCGGGGAGAACTGCAGGTTGTTGAGCGCCACCCGGCCCACGGTGCGCGCGAGGATGCGGTCCGCGAAGCTCGCCTGCGCCTCGGCCCAGTGCTGCACCATGGCCTCGAGCTCGCGCCGGATCGCCAGCCGCCCCAGGCTCGAGTTCGAGCGCGCCAGCCCCAGGTCGGTGAAGTCGAAGTGGTACGCCGCCAGCAGCCGCATGAAGAAGTCGAAGGCGGTCTCCTCGCCTTGCCGCACGCGCTCCTCGAAGATGGGCCGCACGCCCGGCACGTCGGCCGTCGAGAGCCCCTGCCGCGCCCGCGCACAGTGCTGGTGGTAGCCCCCGAGTGCCGCCACGCGGATCGACTCGGGTGAGGGCCGGCACGCCGAGGCCACGCGGTCGATGCTCACCTGCAGCAGGATGGCGAAGCGGCTCAGCTCCGGGTCCTTGCACAGCGCGCGATCCTGCTCGCGGCCCGGCTCGTACATCGCCAGCATGCACTGGAAGGGCTTCCACTCTTTGGGGTGCTCGGCGGCGTAGCGCGCGATGAGGCCGTCGACGTCGAAGTCGGCCCCGTGCCAGCCCACGCCCGCCTTCAGCTCGCGGTACGCGTCGTACATGCCCAGGTAGAAGTCGAAGATCCGGAAGTCCTTCTCGAAGAAGCCCACGAAGGCCGAGAGGTGCTCGCTGGCCTTGGGGTACTGGCTCACCGTGAGCTTCATGCGCTGGGCGAGGTCCTTGCGCTCCTCGGCCAGGGCCGACAGCTCCTTGGCCCGCGCGCTCTCCACGAAGCCGCCGCCCAGCTTGAAGAACTGCGCGATGAGGCCCTTGTCACCCGGCGCCTCGCTCACCGTGTCCTCCGCCGGGTAGGCCAGGGTGTCGGGGTCGAGGTACAGGTGCAGCACGTCGGGGTGCGCTTCGCCCTGCGCAGGCCCGAGCACGTCACGCCACTGCGGCCGGCCGTTGACGTCGCGCTCCAGCCGGGTCTGCGAGACGTTGTACGCGAGGCGCAGCGGGTTGTTGTCGAACACCCCGCCGTCCACGAAGAGGTCGAGGTACTCGGCCACCGTGCACTCGATGTTGGCCGCGCCGGCGACCTCGCCCTCCTTCGGCGGCTTCGAGAGGCAGTACTCGATGGGCTGCGGCGCGAAGGCCACGGGGAAGGCCGACGACGCGAAGAGCAGCGAGCGCAGTTGGTTGAAGTTGCGATCGCTGGCCACCTGGTCGGTGCCGTCGTGCTCCACGAAGGGCAGCAGCGGCTGCGGCAGGTGACTCGAGGGCGTGACGTAGTTCGACAAGCGCACCCGCTTGCCCGGCCCCCGCCCCTGGATGCGCACCAGGAACTTCTCCTCGAGGCGCGGCACCGAGAGGCCCTTCTGCAATTCGACCTGGCGCGCGCTGACCCGGGTCACCACCACGCCGAGCACCACGTCGCAGGTCTCGGGCAGGCCCTTCGCGTCGAGGCCACGCAGGCGATCGAAGCTGCGCTCCAGCGCGTCGCGGCTGAAGAGCGCGGCGCCGGAGCTGTGCTTCTTGTCGAACAGGTCGCGGTACCCCACGTCGCCCCAGGCCAACCAGCCGGGGTCGGCAAAGGGGTCGCTGGTGGGAGGCAGGCAACTGGCCATCGCGCTGACCAGGGCGTTGATGCTGCCGGCCGAGGCGCCGGTCACCATCTTCAACTCGAGCACCGGGTCGGCCTTGAGCTGCTCCAGCGTGAGGTACATGAAGCCGGCTTCGTAGGTGCCCAGCGAGACGCCACCGGAGATGGTGACCCCCAGCGGGCGCGGCGGAGCACGGGGCACCTCGGCCTGCGCCAGGGCCACGAAGAGCAGCGAGGAGAGGAGCATCATCCCGGGAGCAGCGTCATCTCTTGCGAGAAGTCCTCGGAGGCGAACTCGAGGGTGATGGCGCCGCCCAGCCGCACCTTCGCGCCGGGCCGCAGCAGCACGTCTTCCCCATGGCCGACATGCTGCCCGTCGAGCTCGGTGGTGCTGGTGGACACCGCGCGCAGCATGAAGCCATCGGCCCGGCGGTGGAGCTCGAAGTGCCAGCGGCTCACGCGGCTCTGCAGGTTCGGGTCGGACAGCGCGATGACCACGTCGTTGGCCAGCGCGCCGTCCTGCTCCCGCAACCGCCCGAAGCGGATGACGTCGAGCATCGGCAAGCGCACCTCGGCGCCGTCTTCGAAGCGCATCAACGTGGGGAACCTGGAGGCGTCGAGCCAGTCGAGGGTGAAGAGGTCTTGCGGCTTGTCGATGCCCTTGAGCTCGATGGCTCGCTGGCGGTGGCTGCGCAAGCGCAGCTCGACGTCGGTGAGCTCGCCGTGGGCCACCAGCGAGCAGCGGATCTCTCCCGACGCCGCCGAGCCGGCCACGCGGCTGCAGAAGTTCACCGCGTCACCCGAGACCAGCACCCCGTCGGTGAGCACCGGCCCCACGTGGATGCCCACGCGCACGTGCAGGCGGTGCTCGGCGGCCCGCGAGTCGCTGTCCTTCACGATGGCGCGCTGGAGCATGACCATGGCCCGGGCCGCGGCGGTGACGCTCTCGAAGCAGAGGAAGACGCCGTCGCCCGCGGTGTCCACCACCCGGCCGCCCTCGGGGGTGATGGCCGCGGTGACCAGGTCGTAGTGGCGCTGCTGCAGCTTGCGGCCCGCCTCGTCACCGAAGCGCGCGAAGTACGGGGTGCTGCCCACCACGTCCGAGAAGACCAGCGCCAGGCGCTTCTCGAAGCGGCGCACGATGGCCTTCGAGAGCACGTCCTGCACGCGGATGAGCTCCGTCATCGACAACTGCTCTGCGAGCTCTTCGAAGTTCTTCACGGCGTTTCCTGGGGCCTCAGCGCGCGGCCGAGAGCGTCCGCACCCGCTCGGCGAGGTTGCTGCTGAACAACCGGTAGATGCGGATCGCCGCGGACGGCGTGTTGAACAAGTACTGCTTGAAGGCTTCGCGGCCGATGAAGAGCGCCTTGACGTTGGTGCGCGCCGTGACCCGCGCGCTGGTGGGGCCGTCGAGCAGCAGGGAGATTTCCCCCACGTAGCCCCCGACGCCCATGGTGTTGAGCAGCCGCGCCTCGGCGCCCACGCCTCCGTAGACCTCGACCTGGCCGTCGATGATCACGAACAGCCCGCGGCCCGGCTGGCCCGGCTCGATGAGGTGCATGCCCGGCCCGAAGCCGTGCTGCACGCAGATGCGGAACAGCGAGCGCATGTCCTCGATGGACAGGTCGGCGAACATCGGCAGCGCCTTCAAGAAGCCGTAGCCGTCGGCCGAGGGCGTGGTGGGCAGCGGCAACGTCGCGCGCAGCACCGGCACCGGCTGGGGTTCCTTCGGCGCCGAGGGGGCGATGCGGGCGCGCACCTTGGCCGCGGCCGGCGCGTTGTTGGTCGCGTCGAGCAGCCGAGCCAGGTACTCGAGCAGGGTCGCGTCGTCGCGGGCCTTCGCCGAGCTCCGCGCGCAGCCCATCAACAGCTCGATGGCCTTGTCGGGGTGGCCGTGGTTGGCGAGCAGCTCGGCCAGGCGCAGCGCCGGGGCGATGGCGTCGGGCGTCGCCGCCACGCACGCGCGCAGCGTCTCGACCTCGGCGTGGAGATTGTTGAGGGCGCGGTAGAGCGCCGCGGCCTCCTCGAGCTTGCCCGCGCGGGCGAGGGTCTCGGCCATCTGCTCCTTGGAGCCGGCCTGGCCGTAGAGCGCCACGGCGTCGTCCACGCGGCCCGCACGCTCGTAAGCCGCGGCGGCGCGCATCAGCTCACCCGCCCGGCGCCAGCAGGCGGCGGCCCGCGCGAAGTCGTTGGCCTGCTCGAAGCAGCCCGCGGCCTCGGCGTCGTTCTTGAGCACCTCGAAGGTGGTCCCCGCGGCGCCGAAGTCGCGCGCCTTGCGGAACATCTGGCCGATGGCCTTCTTCAGCTCGAAGGAGCCGACCACCATCTCCTGCAGCAGCCCTTCGCGGGCCGAGCCGCCGGTCTCTTCGTAGATCTTCACCGCGGTGTCGATCTCGCCGCGCCCCAGCAACCCGCGCAGCTGGGGGAGCGCACCACCACCGACGGGGACGAGCTGGCCATCTTGACCGTCGTCGAGGAACTCGAACTCGAGGGAGTGGCTCATGAAAGTGACGCGAGGTTAGCGGGTGACGACCTTCACATGCTGATCAATTCGGCCAAACACGGTCCGGCCGTCGAGGCCCTTCATCTCGATCTCCACCCGGTCGCCGTGCTTCATGAAGGGGGTCTTCGGCGCCCCGGTGTCGATGGTCTCGATCATCCGCGTCTCGGCGAGGCACGAAATGCCCCGGGCCCGGTCTTCGTTGGACACCGTGCCGCTGCCCAGGATGGTGCCCGCGGTGAAGCGGCGCGTCTTGGCGATGTGCTGCACCAGGTCGAAGAAGCTGAAGTGCATCTCCGGACCTGCGTGCGTGTCGCCTACCAGCACACCATTGAGCCAGGTCTGCAGGGTGAGGTGAACCCGCCCGTCCTTCCATGCCGGGCCCACCTCGTCGGGGGTCACGGCCACGGGGGAAAACCCGGTCGCCGGCTTGCCCTGGAAGAAGCCGAAGCCCTTGGCCAGCTCGTCGGGGATGAGGTTGCGCAGGGTCACGTCGTTGACCAGCATCAGCAGGCGCACGTACTTCCCGGCCTCGGCGGCAGTGGTGCCCATGGGCGTGTCTCCCAGCACCACGGCGACCTCCGACTCGAAGTCGATGCCGAAGCGCTCGTCGAAGGCCACGATGTCCTCGGTCGGGCCCAGCATCTGGCTCGCGCCGCCCTGGTACACCAGCGGGTCGGTCTTCAGCGTCGCCGGGGGCTCGGCCTTGCGCGCCTTGCGCACGAGGATGACGTGGTTCAGGTACGCCGACCCGTCGACCCACTCGTAGGCGCGGGGCAGCGGGGCCATCAGCTTCGTGGCGTCGAAGGGCTCGCTGGGCACCTGGCCGGCCTCGAGCGAGGCGGCGAGCGCGAGGAGCTTCGGGCTCAGGGTGTCCCACGCATCGAGCGCGGCCTGCAGGGTCGGGGCGACGTGCGCCGCCGGAGTCCACGCCGAGAGGTCCTTCTTCACCACCACCAGCGAGCCATCCCGGGTGCCGTCGTGCCGCGTTGCGAGCTTCATGGCGTCGCTTCATAACTCGCGCCGCGGCAAGTCAAGACCTTGAAAGGACTTGCCCGGGTGCGGTTTGGGCCTACGCTCGCCCGCCTCATGGCCGACGCGCTCGGGCTGTCACCCGTGCACCGCATCATCGACACCTATTCCCGCGCAGTCGAGGCGCTGGGTCTTGGTGTGCCTCCACTCTTCGTGGAGCGCTGGGCGGTGGCGGTGCACCAGGCGCTGTCGTCCCGGGCCCGCGAGTTCCACACCCACCAGCACGTGCTGGAGCTGGTGCGCGACGCCGACGCCATCGAGACGCTCGCCGCGCTGTACCACGACATCGTCTACGTGCAGGTCGACCTGGACGTGCCCACCCACTACGCGGAGCTGCTCAGCCCGCTGGTGGCCCGCGACGGCACCACCGAGACCGGCTGGCGGCTGTTGCCCCACTGCGGCGTCGACCCCACCGCCCGCGACGTGCTGGCGCTCTTCGGCTGCAACCCCGGCGACGTGCTCACCCCGTTCACGGGCCTCAACGAGCTGGCGTCCGGGCTGGTGGCCGCCAAGGAGCTCGAGGGCGTCCTGGCGCGCGAGCAGATCCTCGCGGTGGTGGCGTGCATCGAAGCGAGCATCCCCTTCCGGGACGGCGAGGCGGTGCAGCTGCGCGATCGCCTTACCGCGCTGGGGCTCACGGGCGAGGAGATCGGCGTGATGGTGCGCCGCGCGACCCGGCTGTCGAACAACGACGTGGGCAACTTCGCCGACCCCGACCCGGCGCGCTTCCTGGACAACACCTGGAAGTTGCTGCCCGAGACGAACCCCTCGCTGCACACGCCCACGACGTACAGCATCCGCGACTACCGGGTGGCGCTGATGAAGATGGAGGGCTTCCTCTCGAAGCTCCCCCCCGAGCGCGTGTTCCACACCTGGGGCGGCGAGCCCTCCGCCGAAGAGCACGGGCGCCGCATCGCCGCCGCCGCGCGGAACATCGACCTCGCCGTGCGCTACATGCGCTGCAAGCTGTACTCGTCGACGCTGGTCGAGGCGCTGGCCTACGAGTCGGGCGGTGACGCGCCCCTGCCCTACTTCATCGGCGGCGCGCCCGAGTTCCCCGGCGCCCCCATGAAGCGCCTCGAGAACTTCCTGCCCGTGCCCACGCCCACCCGCGAAGACCTGCTCGACCCGGTCTTGCGCGCGCTGCTGCAGGGTGGCCGTTCGACCGCGTCCAGCTTCGACATGGCGCCCTCCCCGGTGGCCGACTTCGTCTACGTGCTGCTCGGCGAGGCGCGGCTGATGAAGGGCTTCGCCGAGGCGAAGTCGCTGTGGGAGAACAAGATCTCCCCCCGGGTGTTCCTCTCGCTGCAGCCCCGCGAGCCGACCCTGGCCATCGCCGAGGCCTGCTGCGAGATGGCGCCCACCCGCGCCGGCGCCATGCGCGAGCTGATGAAGCTGCTCTGAGCGCGCGCGGCTGAAACGCCGCACGAGGCGTTGGCACCCCACGTGAAGAGGTCGAGGTCGCCGCGGTCCTGCGGCCTCACTTCCCCTGGAGCTTCACGTGCGTCGCCTGCTTCTCTTCGTCCTCTTCTCCATGTCGGCCCTCGCGGGCGAACCGGTGCAGGTGCAGGTCTTGAGCGCGGTGGTCAAGGACCAGCGCATCGAGGGCGCCGAGGTCATCGTGCAGAAGAACGGGGCGCAGTCGGTGGGCGGGTTGACCCGGGGCGACGGCCTGGTCTCGGTGAGCCCGGCCTTCGCCGACACCGATGAGGGGGTGCTGCTGATCATCAAGAAGAGCGGGTACTCGCCGCTGGTCTCGAAGTGCCCCTGTCGCGGCATGACCTACGCGCTGAGCCCGGTGATGCGCAGCCTCGACGGCCTGCGCGTGGTGCTCACCTGGGGCAGCAGCCCGGCCGACCTCGACCTGCACGCGGTCTTTCCCGGCAACCACGTGTTCTTCAGCAAGAAGACGGGGCGCCACTCGAACCTCGACGTCGACGACACCGACGCCTTCGGGCCGGAGACCATCACCATCGAGAAGAAGGCCTTCGGCGAGCCCTACGTCTTCGCGGTGCACGACTTCACCCACCGCGACGTGTCGACGGGCGCGGCCCTGGCCGAGAGCCACGCGCGCGTCTTCGTGTACATCGGCGAGTCGTTGATCCGCAGCTACGCGGTACCCACCCAGGGACAGGGCACGTTGTGGACGGTCTTCTCCATCGACGCGCAGGGTGACTTTCACGACGTGGACACCCTGCAGCGCATCGCCCCGGACCCCGAGGCGAGCCTGCGCCTCACGCTCGAGGGCCTGGGCGGGAGCGCGGCGGTCGCGGTGGAGCCGGCCGTGGCGACGCCCTTCACGGCCGACGCCACCAGCCTCAACGCCCAGGGCGAGCGCGCCTACCACGCGGGGCAGCTCGAGGAGTCCGTCGCGCTCTACCGCCGCGCGCTGGAGATCGCCCCCCGCTTCGGCCAGGCGTGGTCGAACCTCGGGCTCTCGTACCGGAAGTTGAACCGCGTCGCCGAGGCGCTGTGGGCCACGCGCCAGGCCATCTCGCTCGCCTCCGGGGCCGACGCGCCGACGGTGCGCGCGAGCAGCTACTACAACGTGGCGCGCATCTACGAGGCCGAGGGCCAGTTCGCCGACGCGCTGGTGCAGTACCAGCTCGCCTCGCAGGAGCGGCCCATCAAGGTGTACGCCGACTCCATCCGCCGCATGCAGGGGAAGCTGGGGCGCTGAGGTGAGCCGCGCGCTGGTGGTGGCGGTGCTGTGCAGTGCGGCCGCCTGGGCGGCTCCGAAGTACCCCGCGGCGTGGACCCACCGGCAGGCCTGGCCGCACCCGGTGGGCAGCGCCACCGAGTTCGACCTCGCGTCCCGCGCGGAGACCCTGGCCTTCGTCGAGGCCTTGTCGGCGCCGCCGGAAGACCTCGGCGTCAAGCACCCCGACCTCGCGGCGACGGCCAGGTGGCGCGTGGTGAAGCAGGGGGTGCTGCTGGAGAATTTCCGCCGGGCGATGGGCACCTGCTCCGCGGGCCTGCCGCTGTGCCCGGCCCGCGCGCCGGAAGCCTGGAGCGAGCTGTCAACCTACGCACACGCCGCGCTGGAGGCGTTGCCCCCGGCCTACGCGGCGTGGCGCACCGAGGCGCGCGCCTTTCACCTCGGCTACGCGCGGGAGTTGCTGCGCCTGGCGATGCTCTCGGGGCGCACCTCGAGCGAGATCGTTCCCCTGGCCCCGGGCGAGGTGCTCGGCGACACGCTGCCTGACCGCACGTTCCTCCTCACCTTCGACGACGGCCCCACCGGCGCTGCGGGGGAGACCGACCGGGTGGTGGCGTTGATGCGGCAGCACGCGCAACACGCGGTCTTCTTCACCGTGGGCGCGGCGATGCACGCGCGGCGCTCCATCGCGGGGCTGTACGACGGCCAGTGCCTCGGCTCCCACGGCATGGAACACGAGAGCCACGTGACCTCGGCGGCGACCGCGAGCGCCCTGCCCACCTGGAACCGGGAGTTGGAGACGCTGCAGCCTCCGGGCGCCCACCTGCGCTGGTTCCGCCCTCCCTACGGCCAACGCACCACGGCGCAGGTCGCGCAGCTCGCGGCAGAGGACATCGGGGTGATGCTCTGGAACATCGACTCGCAGGACTGGCAGGCCCCGCGTGACGCGAGCCTGGTGAGCGGGCGGGTGCTGACCCTGATGCTGTTGTGGCGCCACGGGGTGGTGCTCTTTCACGACGTGCACCCCGCCGCCCGCGAGGCGCTGCCCCGGGTCTTCGAAGCGGTGGAGGGCGGCGCAGTGACGTGGGCCGATTGTCGCGACCTCTGAGGCGGGCAGCGCCTATGAGGGGCACATGAGCTTCGGGGCGATCTTCCTGTTGGCGCTGGGCCTTTCGATGGACGCGATGGCCGTGGCCGCGGCGCGCGGGCTGGCGACGCCGCGCATTCTTCCCCGGCACGTGCTCCTGGTGGCCGGCTTCTTCGGCGGGTTCCAGGCGCTGATGCCCATGGTCGGTTGGCTGGTCGGCGCGCGCCTCGGGCCCATCGTGCAGGCGTGGGATCACTGGATCGCCTTCGTGCTGCTGGGGGCCATCGGCGGGAAGATGTTGTGGGAGGCCCGCGGCTCGGCCGAAGCGGAGCCCACCGGCGACCAGGACCTCTTCGGGTTCAAGGTGATGCTGGTGCTGGCCATCGCCACCAGCATCGACGCGTTGGCGGTGGGGGTGACCTTGCCCATGCTCGACGCGCCCTTCGTGCTCTCGCTGGTGACCATCGGCGTGACCACCGCGGTCTTGAGCGCGCTGGGGCTCTACGCGGGGCGGCGCTTCGGTGCGCTGCTCGGCAAGCGCCTCGATGCCGCAGGCGGCGTGGTCCTCATCGGCCTGGGGACCAAGATCCTCTACGAGCACCTCACCGCGGCCTGAGTTGAGTTGCGCAGAATGCTCGGGGAGCGCGCATTCTGCGCAGGTCGATGGGGCTCAGAGCGGCAGGGCCACCACGAAGGTGCTGCCCTTCCCCAGCGTGCTCTCCACGCGCAGCGTTCCCTGGTGCGCCTCCACGAGCTTGCGGGAGATGGACAGGCCCACGCCGGTGCCCCCGAAGCGCCGGGTGTTGCCGCCTTCGACCTGGCGGAAGCCCTCGAAGATCATCGCCTGGTGCTCCGAGGCGATGCCGATGCCCTCGTCGTGCACCGACAGCTCGAGGGTCGTCCCGCGCACCACCGTGGTGACCGTCACCGTCCCGTGGCCGTCGGCGAACTTGAGCGCGTTGCCCACGAGGTTGAGCAGCACCTGCGTCATCCTCACCCGGTCGAGGTCGAGCGAGAGCGGCGGTGGGGGGGAGATCAGCAGGCGCACGCCCGCGCGCTCGGCCAGCGGATCGAGGGCCACCCGCACTTCGTCGAGCAGCTCAGACAGGCGCGTCGGCTCGCGGTGCAGCGTCAGCCGCCCGGCCTCGATCTTCGAGTAGTCGAGGAGATCGTTGACCACCGCCAGCAGGTGCTTGCCGTTGGCCACCACCGAGCCCAGCAGCCGCGCGGTCTCTTCCGGCTCGAGCTCCAGCTTCCAGGTGGGGGGCTGCAGCACCAGCGCCGCCGCGCCGCAGCCGGGCACTTCGCCGACGCATCGACCTGCTCGCCGCAGGTGCTCCAGCAACCCCTGGGGGATGTTGATGATGGAGTTGAGCGGGGTGCGCAGCTCGTGGCTGGTGTTGGCGAGGAACTCGCTCTTCGCGGGCGAGCTCTCCTGGGCCTTGAGCAGGGCCTGGGCCAGCTGCAGGAACTCGCCGACCAGGACCATGGCCGAGGCGATGGCGAGGTTGGTGACGCCGAAGGTGAACAGCCGGGGGAAGAAGACGAGGTCCAGGTCGACGAGCACGTCGGTCACCGCCGAGGCGGCCGCGAGCACCAGGGCCGTGGTGACCAGCGGGCCGAAGCGCGTCTGCCGCCGCACCAGGTCGCGCAACGAGAGCCCCAGGGACGCCAGCACCACGACGAAGAGCCACACGCTGTAGAGCTGGTACAGCTGCTCGCTGGCGCCGGGGAACGTGGGCTCGAGCGGCAGGGCCAGCGTCGAGACGACGAGGAACAGACCGCTGACCACGCGGTTGACGCGGCGGAACAGGGTGACGCGCCCCAGGTAGTACGACTCGACGAACTCCGGCGTCACCAGCCCCAGCGCCTAGACCGAGACGCTGAGCAACCCGATGACCCCGCGCGCCGGCAAGAGCGCGGTGAGCAGCAACCCCGTCTTGGTCACCACGTAGAGCAGGGCCATGCCCAGCAACCCGAGCGTGCCCAGGTAGAGGTTCTTCGGAGCCCGGCCCCCCTGCAGCCGCCACAGCACCAGCACCATCAGCGCGGCGAGGAGCATCACGCTCCCCAGCTCCAGCGCGTTGCGCACGCTGCTCTCGTGAAAGGCCCACTCGCCCAGCACGTCGTGGCGGCCGAAGAGGATGCGCGAGTCGGTGACGCCGTCAGCCTGGCGTGTCGACCGGCTGCGGCTCGCGGCGCCAGAACGCGTGCACCAGCAGCAGCACCCACGCCAGCAGCGTCAGCTCGAGCCCGGCGAAGGCGAGGAGCTTCACCACCGACAACCACGGCCACAGGTAGCGAACGCCGAGGCCCGCGACGAGGCCCACCAGGGCCAGCCCGAACGAGAGCCGGGCCAGCACCTGCAGCGCCTCGCGCGCCACCAGCCCCGCCCAGCCCACGAGGTGAATGACGATGAACAAGGTCAGCGGCACCGCCAGCAGGTGGGGCACCGCGACCTCCAGCAGGCCGGTCAACGAGCGCGGCCGCGTCATGGCCGTCGCCGAGCCCCGGTAGAAGGACTCGATCGACGCGGGCCCCAGGCCCAGCTTGAGCGCGAAGAGCACCGCGGCGCTCACGGCCTGCACGAGCACGAAGCCCGCGAAGATCAAGATGAGCGGGCGAAACGCCGCGACCCGGGCCTTCACGCCGGCTCTCGGCCGTAGGTGCGCCCGAGCACCACCACGCTCACCGCGAGGAACCCCAGCGCGAGCCCGAACGAGGCGACGCGCAGCAGGGGCGCGCCGTGCAGCCCCACCACCAGCCACGGGCTCGCCAGGTCGAAGGCGCAGGCCGCGGCGCCGCCGAAGGTGAGCCCCGCCCGGAGCCGCTCGCGCACCGGGCTGACCACCAACAGCGAGCCGAGCATCAACCACAGGAAGCCGTAGACGAAGGCGCTGACGTGCAGCGACTCGACGAGGGCCGCGACGGGCATCACCTCGGAGGGATCTCCCGACCCCAGGTAGCGCTCGAACACGCCGCTGGCCGTCAGCTCCCCCTCGACGCCGCGCTGCCCCACCAACGCCAGCAACAACACCGCGCCAAAGCCGAGGAACAGCTGCACCGGGGGCCGCGAACGGGACAGGGCCTCGCGCGTGGGGCTGATGAGGAACCTCACGGCGTCGCCTTCGGGGGCCCCGCCACCTTCGCCTCCTGGAAGGCGAGCAGCACCCAGCGCGCGGTCTCCGAGATGCTGCGGGCCGACAACGTCGCCCCGGAGATGGCCATCACGTCGTCGCCCACCGTGAGCCGGTCGGCCGTCGACTTGCCCGGGAACTGCGCGAGCCACTGCGCGGTCGGCGCGTATTCCTCGGGCTCGAGGAACACCGCGAGGTCGATGCGCTTCAACTTCCCGTCGGGCTCGAGGCCCAGCACCAGGGTCTCGTTCTTGGTGCGGACCTTGTGGGTGTGAATCACCGCGTAGCCCACGGGCTTGCCCGCCACGGTGGCCACGTAGAAGGTCACCATGCGCTCGGTGATCCTGGTGCGCGCCAGCGACTGCAGCTTCGCCGCCAGCTCGTCGGTGAGGAACACGTCCTTGGGGGTGAAGCGCTCGGCCTGGGGAAACAGGCTCTTGAGCGCGGCCTGCGTGCGCTCGGTCTGCGCCGCTGCCGCCCCCGCGATGAGCACCACTGCGATGAGAAAGAGACGCCGCATCAGAAGACGAAACCCACGCCCAGGTTGACGGTGCTGCTCTGCCCGCCCGCCCCCGGAAAGACGTGCTGGTAGTCGGCCTTGAGTACCACGTTGGCGATGGGCTTGTAGTGGAGCCCCGCGGTGACGCTCTGCCTCGACTGCGCCGGGTCCCGAGACGACCCCGCAGCTACCGACTTGTGCAGGTCGAACGACTCGTAGCGCACGAAGGGGCTCAGCGACTGGTCCCCGCCGGGCATCAGCAGGCCGAACACGTCGTAGGCCGCCTCGGCGTAGCCGCCGAGCACCTCCTGGCCCACCGTCACGCCGTTGGCCGCCGAGATGCGGTCGGCGTCACCGAGGCGCCCGTAGGCCATGATGCCCCGCAGCCAGAAGCCCTTGTACTGCCAGGCCGCGTGCACCTCGCCGAGGAAGAGGTCGCCCTTCACCACGCTGTCGTCGACCACCGCGCCCTGGCCCGAGCGACCGAAGTAGGCCGACGCGCCGACCCGCAGCCCCTGCACCGTGTAGTCCACGGCCGCGACTCCGGCGACGTTCTCCGCGACGGCCTCGGCGCCAGCCTGGCGGCCCCCGCGAATCCACGACGAGTCGGAGAACCGGTCGGTGCCCACCGCGCGCATGCCGTTGACCAGGTAGGCCCGGTACCGCAGCCCCTGGTACTCGCCGTACAGGCCGATGCCGTTCTCGTTCCACGTCGCGGGGATGAGGCTGCGCTCGAGCTGCGGCCGGGCCACGCCGAAGAAGAAGGGCGGCTCGTGGATCTCGTTCACGAAGCCCACCGGGATGAGCACGTTGCCCACCCGCACCGAGAGCGTGTCGAAGAGCTTGAAGTCGAGGTACGCGAACTCGACGCTCACCGCGCCGCCGCGCTCCGTCGAGCCGTGCTCGAACTCGATCTCCGAGTTGAAGACGATGCGGTCCGAGAAGCGGTAGCCCATGTAGAGCACCACGCGCAGCAGGTCCGTCTCCGTCGGCCCGCCGGTCGGCTTGAAGCGGTAGTACGCCTCGCCGTAGCCACCGAGGCTCAGGCCCCGCGGCGTGAAGTAGACCTTGGAGGCCGCCGGGCCCATGCCCGCGAAGCTCTGGTAGGTCGGCGCGGGCAACGCGAGCTCTTCCTTCAGGCGGCGCAGCTCGGCGGTGATGATCTCGAAGAACGAAGGCGGGGTCTCGGCCGCGGGCGCGGGGACCGCCGCCACCGGCTCGTCCGGCGTGCCGCCGTCGACCTGCGCCCACGCGCCCGTCGCCAGCACCACCATCGTCACCACTGCCACTCGATTCATTGCGCGCACGTTCGACTCCCGGTCCGTCAGCCTGATTTTGATTCTCATTTGCAAGATTACGGGACCGCCGTCAAGCGAGCTAGGTTGCCGCACCATGGGTGCGGTGCTGCTCACGCTGGTGTTGGCCTCGGCTGATGGGGGCATCGTCGACCTCGAGCAGCGCACCCGCGAGGTGATGCACACCCTGGTGACGGTCTCGTTGCCGTCGACCCTCGCGCCCCCCGAGCGCGAGGCCGCGTACGAGGAGGCCTTCGCGGTGTTCGAGGCCATCGACCTCGAGCTCAACGAGTGGAGGCCCGAGTCGGCGCTCTCGCGGGTGAACGCCGGGGCCGGTGGTCCGGGCGTGGAGGCCCCGGCGCGGCTGTGTGAAGTGCTGCGCCTGGCGCTCGACGGCGCGCGCCGCACGGGCGGTCTCTTCGACCCGACCTGGGCCTCGGTGCGCGGGCTGTGGCGCTTCGGGACGGACCAGACGGGGGAGGTGCCCGCCCCGGCGAAGGTGCGCGCTGCGTGCGCGGCCGTGGGCTGGAAGAAGGTCGAGCTGCGGCCGCTGGAGCACCCCACGCCGGCGGCGAGCTGCCGCATCCGGCTCGCGACGCGGGCCACCCAGCTGGGCCTCGGAGGCGTGGTGAAGGGCTGGGGCGTGGACCAGGTGGCGCGGCAGCTCCGGGCGCGCGGCGTCGGCGACTTCGTGGTGCAGGCCGGGGGTGATCTCTACGTGGCGGGCCAGGCGCGGCAGGTGGGCCTGCGCGAGCCCCGGGGGACGCCCGACGAGTCCTTCGCGCGCCTGGCGGTCAGCGACGCGGCGTTCTCCACCAGCGGCGACTACGAGCACTTCTTCGAGCAGGGCGGCGTGCGCTACCACCACCTGCTCGACCCGCGCACCTGCCGGCCGGCCCCGGCGTCGGTCTCGGTGTCGGTGCTCGCACCCTCGGCGACCGACGCCGAGGTCCTCACCAAGGCCGCCTTCATCCTCGGTCCCCGGGCCGGGCAGCGCCTGCTCGAGGCCTTTCACGCCGAGGCGGTGTGGGTGACGCCCGACGGGCGCGTGCACCCCACGCCCGGGCTCAGGGCGCGGGTGCAGGCCCAGCGCCCGCGGGGCTTCGAAGCAAAGAAGACGGCACCCCTGCAGTGACGCCCGAAGCGGTGTAAATCGGCGCGCTCATGAGCATCCCCGTCCCTCCGGTCCCCAGCTTCCCCCCCGCGGAATTCACCCTGACCTCGGTGAAGGGCCTCTCGGCCGCCGGCGTGCGCGCGGGCATCAAGGCGAGCGGCAACCCCGACATCGGCCTGTTGGTGTCGGACAAGCCCATGTCGTGCGCCGGCGTCTTCACCCAGAACCACTTCGCCGCGGCGCCGGTGCTGCTCTCCAAGGCCCACCTCGTGCGCTCGGGCGGCGTGGTGCGGGCCATCATCGTCAACTCCGGCAACGCCAACGCGTGCACCGGCGCCCAGGGCGACAAGGACGCGCTCGAGATGTGCGAGCGCGTGGCCAGGGCCCTGGAGTGCCCCGTGGAGCAGGTGCTGGTGTGCAGCACGGGCGTCATCGGCGTGAAGCTGCCGATGGACAAGGTGCGCACGGGCATCGACCTGGCGCTCGCCGAGCGCGCCAGCGACGTCGAGGCCGGCCGCCGCTTCCTCGCGGCGATCATGACCACCGACGCGTACCCCAAGGAGGCCTGCGCGCAGTACGCGGGAGCCACCATTGCCGGCGTCTGCAAGGGCGCGGGGATGATCGAGCCGAACATGGCCACCATGCTCGCCTTCATGGCCACCGACTGGGACCTGCGCGCGGAGCAACTCAAGCGCGCCCTGCCGGGCATCGCCGCCAACACCTTCAACGCGGTGCACGTCGACACCCACACCAGCACCAACGACACGCTGCTGCTGCTCTCCACGCGCGCGGTCCCCCCCCCCAACGACTGGGCCCGGCACGTCGAGCCCGTGGCGCGGCGCCTCGCGTGGCTCATCGCGCGCGACGGTGAGGGCGCGACCAAGGTGACCACCATCGAGGTGTCCGGCGCCTCGAGCGACGAGGCCGCGAAGGCCATCGCCCGGCGCGTGGCGTCCTCGGCGCTGGTGCGCACCGCGCTCTTCGGCAACGACCCCAACTGGGGCCGCTTCACCAGCCAGGTGGGCAACGCGCCCCAGGTCCGCCACGCGCGCTCGCTGTCGTGCGTACTCCAGGGCATCGAGGTCTTTCGCGGTGGGGAGCCCACCGCGTTCGACCGCGCCGCGGCCTCGAAGGCCATGCAGGCCGAGGACGTGAAGCTGGAGCTGAAGCTCAGCGACGGCCCGGGGAAGGCCATCGTGATGACCTCCGACCTCGGGTACCGCTACGTGCAGGTCAACGCCGAGTACACGACCTGACCGTCACTTCTCGAGCATCGCCTCGAGGGCCTTGCGCGGCTGCACCCCGGAGCGCCGCGCGCGCTCCTTGCCGCCGACGTAGAGCACGAACACCGGCACGCCCTGGATCTTCTCGCGGGCGCCCAGCGCCTCGCTCTGGTCGAGGTCGATCTTCAGCACCCGCACGCCCTTGACCGACGTGGCGAGCGCGTCCACCACCGGCGCCATCTGCTGGCAGGGCGTGCACCAGGGCGTCTGGAAGTCGACGAGCACGCGCGGCTCGCGCTCGAGCAACGCGTCGAAGGCCTCGGGGGTCACCGCGTCTCCCGACGGCGGCGGCGCGTCACGCCCCGGCTCGACCGGGAGCCCGGCCGCGACCCACGCGCGCAGGCCGCCGGCGAGATTGGTGACGTGGGTGAAGCCGAGCTTCGCCATCACCGCCGCGGCCTGGGCGCTGCGGTTGCCGCTGGCGCAGTAGATGAACACCGGGCGATCACGCGCGATGAGCGCTACCTTCTGCTCGAACTTGCCGCCGTTGAAGTCGAGGACGCTGGCGCCGGACAGCTTACCCCGGGCGACCTCGAGGGGCGTGCGCACGTCGAGCAGCAGGCCCTGCTGCGCCTCGACCTGGGCCTTGAACTCCGCGGGCGAGAGGTCGTCGGCGAGCGCGGCGGCAGCGAACAGCACCACGAGCGAACAGAGCGAGCGGTTCATGGGTGCAGGCATACCACCGGGCCTCGGCCCACGCCGTGGTACGCCTCGCGCTCATGCGTACGCTGCCCTTCGCCACCTTCGACGCGGTCGCGGGTCGTGTCTCCTTCGTCGCCGTGGGCCACGTGAGCGGCACCTCGACGACGCTGCCCACGCTGAAGATCAACGACTGAGGACCTCATGGCCCGTCTGACTCCGTTGCTCACGGCGCTGCACCGCTACGACAAGTCGCTCTCGACCTGGGGGCGGGGCAAGGGCACGGTCATCGAAGCGCCGGTGCTGGCGTGGCTGGTGGAGACGAAGCAGGGCCGGCTCCTCTACGACGTGGGCTGCGACTGGAAGAAGCTCGACGATCCCGTGGCGCGCGCGCAGCACTACGCGAGCTTCGTCTTCGGGCCGCCGCGCATGACGTCCGCGCAGCGGATCCCGGCGCTGCTCGCCTCGCTGGGCCTGACGCCGCTCGACGTGGACCTGGTGGTGCTCAGCCACCTGCACTTCGACCACGCGGGCGGGCTGGGTGACGTCGCCCACGCCGAGGTGCACGTGCAGCAGGCCGAGCGGGAAGCCGCGCTGTCCGGCCGGGACCCTGCCTGCTTCGACGACGAGATCCGCGCGCCCTACCGGTGGCAGGAGAAGGTCGGGGGCTATGCGCCGATGGAAGGCGTGACCGTCATTCCCTCACCCGGGCACACCGCGGGACACGTCTCGCTGTTGCTCGAGCGCGACGAGGGTGCGCCGGTCTTGCTGTGCGGCGACGCGGCCGATCTCGAGGAGAACCTCGTCGACGAGGTGGCCCCCGGGCTGTGCTGGGGCGACGACCCGGAGCCGGCGTTGGCGAGCATCCGGGCCCTCAAGCGCATCGCCCGAGACACCGGCGCCGAGCTCTGGCCCAACCACGACCTCGCCTTCTACCGGCGGCTCATTCTTCGCTGAGCGAGAACCCGGACCACCGCGCGCTGTCGGAGCGACGATGAAACTCGCTGGGGCATGGGCATCGCTGGTCCTCGTGGCGTGTACGAGCGCACCCTGTCCCTCGAACCCCGAGGTCCCGGCCTGGCCGGTGGTGCGCGGCAGCATCGGGGGCGAGGAACTGCAGTGGTACGTCGCGTTCCCCCAGGGAAAGGGGGTCGCGTTGTGCGCGCTGGAACCGGCCGACTGGATTCTCTGCCGCGCGCTGGATGGCCTGCCGATGAGCGGGTTGCGGGCGCTGGATGCCGGCGTGTGGTCACCGGGCAGCACGTTCTTCCTCTCCGCGCGGCTCGAGGGCACGGTGCCTCCCGCACTGCTCGCCGACACGCGGTACGTGACCGGGTTGCTCGAACGCAGTCGCGCCGGGGCCGGTGACGCGACGTTCGACTCGGCGCTCGAGACCCTGGTGGAGTCGGTGCCCCAGCCCGAGGAGCGCACGTGGGCCCAGGCCCATCGCAGCGACGACGCGCTCTACGCACGCTTCGCCCACCACCGCGCCACGGGGACCTGCCACGAAGACCCCATCCGTGAAGCGACGGCGCGCCTCTACGCCGAGCTGGCGCTGGCCCGCCACGACCTGCCGACCTTCGCGGCGGTGCAACTGCAACTGCTCGACCATCAATTTCCCCGCGTGGCGTGGTCCAGCTTCATCGACACCGGGCCCTCGACCGGCGCGCCCCGGCTGCTGGACAGCGGCCTCGAGGTCGACCGCTTCTTCATGGGCCTCGTGCTGCAGTTCCCTGGCAGCGCGCCCCTGCTCAACGACGGCCGCCTGGCGCGCGCGATTCGTGAGGCCGGGCGCGCCGACGCCCTGCGGCCCCGGCTGGAGTCGCTGGCCACCTCGCCTTCCCTCGACGCGTACAACCGCTTCCGCGCGGCGCAGGTGTGGCTGCTGCTGCAGTCCTCCGACGAGGCCGGCGCGACCAACCTCGAGGCCGTGAAGGCCCGCGCGCGAACGCTCACCCTGCACCCGCTGGCTCGAGGCCGCGTGGAAGCGGAGCGCTGACGGCCCCCGCAGCGCTTCGTCCGCGTCGGACTTCTTCCACGGGCGTCATCGGCTCAGTCGACACAGTCGGCGGCCCGTTCGGCCGGGGTGCACCGCAGGCGCAGGTGGAAATGGTCGTCGTGCGGAGGGGCGTCCGAAGGCTGGTGCAGCTTCTCCCTCGCCGCGTCGATCACCCCCGGCGCGGCCTTGATGCGCGTGGCGTGGGCGAGGAGCGCGGCCTTGAGCTCGTCGCTCACGAACAGCCACTCGAGTTCGATGCGCTCGTCACTGAGCAGCGAGGCCACCAGCGCCCAGTTGCGCGCCACGTCGAAGCGCAGGGCCCCTTCGCGCCCCCGCAGCATCGCGTCGTAGTGCTCGAGGTCGTCCACCGCGACCGGGCCGCTCGCGTCGAGCGCATAGAACGCGAGGTCGCAGTCGCGGCCCGCCTGGTGGCTCTTGGAGTACGGCACCAGGGAGCCGCCCCGCGCGCGCCCGATGTTGCCCACGCCCAGCGGCGGGGAACCCTCGACGCGCTTCTGCACGTCGCGCCCGGCACGCGCGAGGGCGGCGACGAGGCGCGGCGTGCCCCAGTTGAGACAGCGCGACTTGTGCCTCTTCGGCAGCACCCGCACCGAACTGCTCTCGGCGAGCGCCAGGGCCCCCTCCACGCGGCCGTGCGCCGGGCGACCGCGAGAGGCCGGCGGCTCATTCGTGGGGCGCTCGTCACAGAAGGTGGGCTCGGCCGCGAGGAGTGCGAGGACCAGGGGCGTCATCGCCTGACTCTCGCGCAGCCTGTGCTAACCGGCCACTGATGCGGTCCACCCTGCTCTGCCTGTTCGTCTTCGCCGCGTGCAAGACCCCCGCGACTCCGGCCCCGAACGCGACAGCCGCCGCGCCGACGGCCCAGGACGAGCTCACGGCGCTGCTCAAGAGCATCCCCGTCGAGTGTGTCGCGCCGCTGACCGCGCCGCCGGTGGAGTGCCCGGTGCTGGGCCCGCCGCCGCCCGGGGCCTGCGTCGTGGAGCGCTTCGACCTGCGCAGCGGACGCAAGACGGATCAGTTGGTGTACCTCGACGGGCTGCTGCAGTCAGAGGCGCTCACGCTCGCCGACAACGCGAACGAGTTCACCGGGTTCCACTACGACGCGGCCCGGAGGCTGAGCGGGAAGACCACCTGCTTCTCCGCGGGCCCCGGCGAGCCGGGGTGGAGCCCCTCGTGGCGCCCTCCCTTCGCGGTGTACGAGCACCCGATGCAGGAGCGCACCCGCACCACGCTCACCTACGAAGGCGACGCGGGCGTGCCCAGCGCGGCCGACGTGACCTCGAGCACCAGCGGCGTGGAGGGCTACCAGATGCGCCTCTGCTACCAGTACGCCGAGGGCCGTCGCGCGCGGCGCGTGCAAACCTTCCGCGGCGACGCCACCACCCTGCAGACCCAGGTGCGCAACTACGCGTGGTCGAAGGCCCGCCTCGACGCGATCGAGCTGCACAACCTCGCGCTGCGCGGCACGAGCGTGGTGCGCCGCAACGACGCGAAGGTGACCTTCAGCTACGGCCCCGGCGAGCAGCTGCTCTCGATCACCGCGGGCCCGAGCTCCACGAAGTTCACCTGGGACCCCCAGGGGCGGCTGGCCACGTACGGCACGGTGGTCTTCGAGTGGAACGAGCAGGACCAGCTCGCGGGCACGAAGTTCGGTGACCCGACGCTCGACGGGCGCTTCGCGTGGGACGAGGGCGGACGCATCGAGGGCGCGTCCTTCGCCAACGGGGACGGGTACCGGGTGGCCTACGGCGCCGCGTGTCCCCGGGACTTCCGCGCGGCCGGGGTGACCCCGAGCGTCGAGCCGTTCCTGTCGTACGAGGGCAAAGACGCGCTCTGACCCGCGCTTCAGGTGCGGCGAAGGAAGAGCGACCCACCGGCGCGCACCGCCTCGAAGCGGAGCAGCGGCCGGGTCGCCGGCCCCTGGATGACGTGGCCGTCGATGCCGAACACCGAGCCGTGACAGGGGCACTCGAAGGTCTCGTCGGCGCGCGGCGCCACGTCGCAGGCGCCATGCGTACACACGCGCCAGACTGCCGCGAAGGTGTCGTCGGCCCGGTGCACCACCCAGGCGTTGATCAACGCCTCGGGTCGCTCGAACACGGCGCTCCCGCCCACCACGTCGAGTGACGGGAAGTCGGACAGCGCGAACTCCGACCAGCCCGGCCCTCGCGGTGGGTCGCCCGCGTCGACGACCGGCGTGGACACCATGCCCCCGCACGCGCTGAACGCGAGCCCCCCCGCGAGGATGGCGCGGCGGCTGATCACAGAGGCCCCCCGTTCACCACGGCCACCGCGTCGAGATCGAACCCGCCCCCCGGAGGCCCGTAGAACCGGTTGGCGCCGCTGTCGCTGATGCGCACGAAGCGGGCGCGCGTGAGCCCGACCTCCGCGAGATCGTAGCCCTCGCCCCCGGCCACCGCCGGGTCGGTGCCCGAGATGCCCAGCGCGGGGTTGGCGGACACCGGGTGCAGGCCCGCGCACCGGGACGGCCCCGCGTCGAGCCCGCAGGGGAACGCGCGCCAGTCGACCCCGTCCTCGCTGACCTCGACCGCGCCGGTCTCGAAGAAGCCGGCAAAGCCGTTCTCGAACACCAGCAGGTCCACGCCGGGGCCGTCGATGGCCACGAGATCGATGAACTCCAACTCGATGACGCCGAGCTTCCCCAGCGAGAGTACGTCGAGCGAGCCCTGGGCCTCGCCCCCACCCGACGGGGCTCCGAGCACCACCTGGGGAAACAGGTCTTGCCCGAAGCCCGCACCGGGGCCCGGCGAAAAGCGCACGACGCGATCAGCCCACGGATCGACGGGGCGCGGTGGCCCGGCGTCGACTTCACCGTCGAGCACCACGCCCGCGTCGACGCTCGGCGGCGCGCCGCAGGCCGACACCAGGAGCAGGCTGATCAGCCGTGCGCCGCGCCTCACGGCAGCACGCGCAGCACGCGTCGGCCGTTGCGATCGCTGACGCCGAGGAGGAGCTGCGTCCCACCACCCACCGCGAACACCACCCTGGTGCACCGGTGGGTCGCCTCCACGAAGGGCACCGGTCGGCCCGCACTCACCGTCTGCACGCCCGAGCCGGCGACGCTCATCGTCACCCGCGTGACCTGCGTGGTGAAGGACTCGAAGTTCGAGTCGTAACCGCCGCGCACGAGGATCGCGTCTTCGCCGAAGGTGGTGAGGTCCTGCAGGTCGTCACCGCTCGCCACGTCGACCGCGCCCGCGAGCGGGAACGAGGTGCGGGCGGCGAACGCGCTGGCGTACTGCGAGGCGGGCACGGCGCGCACGTGGTTCTGGAAGTCGGTGCCGTCGAAGTACCCCAGGAGCAGCACCCCGTTGGAGGTGACCCCGGTGAAGCCGTTGCTCGCCATCCACGCGGCGTCGAAGGTCGAGAAGCCGAACGCGCCCTGGGCATCGAGCGCGTACACCCCGGCGCCGGTCGCGCCGCCCACCTGGCCACCGTTGATCAGGAACGAGCCCTGGAACCCGACAGCCGTGTAGTTCGCCGGCGCGCTCACGTACTGCACGCCCGCGTCAGCCGTGTCGTAGACCACCACGTTCCCCGGGAAGCCCGCGCCCGACTTCGTGTAGCCGGCGAGCAACTGCGTGCCGCTGACCGCGAGCGAGCCCCCGAGGAACACGCTGGCGTTGGCCGCCTCGTCGGCCGGCGAGCGCACGTTGGCCAGCGGCGCGCTCTTCACCAGGTTCGGCAGTGAGCCGAGCTGGTAGAGCTGGTGATCGCTCCCCACGCCGTAGAGCGTCGCGCCGTTCACCCCCACGGTGGTGATGCCCGTGGGCAGGACCGCGCCCTGCACCAGCGTCGCGCCGTTGCGCAGCACGAGGTCGCCGAGCATCGGATCGAGGGCCAGGGTCGCGCAGTCGATGCCGCCGTCGCCGTCGCCCGAACCCGCGTCGACCGGCCCCGCGTCCACCACCACGTCGGGCGCGCGGCACACGCCATCACCGCAGGTCTGCCCCCCGGCGCAGGTCGCGCACGACAGGCCGTTGAGCCCGCAGGCGCTCTGACTTGCGGCCGTCACGCATTCCCCGGCGGCCGAGCAGCACCCGTTGGCGCAGCTCTGCGCGCTGCACTTCGTCACCCCGGGTCCGGCGTTCGAGCAGCCCAGCACCACCACCGCGCACACCGCGGCGAACATCAGCGTCATCGTCTTCACGTCACTTCTCCTGCGCGACCCCCGCGGGTCACGTGTTGCTCGAGAAGGGACGACGCGACGGGAGACAGACGTCACCACCGAAAAGGCGCGAGGGCTCAGGCTGCCCCATCGCGCTCCCCTCGGAGCGGGTGGACACTACATCGAGAGGCAGGTCTTCGGACTCACGGGCGCGCGCTCCAGCTTCAGAGCGCTCCTACCGGCCGTCGCTTCCCAGGCGCCCCCATGGCCCCCAGTGCTTCGAGTTGACGGCTTTCGTTCCTGCTTACCGCTGCGGGGCAGTCCCGGAATCACACCGGGTTCCCTTACCTTCGACCCCTCGCGTGTACGGCGCTCGATGCATGCGGTCAACGAGTTCGGTAAGAGCGGCCCCATGGGACGCATCTTCGAGACGCGCAAGCACACCATGTTCGCCCGGTGGAACAAGATGGCGAAGGCCTTCACCCGGGTCTCCAAGGATATCGCCATCGCCCTGAAGTCGGGCGGCATCACCCCGGAGACGAACCCCGCCCTGCGCCGGGCCATCCAGAACGCCCGCGCGGCGAACATGCCCAAGGACAAGGTCGACGCAGCGATCAAGCGGGCCGCCGGCCACGACACCAAGGACTACGACATCGTCATCTACGAGGGCTACGGCCCGCACGGGGTGCCGGTCATCGTCGAGACCGCCACCGACAACGTCACGCGGACCGTGGCCAACGTGCGCGTCAACTTCAAGGACTGGGGCGGCAACATGGGCACCACCGGCTCGGTGGGCTTCATGTTCAAGCACATGGGGGTCTTCCGCCTCGACCCCACGGGCATCGACCACGACGCGCTGGAGCTCGACCTCATCGACCACGGGCTGCAGGAGATGGGCGAAGGCACCGGGGAAAAGGGAGAGAAGCTCCTCATCTGCCGCTGCGATTTCCAGGACTTCGGGCGGCTCCAGCACGCCATCGAAGAGCGCAAGCTCAACGTGGTCTCGGCCGAGTCGGAGTACGTGCCCCAGACCCCCGTCGAGCTGCCCGAAGAGAAGGCCCAGGAGGTGCTCAAGATGATTGACGCCCTCGAACAGGACGACGACGTGCAGCGGGTCTTTCACGCGCTGGCCTGATCCGTGCTACTGCGCGGGCCGCTATGGCTCTTTCCATCGGAATCGTCGGCCTGCCGAACGTCGGTAAGTCCACCCTCTTCAACGCGCTGTCGAACGCAGGCGCGCTGGCTGCCAACTACCCTTTCGCCACCATCGAGCCGAACATCGGCATCGTGCCGGTGCCCGACGAGCGCATCGACCAGATCGCCGCGCTGGTGAAGCCGCAGCGCACGCTCTTCACCACGCTCGAGTTCGTGGACATCGCCGGCCTGGTGCGCGGCGCGAGCAAGGGTGAAGGCCTGGGCAACCAGTTCCTGGCGAACATCCGCCAAGTCGACGCGGTGCTCTACGTGCTGCGCTGCTTCGTGGACGACAACATCACCCACGTCGAGGGCAGCGTGGACCCGCAGCGCGACAAGGACGTGGTCGACACCGAGCTGTGCCTCAAGGACCTCGAGACCGTCGAGAAGCGCCTCGACAAGACCGCGCGCAACGCCAAGGGCCCGGGCAAGGAGGGTGAGCTGGCGAAGCTGGAGCTGGCGGTGCTCGTCAAGCTCAAGGACAAGCTCGACCAGGGCATCCCCGCGCGCGCCCACGGCCTGTTCAAGGAGGAGATGGACCTGGTCCGTGACCTCTTCCTGCTCACCGACAAGCCGGTGCTCTACATCGCCAACGTGTCCGAAGGTCAGCTGGCCACCGCCGCGACCGACCCGCTGGTGATGAAGGTGTTCGAGATCGCCGCCAAGGAGAAGGCCGAGGTGGTGGTGCTCGCCGCGGCCCTCGAGGCCGAGATCCAGCAACTGCCCGAGGCGGATCGCCCGTCGTTCCTGAAGGACTCGGGGCTCACCGAGCCCGGCCTGAACAAGGTGGTGCGCGCCGGCTACAAGATGCTCGGCCTGCAGACCTACTTCACGGTCGGCGAGAAGGAAGTGCGCGCCTGGACGATCCACAAGGGCGACAAGGCCCCGGCGGCCGCGGGCGTGATCCACACCGACTTCGAGAAGGGCTTCATCAAGGCCGAGGTCATGTCCTGGAAGGACCTGCTGACCCACGGGAGCGAAGCGGCGGTTCGCGAGAAGGGCCTGCTGCGCGTGGAAGGGAAGGAATACGTGGTGCAGGATGGAGACTGCATGCACTTCCGTTTCAACGTGACGACCTGATGGCCCTCAAGCTCCACTTTCTGGCTCGCGCCCGACTGTGGTCCGAGGTCGTCCTCTCCGGCGGTGATCGCGTCTTCGTCCCCACCACCGAGGTCCTCGTCCCGGGGACCCCGGTGAGCGTGGAGATCGAAGCCCCGGAGTTCGAAGCGCCGCTGCTGGTGACCGCGGTGGTGCAGCAGCTCCGGCCCTTAGGTTCAGGGCCCTCGGGCGTGCTGGTGAAGCTCGACGCGGCCTCGCTCGAGAAGTGCCGGGCGCAGGTGGCCGAGCACGACGCCGCCGCGCGCATCGCGGGCCGGGCCGAGCCGCGCGTCGACTGCGATCTCCCCGCCCGGGTGCTCTCGCCCTCGGTGCTCAACGGCTGCTTCACCAAGAGCCTCTCGGCGCACGGGCTGACGCTCAAGACGAGCAAGGCCCTGGCCCCGGACGCGCTGGTCGGCCTGGCGCTGCGCCTGCCCGATGGCTCCGAGGCCCTGGTCAACGCGCAGGTGATGTGGACGCGCGACGACCTGATGCTCTCGGGGCTCAAGCTGACGCAGCTCGACGCGGTGACCGAGCAGCGGCTCCAGGACGCCGTCGAGGTGTTGCTCGGCCGGCGCGCCGTGGGCCCTTCGCTGGCGCGCACCGTGCTGGTCGCCGACGACGACCCGTCGATCCTCGACTTCACCTCGCGGGTGGTGACCAAGGCCGGGCACCGGGTGGTGCGGGCCGACCGCGGCGACGTGGCCCTCGAGCTGGCGCGCAAGGAACGCCCCCAGCTCATCTTCCTCGACGTGCTGATGCCCGGCCTCGATGGCCTCGAGGTGTGCAAGGCGATCCGCGCCGACGCGGTGCTCGCGCGCACGCCGGTGGTCCTCTTGTCTGCGATGGGGGAAGACCGGTTGATCGCCGCCACGAAGACCGCCGGCGCCGATGGCTACCTCACCAAGCCGATGCGCCTCGAGGCCGTGCGCGCGCTGCTGGTGGAATACCTGGCGCCGCGCTGAAGGCGCTCAGCGCCAGCTGACGAGGCCACCGCGCGCGACCCCGCGGGCGAGCTCATGGCCCCGCGCGTCGACCAGCAGCACCTGCGCCTGGGACCGCTGCGAGACCTGCACCTGGTAGGTGCGTTCACCGTCGATGCTGTTGAGCGCGACCTCGGCCGGGCCGCCGTGCTGGGCCGCGAAGGCCTCGGTCACGCGCTGCACCGCCGGGGGAGGCGACTTCACGAGGAAGCACGCGGGCAACTTCGGCGCGCCGTGCATCGAGATCAGGTCGGCGTAGTCGCGCCGGGCCGCGGTGACGAAGGCCGCTGAACCGGCGACCAGCGGGGCCTTCGTCGGCGCCACGCCCCCCTGCAGCCGGGCGAAGAGGGCCATCTCCTTCGCCAACCGCGTCACCTGCTCACGCTCGGGGCCGCTCAGCGCTCGCTGAGGGGTCTGGACACGCTGGGTGAGAGGAGAGAGACGCATGTGGGTGAGGGCCTGTCCCACATTGTCGGAAGCAGCGCGTCAGAGTTGCGGAACAATCGGTGATTCCTGAAGCGTTCCGGGTGATTGGCGACTCAGGCGAGGTCGAGCCGGTAGCCCCGGGAGCAGCGGCTGGCGCGGCGCTGGGCGTCGTCGCGGACGAAGCCGTTGCGCTCGTAGAAGCGGATGGCGGCGGTCATCTGCTCGGTGGTGTCGAGCACCAGGCGCGTGGCCCCGCGGGCCTTCGCGGCCGCGCGGCAGGCCTCGAAGAGCCGCTGCCCGAGGCCCCGGCCGCGCGCCTCGGGGGCGAGGTACATCTTGCGCAGCTCGAAGACGCCGGGCTCCACGGGCATGACGCCGGCGGTCCCCAGGATCGTGGGGCCATCGACGGCGACGAAGAAGGCGCCTCCGCGGGCCTCGTAGCTTTCGGGGAGCGACTCGAGCTGGGTGTCGGTCTCGGCGCCCTGGCCGTAGGTGATGCCGAACTCGGCGAGGGTCGCGCTGACCAGCGCCACCACCGCGGGCACGTCTTCGCGTCGCACGGGCCTCGTGTCCATGGGCCGGTCTTACACCGGCGCGTGTACGCTGCGGCGATGCGACGGTGGGCGATGGCGGTGGCGGTGGCGGTGGCGGTGGGAGCAAGCGTGGTGGTGCTGGGCGGGTGTGGCGACGGGCCGGCGCCGCAAAGGGCGAAGGTGGCGCTGCCCCTGCCCGAGCTGACGCCCGCGCCGCCCCGCGAACGGCCGGTGCCTCCCGAGGGCCCGGAGTCGATCGCCGCCTTCCCCGACACGCCCGCGGACCGCGACGCGACCAACGAGGGGCGGCTGCTGCAGGCGTTGCTCTTCGACCCGGTCGCTGCCGAGAAGGCCCTCGACTCGCTCGAGAACCCCGACGCGTGGCGCGCGGCGCTGATGGCGAGCTTCGCCGCGCGGCGAGGCGAGAAGTCCTTCGAGGTCGACCCCGAGCCGGCGCTGCCGCCGGCGGAGCCCGGTGACGGCCCGGCGCTGCAGGCCGGCGCGCAGGCGTGGCTCGCGGTGGACCAGGCGCCGCTGTGGAGCGGGGGCAAGCAACGAAAGGTCCTCGCCACCTTGCCGCTCCACACGCCCGTGGAGGTGGTCTCGCTGACCGCCGACGAGGCCCGGGTCGCGGTGGCCATCGCGCAGAGCGCCGTCTGGGCCGAGAGCGGCAGCCACCCCGCCCGGGTGGTGACCCGGCGCATCGAAGGTCGCGTGGCGCGCGCGGCGCTGGGCCCGGAGGTGAACCTCGAGGCGCTGCTCAAGCGCGCGGTGAACCAGGCCGACGACGCGGCGGGGCGGCTGGCGGCCGTGGTGCTCTGGGAGCAAGGCTGGCGCATGGAGCGCAGCGCGCGCACGCGGGAAGGCTGGCTGCGCGCGGCCTGGGCTGCGCGAAGGGCCTCGAGCGTGGTGAGGGCGGCGTTCGCCCACGACCTCGTGCCGGTGCGCGGGCTGCGCTTCGCCTGGGCCTGCACCGGGGCCGCGCCGCCGACGGCGAAGTGGCTCGAGGTGGGCCGCACGCCGCCCAAGGTGACGCCGCCAAACGCCTGCCTCTGGGGGCCGGGGACCCGGGCCCACTGCCCCGGCGAGGGGGCCTCGGCGCTGAAGCTGGGCGCGTGGCTGACGAAGCAGCACCTGGCGCCGCAGCCCTGGCTGCGGTTCACCGTCGACGCGCGCAGCCGGCGCCAGGTCTTCCTGGTCACCACGCCGCTCGAGGCCGTCGACGCCTGCGACGACTTCCTGGAAGTCAGCTTCGAGGCCGGCAGCGGCGTGGTGCGGCGCCTGGCGTTGCCCCTGGGCACCGGCGAGCTCGAGGTGTGGGTGCCGGTGACGCGGCACCAGGGCGTGGACTACTCGGTGGCGGCCGCGGCCTCGGAGGGACAGGCCGTGAGCTGGCTGCGCACGAAGGAGAACCACCGCTGGACCCTCGACGCCCTGGGCCAGCTCGAGCCCTCGCTGGGCACCGAGGCGCGCGCCTTCGAGGTGCCCGCAGACTTCAACGCCACGTCGCTGGCGCTGCCACCGGGACCGAACTGCGAGTGTGCGGAGCGCTGAGCGGGGCGGCTGGGCAGCCTGCGACGCAGCGCCTAGAGTCCGGGGCATGGCCTCCGGCTATCGCCCCGACCGACGCATCGACGGCATCAAGGCCCTCTCGGCCGTCTCGAAGAACGAGGCCACCGAGGCCACCGACGTGCGCCTCGAGCACGCCTGGGAGGTGGAGCGCGAGAAGATCGCCGACCAGCTGAAGGCCGCCCACCCGCCGAAGCGCTCCTTTGCCGACCTGCTCACGAAGAAGCCGTGAAGCACGTCTTCATCCCGCTGCCCGACACCGACTTCGACGTGACCGAGGTCGCCGTACCCTGGAAGCTGCTGACCCGCGCGGGCCACCGCGTGACCTTCATCACCGAGACTGGCGCGGTCATCCCCGCGGCCGACCCGTTGCTGCTGACCGGCGTGCTCTTCGGGCAGTTGGCCGCCGAGGCCGAGCCCAAGCAGTTCTACGAGGAGCTGACGCGCGCGCCCGAGTTCCGGGCGCCGGTGTCGTGGAAGGGCCTCGACGTGTCGGCCTTCGACGCGCTGCTGCTGCCGGGCGGGCACGCGCCGGGCATGAAGCAGTACCTGGGCAGCGTGGAGTTGCAGGACTGCGTGCGGCGCTTCGTCGCGCTCGGCCGTCCCGTGGGCGCCATCTGTCACGGCGTGCTGGTGGCAGCGCGGGCGGGCGTGCTCGTGGGCAAGAAGACCACCTGCCTCCCGGCCTACATGGAGCGCACCGCCTTCTGGCTCACCGCGTGGCGCCGGGGCAGGTACTACCGGACGTACCCGGCCTACGTGGAAGAAGAGGTGCGCTCGAGCCTCTCGGCACCAGGTGACTTCGTGCGCGGGCCGATGCACCTCATGTCGCGGGGCACCGACACCGACGACGGGCCGGCCTTCGTGGTCGAAGACGGGAACTACGTCTCGGCGCGCTGGCCCGGAGACGCGTACCGCTTCGCCAGGGCGTTCATCGCGAAGCTCTGAGCCGCGGCGCGTGCTTCACTGCGCGTCGTGGTCCTGCCCCGGCACCTGGCCCTGCTGATCGTGCTGCTCGCCACGAGCGGCTGCTTCACCACGCGCTACCTGGCGCAGGCCGCCGGGGGCCAATACGAGCTGGTGCACCGCGCGCGCTCGCTGCGCTCGGTCATCGCCGACGAGCAGACCGACCCGAGGGTGCGCGCGCTGCTGGCGAAGGTGCCGGCCATCAAGCGCTTCGGGCAGGGCCACGGGCTGACGCCCACGGCGAACTACCGGGACTACGTCGATCTCCATCGCTCGGCCGCGGTGTACGTGGTGCAGGGCTGTGCGCCGCTCGAGTTCAAACCGCGCCGCTGGTCGTTCCCCATCGTGGGCAGCGTGCCGTACCTCGGCTTCTTCGACGAGGCCGCCGCCCGCGCCTACGCCAGCCAGCTCGAGCGAGACGAGGCCCTCGACGTCACGGTGCGCACCGCCGCGGCGTACTCCACGCTGGGCTGGTTCCATGACGCGGTGCTCTCCACGATGATCCCCACGGGGCCCGAGGCCTTCGCCGAGCTGGCCAACGTCATCCTCCACGAGAGCGTGCACGCCACGGTCTACGTGGCCGATCAATCGGCCCTCGACGAGAGCCTCGCCAGCTACGTGGCCGACGAGCTGACGTGGGAGCTGGTGGTCGGGCGCAGCGGGCTGCAGTCACCCGAAGCGAAAGCATGGATCGCCGGCGAAGCCCGTGGCCAGCGGTTCCTCGCGGAGCTGCGGCGCGCGCACGACGAGCTCGACGCGCTGTACCGCTCGGCGCTGCCCGACGACGAGAAGCGGGCCCGGAAGGACGCGCGGCTCACGTTGCTGCAGCAGACGCTCGGGCTGCGGCGCCGCTACAACAACGCCGACCTCGCCGGGGTGCGCACCTACGACAGCGGCCACGAGGCCTTCGCCCGACTGCACCGGGCGTGCGGGAGTTGGTCCAAGATGCTCGGGGCCATCGGCACGCTCGCGCCGACCGACTTCGCCGGGCCCCAGCAGGCGCACTTCGACGACGTCATCGACGCGTTGGCCGCGCGCGCCTGCGTCGCTGGGCGCTGAGGCCCGACGCTCCATCGATCTGAAGGCGCGCGTCCTCAGTTTGATGAGGTTGGTGCCGACCCACGCCCGCAGGTCCCCGGACTCACGGGGGATCCGCGCGGCCCGAATGCTGCTCACCGCTCCTGCGCAATCACTCTCACCAGGAGCTGAACCATGAAGAACCCCCAGACGAAGCAGCTCCCGGGCCGATGGGCGGCGTGGGTGTTGGGCGGCGTGGCCTCGGTGGCCGCGCTCGCCATAGGCCTCACGCGCCGTGCCCGGGCCCGGGCCTCGGCCGCCCTCTCCAGCCGTTGGTCTCGCCAGGACAGCGAAGCCGTCCACCGCATGGAAGGCGAAGGCGGGCCACCCCTCGCCACGCCTCCGAAGCCGGCGGATCTCCCCACCCCTCACGCCTGAAAGGCCCACCATGACCACCAACTTCAGCATCGACCTCGACGGCATTCGCAAGCGCGCCCGCAGCCACATCGAGGCAGGCGCCGTCACCGACGGCTACCAGGGCGACCGCGACACCATCATCAAGCTGCTCAACGACTCGCTGGCCACCGAGTTGGTGTGCGTGCTGCGCTACCGCCAGCACCACTTCATGAGCGCCAGCCTCGGCGGCATTGCCGGCTACGCGGTGACCGGCGAGCTGCTGCAGCACTCGCAGGAAGAGCTGGCCCACGCGGACCGGCTCGCCGAGCGCATCACGCAGCTGGGGGGCGTGCCTGACTTCTCGCCCCAGACCCTCATCGCGCGCAGCCACGCCGACTACGCGATCAGCGACTCGCTGCGGGGCATGCTGGTGGAGGACCTGGTGGCGGAGCGCATCGCCATCGACACCTACACCGCCATCATCCGCTTCGTGGCCGACAAGGACCCGACGACGCGGCGGCTGTTCGAGGAGATCCTCGCGCAGGAAGAGGACCACGCCGACGAGCTGTCGGACTTCCTCAAGCGGCTCCCCATCTCGTGAAGGGAACGCCGGTCATGCCAGGAAACCGAAGGATCGTCGGCTGGTTCATCGGCGCCGCCTCGACGGTGGCGGTGGTGGTGGCGCTCTCCTTCTCGAGCTTTGAGCGCATCGAGCAAACCGCCGAGGCGCGCAAGCAGAACAACCTGGTGCTGCACCGCGCCAACGAGTTGCTGACCTCGCTCGTCGACGCCGAGACGGCCGAGCGCGGCTACCTGTTGACGGGCAACGAGCGCTTCCTCGAGCCCTACCTGCGCGTGCGCGACGAGGTCGAGGGTCACCTGCGCCTGATGCAAGGCAGTTCCAGCGTGGCGCAGGAGCACCTGACCCTCGTCGCGCCGATGATCACGGCCAAGATGGCCTTCCTCGAGGAGAACATCGAGCTGCGTCGCGCCGATGATCTCGCCGCGGCCCTGGTCAACGTCAGAAGCGCACGGGGCAAGGCGCTGATGGACTCGATTCGCGCCGAGCTGGGCAGCTTCACCGAGTTGGTGGAGGTCGAGCGCGACGCGGCCCACGCCGCGTTCATGGCGAGCATGCGGAGCCTGTACTTCACGCTGGTGCTCACCGGGCTGCTGTCGCTGCTGGTCACGCTGTGGCTGGCGCGGCTCATCCACCGCCAGACGGAGCAGCGCCTGACCGACGAGGTGCACGCGGTCACCCGCCGGGCCCTGGTGACGCAGGAGAAGGCGAGCGCCGAGCTGCAGCGGGCCCACGCCACGCTGCAGGTCAGCGAGGAGAAGCTCGCGGTGACCCTCAACTCCATCGGCGACGCCGTCATCGCCACCGACGAGCAGGCGCGGGTGACGCTGTTCAACACCGAGGCCGAGCGCCTCACCGGCTGGCCCCGGACCGAGGCGCTGGGGCGGCCCATCGACGAGGTCTTTCGCATCATCAACGAAGAGACCCGCCTGCCCTCCACCATTCCCGTGCTCAGCACGCTCGCCGAGGGCACGACCCAGGGGCTCGCCAACCACACGGTGCTGATCAGCCGCAACAGCGAGGAGTGGTCCATCGCCGACAGCTGCGCCCCCATTCGGGAACGCAGCGGCCAGGTGGTCGGCGCGGTGCTCGTCTTTCGCGACGTCTCGACGGAACACGCGGTGCAACGCGCGCTCGGCGAACTGCAGTTCTACACGCGCTCGCTCATCGAATCGAACGTCGACGCCCTGGTGACCACCAACCCCGGGGGGAAGATCACCGACGCCAACCGACCCATGGCGCTCCTCACCGGGTACAGCCGCGAGGAGCTCATCGGCACCGACTTCAAGGCACACTTCACCGACGCGCTGCGGGCGGAGAACGGCATCTCGCTCACGCTCGTGCATCGCAGGGTGTCCGACTACGAGCTCACGGTGCGCGCCCGCGACGGGGCGCTGACGGTGGTGTCATACAACGCGACCACCTTCTACGACCGCGACGGCAAGCTGCAGGGCGTCTTCGCCGTGGCCCGGGACGTCACCGACCGCAAGCGCTTCGAGCTCGAACTGCATGACAAGAACGTCGAGCTCGAGAAGGCGACCGCGGTGGCCGAGAAGGCCAACCTCGCGAAGTCGGAGTTCCTCTCGAGCATGAGCCACGAGCTGCGCAGCCCGCTCAACGCGATCCTCGGGTTCGCGCAGTTGATGGACACCGACGCCGCGCCGCCGACCCCGAACCAGGCCGAGGGCATCGCGCAGATCCTCAAGGCGGGTTGGCACCTGCTCACGTTGATCAACGAGATCCTCGACCTGGCGCGCGTGGAGTCGGGCCAGGTGCCGCTCTCGAAGGAGCCGGTGTCGCTGGCCGAGGTGTTCCTCGAGTGCCAGGGGATGATCGCCCCCCAGGCGCAGCAGCGGGGCATTCGGCTCGTGTTCCCCGACTTCCCGAAGCCGCGCTTCGTGCACGCCGACCACACCCGGCTCAAGCAGGTGATGATCAACCTCCTGTCGAACGCCATCAAGTACAACACCGCCAACGGGTCGGTGACGGTCAGCTACGCCGAGCCGACGACCGGCGCGGTGCGGGTGAGCATCTCCGACACCGGCCCGGGGCTCTCGCCGGCGCAGGTGGGCCAGCTCTTCCAGGCCTTCAACCGCCTCGGCCAGGAGGCCGGCGGCGAGGAAGGCACGGGCATCGGCCTCGTGGTCTCGCGGCGGCTCATCGAGTTGATGGGCGGCACCATCGGCGTCGAGAGCACGGTGGGCGCGGGGAGCGTGTTCTGGTTCGAGCTCCCGGCCATCGAGGGCCCCCACCTCGAGGAAGGAGACGAGCCGTCGCTGGCCACGGGAGCGGAAGCCCTGAGCCGCCCCGCCCCGGTGCGCTCGGTGCTCTACGTGGAGGACAACCCGGCGAACCTGCTGCTGGTCAAACAGATCATCGCCCGCCTGCCCTCGCTGCGGCTGCTGACCGCCGCCGACGCGCGCACGGGCATCGACATCGCGCGCGCCTCGCGTCCCGACGTGGTGTTGATGGACATCAACCTGCCCGGGCTCAACGGCGTCGAGGCGATGAAGATCCTCCGCGCCGACCCCGTGACCGCGGGCATTCCCGTCATGGCGCTGAGCGCGAACGCCCTGCCGCGCGACGTCGAGAAGGGCCTCCAGGCGGGGTTCTTCCGCTACATCACCAAGCCCATCCAGGTGAACGAGTTCATCCGCGCGCTGCAGTCGGCGCTGGAGCTGCCGCCGTAGCCGGGCCCGTCACCTCGCGGTGAGGAACCCCTCGGCCGCGAGCAACTCGGCGCTGAGCACCGCGCCACCGGCCGCCCCGCGCACCGTGTTGTGCGAGAGCGCGACGAAGCGCCAGTCGAACACCGCGTCGGGGCGCAGCCGGCCGATGCTCACCGCCTGGCCGTGGCCGAGATCGCGGTCGAGCCTGGTCTGCGGGCGGTTCTCTTCCTCGAAGTAGTTCAAGAACGGCGCGGGCGCGCTGGGGAGGCCGAGGGCCTGCGGCTTGCCCGAGAACGAGCGCCACGCCGCGAGGATCTCGTCCTTCGACGGCTTCTTCTCGAACGAGACGAAGACCGCGGCGAGGTGCCCATCCGACACCGGCACGCGAATGCACTGCGCGGTGATCAAAGGCGCGGTGGCGGGCACGATGCGCCCGTCGGCGACCGTGCCCCAGATCTTCAGCGGCTCCTGCTCGCTCTTCTCTTCCTCGCCCTTGATGAAGGGGATGACGTTGTCGAGCATCTCCGGCCAGGTCTCGAAGGTCTTCCCTGCGCCGGAGATCGCCTGGTACGTGCACACCGCCAGCTTCGTGAGGCCGAAGTGCCGGAGCGGGTGCAGCGCCGGCACGTAGCTCTGGATGGAGCAGTTGGGCTTGACGGTGATGAAGCCGCGCTGGGTGCCGAGGCGGCGCCGCTGGGCCTCGATGACCGCCACGTGGCTGTCGTTGATCTCCGGGATGAACATCGGCACGTCGCTCGTCCACCGGTGCGCGGAGTTGTTCGACACCACCGGCGTCTCGGCGCGCGCGTAGGCCTCCTCGAGCTGCGCGGTGGCCTCCTTGCTCATGTCCACGGCGCAGAACACGAAGTCGACCTGGCCGGCCACGCGGGCGACGTCTGACGCGTCGAGCACGGTCATGGACGCCGCGCGGGGCGGGATGCCGCCGGGCAACGACCAGCGACCGCCGACGGCCTCGGCGTACGACTTGCCCGCCGAAGCGGGGCTCGCGGCGACCACCGCCAGCTCGAACCACGGGTGGTTCGCCAGGAGAGACACGAAGCGCTGACCGACCATGCCCGTCGCGCCGAGGACACCCACTTTGAGTTTCACAGACATCGTGCCGGCCACCGTACCCGACGCCGCCCTGCCTTCACTCCTGGAAGTCACCCGGGGCGATGCGGCGCACCTCTGGCGCCGGGGCCCCGGTGGCGGGCCACGGCAGGGTGAACATCACCCCGGGCACCGGCGGCTGCTCGGACTGGAGCCGCTGCCACCCGGCCGCCCCCAGCAGCTTGCGCAGGCGCAGCTGCAGCCCGAGGCGATTCTTCTTCACCGCGAGCTCGGCCCGGGCCACGGCCTCGAGGCGCTTCATCACCGCGGCCTCGTCGGGCACCGGGTCGGCGAGCGCCCGGTCGAGCTCGAGCTGCGCGCGCTTCCACTCCGCCTCGAGCGGAATGAGGACCTCCTGGGCGTCGAAGGTCAGCGCCTGCACCTGCCTCGCGCGCTCCGGGGACAGCCCCCCCGAAGGAGGCGTCGGCGGCTGGGGCGGGACCGGGGGCACCAGCTGGGCCCACCCGGCGGTCGAGAGGAGCACGCTGAAGACCACCCACCGAAGGCACATCGAAGACCTCCACGTACACACCCTGCACGACACCGCGCCGGCGCCAGTCCCACGCGGCCGATGGTGACACTGCGGGGGAATTCAGCATGAATTCGCCTGCCAGATTCGCCGCTTCGGCGTATTGGCTCCAGGCCCCCCCATGATGGACACCACCATCAGCCGCAAGACCGCGCCGCCCCCCATCCCCGGGTACGAGCTGCTGCAGCTCGTCGGCAAGGGCGGCATGGGCGAGGTGCACCAGGCGACCCAGCTGTCGCTGCAGCGCACCGTGGCGGTGAAGCTCCTCAAGCACGAGCTGGCGAGCGACGTGCAGTTCGTCAGCCGCTTCGAGAAGGAAGGCGCGGCGCTGGCCACGCTGCGGCACCCGCACATCGTGTCCATCGTCGACCGGGGCAAGGCCGGCGACACCTACTACCTGGTGATGGAGTTCGTCGACGGGCCGTCGCTGCGCGAGAAGATGCGCGACCGCGACTTCGACACCAACCGCGCGTTGATCACCATGCTGCTGGTAGCGCGGGCCATCGAGTACGCGCACGGCCGCGGCGTCATCCACCGCGATCTCAAGCCGGAGAACATCCTCTTCGACGAGCAGGCGGGCGGCATCCCCAAGGTGACCGACTTCGGGCTCGCGGGCCTCGACGAGTCGTTCGGGCCGCAGCAGCGCAACCTCACCCAGACCCACGTCTCCATGGGCACCGCGTCGTACATGGCGCCCGAGCAGGCCGTCGACGCCAAGAGCGCGGGGCCGCGGGCCGACCTCTACTCGTTGGGGGTGATGCTCTACGAGACGCTCACCGGCGAGCTGCCCGTGGGCCAGTTCGACCCGCCGTCGGTGAAGAAGCCGGGCCTCGACAAGCGCCTCGACGCCATCGTGGCGCGCTGCCTCAAGCCGTCGCCCGACGATCGCTACCCCTCGGCCAGCGCGCTCATCGCCGACCTCGAGAAGGTGGTGCAGCTCAACTCGTCGGCGCTCTCGTTCTCGAAGGAGACGCCCACCCAGCGGTTGCTTCGGCGCGGCCTGGAGATCGGCAAGCGCGTCGGCCGCACCGCGGCGGTGATCGTCGTCACCCTGGCGTTGGTCATCGTCGGCGCCGTCTTCCTGCGGGCGAAGGCCGAGTCCAGGCACCAGCCGTCGGGCCTCGAGCTGATGACCGACTTCGGCGCGAAGTTCCCCCTCACCACCCCGGGCCGCGTCGATCGCCAGACGCGCGAGGTGACCCTGGGCGAGGGCCCGGACACCGTGGGGCTGATGGCCCTGGGGCGCAAGCCGGTGGTGACCCTGGGCGACATCGACTTCGGCCTGCCCGAGGACGAGCCCACCGGGCGCGTGGTGATCGACGTGGACGTGGTCGGCAGCGGCGTCGACTTCTCGGCGCTCGTGGACACCGAAGACGAGAAGCCGTCGTCGCTCGAGCCCCTGTGGCAGCTGTTTCGCGGCCGCAAGCCCGAGGCCCGCTCGGCGCTGATGATGCTCGGCGAGAACGGGCGCTACGTGGCCCTCGTGGTGTCGGGCAACGGCAACGAGCCGACGCTCGAGTGGGCGCTGGGCCCCGACAAGCGCGGCTTCATGCAGGCCCCGCTGCCGGTGAAGCGTGAAGGCCAGCGGCTGACCCTGCGCATGGACCCGGAGACCGGCGAGCTCTTCGCGGTGTCCGGTGAAGGCCGCGACGCGCGGGTGCTCGGGGACGGGCTGTGGTTGGGGCCCTACTGGCGCCAGCTGCTGGGTGACTCGCCCCGGCTCGCGGTGGGCTGTCTCGAGGGGCGCTGCGTGTTCCACAAGGTGGTGGTGCAGGGCCTCGAGCTGCCCAGCGGGCTCTCGCCGCCCCCCATGCCGCGCGAGGGCGTGGGCGTCGCGGAGAACACCGAGGAGCAGGCGGGCCTCAAGACCGCGGTGGCGCCGAAGCCGAAGCCCAAGGTGGCCGCGCCCAAGCCCGCGCCGAAGGTGGTGGTGACCAAGCCGCCGCCCCCGAAGCTGAACCCCAAGCCGCTGCCCAGGCCGGGACCGCCGCCGAAGAAGAAGTGATGCATGCCGCGTGACGCCGAAGAGGTCATCGCGTCGTTGCGGCCCCGCTGGGCGACCCTGGGCGAAGCCGCGCGCGCCGACTTCGCCGCGAGGTGGGTCGACCGCTGCGTGCGGCTGGAGTGCGGCCTCGCTACCGGGGCCATCACCGACGAGGCCTCGATGCTCCGCGTGGAGGTCGAGCTGAGCCGGCTGCTCAAGGCCCCGCTCGACGAGACCCGGCTGGCGACGGTCTACTTCCTGCTGGGGCACTTCGAGCTGCTCAAGGGCGTCTTCGAGCTCGACGAGGTGGCCCACCTGGTCATCGGTACTTCGCGTCGCGTGCAGGGCGATGATCGCCTCGTCAGGTTGGTCGAGCAGGACCTCGCTGCGATCTCGCGGGGCGCGCGTTAAGTCGCAGGCGCGTGGAAGCCCTGGTCGAGCTGCTCAGCGGGAAGAAGGTGTGCGTGCTCACCGGCGCGGGCATCAGCACCGAGTCGGGCATCCCCGACTACCGGGGCCCCACCGCGCCGCCCCGCAAGCGCCCGCCCATCCAGCACCGCGAGTTCCTCGAGGACCCGCGCATCCGTGCCCGCTACTGGGCCCGCTCCATGCTCGGCTGGCCGCGCTTCCGCGACTTCCAGCCCAACGCCGCGCACCACGCGCTCGCGGCCTGGGACCAAGTCACCGGGCTCATCACCCAGAACGTGGACCGGCTGCACCAGAAGGCGGGGCACGGTGAGGTCATCGAGTTGCACGGCGCGCTGGCCTGGGTGCGGTGCCTGTCGTGTCCCACGCGCATCGATCGCGACGACCTGCAGCACCGGCTCGAGGCCGACAACCCGCTGGCGCGCGCGTGGTCGTACACGCTGTTTGCCGACGGCGACGCGGATCTCCCCGACGAGGTGGTGCGCGAATTCGTGGTGCCGTCCTGCGCGTGCGGCGGCGTGCTCAAGCCCGACGTGGTGTTCTTCGGTGACTCGGTGCCGCGGCCCCGGGTGGACGAGGCCTTCGCGCGCCTCGACGCGGCCGAGGTGCTGCTGGTCATCGGCAGCTCGCTGACGGTGTTCTCGGGCTACCGCTTCGTGCTGCGCGCCAACGAGCGCGGCCAGGACGTGGCGGTGCTGAACCTGGGGCCCACGCGCGCCGACGCCGACGCGCGGGTCAAGCTCGAGGCCCGCGCGGGCGAGGTGCTGCCCGGACTGCTGGAGCGACTGCGGCGCTCAGGGTGACGGCTTCTGACAGCCGTACTTCCCCTCGAACTTCGCGCTGCCGGCGCGAATGGCGTCGTCGATGCCCAGGCGCGGCAGCCACACCTCGGCGTCGTCCGCCACCGCGTTGGCCTGCAGCGGCAGCCCGAGCATCCCGCGCAGCGCGTTGGCCCCGTTGTTCGCGGCCTTCGCCTTGGCGTCCACCGCGGCGCGGCTGACCTCCTTGCGCCCCGCGTAGAGCTTGGCGAACGCCTCGCCGATGGGCACCTTGATCTCCGCCGACACGTTGCCGGTGGAGGCCACGAGCTGGTCCGCCTCGTCCTCGAACTCCGAGACCTTCACCGAGGTGTTGAACTCGCGGTAGTCGTAGAGCCGGTTGCCGGTGAAGAGGTTGTCCTTGAGGGTGATCTTCTTGGCGAGCTTGATGTTGTCCACCCCGCCGTAGTCACCGAAACCGAAGACGTTGTTCGAGGCAGTCAGCTGGATCTCCTGGTCGAACTTGAGCCCGTTGCCCCCGTAGGTGGCGATGGGGTCGTGCTTCCACGAGAAGAGCACCGTGTTGTCGACCACGGTGAAGGTGGGCAGGCCCTTGCCGTCGCGGGGCTTCCACTTCGACTGCAGGAAGATGCCCTCGCCGGTGTTGTTGAGGACCAGGTTGTTCTTGATGGTGATCTTCGCGTCCTGGTTGGCCCAGGCGGAGATGGCGCCGCCGGTGGGCGCGGTGTTCAGCACCACGTTGTTGGAGATGGTGCCGGTGCAGTTGGAGGGCACCTCGAACTTGATGGCCCCGGACTCCGGCGTGGCGTTGAGGTTGTGCACGGCGTCGGCGCGGCGGAGGATCACCAGCTCCTTCTCGGTCTGGTAGTGGTTGCGCGGGCCGTTGTCGAACACGATGCCGTCGACGAGCATGTCGGCGCACTTGTCGCCGGAGACGATGAGCCGGTACTGCGTCGAGCCACTCATCACGTTGACGCCGGTGAAGATGGTCTTGTGCGCGCCCCACGGGTCCCGCTTGCTGAAGTCGTCGGCCCAGCCGCCGATGATCTTCACCGAGGCCGGCACCGAGTCGCTGCCCGTCTCGTCGCGGCCCACGTACACGCCTTCGGCGATGTTGATGACGTCGCCGTCCTTCAGCTTGGCGGTGATGTTGCCGAGGTCCTTCGCGGGCTTCTCTTTCGTGGCGTCCTTCCCTTTGCCGCGGCCGATGCTCACGAAGTACTCCTCGGCGAGCGCAGCGGTGGACAGCAAGACGACGAACGAGGCCATGAGGCGTGCGTGCATGGAGGTCCCTCCCCAAACGGGTGTCCGGTAAGGCTAGCGGCCGGAACGCCGCGCGCATCAATAAGTGCGTTTCAGAGCCGGGCGAGCGCCTGCGGCCCGAAGCGCGCCTCGAGCTGGGCGGCGAGCGAACCGGGCAGCGGCGTGGGGATGTTGGTGCGAATGCGCGCCCTTCGCAGCGTGGGGTGGGCCAGCAGCGCCTGGGCCACCTCGGGGGACGAGCGGAACACCGAGAGCGAGATCGACTCGAGCCGAGGGAGGTGGGCGAGCACCGGGGCGACCTCTTCGACCGCGTCGCTGGTCGAGACGTCGAGGTGCGTCAAACGCCTGGTCCACGCCAGCTCGCGCAGGTACCGCAACGGCCGCGCGGTCAAGGTGCCCTCGAGGCGCAGGCGGGTGAGCCGCGGGGCCCGGCCCGCCTCGCGCAAGATGAACATGGCCCGCGCGTCGGCCTCGGCGAAGGGGGTGCCCGCGTTGAAGTCGAGCTCCGCGAGGCCCACGAACTCGTCGGAGGCCACGAGGTCTTCGAGGCGCCGCTCGGACAGCGGCAGCGGGCCTCCGACGCCCAGCCCCTCGAGGCGGAAGCCGCGAATGGTCTCGAGGAACCGGTCGGGATCGCAGTCGTCGAGCTCGAGGTGGCGCACCGTGCCCGCGTCGAGCAGCTGCCGCTTGAGGCGCTCGTCGAGCCGCGGCGCCCAGAGGCTGGTGAGGTGGCCGCGTTGAAAGTGCACGCTCCACAACTCGAAGTTCGAGTTCACCCGGTGCATCGCGCTCGACAGGCCCGGGCCCTTCACGAACCAACCCAGCGGCGGCAAGCCCTGCTCGGCGAGCCACTGCACGTGGTGCGCGGCCCACAACTCGGCGATGCGCGGCGCGGTGGGCTGGGTGCACTGGAGCAGGATGAACTCCCCTCGCGGGTCGCCCCGCGTCGTGAGCACGTCGGCGTGCACCAGCCGCGACGCGTCGTCGAGGTCGTCCCACCAGTCGGGGGCGCAGAGGCGGGGAAACACGGGCGCCAGTGTACTTCGCGCGGCGGGGCGCCACTGCGGGTCCTTGTCCCCGGAGAGTCGGAAGCCCAGAGTGGCGCGCGAGCGCTGTCGGCCGGGGAGCGCATGGAGGCGGGCGTGAAACGAATCGTGTTGGTATCGGCCGCGGTGTTCTCTTCGGCGGCGTGGGCGTGCAGTGGGTTGACGTGCGAGCAGACCATCACCGCCGTCCCCGCAGCGGGCTCGGTGATCCCCTCGAACGCCCCGGCGCTCGGCGTCCAGCGCGCCCTCTTCACCGAGGTCGCCCTCGACGGTGGCACCACGCCGCTCGGTGCGAGCAGCGCGCCGGTGCGCCTCGGAGGGCCGGATGGAGGCGTGTTCACCAACCCGGTCAGCAACTCCGCGGTCGGGTTCTTCCTCACGCCTCCGCCCCTGCCCGTCGGCTCGCGGTGGAGCCTCAGCTACGAGGAACCCAACAGCGTCTGCGCCACCGACGCGGGGTTCACCATCGGCGCCGCGGCGCCCCTGCCCACGGTCTCCGCCGAGGTCGCCTTCGTGGCGAGCCAGTTCGTCGAGGTGAGCCCCACCACCAACAGCTGCACCGGCCCCCGGTCAGCGCTGCAGGTGACCCAGTTGAGCATCACCGCCTCCAACGAGATGACGCCCTGGCTCCCGCTCGCGCGCTGGGAGCTCGAGGTCGACGGCCAGAACCTGGGCACCTCGGCCTTCGGTCGGGTGACCACCGCGCCGTTTGCTCCGCTGGCGAACCCGCCCTTCGTCCCCTTCAACAACTTCGTGGTGCAGTGCTCGAGCCCGCTGCCTGCGGGCGCGAACCCCGAGCGGCTGCTGCCCGGGACGCACCAGGTGCGCGTGCTCGCGCGCATCGCCGGCGTCGCAGACCCGGTCGCGTCGAACACGCTCAGCGTGAACGTGACCTGTGTCCCGCCCGCGGGTGGCGGCTCTGGCGGCTCTGGCGGCTCTGGCGGCTCTGGCGGAGGGTGCGCGGCGAGCCCGGGGGTGTCCCTGGTGTCAGCGCTGCTGCTCGTGCTGTCGCGCCGTCGCCGCACGCGCTGAAGGCCCGCCGCCGCGAAAGACTTGCGCCACGAACCGCGGGAGCCGGTGCGAGTCTCCAAGGCGACCATGCTCCGCACCTTCCTGTTCGCGTTCCCAGTCGTCTGGTTTGCCGCCTGCCGCTCGACCCACCCGGCGCCGCCGCCCACGACGCCTGCAGCGCCCGCGGTGGTGAAGGTGAACGAGGTGGCGGCGGCGCTCGCGCCGGGCCTCACGCTCGACGCGAATGACCCGGCCACCTGCGAGGCCTGCCACGCGGCCGTGGTCTCGGAGTGGAAGGAGAGCCTCCACGCGCGGGCCCACCACTCGAAGGATCCGCTCTACGCGGCGGTCCGCGCGCTGCGCACGGAGAAGCAGGGCCCCCACATTCCCGGGGCGTGCGCGCAGTGCCACAACACGCGCGACCCGGTCGACCACGAATCGAAGGCCGCGCAGGCGGGCGTGACGTGTGCCACCTGCCACCAACTCGAGGGCGTGCACCCGGGAAGGAAGGGCCTCGCCGGGCTCATGGTCGGGCCCGAGAAGCGCTTCCGCGGGCCGCACGACATCGCCGACGGCACCTCGCCCCTGCACGCCAATGGACCCGCGCTCGACGCGCTCAAGGACGGCACCACGCTCTGCCTCGCCTGCCACGGCGAAGAGCAGAACCCCGCGGGGGTCCCCACCTGCACCACCGGCCCAGAGTACGTGGTCTCGAAGGAGACGAAGTCGTGCACCTCGTGCCACATGAAGGAGCTCGAGGGGCGTTCGGGCGCGGTCATCACCACGCGCACCACGCACCGCAGCCACCACTTCGCGGGCCCGCACCAGCAGCAGCGCCTGGCGAGCCCCGGGATGCTCGAGGAGGCCGTCGGCCTCACGGGCCGCTTCGACGGCGACAAGGTCGTGGCGAGCCTCGAGAACCGCTCGGCCCACGGCTTCCCCACCGGCTTTCCCGCACGCATGGCCTTGATCGAGGTGCGGGCGCTGGACGCCACGGGCCAGGAGCTGGCCCGCAACATCACCACCGACCCGATGAAGGAGCACCCCGAGGCGGTCTTCAACCGAGGCTACGTGGACGCCGAGGGAAAGCCCGTGCTGGCGCCCTTCGGCGTGAAGCTGGTGCGCGACAGCCGCCTCAAGCCCGCGGAGAAGCGCGAGGTCTCCTTGGCCGTGCCCGCGAAGACCACGAAGGTCGAGCTGCGGCTCAAGTTCTTCCTCATCGCGCCGTTCGCCGCCAAGCAGCTCAACTACGCCGGCCCCGAGACGAAGCCGGTGGTGCTCGCGCCCGTCATCGTCGCGCGGTGACCGCCAGTTGCGCTGCGCTTCTCGGGGTTCTACGGTTCTGTAGGCTCCAGAGGAATCGCCATGGCCGACACCCAGATTTCAGCTTTCATTTCCCAAACGACGAAGCGGCAGGTCGAGCGGTACGCCGAGGCGCATGGCGTGAAGAAGGGGCACCTCATCGAGGAGGCGCTCCTGCATCACCTGCAGGCGCTCCGCGAATTGCCTGCTGACATCGTGATTCCGCCTCAGCTGGTGCTGACCCCGAAGTCGTTCGCGCACGTCGCCAAGCTCGTCAAGAACCCACGCAAACCGAACAAGGCCTTGCGCGATCTGGTGGCGGGCAAACCCATTCCGCGTGAGCCCGAGGGCTGGTGAAGGTTCGCCGCCTCGAGCCAGAGGATGATCGCTCTGGCTTCCAGTCGGGCAATGCCGACCTCGATCGCTTTTTCATTCGATACGCGGGGCAGAATCAGTTCCGTCACCACATCGGAACGACCTACGTGGCCGTTGATGAGGAAGGCCGAATCGCCGGTTTTGCGACAGTCACGCCGTCGGAGATTCTCAGCGAGCGCTTGCGAGTCAACCAGCGCAAGGGCTTCCCAGGGTACCCGCTGCCCGTGCTGCGCCTTGCAAGGCTCGCGGTTGATCGACGCGCACAGGGTCGAGGCGTGGGTAGACAACTCTTGAACGCGATGCTCGCGCTGGCACGGCAGCTCGCCCTTGCCGTGGGCTGTATCGGGGTCGTCGTCGATGCGAAGCCCGACGCCGTGTCGTTCTACGAGGGCCTCGGCTTCGCGGAACTCGAAGCGACTTTCGGGCAACTCGGAGATCGACCCGAGCCTGTGCCGATGTTCCTCGCGCTTGCGGCGATACCGGTCCGAACTGCACCGTGAGCGCGATTTCCGCCCCTCTCGTGCCAGGAGCTGCTGACTCCATCAGGGCGTCAGTTCGCACGCCTGCGGCGACTTCTCCACCAGGCCGCCATCAAAGAGCTCGCGCAGCTCGTTCGCCAGCACCACCGCGCACACCTCGAGGCCATCGACCTGCAGGCCGCGGGGGACGTGGTCTCGAAGGAGACGAAGTCGTGGACCTCGTGCCACATGAAGGAGCTCGAGGGCCCTTCGGGTGCGGTCATCACCACCCGCACCACGCACCGCAGCCACCACTTCGCGGGCCCGTACCAGCAACAGCGCCTGGCGAGCCCCGGCATGCTCGAGGAGGCCGTCGGCCTCACGGGCCGCCTCGACGATGAGCCAGTCGACGGCAGAGAGCGCGAAGGTGGCGAAGGGCGAGGACGTCGCGTTCTGCGAGGGGAAGATTCCTCGGCGAAGTTCCTCGCGCAGGAGGTGCGGCCGAACACCGCGTTCAGATGACGCTGGTGAAGGAGCGCTCGCTGGCGGCGATGGAGCTGAAGGAAGAGCACTTTGAGCTGAGCGGATTGCCTCGATGGGAGGCGGTCGGGTCGGGCGCCACGACGTGGGTGCGCGTGTTTTGCGAGTGTGAGAGACGACGCTCGTGAGCCACGCGTGGCCTCGTCACCTTCGCGCCACTGGTGGTCACGTTTTTGCTGAAGAACAACCCCGCGAACTGCCGCAGCGGGTTGGGGATCAAGCCTGACGAGAGGGGTCCGCGCGCGCCGGAGCGGCAGAGGCGCTGGAGCACCACCCTCCCTGTCGAAGGCGTACACGGCCGTGTCGGCGTGCAGCGAGAACCCCAGGGCCCGCGCCAACCTCCGGGCGTTCGCTGGCGCGAGTGGGACTTCAGCCCAGGACGGCTACTTCACCTTGCGCCGGGCGGGCTTCCGAAGTCGCGCCTGTCGCTCGGCACTTGCACGGACGTTGGCGACCGGGGTGAAGGGCGCGAACGGGCTGAGGAGGAACCACTTGGCGAAGCTGGCCGCGTGCTTCGCCGCGCCCTCGAGCTTCATCACCTCGAGGCTCGTCGCGGTGTTGATGGGCAGGTAGCCGCGCCACACGTCGACCATGCTGCGCAGGTCGGCCTCGATGCGGAGGTCGACGTCGTAGCCCGGGTGCTGCGTGCACAGCTCGGCGCTGCGCTCCTCGACGAGGATCCACCAGGACCGCCGATTCGTCGGCGCGTCGCGGATGGTGAACTCCGCGAGGAAGCGGCCCTGCGCGGGGAAGGCCTTGAGGTCGAGGCGCCGCCGCACGTCCCACATCAGCAGGCCGGGGTCGAGCTCATGCTCGGCCAGTTCGTGGATGACGTAGCGCTGGCCCCAGGTGCCCAGGGCCATCACGAAGGGCGTCAGCTCGCGGCCGATGTCCGTGACGACGTAGCTCGCGCTCCGCGGCCCGTTGCCCTTCTCCTTGCGGATGATGCCGGCCTCCTCCAGCTCGCGCAGGCGCTGAGCCAGCAGCGAGGGCGACATGCGCGAGAGGCCCTTGCGCAGCTCCGAGAAGCGCGTGCTACCAGCGAGGAGTTCGCGCAGGAGCAGCGGCGTCCAGCGACTGGCGACGAGCTCCGCGGCGCGCGCCACGGGACAGAACTGGCTGTAGATTCCTTGATCGCTCATCGTTCCCCTCGAGGTTGGTACAAACAAAGAACTACTTCGCGTCGCGTGCGCTCGCTACTCCTCTTCGCCTCACTCACACGGAGCGCACATGCACAACGTCACGTTCTTGAAGTCGGTCTTCACTGCGGTTCTCGTCCTTGGGAGCACCGTGGCGCTCGCGGGCCCGGCCCCGAAGGCGGAGAAGACCCCCGTCGCCGCGCCGGCGCCCACCGACGCCGAGCAGGTCGCGGGCTTGCAGAAGATGTGCGCCGACAACGCGGCGGCCATTCAGAAGCGGCAGGCCGAGAAGTCCCTCTTCGAGCGCCTCGGCAAGGAGCCGAAGATCCAGACGCTGGCCGAGAAGCTCTTCGGGGCGCACAGCAAGAACTCGAAGATCGGCCACCTCTTCGTGAAGGTGCAGAAGGAGGCCTTCGTGAAGAATGTCACCGCCTTCCTCGTGAACGGCACCGGCGGCAAGGCGGAATACAAGGGCAAGGACATGTCGGCCGCGCACAAGGACCTCAAGATCACCAACGGTGACTTCCTGGCCGCCGGCGGTGACGTCAAGGGGGCCATGACCGAGATGGGCTACGGCGAGAACGAGGTGCAGGAGATCGTCTGCGCGCTGACCTCCTTCGTGCCGGTGGTCGTCGCCCAGAAGTGACGGCCGCCGTGCTGTTCTGGCTCGCAGCGGCGATCGGCTGCTGCACGAGGCTGGCCGTTGTCTACGGCCGTGGAGCGCGCAGCGAGCTGCTCGGCTCACTCCTGCGACCGCTCAATCGAGCTTCCCGAACCAGCCGCGCCGCTCCATCCACTTCGAGAGCTCGAGCACCGGCACGATGGTGAGCGCCGCGCCACCGACGATGAGCCAGTCGACGGCCGAGAGCGCGAAGGTGGCGAAGAGGTTCTGCAGGAACGGCACGTAGAGGATCGCCAGCAGCAGCACCAGCTCCCACCCGATGGCGAGGTTGAGCCGCGTGTTCGCGAACGGCCGGTGCAGCACCGAGACGCGATCCGACCGGTAGTTGTAGGCCTTGAAGAACTGGATCAGCACCAGGGACACGAAGGTCATGGACATCGCCTCGGGCAGGCCGCGCCCCGACTGCGACGCCCAGGCAAAGAGCCCCACGTTCACGAGGGTCGACCACGCCCCGCCCACGGCCATCAGGATGACCACGGGCCGGGTGAAGATGCCGGCCTTCCCGTCGCGCGGGCGCCGCTGCATGAGGTCGTCTTCGGGCGGGTCGACGGCGAGCGCGAGCGCCGGCAGCCCGTCGGTCGCGAGGTTCACCCAGAGGATCTGCACCGCGGTGAGCGGGAGCCCCAGGCCGAAGAGCGAGGCCCCGACCATCAGGCCGATCTCCCCGATGTTCGAAGACAGCAGGTACATCAGGTACTTCTTGATGTTGCCGAAGACGCGGCGGCCCTCCTCCACGGCGGCGATGATGGAGGCGAAGCTGTCGTCGGTGAGCGTCATCGCGGCGGCCTCGCGCGAGACGTCGGTGCCGGTGATGCCCATGGCGATGCCGATGTCGGCCTTGCGCAACGAGGGCGCGTCGTTCACCCCGTCGCCCGTCATGGCCACCGAGTGCCCGCCCGCCTGCAGCGCGGTGACGATGCGCAGCTTGTGAGCCGGGGACACCCGCGCGAACACGTCGATGCCCTCGATGGCCGCCGCGAGCTGGGCCTCGTCCATGGCGTCGAGCTCGCGCCCGGTGGCCACGCGGCCCGCCTTGAGGATCCCCAGCTCGCGGGCCACCGCCTCGGCGGTCTCCGGGTGGTCCCCGGTGATCATCACCGCGCGAATGCCCGCTGACTCACACTTCGCGATGGCGTCGAAGGCCTCGGGCCGGGGCGGGTCGATCATCCCCACGAGGCCCAGCAAGGTGAGCCCGGCGCTCGAGTCCTGCAACGAGCCGCCGGGCTTCTGGGCGATGGCCAGCACCCGCAGCGCGGCAGCCGCGAGCTGCTTCGCCGCGCCCAGCACGCGCTCCCGCCCAGCGTCGTCGAGCGGCGTCGGCCCCTCGGCCCCTTGCTCCCGGGAGCAGGCCGCGAGCACCACCTCGGGGGCGCCCTTGACGAAGACGACCTGGCCCGTGGGCCCGCGGTGCAGCGTCGCCATGCGCCGGCTCTCGGAGGTGAAGGGCACCTCGCTCAGGCGCGGATGGGCGGCGTCGAGCGTGGCCTTGTCGAGGCCGAGCTTCGCCGCGGCGACGACGAGCGCCCCCTCGGTGGGATCTCCGCGGACGCCAAAGGCCGCTTCGGCGGCGGCGTTCGCTTGCGGGGACAGCGGCTTGCGCACCAACGTGGCATCGGACGCCAGCCCCCCGGCCTCCAGGAGCGCGCGCAACGGGGCCGTCATCGCGGCCGGCTGCCCATCACGGGTGAGAAGGCCCTTCGGCTCGTAGCCGGCCCCCGACAACTCCAGCAGCTCGCCAGCCACGAAGAAGCGGCGCACCGTCATCTCGTCTTTCGTCAGCGTGCCCGTCTTGTCCGAGCAGATGACCGAGGTGCTGCCCAGCGTCTCGACCGCGGGGAGCCGGCGGATGAGCGCGTTGCGCTTCGCCATGCGCTGCAGGCCCAGGGCGAGCGAGACGGTGACCACGGCGGGGAGCGCTTCGGGCACCACGGCCACGGCCAGGGCGATGCCGAAGATGAACATCTCCACGAAGGGCTGCCCGCGCAGCAAGCCGACGCCGACGATGACGGCGACCACCACCAGCGCCACCTTCGCCAGCACCGCGCCCACGCGATCGAGGTTCTTCTGCAGCGGCGTCTTCGCCGTCTGCACGGTGTCCAGCAGCGCGGCGATGCGGCCGAACTCGGTCTGCATGCCGGTGGCCACCACCACCGCGCGGCCCCGCCCGGAGGTCAGCACCGTGCCCGCGTGCACGAGGTTCTTCCGATCTCCCACCGGCAGCTCGCCGTCGAGGGGCGCGGTGTGCTTCTCGACGGGCATGGACTCGCCGGTGAGCGCGGCCTCCTCGGCCTGGAGGCTGATGGCCGCGAGCAACCTTCCGTCCGCGGGCACCCGGTCGCCGGTGTGCAGCACCACCACGTCACCGGGCACCACGTCCCGCGCGGGCACCGTGGTCTGCTCGCCGTCGCGCAGGACGTTGGCGTGCGGCGCCGCGAGCTTCTGGAGCGCTTCGATGGCGCGCTCGGCGCGGTACTCCTGCACGAAGCCCAACAGCACCGCGAAGAGCACGATGACCGCGATGACCAGCGACTCGAGCCCGTGCCCCATGGCGACGGAGAGGACCGTCGCCCCGAGCAAGATGAGGATGAGCACGTTCTTGAACTGCGCGAGGAGGATGCGCCAGCCCGACACCCGTTCGGTGGCCCGCAGCTCATTGGGGCCGACCTCCCTCAGGCGCTGGGCGGCCTCGGCGTGGGTCAGGCCCGCCTCTCGGCTCTTCAGCGTGGCGAGGGCATCGACGGTCGACAGTTGGTGCCAGGCAGTCGCGGTAAACACTCGGGCCTCACGGGGGATTCGGGGGCTTCCGGGCAAGAGACCGCACGACGCATGCCAGCCGCTCGTTGCAGCCGATTCACCGCGGCAGCAGCGCAGGTTCTGCGTCGAGGCGCCGCTTCGTGCACAGCGTGAGGAAGTGGGCCGCTACTGCTCCGCGAGCGCGCGCACGGCGGGCAGCTCGGGATCGTCCTTCGGAGCGACCGTCACGTAGCGCGTGAAGGCCGCCTTCATCTCCGCGGTCTTCCCCAGCCGCCCGGCGGCGATGCCGAGGTTCTTGAGCACGTTGGGCTGCGGCGCCTCGTCGTGGTCCGCGCCGTCGCGGAGGATGTCGTAGGCCCGCGTGAGCCACGTGACGTCGTTGCCGCGCGCGATGCCAATGGTCAACGCCGTCAGCCCCCGCTGCCCCCGCGCGTTCCACACGTCGCGCCGCACCACCTCTTCCCACGAGCCCTTCGGCGCGGTGGCGCTCGTGCCCTCCAGCGCCGGCAGTTGCGCCTGGCTCTCGCGAAACCACGCCTCTTCATCGAAGGGCGCCCCGGGAGGCAGCAGCCGCTCACACAAGCCCCACGGCACCGCGCGGAAGTCGGTGACGTCGCCGGTCTTGAAACCTCCGCACACGATGAGCGGACGCTGCGCATTGGCGACCAGGAGTTGCTGCAGCCGGAACGCGCCGGGCGCCGAGGGATGCCAGCGGTCGCCCTCGGGGAAGTGCACGTCGGGGAAGGCGCGCCGCAGCCGGGTCGAATACCAGGGGTACGTGAGGAGCTGCTGATCGATGACGCGCAGTTCCGGCCGCACGCCTTCGCAGGCCTGCAGCCCGCGCATCGCGTTGCCGATGAGGTCTCCCTGGGTGAGCACCAGCGCGCCTTCGGGTTGGTGCAGCAACGCGAGCCCGTACTGGCGCACCGAGGTGGCGTCGTGCCGCGGGCGCTGCAGGACTCCCACGCCGAGCAGCACCACCACGAGCCCCAGCGTGACGTCTCGCCGGCGGAGCCACAGCGGGCACGCGGCGCACAGCAGCAGGTGCGGCATGAGGAAGAAGCGCGCCACCACGTCGCGAAAGAGCGGGTTGTCCAGCGGCAGGTTGGCGAGCGAACCAAAGACCACGAGACAGAGCACGAAGGTACCCGCGCCGAGGAGCACCCAGCGCTGCGACTTCAGCGTCCTCCACGTGAGCCCCAGGCCGATGACCACCAACACCGCGACGACGGCGAACGACTGGTGCCCCTCGAAGTCGGCGAAGGCCCGGAGGAACGCGCCCAGCCCTCCGCTCGCCGGTTCCCCGGCCGCGAGTTGAAAGGTGCCGTACTCGCGCCGCAGCAGGTGCGTGAGCGCGCCGACGAGCGTGCGCAGGTCGCCCCACGAGAACGGCGTGTCCACCCCGCTCCACATGGGCAGCAACAGCAGCGGCGCGCCCCCCAACGCGAGGCCCGCGAGCAGCGCCTGCCATGACGGGTGCTTCCCCCCCCGTGCGAGGAGCAAGGGCCCCACCACGAAGAGCGCCGTCTGGTGGTGCGTCAGCGCCAGCCCGCTGGCCACCCCGAAGAGCAGGGCCGAGCGCTTGCCGCCGCCTCGTTGCACGTCGCGGGTCAACGCCCAGGCCACCAGCGCGACCAACGCGGTGTGCAGCGCAAAGACCTCGGTCGTCGTCGCGTAGAGCCACGGCAGAGGGCTGGCGAACCAGGCCGCCCCCGCGAGGAGCCCCGAGGCCGGCCGCTTCGTCCACCGCGTGACCAGGTCGACCAGCAGCGCCACCGTCACCGCGCCGCACACCGCCGAGACGAAGTGAAAGCGCAGCAGCGGGGTCCCCAGCGGAACGAGGCCCGCGAGGCGCAGCAGCAGGCCATGCAACGGGTACCCGGGGGGATGCGCCACGCCACCGGCGCACGCCGCGGCCGCGAGCTCGCCGGCATCACCTCCGGGGATCCCGGGGTGCAACGTCAGGGCATAGGCCACGAGGGCCACCAGGCCGCTCCCCACCGACCATCGCCAGGTGCGCGCGTCGACCATGGGTTCAGGTGTCGAACGCCGTGAGGTGGACCCACGTCACGCCACCCGTTCCTTCGAGCAACACCGCGTTGCGATGGAGCCACACACCTCCGTCCGGCGTGACCGAGGCGGGCAGCTCGAGCTTGGTGCCCGTCAGCGAAGGCGTGGTGGGCTCGAGCACGCGCATGCGGTCGACGACGTCGGGCTCGGCGATCTCCTGCTCCGCGCCGCGGGCGAGGTGGTTGCTCGAGAGGAACGCAGGCGCGCCGCCCGGAGGCAGCTGCACCAGCACCTCGTAGTACGAGTCCTGGAAGCCCAGCTGGCGGCTGTCGTAGTGCAGCGGTCTGCTGGGCAGGCGCACCCCGAAGAGCGTGGGCAAGTCGCGCTCGGGCACGGCGTCGGGGCTCCACTCGCCGGTCGCTCCGAAGGACGACACCGCGCTGGTCAGCACCCACACCAACGCGCCGGTGCCCAGGCAGCCGAAGAAGGTCAGCCCCGCGAGCACCCACACCACCGTCTTCGTCGACTTCGTCACGGCTCGCAGCGTAGCGATGCGGTAGAGCGAGCGCATGAAGTCACTCGCGTTCCTGCTCTTCGGGCTCCTGGCCGGCTGCGCCACCGTGCAGCCCTCGCGCGCGCTTCCGACCGCCGACGCCCACCGCCGCTTCGGCCTCGACGAGCAGGTCATCGCCCCGTGGGAAGACGGCCTGCGCACCGACTCCACGCCCGGCACCTACGAGTGGTGGTACTTCGACGCGCACCTCGACGACGGCTCGACGCTGGTGGTGGTCTTTCACACCAAGCCCTTCACCGGCACCAATGGCCCGCTGAGCCCGGTGGTGCAGGTAGACCTCGTGCGGCCCGACGGCACGAAGGTCTCGAAGACCGTGGCCCTGCCCGCCGACCAGTTCTCGGCCTCGAAAGAGCGCTGCGACGTCTCCATCGGGAAGAACCGCTTCGAGGGCGATCTCCACGAGTACCGCATTCACCTCGACACGCCGGAGCTCGCCGGAGACCTCACCCTGACCGGAGAGGTCGAGGCCTGGCGACCCGCGGCCGGCATCCTCGCCTTCGGGGCCACGGACGAGAAGTACTTCGCCTGGCTCCCCGCGGTGCCCCAGGGCCACGTCGAAGGCGCGCTCACCGTGGAGGGCACGCGCATGGAGCTCCACGGCACCGGGTACCACGATCACAACTGGGGCAACGCCCCGCTCACCGAGCTCATCCACGACTGGTACTGGGGCCGCGCGCGGGTGGGCGAGTACTCGGTCATCGCCAGCTTCATCACCGCCGACAAGAAGTTCAGCGGCACGCAGTTCCCCATCTTCCTCCTCGCGAAGGGTGACCAGGTGCTCGCCGGTGACGGGACGCACGTCACCTTCTCCAGCAGCGACGTCACCACCGACGAGGTCACCGGCAAGCCCATCGCCTCGCGGCTCGAGTGGAACTACGCGCACGACGGCAAGCGCTACCGGGTGACGTTCCTGCGCAAGCGCGACCTCGCGCGCGCCTCGATGCTCGACCTGCTGCCCGGCGTCACCCGCTTCTTGGCGCGGCTCTCGGGCTTCGACGGCGCCTACCACCGCTTCACCGGCGACGTGACCGTGGAGGCCTTCGAAGGCGAGACCCTCGTCGACACCCAGACCAACGCCACCGCGGTGTGGGAGCTGATGTACCTGGGCCACGCGCCCTGACCCGTTGTTGCAACATGGTGGCAACAGCGCTTGACGCCACGGTGAGGGCCCAGTAATCAGGTGACCGTGTCTCCCCGGGGCCTGATCAGCGCGGTGTTGCTGCTCGTGCAAGTGCTCGGGCTGGGGCACCTCGCGGTCTCGCACCACCTGCTGAGCAACACCGGCGCGGTGGTCGACGCGGTCGAGCTGAGCCTCGAGCCGCACTCGCACGCGGCCGAGCACCTGTGTGAAGGCGACGTCTCGTTCCACGCGCAGGGCGCCGGCGACGAGTGCCTGGTGGTGGCGTCGTGGAAGGCCCCGGCCTTCTTCGCCCCCGGGCCGGTGCTCACCACCGAGGCGCGCGGCTGCGCCGAGCTCACCCACTTCGTCTCCCGCGGGCAATCGTCGCTCGCGGTGCTCTTCGTCGCGCCCAAGGCTTCCCCGCCACGAAGTTGATCAGCCGCCGTCGTCTTCGCTGATCACCTTCGCACCGGGAAGCCCATGTCATCCCTCACCCCTTCACGGGGGCTGCTGCTCTCACTGCTGCTGCTGACCACGCGCGCGTTCGCGGACGTGGTGCCCCCCGAGGTCGTCTCGCGCTTCGAGGCGACGCTGCCCGCCGACGCGCCGCCGCCGAACCACGACCACGTGCTGCTCGAGTTCACCGTCAGCGCCGAGGGGCGCGCGGGCGACGTGCTGGTCATCGAGTCGGCCGGCGCGCAGTGGGACAAGGCGTCCATCGACGCGCTGCTCAAGTGGCAGTTCAAGCCCGCGCTCCACGACGGCACCCCGGTGGCCTCGCGCACGCGGCTCTCGTTCAACATGCCGGTGCAGTTGATGGTGAAGCCCGACGCGGGCCCGCCGCCCGAGCCTGGTGACGGAGGCGTCGCGCCGCCGGCCATCGTGCCCAGCGACGAGGCGGACGCGGGCCACCCGCACCACGACTACGCCACCACGGTGCTGGGGCGCAGCCAGCCGAAATCTCGCGGCAGCGCGGACTTCACCATCGACGTGGGGGCGCTGCAGGCCGTGCCCCACAAGAGCGCCGCCGACTTCCTCAAGCTGGCGCCCGGCATCCTCCTCACCAACGAGGGCGGCGAAGGGCACCCCGAGCGCATCTTCCTGCGCGGCTTCGACGCGCGTGAAGGGCAAGACCTCGAGCTGACCGTGGACGGCGTGCCGGTCAACGACTCGGGCAACCTGCATGGCAATGGCTACGCGGACCTGAACTTCATCATCCCCGAGCTGGTGGAGAACCTGCGGGTGCTCGAGGGGCCGCTCGACCCGCGCCAGGGCAACTACGCGGTGGCCGGCAGCGCCGACTACCAGCTGGGGCTGCCCGAGCGGGGGCTCACGGTGAAGGGCTCCTACGGCAGCTTCGACACCATGCGCCTCGTGGGGCTGTGGGGCCCGCCGGGGGAATCGTCGCGCACCTTCGGCGGGGTGCAGCTCTTCCGCACGTCGGGCTTCGGGCAGAACCGCGAGGCGCAGAACGCCAAGGTGATGGGGCAGTACGAGGGCCGACTCTCGGACAGCACCAGCTTCCGCCTGGGCGCGCTGGGCTACGGCACGATGTTCAAGTCCGCCGGGGTGCTGCGCGTGGACGACGTGAAGAATGGCCAGCTGGGCTTCTACGACACCTCCGACGCGCGCCAGGGCGGCGACGCGCTGCGGGCCCAGGTCCACTTCGATCTCCACGGCCACACCGGCGACTTCTCGCACGACCAGGCGGTGTTCCTCATCTACCGCTCGACGCGCATGCTCGAGAACTTCACGGGCTTCCTCCATGACGTGCAGCTCGCGCAGCAGTCGCCCCACGAGCAGCGCGGTGACCTCTTCGACCGCGACACCAGCACCTTCACCGTGGGGGCCCGGGGCGCGGCGCGCTGGCGCACCAAGCTGCTGGGCCGCAACCAGGACCTGGAGATCGGCTACTTCGGCCGCTTCGACGCGGTGCGCGGCACCCAGACCCGGCTGCTGGCGGGCAGCAACACCCCGTATGCCCGCGACCTCGATCTCGACTCCAAGCTCACCGACGTCGGCGCCTACGTCGACTTGAACCTCTCGCCGGCGTGGTGGCTCACGCTGCGGGGAGGCCTGCGCGGCGAGATGCTCACCTACGACGTGCTCGACCTCTGCGCGCAGAAGGAAGTGCGCCGCCCCTCCACCACCTCGCCTCCCGGCGACGAGAGCTGCCTCTCGCAGCGCGACCTCGGGCTGTACCGCGACCCCTCGGAGCGCAACAGCACCTCGGGCGGCGCGCTCATGCCCCGCGGCACGCTGCTCCTCGGGCCCTTCCAGAACGTCACCTTCAGCGGCGCCGCCGGCACGGGGGTGCGCAGCATCGACCCGCAGTTCATCAGCGAGAACCTGAAGGCGCCCTTCGCGAGCATCTTCTCGTGGGAAGGCGGCGCGAGCTGGCAGCAACACACCGACGCCTGGGACGCCAACGCCCGGGCCGTGGTCTTCGGCACCCGCGTGGACAAGGACCTGGTGTTCAGCGCACAGGACGGGCGCGGGCTCATCGGCGGCAGCACCTCGCGCCTCGGCGGCCTGGTCACTGCGCGCGTGCGCGGCACCTTCTACGATCTCGCCGGCAACGTGACCTACGTGCAGTCGAAGTTCGACGACACCAACCTGCTGGTGCCCTACGTGCCCGACCTCGTGGCGCGCCTCGACGCGAGCGTCTTCCACGCGCTGCCGTGGCTCGAGCCGCTGGGCTCGCCGCTCAAGGGCCGCGCGGGCCTCGGGGTCACCTCCGTGGGCCGGCGCGCCCTGCCCTACGGCCAGCGCAGCGACGTCATCTTCACCATCGACGCCTCGGCGGAGGTGGCCTGGCGCCAGTTCAGCGTCGGGCTCTCGGCCACCAACCTGCTCGACACCCAGTACAAGCAGGTGGAGCTCAACTACGCGTCGGACTTCCACACCTCGGGCTCGCTGCCCAGCCTCGTGCCCGCGCGCCACTTCGCCGCCGGCGCCCCGCGCATGGTGCTGGTCACGCTCGCCGTGCACCTCGGAGGTGAGCCGTGAAGACCCTCTTCCCCCTGCTGTTCGTCGCGCTGCTCGGCGCCTGCATTCCCACCACCGGCGGCAACCTCGTCACCTTCCATGCGCAGGCGAGCGGAGACCCGGCCCTCGTCAACGGGGGGCCGCTGACCTTCACCACCCCGCGCGGCTTCGAGGTCACCCTGACCCGCGCGCGGGTCACGGTGGGCGCGCTGTACCTCAACCAGCAGAACCCCCAGAACTACTCGCTGGAGCAGAGCTGCATCCAGGACGGCATCTATTCGGGCGAGGTGCGCGGCGGGCTGACCATCGACGCGCTGTCGCCGACGCCGCAACCCTTCCCCGTCGAGGGCAACGGCACCGACGGGCCGACGCGCGCGGCCGAGCTGTGGCTCACCGGCGGCGACCTGCTGGCCGACACGGACAAGACGGTGGTGCTCGACGTCGCGGGCACGGCGACTTCACCCACCGACGGGCCCTTCCCCTTCGACGCGCGCTTCACCATCAGCGGCAACCGCGTCATCCCGCCGCGCAACCCGGCGCTCCCGGGGAGCAACCCCCTGTGCCGGCAGCGCATCGTCAGCCCCATCGCCTTCGACACCCGGCTCGCCGAGGGGAGCACCGTCAGCCTGCTCGTCGACCCGCGCGCGTGGTTCGTCTCCGTCGACTTCACCGACCTGCCCAAGGTGAGCGACACCCCGCTGCTGTACCGCTTCACCGATGACTCGAGCTCGTCGGCCCAGGCCGACAAGGCGCTGTTCACCGCGCTGCGCAACGCCGCGGGGCCGTACCGCCTCGAGCTCACGACGCCCTGAAGTCCCCTCCCACTCCCCTGTCCCGAGGTCCCATGTCTTGCTACCGCTTCGTCGTCACCTCGTTCGCCCTCGCGCTCGCCGCGTGCGGCGCCCCCATCACCACCACCGACGCCGGGCCCACGCGCAGCGATGGCGGCTTCTTCGCCGACTTCACGCCGCCCCCGACCGCCGCGGTGAACAACAGCCTGCTCGTGACCATCACCGGCGAGACGAGCGCCACCGAGGGCAATCCCTTCCCCCCCGCGAGCTCCGGTGCGCCGTACTTCCTCGACGGCTGGGAACTCAGCTACCAGCACGTGCTGGTCACCATCGGTACCGTCTCGGTCTCGGACAACCCAGACCTGAACCCGAATGATCAGGCGGTGACCGGCGCCCTGGTGGCCCAGGCCGATGGCCCGTGGGCAGTCGACCTCGCGCAGCCGGGCCCGCTCGACGCCAAGGAACAGAACGGAAAGGCCTTCGCGCTGGCCCGCATCGTCAAGCAGAACCAGAAGTCGGGCGCACCGGCCTTCGACGTGAGCGCCAAGTACGCCTTCGGTTACTCGCTGGTGACCGCGGCCGAGGGGGCGCTCAACGTGAACCTCGACGCCGACGCGCAGCGCGCCTACCGGGCGATGGCCCAGTCCGGAGCGTCGGTGCTGCTGCAGGGCACCGCGACGTGGAAGGGCGACCTCGGCACCCCGGCCTGCCGCGCCACCAGCACCACCTACGACTTCGGGCGCTTCCCGAAGGCGGTGAAGTTCTCGCTCGCCTTCAAGGCGCCGGTGAACTTCAAGAACTGCGCGAACCCCGAGCTCTCGCCCATCGGCTCGCGCGGCGTGCAGACCTCCACCAACGCGCAGACCAGCGCCCAGCTCACCTTCCACCTCGATCACCCCTTCTGGGAATCGTTGGCCGAGGACGCGCCGCTGCGCTTCGACGTGATCGCCGCGCGCAAGTCGGTGGCCACGGGGCCGGGCGCCGCCTCGGCCGAGGTGACCGTCGACGACCTGGGCCTCGATCTCTATGCCCCGAAGGACGCGCAGAACGCCGCGATCCCCTGGCGCACGTGCGGGCCGGCGCAGGCGGGGGAGCGCACCGCGGGCACGGTGTCGCTGGACCCGGTGAACGTGCCGGTCAACCCCGCGGGCGGCGCCACCGGCCTCAAGGACCTCGTCGACTACATGACGTGGAACCTCTCGACCTTCGGCCACCTCAACAACGACGGGCTCTGCTTCCCGGATCGCCAGTACCCCTCGCCGCGCTAACGACGCGGGGGCGCTGGGCTCGAGGCGCTCGCGAGGCAGGGCCCCTCGAGGTGCAGGTAGACGCTCACCCGCGGCACGCCGGCGCCGTCACCGGCCTCCCGCTCGAAGAAGCGCGGGGGCCCGTAGCACCGCGAGAGGTACTCGGTGAACACCGGGTCGTGCTCGTAGACGCCGTGATCCACCACGAAGGCGCGCACCCGGTCGGCCTCGATGGTCTCGATGACCGTCTTGCGTGACACGAGGCCCAGCTGCAGCCACCGGGGGGCGAGGTCGGCGAGATCTCCGGCCACGCGGTGGTGCATCGCCCCGGCGACGGCCGTCACCAGCGGCGGCGCGCCGAACAGCGTGTCGCCCTCGTGCAACACCGGCTCGAGGGCGGCCACCACGCGCTCCGCCACCACCAACCGCTGCAGCCGGGACATCTCCACCTGCCGCAGCATGGGCACGAAGGCATAGCCCCGGTGGTCCCGGGCCTCGTAGCGCGCCTGCGCGAGGAACCAGCCGCCGCCGAGCAGCGCGGCCACCACCACCAGCGCCCATCTCCCGGGTCCGGGGCGGAGCACGGCGACGAGCCCGTGACCGGCGAGCAGCGCGAGGAGCGGCATGGCCGGGAAGAGGTACAGCACCAGGCCGCCGGTCATGCTCGCCACCACGCCCAGGTGGGCCACCACCAGCAGCCCCACGAGTGCCCGCGCGCGCCGCACCTCGACGTTGCCCTGGGGCCACACCGCGCCGAGCACCGCGAGACCGAGCCACGGCAGGTTCTCGAAGGCCGTGGAGAGCAGGAAGAACGAGAGGTCTCCCTCGGCCGACGGGGCGGCGTGGCCCAGGTGGTAGAGGTGCCGGGCCACGAGGTCTTGCCAGACCGCCGCTGGGCCCGCGGCCACGGCGACCACCGCGAGCGGAACGCCGAGCCCGACCCCGAGGCCGCCCGCAAAACGGAGCACCTGCGCCCGGGAGCGCACCAGGCTGATCAGCCCAGCGCCAGCCACCAGCACGGCCGCGTGTTGCCCGGCGGCGAGCGCGAGCCCCCCGGCGAGCCCGGCGGCGAAGAGGCGCCCGCGCAGGGTGAGCACCACGCAGCAAAGGCACCCCAGCGCGACCCAGTGAATGCCGGTGTAGGCGCCCCGCGCAAAGGCCTCGGGCAGGAGCAGGAAGAGTGCGGCGGCGGCGAGGCCGGCCCACTGCCTGCGCCCGGCCCACCACAGCGTCGCCGCGGTGAGCACCAGGCAGAGCACCACCGCGAGCCGCGCCACCAGCAAGGGAGGCAGCCCCAGGCCGAGCCCCGCCACGAGGGGCAACAGGGCCAGCGGAGGCCGCGCGCTGGGGATGGCGGCGTAGAGCCGGGCGCCCTCCAGCACCCGCTGCGCGACGTAGAGGTGCACGTTCTCGTCGGTCCACCGGGTGAAGAAGGTAGCGACGTGAAACCAGCAGGTTGCCAGCAGGGCAGCGGAGAGGATCAGCAGCCCCGGCCAGCGCGTCGCTCGAGGGGTGCCGGGCTCCGGGGGGGTCACCTCGCGGAGTATGACAGCAGCGCCGCCGTGGAAAACTTCACGTTCGTTCCGGCGATTGATCAGCCGCGAGGGGGGGCCGAAATTGACGGCCCGTGCGGGGCCACGCACACTGCGTCTTCGTGGCGACGCCGGCAACAGCAGGCGGCCCGGGGGTCACCAGCTGGGAGTCGGGCACCGCCGTTGGCCGCTTCACACTTCTCACCACCATTGCCCAGGGCGGCATGGCCGAGATCTGGCTGGCGCGGCAGTCGGGGCTCTCGGGCTTCGAGAAGCTGGTGGTCATCAAGCGCATGGTGGCGTCGCTGGCGAAGGACCCCGAGTCGGTGGAGATGTTCCTCACCGAGGCGAGGCTCGCCGCGCAGCTCACGCACCAGAACGTGGTGCAGATCTCCGAGCTCGGTGAGCAGGGCGGCTCGCTGTACATCGTCATGGAGTACCTCGACGGCGAGGACCTCTCGGTGGTGCGCCGCACGGGGCAGAAGCACGGGCTGCCGCTGCTCGATCCCTACGCGGTGCGCCTGATGTCGATGGCGGCCGAGGGGCTGCACTACGCCCACACCAAGCTGGGCATCGACGGGCGGGCGCTGCGCATCGTGCACCGCGACGTGTCGCCGCAGAACCTGATCGTCACTTTCGATGGGAGCTTGAAGGTGGTGGACTTCGGCATCGCCAAGGTGGCGACGCACCACACCAACTCCGGGAAGCTCAAGGGCAAGCTGGCGTACATGTCGCCGGAGCAGGCGCGCGGTGAGCAGATCGACGCCCGCAGCGACGTGTTCTCGCTGGGCATCGTGTTCTTCGAGCTGGTGACGCGCACGCGCTTCTTCCCGAAGATGAACGACCTCGAGCTGCTGACGGTGCTCAGCGGCACCGATCCCCTGCCCCGGCCGACGGATCGAAGGGCGGATCTCCCGCCGGGCCTCGAGGCGATCCTGCTCAAGGCCCTCGAGCGTCGCCGGGAGCAGCGCTACCAGAGCGCCCGCGAGTTCCAGGAGGCGCTCGACGGATGGCTCTCGAGCCAGGGCAAGTCGGTCTCCAGCGGCGAGCTCGCGGACTACCTGCGCCTGCTCTTTGCCCGGCGCATTCACGAGCGACGGCAGCTCATCGAGACCGCGATGACCGCGGAGCTGACGCCCTCGTCGGCGCAGCACCTGCGAGAGCTGGCGCAGCGCGAGGCGTCGAGCAGCGGTTCGCGCACCGGCGGGACGCGGCGCGTGCACAGCGCGAAGCCGCTCGTGGCGGCGCTGGTGGCGCTCTCGGTGGTGGTGCTGGGCATCGGCGTGGCCGTGGTGCGGCGGGCGATGACCCCGGTGGCTGCCGCCGTGGTGAGCGCCCCGGCGGCGGTGGTGCAGGCGCCGACGAAGCCCACGGCGACGCCTCCGCCCGAGGCGGTACCGGTGCCGGCGCCCACCAGGCTGGTCGTCGACACCATGCCCAGCGGTGCGGAGCTCACGTTCGATGGGGAGCCGAAGGGCCGCGCGCCGCTCTCCCTGAGCGACGTTTCGCTGGGCACCCATGAACTCCGCGCCGAGCTCGCGGGGTACCAGCCGGCCACGCGCGCGGTGGTGCTGGAGCGCGCGGGGGAACGGCTGGTGCTCGAGGTGGCGCTGGCGGCGGTGGTGACGACGGCGGTGACGTCGCCGCCGGTCGCCAGGAAGGCGGCTCCCCGCGTCGAGAGCACCGGCAAGTTGACGCTCAAGACCACCCCGTGGACCACGGTGTACCTGGGCAAGCGCAAGCTCGGCGACACGCCCCTGGTCAACCATGTGCTGCCCGTGGGGAGGCATACGTTGAGGCTGGTGAGCACCGAGACGAAGACGGAGAACTCGGTGGAGGTGGAGATTCGCGCCAACGAGACGACGGTGAAGAAGCTCACGTTCTGAGGTTCGGAGTGGCTTCGATGGGAGGCTTTCGTCTCCTGTGATCGGCACAGGTCGTCTCTCTGTTTGGGTGCCAGGGATCGCCCCAATCCCTTCCTTTCCCCCCGGGGAAAGGGGAGCGCTCACCTGCCGCGCGGGCTAGACGAGCGCACAGAAGTTCGGGGCAAGGCCTCAATTTCCAGGAACGAATCGGTGTTGCCTGATCCACCGTCGGCCCTCGACGGTTTTCGTGAGTGGCGACGCGGGGCGCTGAAGCAGCAGCTTGAAGCTGCAAGTGCTGCCCTTCGGCAGCAACTGCTGGAAGTCAGCTGGTGCTGCCTGGGCGGTGGATCCTGCGCAGGCCAAGACCATCGAGAAGAAGCGTGGGGGTCCTGCGCTGCGAGCGGTCCTGCACATCGAGGC
>CAIVGN010000102.1 GCA_903905455.1 uncultured Archangium sp.
CCACTGCGCCTGGTGGGTGGTGATGAGGTCGGCCGCGTCGGCCTTGCCTTCCATGAACTTCACCGGGAACGACTTCACCTCGGGGGCGAAGACCTCGCCCCGGCCCTCGTCGAGGCGCAACACTTCCCAGTCGGCCCCGCGCAGGCGCGTGGTGAAGACCCGCGTACGTTGCGCGCCCGCTTCGGAGAGCTTCGCCGGGAGCACCAACCCGTCGGTCGGCGAGTTCGCCCCGGTGACGCGCACGAAGGCCCGCTGGTCCTTGAGCGGCTTGAGGAGCAGGACCTCCACCCGCTGCCCCTCGGGGCCCTGGTACGACTTGAGGCTCGCCGCCTCGAAGGGCTGGGCGAAGGCGACGACCGACCACAGACAAGAGAGCGTGAGTGAGCGCATGTTTCAGTTCCCGGCGACGCGGAGCACGAGCTTGCCGAAGTTCTCGCCGGAGAAGAGCTTGAGCAACGCCTCGGGGAAGGTCTCGAGGCCCTCCACGATGTCCTCGCGCGAGGTGAACTTTCCTTCGGCCATCCACTGCGCGATGTCCTTGAGGGCCACCGGGTAGCGGTCCGCGTAGTCGAACACCACGATGCCTTCCATGCGCGCGCGGTTGACGAGCAGCGAGAGGTAGTTCGCCGGGCCCTTCACCGGGGTGGTGTTGTTGTACTGCGAGATGGCCCCGCAGATGATGATGCGCGCGCCGCGGTTGATGCGGGTCAGCACCGTGTCGAGGATCTCCCCGCCCACGTTGTCGAAGTACACGTCGACGCCCGTGGGGCAGTACTTCTTGAGCCCGTCACGCACGTCGCCCGCGCGGTAGTCGATGCACGCGTCGAAGCCGAGCTCGCGGACCACGAAGTCGCACTTCGCCTGTCCGCCGGCGATGCCCACCACCCGGCACCCCTTGAGCTTCGCCACCTGGCCCACCGTCTGGCCCACGGCGCCCGAGGCCCCCGAGACCACCACCGTCTCGCCCGGCTTCGGCTGCCCCACGTCGAGCAACCCGAAGTAGCCCGTCATGCCCGGCATGCCGAGCGCGTTGAGCCACTTCTCGAGCGGCGCCACCGAGAGGTCGATGGCCGTGACGCCCTTGCCCGAGTCGAACGCGCGGTACTCCTGCACGCCGAGGCCCGCGCTCACGTACGTGCCCACCGGGAAGCTCGCATGGCGCGAGGCGATCACCTGGCCCACGCCACCGGCGCGCATCACCTCGCCCAGGGCCACCGGGGGGATGTAGCTCTTGCCCTCGTTCATCCACCCGCGCATCGCCGGGTCGAGCGAGAGCATCAGCGTCTTGACCACGAAGCCGCTCTCCACCGGCTCGCGTACCGGCTCGGTGGTGAAGTTCCAGTCGCTGCGCTTGGGGAGCCCCACCGGGCGTGCGGCGAGGCGTACCTGGTGGTTCGTCAATTCGGTCAGAGCGCTCATGGGGCAGGGTGTAGCCGCTTGGGGCCGCGTAGCATCGAGGTTTGATGCTGCTCTTCGTGCTGGTGCCTGCGCTGGTGGGGCTGTCGCTGCTCGGCCAGCGGCTCGCCGCGGCGGTGCTGAAGGTGAAGGGACCGGTGCGCCCGCTGATTCCGTTCGCGCCCGGGACAACCGCGTCGGCCCAGTTCGCCGTGCGCGCCGCGGGGCTGGGGTTCACCTTCCTGCTCGTCGTGGCCGTCGGCGTCGCCCAGTTCAGCCGCGAGCTCGCCGTCAGCAGCCGCGTCGAGGTGGTGCCCGGGCTCGCGGCCGCGGAAGGGGGCCTCGAGTCGGGCGACGTGGTGGTGGCCGTCGAGGGACAGCCGGTGGCCTCGTTCAGCGCGCTGCGCGAGGGGATGCTGGGTGGCTCGGCGAAGAAGGTGCTCGAGGTGAGGCGGGCCGGGGTGGTGGTGCAGCGTACGGTCACGCTGCGTGACGGCGTGCTCGGGGTGAAGCCCGCAGGCGAGGTCCGCGAGGTGGCGCGGGGGCAGGTGCTCGGCGCGGCCCTGCGGTTCCCTTTCGTGGCGCCGTGGCTCGCGATGCGGGGCGGCGGTGATGGCGAGCCCGAGCCCCACTTCGCGGTGTGGGCGCTCTACGCCGTCGTCGAGGCGTGGTGGGCGACCGTGTTCCTCGAGCTCGCCGCGGCGCTCGTGCCCCTCGCTGCGCGCGCCCTGGCAAGGGCCCGGAGCGAGCACGGCTGACGGTGGTCGTCGCTGTCTTGCCCCGCTCGCGCAGTGCCTCGAGTTCGAAGCGGGTCGACCGCCGGGTCCAGGCTTCGGAGCGGCGACTCCGCCAGGACGGAATCCGTGCGCAACGTTCCGTTCAGGCGGTCAATCGGTGAGCGCGTCGACGACCTCTCGCAGTTCGGTGGCGCCCGGGTGCCGCTGCAGCACCCCGCGCGCCCGCTCGAGCTCAGCCTCGAGGCGCATCGGTTGGAACACGCTGTCGGTGTGCGCCCGCACCTTCGCCCCGGCGCGCAGCGACAAGGCCAGCGCCGCCGCGTCAGGCTCGTCCACGGCCACCAGCGGCGCCAGCGTCGCGCGCGCGAGCGAGGCGTCACCTTGCGCCAGCTGTGAGCGCGCCAGGGCGAGGCTCGAGCTGAGTCCTCCCGGGTCGCTCGTGGCCCAGCGCTGTGCCACCGAGCGCAGCAGCGGGTCGGCGTCGTCGTGCACGTGGTCGAGGGTGTCGAAGAGCTCGCCCCAGGACGCCGCGTCGAGCGGGTGCTCGCGCTCGTACTTCGTGAAGGCCAGGCGCTCCGGGTCTCCGCCTGCCGTGCGCTCGTCGTAGAGCGCCACCGCTTCACCCGACATGAAGTAGGCAATCGGCGAGAGGTACTCGAGGAGGTTGTGGTCGTCGGTGTTCACCGGCCCCTTCGCGGCGAAGGCGAGCTGCCCGTCGTCGGAGTGCACCTGCCGCGCGAGCAGCGTCGAGACGCGCGTGATGCCCAGGCGCCGGAGATCCTCGGCCACCGCTGGCGGCTGCATGCGCCGCGACATGGCCTCGACGTCGAAGACCTGCGGCTCCCGGCTGGCGATGAGCAACATGTCGGCCGCGCCCAACCACGTGGTGCCGTGCTCGAAGCTGTCGCGCAGCGTGCGCACCACCAACTGCACCAGCGGCTCGTTCGATTCGTAGGTGTGAATCCACTGCACCATGCGGCCGCCCGGCGCGAGGCGCTCGCGGGCGATGCGGAAGAAGTCTCGCGAGAACAGGCCCGAGACGCCCGTCACCCACGGGTTGGAGGGCACGCTCACGATGAGGTCGTACTTCTCGGGTGAGAGCGTGAGGAAGGTGCGCGCGTCTTCGATGTGCACGTGGCAGCGCGGGTCGTTGAGCGCGTCGCGGTTGTCCGCCGAGAAGAGCTTCGCCGCGTCGAGCACGGCCGGGGAGATCTCCACGATGTCGAGGCGATCGATGGGGTGCGCCAACAACGAGCCCGCGGTGATGCCCGCGCCGATGCCCACCAACAGCACCTTCTTCACCTCGCCGGGGTGGGTGAGCACGCCCACGTGCGCCGCGAGCGTCTGGGTGTCGAGGTCGCCGCGCCCGTTCGAGCCGTCGGCCTTGCCGTTGATGCGCAGGAACCGGTGCGTGCCCTGCTGCTGGGCCACCATCACCGAGGCGAACACGTCGTCGGCGTAGAACAGCGACTCCGAGCGCTTGACCGCCTGCTGCTCGAAGCTGGCGAAGTCGGTGAAGTGCCCGTGCCATTCGCGGAAGCGCCCGGCCGTGGAGATGAACGTCGCCCAGCCCCGCGTGCCCACCGCGGTCACCAGCACCAGCGCCGCCGAGAGCACCAGGCTCGCCCGCGTCCACTTCGTCACGCGCTCCGTGGCCGGCCCCGCGCTCGCCCGCAAGGTCACCCCCGCGGCGATCAGGTTCGCCACCAGCCCCACCGTGAAGTTCCCCTCGAGCCCGATGAGCGGCAGCAACACCAACCCGCCGGCCAGCGAGCCGAGGATGGTCCCGATGGTGTTGAACAGGTACACGCGCCCGACCTCGCCGCCCACGCTGTCCTTCGAGCGCATCACCACCCGCGCCCCGAGCGGGAAGCTCGCGCCCATGAGGAACGTGGGGGGGATGAGCAGCAGCCCGCAGAAGAGCGAGGTGAGCAGCAGGTACACGCTCCACGAGGTGTCCGGCCGCAGCAACTGGGTGAGGTGGAAGAAGACGAAGGGCAGCCGCCGGTAGAGGGGAATGGTGAGGCACACCACGACCACCAGGCCCACCTGCAGCCAGCCGAAGGTGCGCAGCGCGTCGCCCTCGGCCCGGCGGGCGATCCAGAAGCTCCCCAGGGCGATGCCCAGGATGAACGTCGAGAGGATGAGGGTGAAGGCGTAGCTCGTGCCGCCGATGATGATCGACAGCAGGCGGATCCACGTGACCTCGTAGAGCATCGCCGTGAAGCCCGAGAGCGCCGTGCCGATGAGGACCGCCTTCACCGCGGCCTCGGTGTACACGCGCGGTGGCGTGGCTTCCGGGTGCGAGCCGTCAGCGACGACCGCCGGCACCCGGCTCCCGGCGATGGCCAGCACGCCCACCAGGATGTTGAAGAACACCGCGAAGTGCTCGGTCACCGCGAGCCCCGCGACGGGCACGAAGAAGACGCCCGCCAGCAGGCTGCCCACCGCCGCGCCCAGCGAGTTGATGGCGTAGAGCGAGGCCAGCGTGCCCTTGGCCGTGTCGAGGCTCTGGGTGAGCGCGCGGGTCATCGCCGGCAGCGAGCCGCCCATGAGCAGCGTCGGCGGCAGCACCGTCACCGCCGCGAGCACCAGGCGCGCCGGGTTCCCGCCCACGCTCCCCACCGAGACGTAGAGCGAGCCCGCGAGGTCGAGCAGGGTGGGGAAGAGCAGCGCCAGCACCCCCACGCCCACCTCGAGCATGCCGTAGAGCCGCAGCGGCCGCGCCGAACGATCCGCCCGGCGCCCGAACAACCACGCGCCCATGGCCAGTCCGCCCATGAAGGTGGCGAGGAGGATGGCGTGCGCCTGGCCGGTGTTGCCCAGCCAGTTGGCGAGGCGCTTCGACCAGCAGAACTCGTAGAGCAGCCCGGTGGCGCCGCTGAAGAAGACGAGGGTCAGCGCCGTGGGCCGCGAGAGCGTGGGCATCGGGTGCGCACTGTAGCCATGCGCCCGTAGTATTCGGGGTCCATGCGACGACTCGCCTTCCTGATGCTCACGCTCGCGGGCTGCCAGTGCTTCGTGCCCGTCGAGGATGACGCGGGTCCGTACCTGGTCCGCGACGCCGGGTCTGACGCGGGGCTGCCGCCTGAGTGTGAGAGCGCGGCCGACTGCCACGGCGCCTTCACCTCGGTGCGCTTCTGTTGGCCGGAGTCAGTGGACGCGGGCTTCAGCTGCCTCGAGCACCACTGCATCGTGCAGTGCGGTGATCAGTCCGGCGCGACCTGCACGGTGGACCCGGTGGTCGAGTGCCTCCAGTGTCCGCCGACGGCGGAGTGCATTGCTCCGTCGTGCCCGTCGACCAGCGGAGCGTGGAACTACCACGTCGAGGATCTCGAGTGCCGGAGGCCGGTCACGGTCTCTCTGTGGGACACCATCACCCAGGGGCCCCTGGAGGCGGGCGTGTGTGGCGTGCCGCTGTGGTTGGCGACGGATGCGGGCTCGGTGCGGTTCGGCGTGCTCACGGACCATGGCCACGGCGTGATGACCGCGAACGTGCCCCTGCTCGGTGGGTGGTGCCGCGTCAGCGACCTGCCCACGGGAGCGCCGCGCCTGCAGCTCGACTGCCCGTGGTGCCAGGTCGTGCTCGGGCCCTGACGCTACTGCTTGGTGAGGGTGGTGCTGCCCTTCTCGGTGCCGGTGAGGCTGCTGGTGGTCTCGCGCAGGACCAGCGAGGCGCCGGTGACGCAGGTGTTGAAGGTGCGCGTCTTGTTCGGGGCGACCACGGTCACCACGCCGCCCGCGGAAGTCCACGTGCCGGTCTCGTCGAAGGTGCTCGCGCCGCTCACGGTGCAGTCGCAGCCGGTGCGCGGCGACGCGGCGGTGACGCAGGCCGCGGTGGGCACCGACTGGCGCAGCAGGGTCTGAATGGTGCTGCACCCGAGGCTCGCGCACGAGGTCGGGAGGTTGATGGTGGTGAGGAAGTTCGTGGTGACGTGGCGCACCACCGCCGTGCCGAGGAAGTCGACGCGGCCCGCGAGGCTCGAGGTCGAGCTCACCGTGGACACCGAGCTGCACAACGAGCGGAAGTCCGCGAGCGGGTCGTCGGCGCAGGCGGCCGTGTAGAACCAGGTTCCCGCGAGCGCACCCGCGCACGGGGTCACCGTCGCGCACGAGCCGGTGGTGACGCTCACCATGCCCGGCGTTCCCGCATCGGGGAGCATCAGCGCACCGCCTCCGCCACCGGTCGCAGCACCACCACCACCACCTCCTCCTCCTCCGGTCGCGCTGCCGCCGCCACCACCACCCACCGCGGAACCTCCACCGCCGCCCATCGACGAGCCCCCGCCGCCGCCAACCGAGGTGCCGCCACCACCGCCCGTGGTCGAGCCTCCGCCGGTGGCCGCGCCGCCACCGCTGCCGGCGTCGCCGTCACAGGTCGCCCCGCTGCACGGTGCGCTGCCACACGAAAGGAAAGCCAGGGACGCGCCCACGAGGGCAGGGAAGAGAAGTTCTCGCATTGCGCGCAGAGTTGGCAGCTTCGGCGGCGAGGTCAACCGGCTTCAGCGCGTCGGCGGCACCACGCGCTCCGGCGGCTGCACCTCGACCGAGCGGAAGGCGAGCCGGGCGTTGCCCTCGGCGAACACCCGGAACTCGGCGAGGAAGACCTCTTCCTTGATGGTGAACTCGAACGTGCGGTCGACGGTGCCGTCGGGCCCCGCGTTCGCCGGGAAGATCTGCTCGGCCTTGAAGACCTGCGGCGAGGGCCCCGCGAAGTTGCCCACGTCCACCAGGGCGATGGCGCTGGCGTCACCGCGCTCGATCAACCGCAGGTGGTAGGTCACGCGGTAGGTGCCCGGCGACAGGTGCATGTAGGGGCCGAACGCGAGGTAGCCCTTCTCGTGCTCGCTGATGCGCTCGGTGGGCGTCGAGGTGGGGTGCGGCACGTTCGACGCCGCGTCACTGGCGCGCAGCAACCAGTGCCTCGGCTCGACCACCGCGAAGATGAGCCAGTAGCTCCGGTCGCCGAGCTGCAGCTTCGCGCGGCGCGTCTCCTTGAGGTCGATGCCCACGTCGGAGAACGACCGCTGCGCCCGGGCGAACCGGTCCGCGGTGTCGTCGAGCACCACCACCGCGTCGCCCTTCTCGAAGAAGTCGTACGAGCTGTGCCCGTTGCCGCGGTAGCTGCGCGCGCCGTCGGGGTAGCTGTCCTTGATCCGCGAGAACGCAGAGAGGTGCGTCGAGGCGATGCTCTGAAAGACGCGCGCCAGGGGGCTCTGGTCGTCGTACCAATACAGCGGGCGCGTGCCGTGGAGCTCGTCCTGGACGATGACCATCGCCTGCGCGATCGAGGTCGCGGCCTGCGACTCGGGGGCGTCTCCCGGGGCGACGAAGTTGATCGGCCCCGAGGTCACCAGGGTCACCGCCGCGGCCGCCACCAGCGTCGACCTCGGCCCGGGCCTGCGGGCGAGCCAGCGCCAGGCGCCCAGGCCCACCAGCGAGACCAGCACCACGGCCAGCTGCAGGTTGAAGAGCGGGATCTTCCCCAACCACAGCTCCGGCTGGCGCACCGGCAAGAACTGGGGGGCCTGGCTGGGGACGAAGTATGCGACCTCGAAGCGGTAGGTGAGGGCCGCGACGCAGGCGACCACCGCCGCGAGGCCCACCGTCGCGCGCAGGCTCGCCACGCCCTTCGTCCGCTCCCCCAGCAGCGCCGTCGCCACCAGGAGCGCCGAGGGCAGGAAGTACGAGACGAACCACGGGTACTCGAGCCAGTACGCGGGCGTGAAGAGCTCGAGGGCGACCATCGCGGTGAGCAGCCCCAGCCCCTGCAGCACGGCGAAGCCCTCGAAGGACGTGAGCCGGGTCCGGCGCACGGCGGAGCTCGCCAGCACCCCCACCGCGCTGAGCCACCCGAAACACCCGATCACCAACCAGTTCGCGCGGGGCAGCCACTGCTCGAGCACCAGCTTCCAGGTGGACGGGGTGATGTGCAGCGCCGCCTGGACGATGGGCCCGAAGAAGGAAAACCGGCCGTAGAGCCCCTGGCACACCACGGCGCAGGCCAGCAACGTCGCCACCGAGCCGAGCACCAGCGCGAGGCCCAGGCTCCCGGTGCGCGGGAGGGCGTGCCTCCGGCCTTGCCACGCGATGAGCGTCAGCGGCGTGAGCAGCATCGGCAGCGACATGGGGTGCGTCACCAGCATCGCGCCGAAGCAGCCGCCGGCGACGAGCGCGCCCGACCACCGAACGCGAGGGCCTGCCCCCGGCCGATACCAGCGCGCCACGCCGGCGAGGCCGACCATGAACCACGCGAGGATCGACCCGTCGACGTAGCCCCAGCCGAGGCTGCGCAGCAGGTAGTGGCAGGTGCCGAAGATGAGCACGCCGGGAACCCACGAGCCGCGGCGCGCCACGCTCGTCAGGAAGTCGAGCACCGCCAGCAGCAGCGCCGTGGCGCACAGCACGCCGTAGAGGAAGTGCGCGCTCCCCTCGAGGAACACGCGCGTCAGCAGGTAGCGCGGCACGAGCACGAAGGGGCGCGCCGCGTAGTAGTACTCGCCGAGCGACGCGTTGCCCTGCACCAGGTCGCGGCCCAGCGCCCGGTAGACCCACGCGTCGATCATCCCGACCGGGGTCACCGTCCAGTCGGTCACCAGCAGCATCAGCCACGGCAACACCAGGGCGAGGGCGAGCGCGATGCGGCGTTCCTGCGGGGCCTCGGCGCTCATGGCGGGGCGCGGATAGCGCGATTACGGCTCAACCCCAACCCCGGCGCGCGTATATGAGCGGCCTGTGAACGCACGGTGGCTGGTCCCGGTGGTGCTGTGGGTGTCTGCCTGCGTGAAGGCCCCGGGGTCTTCGGCGGCGGCGCGCCCCGGCGTGGTGATCATCGCGGCCGGCGACGTCTCGGCCCCGGAACTCACCGGCCAGGTGCTCACCGCGGCGCTGGTCGAGTCGCAGCACCCGGAAGCCGTGCTGGTGCTCGGCGACGCGCAGTACGGCGAAGGCACGCCCGAGCAGTTCGCGCAGGCCTACGCGCCGACCTGGGGCCGCTTCAAGGACCTCACGCGGCCGGTGCCGGGCAACCACGAGTACAAGAGCGGCGCGGTCGGTTACTTCGGCTACTTCGGCGCGCGCGCGGGGGAGCCGGGCAAGGGCTACTACTCCTTTGACCTCGGCGCCTGGCACCTCGTGGCCCTCAACACCTCCGACGGGTGTCGTACCGTGCGCTGCGACGCCGACTCGGAGCAGCTCGCGTGGCTCGAGGCCGACCTCGCTTCGACCGTGAAGAAGTGCGTGCTCGCGTACTGGCACCACCCGCGCTTCAGCTCGGGCCGGCACGGGTCGTTCGCCGGCGCGGCCCCCCTCTGGAAGGTGCTCACCCGGCACCACGTGGAGCTCGCGCTCAACGGCCACGAGCACCTCTACGAGCGCCTCGGGCCCGTGGACGAGAGCGGCGCGTTGGCCGACGGGGGCCTCGTGCAGCTCACCATCGGCACCGGGGGCATCGGCTTCACCGAATTCGGCGCCACGCCCGTGGCCGCGAGCCTGGTGCGCCAGAACGACACCCTGGGGGTGATGCGCCTCAAGCTGGGCGACGACGGCTGGGAAGCCGACTTCCTCGGCGTGCCCGGCTCGACCTTCACCGACCACGCCTCGGGGGCCTGCCGGTGACGCGGCGCGGGTTCGCGTGCCTGCTGCTGGCGCTCGCGGCGTGCGGGCCCGAGGTGAGCGCGCCTGGCACCGTGACCATCGCCCAGTACCGCTCGGGCCTGACGATGGCGGCGGCCGGAGGCTGCGACACGTCCATCGCGTCGGGTCTCTCGGCGCAGCTCGTCGAGGAGCTCAACTGCGTCACCCCGAACCTGATGGTCGACTTCTCGGGGCCGCACGTGACGTTGTACTCGGCGGTGCTCCCGTACCTCGCGCCCGACGCCGCGCAGGACCTCGAGGCGGCCACCCTCGCCCAGAACGACACGATGACCATCAGCTCGGCCTACCGCACGCTGGGCCAGCAGTACCTGCTCTACAAGTGGTGGCAGGCGGGGCAGTGCGGCATCCAGGTCGCGGCGGTACCCGGCTCGTCCAACCACCAGAGCGGCCGGGCCATCGACACCCCGTACTACTCGACGTGGAAGCCGGCGCTGACCGCCCGCGGGTGGACGTGGCTCGGCAGCGCCGACCTCGTGCACTTCGATCACCTCGCGTCGCCCAACATCGCGTCGACGTCGATCCTCGCGTTCCAGAAGTTGTGGAACAAGAACCACGCCACCGGCCAGCTCTCGGAAGACGGCTCGTGGGGGCCGAACACCGAGAGCGCCATGTCGCAGGCGCCCACCTCGGGCTTCGCGGTGCACGGCTGCGTCACCACCGGCAAGCTCGCCGGCACCATCACCCAGCAGGGCACCACCACGCCGCTGTCCGGGGTCTCCGTCTCGGTGGGGGCCTCGAGCGTCACCACCACCGCGACCGGCGCCTTCGAGTTCACCCTCGGCGCCGGCCCGGTCACGGTCACCGCCGCGAAGGCGGGCTTCACCCCCACCTCCGTCACCCGCACCGTGCAGGTCGGCAACACCGTCTCGGCGTCCATGGCGCTCTCTCCCCTGGGCGCCAACGCCACGCTCGCCGGCACGGTGGTCGAGGCCGCGAGCCCCGGCACGCCCGTGGCCAGCGCCTCGGTGACCGTCGCGGGCCGCGCGCTCACCACCGACGCCAGCGGCGCCTTCCAGGCCGTGCTGCCGGCGGGCACGGTGACGGTCACGGTGTCCAAGGCGGGCTACGTGGTGAACACCAGCGCGGTGCCGTTGATCGCCGGGCAGACGAAGACGGTGCAGATCTCCCTGGCGACCTCGACGGGAGATCAACCCCCGGTGCTCGAGCTCTCCTCTCCGGCCCCCTTCACCAGCTTCGACCTGTCGCGCATCGTGGTCGCGGGCGTGGCCGCCGACGACAGCGGGCCGTTGACCTCGCTGCAGTTGGTGCAGAACGGCGCGGCCGCGGTGACGTGGCCCCTCGTGGGCGGCGCCTTCGAGGTGCCGGTGCTGCTCGCGCCGGGCCTCAACGCGCTGGAGTTCTCCGTCAGCGACCCGGCCGGCCACACCACCCGGGTGACGTGGACGGGCGCCTTCCGCGCCGGCTTCTCGGGCCTGGTGCACCGCTTCGACGACGCCGCCGCGGTCATCGTCGACGCCGACCTGACGCTCTTCGATCCCGACACCCAGGTCGCGCTGGGCACCGCGCGCAGCGGCCCCGACGGGCGCTTCGAGCTCGAGGCGAGTGCCGCGAGGCTCGCGCGGTTGCACGTCGAGAAGGCCGGCTTCACCCCGCGAGACCTGCTGGTGGACGTCTCGGCCGAGCAGCGCACCGCGCTGGACGTGGGCCTCACGCCCGGCGACGTCGCGGAGCTGCGCTTCCTCGAGCCCTCGACGGAGGGACCCTTCGAGGCCGAGGAGATCACCGTGTCAGGCGTGGTGACCGGCTTCGAGGTGGCCCAGGTGACGGTGAACGGCCAGCCGGCGACCTTGCTGGGCAGCGGCTTCGTGGCCCATCTCCCGTTGCCCGAGGGGCGCACGGTCTTCGAGGCCATCGCCGAGGGCGCGGGCGGGCAGTCGGTGCGGGGCCAGGTGGTGGCGCGCCGGCCCATGCGAGACGTCGTCGGGGGCTGTGGCGCGGCGCCGGGTGGGTCGCTCGCCGCGCTGGGGCTCTTGCTGCTTCTGCGTCAGCGGTTGCGCAGGTGCGCCAGCGCCTCGCCGATGCGCTTCTCGTAGCCGGGCGTCTTGAAGCGCGGGTTCTTCATCATCCACAGCAGGAAGTCGCGCAGCTGCGGGGCACGGCTCACCTCGGCGGCGCGCATCATCGCCCAGCACATGCCGTCCGAATCACGGGCGGCGACGCGGCGCTTCCACAGCGCGGCGAAGATGAGATCGTCGGTCGCCGACTCGGCCAGCACCGCGGCCGCCACGTCGCGCGAGCGCAGGTCGTCGTGGGAGAGCACCTTCGCCAGGCGCTGCGCGGTCTCGATGTCCGGCTTGCCCAGCGCCAGCAGGGCCTTGAGCGGCATGTGCGCGGGGCGGCCGCCGAGGCGCTCGTCCACGTCGGCGGTGGGGAACTCCACCACGCTCAACAAGGCCTCGATGATCTCCGGGTGGGCCGTCTCGCCGAGCAGCGCGTCGACGTGCATCAGCACCTGGGCGTCGGGGTAGCGCAGCGCGAGCAGCAACCCGGGCAGCGCGGTGTCCATGTTCTTGCGCAGCCAGTCGGCGGCGAGCGACGGCTCCCGGGGCTGACCCGTTTCCCACCAGGTGAGCTTCTCGATGGTCTCCCTGGCGAGCGCCTCGCCGCCGGCGAGGAACTGGCTGCGCAGCACGTCGGCGTCGAAGCCCTGGTCGTCGGCCTCCCACCAGGTCACCAGCTCGTCGAGGCGGCGGCGCCAGTCGGGCGGGGTGCGCTCGGTGAACCCCTCGGCGAGCTGCTCCTGCACCAGGCCGTCGAGGTCGCGGGCGCCGAGCACCGGGGCGTCGAAGGCCCGCTTGCGCTCGATGGTCTCGCCGTCGCTGGTGATGCGCAGCTCGACGACGTTGCCGCGGAGCCTGATTTCCCACTGGCGGCCGTCATCGTGGGTGAACTGGCGGAAGGGAGGAGCGCGCATCGTCGGCTCGTAGCACGCCCTGCGACGGGGCCGGTCACGCAGTGGCGTGGGTGGCCGCCAGGGCCCGCTTGAGGGCCTCGAGGTTGAGCGGCTTGGTGAGGCAGTCGTTCATGCCAGCGGTACGGCAGGCGGCGAGCTCGTCGGCCATCACCGCGGCAGTCAGCGCGATGATCGGCACCTGCCCGCGCGCCCCCTCGAGCTGGCGGATGCGCCGCGTCGCCTCGTAGCCGTCCATCTCCGGCATGTGGCAGTCCATCAGCACCGCGTCCCACGACTCACGCTGCACCGCCTCGAGCGCCAGCAGGCCGTTCACCGCGTTGCCCACCTCGTAGCCCGCCGCGCGTACCAGGGCCGAGGCCACCTTGAGGTTGATGGGGTTGTCGTCGACCACCAGCACCCGGCCGCGGCCCGCGGGCGTGACGTGGGCGCTCACCGGCTCGACGTGCTCCGCGGCCGGGAGGGGGAGCTCGAACCAGAAGCGCGTGCCCTGGCCCGGGGTGCTGTGCAGCTCGAGCTGCCCGCGCATCAGCTCGACCAGCTGCCGCGAGAGCGCCAGCCCGAGGCCCGAGCCGCCGTAGCGCCGCGTCGTCGACGAGTCGGCCTGCTCGAACGGCGCGAAGAGGCGCTGGGCGACCTCCGGGGCGATGCCCGGCCCGGTGTCCTCCAACTCGAAGCGCACCCAGAAGTCGCGCGACGAGACGCGCAGGCGCACCTCGCCCTGGCTGGTGAACTTGATCGCGTTGTCGATGAGGTTGCCCAGCACCTGGCGCAGCCGCAGCCCGTCGCCCTGCACGTCGGCGCGCAACCCCGGGGCGCGCTCCACCGCGAAGCGCAGCCCGCGCTGCTCGGCCAGCGGCGTGTACAGGCGCGCGACGTCCACCAGCAGGGCCTCGAGGGAGAAGGGCTGCGCCTCGAGGGTGAACTTGCCCGCCTCGATCTTCGACAGGTCGAGGATGCCGTTGACCAGCGAGACCATGGTCCGGCCTGATTGCCGGACGATCTCCAGGTCGGCGGCCAGCTGCGCGTCGTGGGGCCGCAGCAGCATCACCTCCACCATGCCCAGCACCCCGTTCATCGGCGTGCGCAGCTCGTGCGACATGTTGGCGAGGAAGCGGGACTTCGCCGCGTTGGCCTGGGCGAGCTCCTCGCGGGCCTCCGCCTGCGCGCGGTGGAAGGCGAGCGCGAACACCAGCACCGTCACCACCAGGCCCAGCGAGCGCGCCAGGGTCGCGAAGCGCGCCGCCTCCGACCACGCGGGCCCGTGCTCGGGGCTGAAGTAGAGGAAGAGCATCGCCCCCAGCACCAGCGGCACCCACCACGCCGAGGCCCGCGGACGATCGAGCAGTACCGCGAGGAAGGGGATGATGCAGAACCACGAGATGGCCGCGCCGTCGAAGTGCCCCTCGACCAGGGGCGTCAGGGTGAAGGCGAGCATCACCACCAACAACCCGACGTTGACCACCAGCGAGAGCGGCGCCCGGGCCCGGAGCGCGAACAAGCACCCCACGAGGACGGTGGCGATGCCGCCCGTCTGCACCACCAGCTGCTCCACCCCGCGCAGCAGGTAGAGGCCGAGCATCGACAGGGTGATCGCCGCGCCGGTCATCAACACCTGCACCAACAACCGAGCGCGCCACCGCCCCTCCACCGTCTTCAAGAGCTCGGCGGGAATCCACCAGTCGGTGACCCGGTTCCACATCGCCCCATGAGGCTAACGGTAGGTCGTCACCATGGCCCGCTGTTTCCATGCACGCGGGGGAGACCCGCGCAGGGCTTGCGCGCCGGGGCCCCGATGCCGGGTCTGAGCCTCTTTGACTGCCGTCTGCGCGTTTGAGATGAGAGCACCGCCCGTGGGGGGCGCTTGGTCTCGCCTTGGAAAGGCGCATCGACATGAAGACGAAGACGTGGCTGCTCGCGGGGGCCTTGTTGGGCCTGACCCTTTCGCTGGCACCGAGCTGTGGCAGCAGTGGTTCCGCGTGTACGTCCTGCAACGGGTGTTGTGACGCCTCGGGCATCTGCCAGGGAGGCATCCAGCCCAACGCCTGTGGCGCTGCCGGGAACGCCTGCATGGCGTGCTTCGCCGGCCAGGTCTGCAGCAGCATCGGCACGTGCGTGCCGAACACCGCGGGCACCGGGGGAAGCAACGCGACCGGGGGCGGCGCCGCGACGGGCGGCGGCACGGGCACCGGGGGCGGCGTCGCGACGGGTGGAGGCACTGGCACCGGGGGCGGCCTCGCGACCGGCGGCGGCACGGCCACGGGTGGCGGCACCGCGACGGGTGGCGGCACCGCGACGGGCGGTGGCACCGCGACGGGCGGCGGCACGGGCACCGGCGGCGGTTCCGCGTCGACCTGCAACCCGGCCGTGCCCCTCATCCCCTCCATCGACGGCTCGGGCGGCTGCGTGCTGCGCATGGTCTCGCCCACGGCCTGCGGCCAGGTGAACTTCGCCACCCTGGGCTACGTGGAGTTCGCCTGGCAGACGAGCGGCACCTTCTGCGAGGGCCCTCACCACTTCGCCATCGGCGGCAACCCGCCGAGCACCTGGGGGCCGCCGACGTACAACGGCATCAGCTACTCGTTGACCTCGACCAACGGCAGCGGCGCCGCCTTCGGCACCAACGGCTCGGCCTACGCGATGACCCGGAACCTGGGCGGGCTGGTGCAACTCAAGCGCGCCGACCTCGCGGGCATCACCACCGACAACGGCCAGTACCACGTCGTCGTCACCGACTATTACGACGTGAACAACGGCGGCTCGCGGTCGAACTCCATCACCTTCACCGTCGCGCCGTAGGCGACGCGGCAGCCAACTCGCCTGGCGGTTCTGGTTCGCCTTGATGCAGATCAAGGCGAGTCGAAGCCCCGGGGCCTACGCGGCCACGTTCATGCTGCGCTTCGTCGTGACCCTGTGCTGCCTCGCTGCGTGCTGCGCGTGGGCTGAGCCCCGTCCTCCAGCGCGCGACCACGCGCCGGCGGAGTTCTTCGCCGCGGCCGACGGCGGGGTCGACGCGCCCGGCGCCCGGTTCCTCGCGACGTTGCCCGTCTCGGCGCGCGACGCGGTGAGGCGCGAAGGCTACGCGTTGCTCGACCAGAAGTCGGCCGGCGGTGGGCCGTCGCTGTTGCGCGCGGTGGTGCGTTTCGATCGCCCGCGCGACGAGGTGTTCGCGCTCATCACCCAGCCCTCGCAGCAGAAGACCTTCCTCCCGCACGTCGAGCAGTCGAAGACCGTCGGGGAGCGGACCGCCGAGGGCGAGGCCATCGACATGGTGGTCAGCTTCCTCTTCACGTTCCGCTACCGCACCCAGCACTGGTACTACCCGGACGAGCACCGCATGGAGTGGAACCTCGACACCGCCGGGGGCGACGGGTTGATGGAGCAGTTCGGGTTCTGGCAGCTCTACGAGCTCGACGAGAAGACGACCATCGCCGAGTACGGCACGCGCATCGTGGCTCGCGGGGCGTTGCTCAACTTCCTGCGCAGTCTCGGCGAGCGGGGGGCCATCGGCGACGCGCTGGAGGCCTTCCGCAAGCACGTGCACACCGCGAAGCTCGACTGACTCCCTCGCCCTGCGAAGCGGGGAGAGGGCCGGGGTGAGGGGCCAACCCAGGCACCCCGCCAGATTTACTCAGCAATTCAAGTCGCTTACCCTGTCGCGATCGATGCCATCGCCTGTCGCGCGCGGCCCCCGGGCCCGCCGACAACCCGGCATCTTGCACACCACTCACCTGACCCGGGTCTCCCCTCCGACCGCGCATCACCCGGTCGCGCTCACCTTCTCGGAGCCCTCCATGTCCACGCCTGCCCCGCGCCCCCTGCGCGCCACGCTCTTCCTCTGCGCGCTGTCGCTCCTCGCCGCCTGCGCCACCCCCGACGAGCAGCTCTCGGCGAACGATCCCTTCGTGCGCGTGGCCCGCACCTCCGAGGCGTTGACCCTCGACGCCGGCAGCGACGGCTACACCACCGCGGGCAACGAGAACTTCTACCTCGCCATCAACAAGGCGCAGCTGGGCCAGAAGTGGTTCCTCTCGGCCTACCTCACGCAGTGGCACCCGTCGGAGAGTGGCCAGGCGGCGCGCTCGCTGGGCACGCGGGTGGTGACCTTCAAGATCCAGAACAACAAGCTCTACGTGTTCGACGCCACCGACGGCACCAAGTGGAGCGACGCGCTCGATCCGCAGCTGGTGGTGGAGGCCTACCCGCTGGTGACGGACTTCGCGCCGTTCAACGCGCTGCCCGGCGCGAGCAACTACGTGCTCATCGACCCGTCGGCGGGGCTCAACCGCTTCGAGGTGGTGGGCGACGACTTCGCGGCGAGCTACCAGGTGCGCTTCCAGCTCGAGCTCTCGTACCTGCAGCGCTTCCGCGCCCTGGGCGACGGCGTGTCCTTCGAGCAGGTCTTCACCGGCTACTCCGAGGCGCCGGGCGCGGGGCTGCTCGCGTGGAACCAGCCGTTCCGCGGGTCGGGCACCATGTCGGTCTCGCTGCGTCGCTACGCCGAGAGCGCGGGCTTCGTCGCCACCGAGCGCACCACCAACCAGTACTTCGGCAGCAGCAACGTGCAGTACGTGCCCAACGAGCCGCGGCTCAAGCAGAACGTCGTGAAGTGGAACATCAAGCCGGGCATGCAGCCCATCCCCTGGCGCATCACCTCCACGTTGGCGCGGCTCAAGGCCGACCCGCGGTTGGCGGGCATCGACATCGAAGGTGCGCTGAGCCGCGGCATCACCGGGTGGAACGACGCCTTCGGCTTCCCGGTCTTCAGCGTGGTGCCCACCACGGCGGCCGACTCCTTCGGTGACGACGACAAGAACTTCATCGTCGTCGACACCAACCCCGCGCTGGGCATGGCCTTCGCCAACTGGCGCGAGAACCCGAACACCGGGGAAATCCGCGGCGCGTCGGTCTACTTCTCCACCACCTTCATCGAGGGTGCGCTGCAGTCGGCGGGTGACGCGGGGCTGCTCGAGTTCGACGCGGGCACCCCGGTCCTCGACGCCGGTACGCCGGTGGTCGACGCGGGCGTCTTCGCTCCCTGCGCGCCGCAGCTGGTCATCAGCCAGGTCTACGGCGGCAACTCGGCGACCGGCTTCCGCAACCAGGACTTCGTGGTGCTCCACAACCGCGGCGTGGACCCGGCGGTGCTCTCGGGGCTCTCGCTGCAGTACGGCTCGGCGACGGGCACGGCGGCGTGGCAGGTCGTTCCCCTCACGGGTCCCGCCATCCCCGCGGGTGGCTACTACCTGGTGGGCTTCGCGGTGACGGCGGGCGGCACGGCGTTGCCCACGGTCGATCAGACCAGCGGCATCAACCTCGCGGCGTCGGGTGGCAAGCTGGCGCTGGTCCAGGGCACGACGGCGTTGACCGGGGCCTGCGGTCTCACCGCCTCCGTGCTCGACACCGTGGGCTACGGCGCCACCAACTGCAGCGAGCTGCGCCCGGCGCCCGCGGGCACCTCCACCGCGACGCTCCTGCGCGCCGACCTCATCGGCTGCGTGGACACCAACGACAACGGCGCCGACTTCATCAGCAGCGCCACCGCGCCCTCGAACCTGGGCAGTGGCGTGACCAACGCGTGCACCTGCGCCGCGCCCGTCGCGCCCCTTGCGCCTTCGCTCTCGACCGACGGCGGCGTGCAGCTCGCGATGCCCACCGGCGACGCGCGGCCGGCGCTGCGCTGGTCGGCGATGCCCGAGCAGGCGCTGTGCGCGATGAAGCTCGAGGCGGCGGCCATCCCCGCGGGGCTGACGCGCAAGGAGTTCCTCGAGAAGTACATCACCGAGGTCATCCTCCACGAGGTGGGGCACACGCTGGGGCTGCGGCACAACTTCAAGGGCTCGCTCGAGGGCTCGTCGGTGATGGACTACAACGCCGAGGCCGACGCGGTGCGCCTCGACAAGCCGGGCGCGTACGACGTGGCGGCGGTGAAGTTCCTCTACGGGCTCTCGACGCTGGCGCCGACGCAGGCCTTCTGTACCGACCAGGACACGGCCGTCGACGCGCTGTGCGCGCGCTTCGACCAGGGTCCCAATCCGCTGACCACCGACATCACCCCGCGGTACCAGGCGGCCATGCGCAAGGCACTGACCGCGCAGCAGGCCCTGCTGGTGACCGACGTCTTCCCGCTCACCCGGCACGTGCGCGGCGCGGCGAACGAGGCGCAGCGGCTCGAGGCCTTCAACGCGCTCATCGCGGACACGGCGCCCCCGCTCAAGGCCGAGGTGCTGGCCCTCACCCCGACCGCCGGGGCCTACGCCAACTTCTACAACGCGGTGTTGCTCAGCAACCTCTTCCTCACCGGGGCGGCGAACCGCGATGAGATCGGCGTCAACCCGTCGTTGGACGACGCGGCGTTCCGGGCGCGGGTCATCGAGGTGGTGAAGAACAGCCTCACCGGCAGCGACGGGCAGCGCTCGTTGGACACCATGCGGGTGATGGTCGACGTGCTCAAGGCGATGCAGCAGGGCGACGCGCTCATCGCGCTCAACGCCGCCCGGGCCTCGTTCGTGGCGTCGCGGGCCAACTACCCGGTGTCGGTGCAGCCGTTGATCGACGACCTCATTCGCCGCATCGACCTGGCGACCTCGCCGTACTTCTACTGAGTCGCTCCCTCGCCCTGCGCCAGCGGGGAGAGGGCCGGGGTGAGGGGCCGGACCGACCTCTGACCAACATCACTGACACGCCTCCTCCCCCGGTCTACCCTCGGCCACCATGTTGAGCGTGACGCTGTCGCTGCTCTTGTCGGTGGCACCCTCAGTCGCCGTTCCCGGTCTCACCGGCGCAGGCCTCGAGGCCGGCGAAGTCGACCTCTACGGCACGCTCCTGGCGAGCGGCCTGCGGGAACGGGGGCTCAAGGTGATCACCGCCGAAGACATGGCGGCGATGCTGGGCATGGATCGGCAGCGGGCGTTGCTGGGCTGCGCGACGACCTGCAGCGCGGAGTTCGCCGCGGCGCTCGGCACCGACGGCATCCTCCTGGGGCGCGTGGGCCGCCTGGGCGCCGGGTACACGCTCTCGGCGCGGGTGCTCTCGGCCAAGGACGCCGAGGTGTTGGCCGAAGCGACCGAGACCGCGACGGGCCCCGAAGGCATGACCGCGGCCATCGATCACCTCGCGTGGCGGTTGGCGACGCAGCTCGATTGGAAGTGGGCGGGGCGGGGGCTGCACCCGGGTCCTGACCCGACGGCGCCGAAGCCGGTGGCGACGTCACTGCGCCCCGCGGCGTGGGTCACGCTGGGCGTTGCGGTCGCGGGCCTCGCGTCGGGGCTCGCGCTGCGGCTCAAGGCCGAGGGCACCTGGCGTTCGCTGGGGCAGGCGAACACCTCGGCGGACATCGTCTCGCTGCGCAACGCCGGCAACCTCGAGCAGACGCTGGGCTTCTCGTTGATCGGCCTCGGTGGCGCGGCGGCGGTGACGGCGCTGGTGCTCGCGTTGGTGAGCCCCGAGCCGGCCTCGGCCGTGTCCTTCGGAGTGACGCCGCTGCAGGGTGGGATGTTCGCATCGCTGGGGTGGTCATGGCGCTGAGTCGGCTGCTGGTGTGCTCGGTGTTCCTCGTCGGCTGTTTCGACTTCAACGGGCTGGCGGAAGAGCGGTTGGCGGGGCTCGACGCGGGCGAGGTGGATGCCGGCGAAGTCGACCCCGGTCCGCAGGACGCGGGCGTACTCGACGCGGGCGTACCCGACGCGGGCGTACCTGATGCGGGCGTACTCGACGCGGGCGTACCCGACGCGGGGCCGGCCGACGCAGGCCCGACCTGCGGGCCCAACCGGCTCCAGTTCGTCTCGCTCTTCGTCGAAGACGCGGGCATCGTCTCGTACGGTGGCGTGAGCGTCGGAGGCGGCTCGCTGCTGCTGATGGGCACGCACGGCGTCAACGACACCATGGCGCGCGCGTTCTCGATGGATGCGGGCGTCATCGCGAGCACCACGATGAGCCTCATCCCCTCGATGTTGGTGAACGATGGGACGGGGGTTGCGGGGAACGAGCAGTTCACCATCGATGAGCGCGGAGGCGGCGTGTTCCGGACGAACGTGGGCTACGCCCCCGTGATGCAGTCGGGCGCTTGCGCTTCGTTGACGGCGGACGCGGTCTTCAGCCGCACGCCGAACGTCGGCCTCTACTGCTGCAACGACTTCAAGGTGTGCGAGTGGCGCGACGGGGGCACGAGCCTGCTCCCGCTGGCGGGCATCAGCGGGACCTGCGGCTCCTTGCGCCAGAACGACGCGGGCGAGGTCTGGCGCTCAGGCGTGGTGACGACTTCGCCGGGCGTGCAGCGCGCCGCGTTCGTCGCGCCGGACGGCGGGTTGACCCTGCTGCCGGCCGACGTCACCAACGTCTCGATGTTTGATTTCTTGAGCTCGGGCCTGCTCGTCTTCCTCGACCACAATGGCACTCCGCGCTTGCCGGTCAATGGGGGCTGGGTACCGCTCACGGGCGCGGGGACCATTCGGTCGATCGCCGTCGCGGGCCCGCGCGAGACGTACCTTGCGGGCGCCGACGACGGGCTCCTGCTCTATGACGGTCAGTCGGTGTGCCGGCCGGAGATCCTCGGTCGCCCCGCGCTGCCCGGCGTCCCCAACTTCCTCTCGGTGCGCGTCGATGGCGACTACCTCGTGCTCGTGGCCGACCTGCAGCACGCCTCGTTGCCGGTGGCGATGACGCTGCGGCGCGTGCCGCGGTAGCCGGGCCCAGGAAACCGGGGAACCACGAAGCGGTGCGGGCTACGTTCCCCCGCGACCATGGAATGCAAGGCGTGCGGCCGGCCCGTGTTGCCGAACTCGGCGATCTGTACGAGCTGCGGCGCGCGCGTCGTGGCCAACGTGGGCCCCAGCCTCAAGCCCGCGCCCATCGTCGCTGCGACCCCCTCCGTCCCCGAGCCGCCCGTCGTCGAAGTGAACGTGCGCCGCGAGCACGAGCGCACGTCGCTGCGCTACCGCCTGGCGCAGAACCAGCGAGTGCCCCGCGAGCCGCGCGCCGTGTTGGTGCCCACGTTTCTGCGCTGGTGGGTCGGGCTCTCGCTGCTCTCGGTACTCGCCAACGGGGGGAGCTTTCTCCTGGGTCGTCCCAGCTTCCTCATCGAAGGCCTGCTCTCGGCTTCGGGGCTCGCCTTGGTGGTGGTCGCGGTGAGGTTGAAGGGACACCGCGCGCGCCTCGAGCAGGAACAGCGCGAAATCGAAGAGAGCCTCGCGAAGCTGAAGTGACGCCGTTACTTCGCGCGTCGTGAAGCCGTCGTCGATCGTCGTCGGAGCTGGCGCTGGAGGTCTCGTCGCCGCTCTCTACCTGCAGCGCGCCGGGCACGACGTGGTGCTCCTCGAAGCCAAGTCGCGCGTCGGCGGCTGTGCCTCGGCCTTCCCGGTGAAGGGCTTCCGCTTTCTCGCCGGCGCCACCACGCTCATCGGCCTCGAGCCCGACATGCCGCTGGGCCGCGTGCTGGCCGAGCTGGAGATCTCCTTCGACGCCCCGGTGGCGCAGAAGAACATCAGCGTGTGGCAACACGGCGCGCCCTTGACGCTGACGCGCGACGCGGCCGCGAACCACGAGGTGCTCACCCGACACCACGGCGCCGACTTCGCCCGCTTCTGGGCCGAGTCCGCCCAGCTCGGGGCGCGCGGCTGGGGCCTCATCACCGAGCTCCACTTTCCCCCGCGGGGCCCGGGAGATCTCCTCGGCGCGGCGGGCAACGCGAAGGCCTGGGGCATGCTCCCGGCGCTGCTGCGCACCACGGCCTCCAAGCTCGCGGGGGCCGGCGCCATCACCGACGACGCACGAACGCTGCTCGATGAGCTGCTGCTCGTCTCGACCCAGGCCCGCGCCGCGCACACGCCGTACCTCTTCGGCGCGCTGGGCATGGAGTACCTCCAGCGCCCGCTGTACCTCGCCAGGGGCGGCCTCTCGTCGTTGCTCGAGCACCTCGCGGACCAGTTCGTCGCGCGCGGGGGCACGCTGAAGCTCGACACCGCGCTGACCGGCTACGCCAGGGGCGCCACCGGCTTCCACGTGGACACGCCGTCGGGCGGCTTCGACGCGCAGCACCTCGTGCTCAACCTCACGCACTGGGACGCGCAGCGCCTCGCCTCCCCCGAGCTCGCCCCCGTCTTCGCGGGCACCATCAAGCGCCACCCCGACGCCTGGGCGACGTGCACCCAGTACCTGGGCATCGAAGACGTCTTCGGGCCCGACGCTGCGCCCTACCACCAGGTGTTGCTCGAGCAGCCGCTGCCCGTGAGCGGGGGCCACTCGGTCTTCGTCACCCTCTCGCGGCCGGACGATCGTTCGATGGCGCCGGCGGGTTTTCGCGCGGTCACCATGAGCTGCCACGCCCCGGCGCGTGACTGGGAAGGCCTGAGCGACGCCGAGCACGCGGACCGCAAGGCGAAGGTGAGCGAGGAGCTGCTGGGCGCGCTGGCCGTGGCCTTCCCCGCGGTGCAGGGCGCCAGCAAGCCGGTGGTGATGCCCGGCACGCCGAAGACCTGGGAAGGCTTCACGGGTCGCAAGGGCGGGCGCGTGGGCGGCCTCGCCTTCGACTACGCGACGTTGCGCCGCGGCTACCCCACGGGACGCACCGGCGTGGCGGGCCTGGTGCGCGTGGGTGACACGGTGTTCCCCGGGCAGAGCGTGCCCGCCTGCGCGTGGGGTGCGCGGCGGGTGATCAGCGAACTGCGCTGAGTCGGCTCAGGCCGGCTGCAGCAGGTACATCGCGGTGATCTCCTTCGACCGCGCCTCGTGCAGCGGGTCGCTCTTGTCCTTCGCCTTGCCGTGCTTGGCGCCGATCTCGAAGGTCTCGATGCACTTCACGCCGTACTCCACGAAGAGCGCCTCGAGCGCGCCGGGCTCGCGCAGGCCCAGCAGCTCCGCCAGGTTCGAGATGATCAACGCGCCGCGGCCCTTGGGCGCGAGGTGCTTGTTGAGGCCCGACAGGAAGCCCTTGAGCATCTGGCTGTCCTCGTCGAACACCGCGCGGTCGATCTTGTTCTTCGGCGGCTCGGGCACCCAGGGCGGGTTGCACACCACGATGTCCGCGCGGCCCGCGGGGAACAGGGGGCGCTCCTCGATGGTGAAGTGCTCGGTCTGCTTGAAGAACTGGGCGTTCTCCTTGGCGCAGGCCACGGCCCGGGGGTCGATGTCCGTGCCCACCACGCTCGCCGCGCCCTTCTGCAGCAGCAAGAGCGCCAGCACGCCGGTGCCCGTGCCGATGTCGAAGCACTTGGTGCCCTTCACGTCGCCCAGGCGCCGCACCAGCTCCACGTAGTCGGTGCGCGTGGGGAGGTAGACGCCGTAGTGCGGCGTGAGCTTCTTGTTGAGCCCGGGCACGTCGATGCCCTTCTTGCGCCACTCGGCCGCGCCCACGATGCCCAGCAGGGTCTTGAACGGCACCACGGTGCGCTCGTCGGTGGTCTTGCCCCACGCCTGCTTGCAGGCCACCGAGACGTCCGGGGCGCGCTTGAGGTCGAGTTTGTACGAGGCGTCGAGCTCCACCACGATGCGGCCCAGGGTGTCGTGCTCGATGGCGCGGGCCTTGCGCTCGGACCGGAAGGCCTCGAGCGGGGTACCGCTGTGGCGCGGGCTGGGCAGCCGGCGACCCATGGCGCCGATGAGCTGGCGCGCGTTGTGGAAGTCGCCGCGGTACAGCAGGTACTCGCCCTTGCGGACGCGTCGCAGCGCGTCGTCCGCGTTCAGCGCGTCGTCGACGGGGCTCAGCTTCTCGGGCGCCGGGGTTTCACTCTCACTGCGCCAGGTAAAGGGAAGGGTGCTCACCCGGGCGCTTGTGTCACGTCTCCCGTACCCCTGAACAGATCTCCGCAGGTGACGGCGCCCCGGGCCTTGAATAAGGGCGCACCCCATGAGCAACGACGTCTTCGCGGTCATCATGGCAGGCGGGAGCGGTACGCGGTTCTGGCCCCTTTCGCGCAGCACCAAGCCCAAGCAATTCCTCGCCCTCACCAGCAAGGAACCCCTCATCGCCGAGACCATGAAGCGCATGGCCGGGCTCTCGACCCCGGCGCGCACCTCGGTGGTCTGCGGCGCCAAGCACGCGGCGCTGGTGCGCAAGGCCCTGCCGAAGCTGCCCAAGCAGAACGTGGTGGTCGAGCCCGAGGCCCGCAACACCGCGCCGGCCATCGCCCTCGCCTGTGCCCACGTCGCCCACAGCAACCCGCAAGGCATCCTCGTGGTGCTGCCGTCGGACCAGCACGTCGCCGACTTGAAGGGCTTCCGCGCCAGCATCGAAGAGGCCGTGCGCGTCGCCCGCGAAGGCCGCATCGTCACCCTGGGCATCACCCCCAGCCGCCCCGAGACGGGTTACGGCTACATCCGCGTCGGCGGGCCGCTCTCGGGCCAGGCGCGCCAGGTCGCCGCCTTCGTCGAGAAGCCGAACCTCGAGACCGCGCAGGGCTACCTCTCGTCGGGTGACTACCTGTGGAACGCCGGCATCTTCGTCTTCCGCGCCGACGTGATGATGGAAGCGCTGGGCCGCCACGTGCCCGAGATGGTCAAGCCGCTGGCCGCCGTGCGCGCCGCCTGGGGCACCAAGAAGGCCGCCGCGGTGCTCAAGAAGCAGTTCGCCAAGATGCCCGCGACCTCCATCGACTACGCCGTCGCGGAGAAGGAGACGAGCATCGCCGTGGTGCCCGCCTCGTGCGGCTGGAGCGACGTGGGCAGCTTCAACGCGCTCCCCGACGTGCGCCCCCATGACGCCTTCGGCAACGTGTCCGAAGGGCCTGCCATCCTCATCGACTCGTCGGGCAGCGTGGTGCTCGCCGGCAAGCGCCTCATCGCCGTGGTGGGCATGAAGGACGTGGTGGTGGTCGACGCCGGTGACGCCTTGCTCGTCATCCCCAAGGACAAGTGCCAGGACGTGCGCAAGGTCGTCGAGGCGCTCAAGGCGAGGAAGCTCAAGTCGCTGGTCTGAAGAACCGAGGGGGGCGTGCTACAACGCGCAGGAAATGCGCGCCCTCTTCGTGCCCCTCCTGGTCCTCGCGACCGCCGCCTGGGCGGTCCCGGTCCCGTTCCCCAAGCTGACGGACACCGAGCAGAAGAAGCTCGAAGCGGGCGACGTGGTGCTGCGCGAGTTCAAGCCCACGGACAACCGGGGCATCGGCGTGGAGTCGATGGCGCTGGTCGAAGCGCCGAGCTCAGAAGTGTGGCCGGTGCTGCGCGACTGCCAGCACTTCTCGGAGTTCATGCCGCGCACCAAGACGAGCACGGCCCTGGAAGAAGCCGGGGTGCCGTTGTGCCACGTGGAGCTCAAGCTCCCCTTCCCGCTGACCAACCTCTGGTCGGACACGAAGTCGGTGCAGCGCGAGGAGCCCGCGGGGCACTTCCTGCGGCAGTGGACGCTGGTGCGCGGCACCTACCACCGCAACAACGGCTCGTGGACGGTGTTGCCCTGGGGCGAGAGCGGCAAGCGCACGCTGGTGGTCTACATGATCGACTCGGACCCGGCGATGCTGGTGCCCGACGCGCTGTTGCGCTCGGCGCAGACCGGCTCGCTGCCCGAGGTGTTCGGCTCGATCCGCAAGCGGGTCATCGCCCTGCGCGCGCCGTGAGTCAGTTCTGGTCCCAGTCGATGAGGTCGACGGTCTCCCTGGCGAGCGTGAAGTCGACGACCTCGCGGGGCTCGAAGACGTCGCCGCCCAGCTGGTAGGGCATGGGCCGTGAGAGGTGCAAGCGCACGCCGGTCACCCACCAGTCGTACATGCCCTCGAGCTCGGTGCCGTTCCACAGCTTGAACATGTTGTTCACGCCGATGAGCACGTGGCGATCGTAGACGCGGAAGTTGAGGCGCCCGGGCACGAGGTAGGCGTGGGGGTAGGCCTTGAACTTCGCGCCCCAGTACGGCTCGACGCCGGCCGTGGCGATGGACATCGGGCCCTCGTAGAGCACGGGCTCCGAGGGCGCCTTGATGACCTGGCCGCGGCCATCGAAGGTGTACGCGGGCTCGCCGATGTTCTCGACCTTGATGCGGGTGCGGCCTTCGCGGGCGCGGGCCAGCTCGTCGGGCACGGTGAGGCGGAACAGCGAGTACAGGTAGCCGCCCACGCCCTTGCTCAGGGTGGCCGCCACGCCGCCGGCGAGGATCTGCTTCTCGCGCTTGGCGAGGTTGCGCTTGTAGTCGTGGAGCAGCGTCGCGTCCCAGCCCACGCCGGCGAACTGGCACACGCGGCCCTGGACCTCGCACAGCTGGAAGTGGTGCGTGCGCGGCGCGAGCTTGAGGCCGGGCAGTTGCTTGAGGGTGCGCTCGTAGCCCTTCGCCCCGACGGCGCTGGGCCAGCCGTTGCCGGTGCCCAGCTTGAAGAGGCCGATGAGGGGGAACTGCTTCATCCCACGGTCGCGCAGGAAGTTGAGGAGGGTGACGATGGTGCCGTCGCCGCCGCCGCAGAAGATGATGCGGGGCGGGTTCTTCACGAGGGCGTCGGCGTGGGCCTTGGCCTCGTCGAAGGTGGAGGCGGCGAAGACCCGGGCCTCGGGCAGCGCTTCGCGGAACGCGTCGACGCGAAGCTGCGTGACCCGCTTGGCGTGGGTGTTGAACCAGCCGGCGACCTGGGCGCCTGGGCCGATGAGCTCCTCGTCAGACATCGGCGCGGCCCATACCACCTCCCTCGCGAAGGTGCGCTCCCTCTCCCTGCGAAAGCGGGGAGAGGGTTGGGGTGAGGGGCCTTCCCTGGGCACCATCGCCCGAGCAGTGCCCGTGCACTCCACCCACAGGCCCTCAGTCCGGCTCGACCAGGTGGCTCAGCTTGGCCACCGCCGCCGGCAAGGCCCGCACCCGCATCCTCCGCCCGGTCTCGTCGTACTCCTCCGAGATGACCCGGGCGTTCTCGAACACCTGCGCGATGAGCCCCTGCTTGGCGTACGGAATGACCAGCTCGGTCTCGACCATCGAGGCCTCGAAGTGGTCGATGATCTGCTGCCGCAAGGCCACCACGTCACCCGGGGCGTGGGCCGAGAGCACCACGGCCTCGGGGTGCCGCGAGAGCAGCTCCGCCTTGCGCTCCGGGGTCAGGCGGTCGGCCTTGTTGAGCAGCAGCAGGTGCGGAACGCTCTGCGCGCCGATCTCCTCGAGCACGCCCATGGTGACCTCGAGCTGGGCCTCGCAGGTGAGGTCCGACGAGTCGACCACGTAGAGCAGCAGCGAGGCCTCGAGGGCCTCGTCGAGCGTCGACTTGAACGACGCCACCAGGTCGTGGGGCAGCTTCTTGATGAAGCCCACGGTGTCCGACACGAGGATGCGCGGCCGCGTCTCGGGCTGGAGCGCGCGCACGGTGGTGTCGAGGGTGGCGAAGAGCCGGTCGGCCACCAGCACCTCGCTGCCGGTCAGCGCGCGCATCAGCGAAGACTTGCCCGCGTTGGTGTAGCCCACGAGCGCCACGCGGAGCTGGTCCTTGCGCGCGTGCCGCCGCTGGTCCTGGTCGGCGTGAATGTGCGCCAGCTGTTCTTTCAGCTCGGCGATGCGGTCGCGCACCTTGCGGCGATCCAGCTCGAGGGCCGAGTCACCGGCGCCACGGCCCTGCTGCCGTTCCTTGCCTCCGCTCGACTCGCGCATGCGCGGAGCGACGTAGTTGAGGCGGGCGATCTCCACCTGCATGCGCGCTTCGCGGCTCTTCGCGTGCCGATGGAAGATGTCGACGATGACGCCGGTGCGGTCGAGCACCTCGGCGCCCGTGGCCCGCTCCAGGTTGCGCGCCTGGCTGGGGGACAGCTCGTGGTCCACCACCACCACCGAGGCGCGGTTCGGCTCGCCGGTCTCTTCGTCGACGGAGAGGTCGTCACCCTGCGCGAACTCCTCCGGGGGCGCCTCTCCCTCTTCGTCTTCTTCGGCTTCCCACTTGTCGCGGGCCTTCGACTTGCGCTCCGGGGCGCCGGTGGGGATTTCGCCAGTGCCGCCGGTGAGCTGCGCGAGCTCCTTGAGCTTGCCCTCGCCGAGCACCGTGCCCGAGACCAGCCCGTCGCGCTTCTGGGAGATGGTGCCGACGACCTCGAAGCCCAGGGTGTGCACCAGGCGGCCCAGCTCGGCGAGATCACCTTCGTGGTCGATGTCGCTGACGCCCGGGAGTTGCACCCCGACGAGGACGGCACGGGGCGTCGCAGCCTGCGTCTTCTTCATGCAGCAGCTCGTACCACGGGCGTCGGGGGGAGACTTCCCTCAGCCGGCGAGGAGCTTCTTCACTTCGTTCGCGCAGGCCGCATGGGGAGGCTCGGCGCCCAGGCGCTGGCGCTGGCAGACGGCCTCGTAGCGGGCCCACTCGACCCTCGCGACGTCCTGGAGCGCAGCAAAGCGCTCGGCCGTCGCGAACGAGCTCTCTTGGCCCGGGGTCTCGAAGTACCGCCGCCCCAGGAGGTCGAGCGCCTGCACGTGCTGCTTCCGCTCTTCCAGCGCATCCGCGCGCAGCCACGACGCGACCTCGCGCACCGCCAGCCACGAGTCCTGCACCAGCGAGCCGTGCGCGCGCCGCGAGAGCCAGGGAATGGAGCCGGAGTTGGCCCGCTTGATCAACGCGGCCTCGTCGAGCTTGAGCATGGCCCACTCGCCGGCCACCTGCGTCAGGTTGCCGATGGCCTCGGGGAACACCTCGGCCCAGAAGATGCGCTCCAGCGTCTCGTCGTCGAGGCCCGAGGCCACGCAGGCAAAGGCCACGTGGGGCACGCTCCAGCGCACCTCGGTGTCGAGGAAGAGGTCGCTCATGGCCTCCCACAGCGGCTGCCGGGTCGCGAGCTCGTCGTGGGTCATGTCAGCAGCGCTGCGCCCACGAGGCCCGAGTCATCACCCAGCGACGCCAGCTCGATGCGCAGCGCGCTGCTGCTGGCCACCGTCGACCGCGCGGCCACCGTGTCGCGAATGCGCTGCACCATGCCCGGGCACCGGCTGAGCACGCCGCCGCCCAGCACCAGCACCGCGGGGTTGAGCACCGTGACCTGGTTGGCGATGGCCAGCGCCAGGTTGCTGGTGGCGTAGTCGTAGAGCGTCTTGGCCTTCTTCTCTTCGACGCGGCCGGCGAGCGTCTCCAGGTCCACCGCGGTGCCCTCGATCTTCTCTTCCTTCATCCACTGCGCGAGCTTCGCGCCGCCGACGTAGGCCTCGAGACACCCCCGCTGGCCGCAGCCGCAGAGGCGGCCGCTCTCGACGACCAGCTTGATGTGCCCGAACTCCGCGGCCACGTGCGAGGCGCCGCTGAGCAGCGCGCCGTTGCTGATGATCGCGCTCCCCACGCCGGTGCCCACGAAGACCGTGAAGGTGTCCCTGGCGCCCTTCGCGCAGCCCGCCGAGTACTCACCCCAGGCCGCGGCCGAGAGATCGTTGACCAGGGTGACGTCACGACCCAGGGCCGCCGAGAGCGGGCCCCCGAAGTCGACGTCGCGCCAGCCGAGGTTCGGGGCGTTGACCACCACCGGCCCGCGCAGCATGCCCGCGAAGCCCACGCCCACCGGCCCGGGCCCCACCTGGTGCTCCTTGGCCAACGCGGTGACCAGCTTCGCCGTGCCGGCGATGACCGCCTCCGGGGTGCGGTCGGTCCAGGTCTCCCGCGCCGAGCCCACGATGCGACCGGTCGCGCGCTCGACCACGGCGGCGCGCGCGTTCGTCCCACCCAAATCGACTCCCAGGCGCAGCGTCACCCTCCGAGCTCCTTCTTGGCCTCGTAGATGGTGCCGTCGATGAGCGCCTGGATCTCCGCCAGCCGCGCCTCGCTCTTCGCCTCGTAGCGCACCACCAGGATGGGCGTGGTGTTCGAGGCGCGGATCAGGCCCCAGCCGTCGGGCCACACCGCGCGCACGCCATCGACGGTGATCAGCTCGAGGCCCTTGGCCTTGAGCTTCTCCGTGCAGCGCTGCACCAGCGCGAACTTCTTCTCTTCCACCGTGTCGAAGCGCAGCTCGGGGCTCGAGTACGTCACCGGCACGTCGGACAGCAGCTGCGCCAGGGTCTGCGTCTCATGCGAGAGGATCTCCAGCAGGCGCGCGGCCGTGTAGGGCGCGTCGTCGAAGCCGAAGAAGCGGTGCTTGTAGAAGATGTGGCCGCTCATCTCGCCGGCCAGCGCCGCGTGCGTCTCCTTCATCTTCGCCTTGATCAGCGAGTGGCCCGCCTTCCACATGATGGGCTTGCCGCCGTGCTTGGCGATGTCGTCGTACATGGTGAAGCTGCACTTCACCTCGCCGACGATCGACGCCCCGGGCACTTCCTTGAGCACCGCGCGCGACAACAGGATCATCAGCTTGTCGCCCCAGAGGATCTCGCCGTCGCCGTCGACCACGCCGATGCGGTCCGCGTCACCGTCGAAGGCGATGCCCAGGTCGGCCTTCGTCTCCTTGACCTTGGCGATGCACAGCTCGAGGTTCTTGGCGATGGTGGGGTCGGCGTGGTGGTTGGGGAAGCGCCCGTCGGGCTCGCAGAACAGGGGCACCACGTCGTAGCCGAGCTTCTCGAGCAGGGGCACCGCGACGATGCCGCCCACGCCGTTGCCCGCGTCGACGACCACCTTCATCTTCTTGTTCGGGGCCCGCTTCACCGTGCTGAGCACGAAGTGGAGGTACGGGGTGATGGCGTCGAAGTACGTGACCTCGCCCTTGCGGTCGCTCTTCTCGAAGTCGCCGGCCTCGATCATCTTGCGCAGCGCCTGGATGGTCTCGCCGTAGAACGTGGTCTTGCCCACGCCCATCTTGAAGCCGTTGTACTCGGCGGGGTTGTGGCTGCCGGTGATCATCGCCAGGCCGTCGACGGGCAGGGTGTTCGCCGCGAAGTAGACGATGGGCGTGGGCACGATGCCCACGTCGACCACGTGCATGCCGGTGGAGATCGCGCCCTTGATGAAGGCGTCGTTGAAGCGCGGCCCCGAGAGGCGCGCGTCACGGCCGACGACGATGGTGGTGCCGCCGGCCCGCTTGACCATGGTGGCCAGGCCTCGGCCCAGGTTCTCAACCACCGCGTCCGTCAGGTCGGTGTCGACCAGGCCGCGAACATCGTACTCACGGAAGATCTGCGCGTTCATGCCCGCGCCTTACTCCAGTCCCACGCGCGGGGGGTACGGGAGTTGTCGGCACTTTCCCCTGCAGCGCATACAGTGCGCCCCCTCGTGGCCCTCGAGCTCGTCACACCACTCCCGCCGGGGTCTCCGTCGCACACCCGCCTCGCGAAGCACGGCGCGCGCCTCGTGGTGCTGCGGGAGATCAAGGACGGCACCGACTGCTCGTGGCCGCCCGCCTCGCCCCACCTGGTCACGCTGCAGGAGGTCGGCGAGTTGCAGGGCAAGCGCCACGCGCTCTTCGAGTGGGTGCCCGGGGTGACGCTGCGGGAGACCATCGCCGCCCTCGAACAGGCAGGCAACCCCATCCCCCTCGGACTGGTAGGCCGGGTGCTCATCGACGCCGCGCGGGCGCTCGCCCAGGTCACGCCCCCGCGCGCCCACGGGGGCCTGCAAGACGCCTCGCTGCAGATCGGCTTCGACGGGCAGATCTCGGTGCTCGACTACGGCGCGCCGCGCCTGACCCGCTTCCGTCCGCTGGGGCGGGTGAACTTCTCCGCCGACGTCTTCGCCCTGGGCGGCGTGCTGCACAGCGCGCTCACGGGCTTCCGCGGGGAGTACGCCAAGGCGCCCCCGTCGTTGCCGCCGCCTTCCAGCTCGCACCCCGAGGCGACCCCGGCCATCGACGACGTGGTGCAGCGTGCGCTCTCGCCCCAGCCCGACGAGCGCCAGGCGGGCGCGGGGGCCTTCGCGGACGAGCTCGAGGCGGTGCTCGGGGAGCTCGCCTTCACCCATGACCAGGTCTCCCAGGTGGTGCGCTCGCTGTTCGCCGATCGCATCAAGCTGCTCCAGTCGCTCGGCGGGCTCCCGGCGCGCGCGTCGTCGGAGAATCTCGAGGCGGAGTTTCCCGGGGGCCTTCCCATGGGCACCCAGCCGGGCACCGGTGGCCCTCCCTTCGTGATGCCCGAGCCCGCGCCGGAGCTGACCCAGCCCCGCGTGGTGTCGAAGGAGGTCGGGCTCGAGGAGGTGGTCGAGCCCACGCTGCCGCGCGTCGTCTCGTCGGAGCTCGTGCCTCGAGCGAAGCGCCCCGGGCCCTCCGCGCCGACCGAAGCGCAGCCGCAGCTCGCCGTCTCGGAAGGAGCTGCGCTCGGGCCGCGAAGGCCGGTGCGCGCCTACGTCCCCGCGTCGACGCAGGACGTTCCCGCGCCGAAGCTCCCGGTGCGCGCCCGCCCCCCTGCGGAGGCCGAGGCCCCGCGCGACCCCGACCACACCCAGCCCCGAGCCAGCGCGCCCACGCGCAGGCCGAACCCGCCGCTGCCCGACGAGGACACCGACCCCCGGGTGCGGGCCGCGGCCATCGAAGACACCGCGCCGCGCGCACGCATCCCGGTGGCCCCTGCCGAGTCCCTCGACGACACCGATCCCAGCCGCGGCCCGCGCAACACCACCGAGCACGAGCGGCTCCGCGCGCGCGGCCAGGAGCGCCTGCGCACGCCGCCCCAGGGCCTGCCCGCGCTCGGCGACGAGGCGTTGCTCAACGAGCCCACGGCCCTGCGGGCGCGGATCGCGTCGCCGGCCCCGCGCTTCACGGACACGGCGCAGTCGATGGCCCCGGTGAAGGCCCCGTCGTCGGGCGGCGGGTTGCGCGTGGTGATGGTGCTGTTGCTGCTGGTCGTCGTGGGCCTCGCGGTCGGGGTGATGCTCAAGGTGCAGCGCGCCCAGGTGGCCAGGACCCGGGAGCCTGTGGCGCCGGTCGTGGTCGACGAGGTGGACGCCGGGGAAGCGCTGCCCGAGGTGGACGTGCCCGACGCCGCGCTGGCGCTCGTCGCCGACGTGGCCGACGCCGCGGTGGAGCCCGTCGCCGCGCTGGCCGACGCCGGCGCCCCCGACGAGGTCGACGCGGGCACCCCCGACGCGGGCGTCACCCCGAGCAAGAAGCCGGTGAAGAAGCCCGCAAAGAAGCCGGTGAAGAAAAAGAAGAAGCGCTGACTTCGCCTCGGCCTTCCTTGACGGCGCCCGGGTTGCTCAGCAGAACCCTCCCCCGTGGCCTTCTCGACCCGAGTGCATGGAGCGCACTTCACCTTCCCCTCGCTGAAGGTGGTGCTCGCGCGCGCCAACGAGGTGCGCTCGGGAGATCGCCAGGCCGGCCTCGCCGCCACCTCGATGCGCGAGATGGCCGCCGCCAAGCAGGTGCTCGCCGACGTCACCCTCGAGCAGCTCTACAACGCGCCCTCGGTGCCCTACGAGGCCGACGAGGTGACGCGGGTGGTGGTCGACGGGCTCGACGCCTTCGCCTACGCGAAGGTGAAGGGGTGGACGGTCTCCACGCTGCGCGAGTGGCTGCTCGACGATCGCACCACCGGTGAAGACATCGCCGCCATCTCGCCGGGGCTCACGCCGGAGATGGTGGCCTCGGCCGCGAAGCTGATGTCCAACATGGACCTGGTGACGGCCGGCCGGAAGATGCGCGTCGTCGTGCGGTGCAACAACACCATCGGCCTCAAGGGCCGCATCTCCAGCCGCCTCCAGCCCAACCACCCCACCGACGACGTCGAGGGCGTGCTCGCGGCGATGAAGGACGGGCTGAGCTTCGGCAACGGCGACGCGGTCATCGGCGTCAACCCTTCGACCGGCGACATCCAGGGCACGGTGGACATCCTCACCGCGGTCAAAGACCTGATGCGCAAGTACCGGGTGCCCACCCAGAACTGCGTGCTCTCGCACATCACCATCCAGATGGCGGCGGTGCGACGCGGGGCGCCGCTGGACCTGATGTTCCAGTCCATCGCCGGCAGCCAGGGCGCGAACCAGAACTTCGGCGTGTCGGTCAGCGTGCTCGACGAGGCGTATGATTTGGCCCGCCGCGAAGGCACCGCCCAGGGGCCCAACGTCATGTACTTCGAGACGGGGCAGGGCACCGCGCTGTCGGCCAACGCGCACCACGACACCGACCAGGTGACCATGGAGGCCCGCGCCTACGGCCTGGCGCGCCGCTACAAGCCCTTCCTCGTCAACTCGGTGGTCGGCTTCATCGGGCCGGAGTACCTGCGCGACGCGAAGGAGATCACCCGGGCCGGCCTCGAAGATCACTTCATGGGCAAGCTCACCGGCATCTCGATGGGCTGCGACGCCTGCTACACGAACCACGCGATCGCCGATCAGAACGACCAGGAAAACCTGGAGATGCTGCTCACGCTCGCGGGCGTCAACTACCTGATGGGCATCCCCATGGGCGACGACGTGATGCTCAACTACCAGACCACCTCGTTCCACAACAACGCGGCGCTCCGGGAGATCTTCGGGCACCGCCCGGCCCCGGAGTTCGAGGCCTGGCTCGAGAAGATGGGCCTGTGGCGCAACGGGAAGCTCACCGAGCGCGCGGGCGACGCGTCGGTGTTCGATCAGAACTTCCGCTGAACCCGCGTCACTGCGGCGGCAGCTCGCCGTCGAGCGGGAACTCGAGCTTGCCCAGCGGCAGCAGCATGGCCTGCGTCGCGGGGCCCTCGAAGCCCTTGGTGTTGCAGGAGAGGACGAAGAGCGCGCCCTTGCCCTGGCCGTAGGTCTTGCTCGGCGCGCAGCCCTGGGTGCACGCGCGGGTGGCGGGGGTCTTCGTCTCCTTGATCACCGGGATCGGCGTCTCGCCACCCATGAGGTACAGCTTCGCGGTGAGGAGCTCGGCCTTGAACGGGTCCATGCACTCGCGCACCGACTTGCCGCGGGCCATCTTCACCTCGAGGTTGCCGATGGGCGCGCCTTCCTTCTCGGTGAGCTCGCCCTTCGCGTTGGTGTTGATCGACTTTCCGGGCACCAGCGCGGGGAGCTTCAGGCGCACGCGCTCGGTCTCGGCCCGGGTCTTCGCCTCGGCGAAGGCGTCTTCTTCGGTCTGCTCGGACGACTCGAGCTCGAACTCGATGGGCTTGCCGATGACGCTCGCCTTCGCGGTGTCGAAGAAGGTGACGCGGCCCCAGGCGGTGCCCTTGCCGTCGTAGACGCCGTGTTCGATGGCCACGACCTTCGAGCCGTCGGGGGTGAACCCGAAGACGTCGACGCCGTCCTTCGACATCGCGCCGCTCTTCGCTGCGGGCTTGGCGGGGGCGGGGGCAGGGGTAGGGGTGGCCTGCGCCACGGGCGTGGGGGCCCCGACCGACTTGTCGGTGATGGCGAAGGAGTTGAAGAACGGATCGACCCCCGCCTCGGCGAACGTGTGGCCGTGATCGACGTCGACGATGACCGTGAAGCTGCGACCCTTCGTCACGAACAGGCGCGCGAGCGAGTCGACCTCCTTGCCCTGCATCTTGAGCTCGATGCCCGGCGCGCTGCCGAACGACACGGCCTTCTCGGAGAGGATCTTCGCGTCTTCCTTCTCGGCCTCGCGGAAGCCCTCGAACTCGTCCTTGGCGTTTTCGAGGGTGAGCTCGCGGTCGGCGATCACCATCGCCATGTAGACCGCGAAGTCGGAGTCGAGCGTGTAGGTGCGCGTCACCACGCCCTTGTCCTTGCTGGTCTCGACCTTGGGCGTACCGGGGAAGTCGACGCGGAAGGGGTCTGATTTCGCGGTGTACGGGGTGAACTTCGGGGTTGCACCGGTGAGCAGGACGGCGACCAGACCGAGGGCGAGGTTCATGGCGCGCAGGATAGGCACCGACTGACGCGAATCGCATGGTCCGTGGCAGGCTCTGAGCCCTCGATGACCAATCGCACCGAGCACTGGGAAGGCGTCTACGGCCGCAAGAAGACCGACGAGGTCTCGTGGTTTCGGCCGCACCTCGAGCAGTCGCTTTCGTACATCGAGGGCGCAGGGCTCGCTCGGGACGCGGGCCTCATCGACGTCGGTGCGGGCGCCTCGACGCTGGTCGATGATCTGCTCGGCAAGGGCTACACCAACCTCACCGCGGTCGATCTCTCGGCGAAGGCGCTCGAGGTCGCGCGCAATCGCCTCGGTGAACGCGGCGACAAGGTGAAGTGGCTGGTGGGCGACATCACGCGGCTCGAGTTGCCCAGGCATGCTTACGACTTCTGGCACGACCGCGCGGTGTTCCACTTCTTGCGCGAACCCGAAGACCGGCGTCGCTACGTCGAGTTGGTGCGTCACGCGCTCAAGCCCGGAGGTCACGTGCTGGTGGCGACCTTCGGTCCGCAGGGCCCCGAGCGCTGCAGCGACCTCGACGTGATGCGGTACTCGGGTGACGAACTCCACGGCGAGTTCGGCGGCGGGTTCACCAAGGTCAACGAGCTGACCGAGTTGCACGCCACGCCGTCGGGCAAGCAGCAGGAGTTCGTGTACTGCTACTGCCGCCTCGCGGGGTGAGC
>CAIVGN010000103.1 GCA_903905455.1 uncultured Archangium sp.
GCCCGAGGCCACGTCGTCGAAGAGGAACCGGCCGTCATCGAGCGTGAGCGTCACCAGCGGGGAGGTCGCCTTCAACGAGACCCGCGCCCGTGAGACCGGCCGGCCATCGCGCAGCACGAAGCCTGAGACCCGCGCGCCGCGGGCCCGGGTGGCGACCGGAGACGCCGGCGCCTCGGGGTCACCCGTACGAGAGGACTCGGCGACGGAGGACGGAGTCTCGACGTCATCGCCGAGCAAGGACCACACGAGCGCCAGCGCGAGGAGAAGCCCGGCGACGATGAGCAGAGACCGCTTCACCGCGGGAGGTCTAACACTGCCCCGCGCCGATCGCTGGGGCGCTCACGCCTACGACTTGCGGGGGTCCCGGGCGCCGGGGTCGGTCGCCTCGTCGTCCAGCAGCACGATCTCCTCGGCCTCGTCGTCATCGGTGTCGACGTCGAGCTCGAAGATCTCCACCGGGTGCTCCACCAGCGGGGCCACGACGGCCGGCGCGGAGGCCTTCGCCTGCTTCTCCATCTCCTCGATCTGCTGGGCGAGGCGCTCCCGCTCCTGCTCGAGGAGCTCGTTCTCGGCGCGGGCCTCGGCGAGATCCTCCAGGTGCCGCGTGGCCTCGTGCTGCAGGTCGCCGTACTTCACGCGCAGCGAGAGGAGCAGCTCCTCGACCTGCTGGCGGGCGCCCTGGGCCGCGTCGACGTCGTTCTTCGCGTTGACGCGCGAGATCTCCAGCTCGGCCTCGAGCTCCGGGAGCCGGCGGCGCAGCAGGGCCACGGCCTCCTCGGACTGGGGGGCGGCGCGGGTCGCCTCGGCCAACTGCGCCTCGAGGAGCGTGGCGCGCCCGCGCAGGGCGACGTTGGCGTCCTCTTCGATGGAGCGCGTGTCACGCAGCCGCGTGGCCTCGGCCTCGGCGAGGTTCACCCGCTCGCGAAGCTCCTTGAGCTCGGCCTCCATCGCGCTGCGGCCGTTGAGCGAATCAGCCTGGGCGTCCTCCAACTCGGCTGCCTGGGCGCGGGCCTGGGCGAGGGAGACATCGAAGTCGAGCACCTGCCGCTTGAGCTCCCGCTCGGTGGCGGCGAGGGTGGCCACCTGGGCCGTGGCGTTCGAGAGCTGGCCTTCGAGGGCCGGTACCCGCTCCCGCAGCTGCGCGAGCTCGGGCTGCGTGTCCTTCAGCGCGGCGAGCTCGGCCTCGAGCGGGGGCAGGCGCTGCCGCAGCCGCTCCATCTCGGCCTCGAGCTGGGCCCGGGCCTCGGTCGCCGCGCGAGACTCGCCGCCGACCTGGGTGAGCGAGGTGCGCAGGGTCGTCAGCTCGGAGCGCAGGGTGTCGAGCTCCTCCTGCAGCGCGATCTTGCCCGACTGGTGCCCCCGGGCCTCGGAGAGCGCGCGGTCGATGCTGGCCTTCGCCTCGAGGTACTGTTTCTCGAGTGCGTCGTGGGCCTCCTGGGCGGCGCGACCGTCGACCTCGGCCCTGGTGGCCGCTGCCTCGAGCGAGTCCTGCAACTGGGTGCGCTGGCGCTCCAGCTCCGTCGACTTCGCCTCGAGCGCGGCCAGCTGGCGGGTGAGCTCCTCTTCGCGGACCTGCAGGGCCTTCTGGGACTCGGCGCGGTGGCCCTCGAGCGAGTCCTGGTAGGCCTTCGCCTGCTGCTCGAGCGAGCGCTGGTGCTCATCGCGCTGCGCCTGGAGCCGGCCCTCGTCTTCGGCGTGCTTCTCGTCGAGCGCGCGCCGCGAGGCCTGCCGGGTGGCCTCCAGCTCGGCGCGGGTCGCGGCCAGGGCGTCGTCGGTCTTCGTGCGCTCGGCGCGCGCCTCGTCGAGGGTGCCCACGAGCTGGGCTCGCTCGGTCCTCAGCGCCTCCGTCTCCTCGGTGAGCGTGCGCAGCCGCGCCTCGAACTCGGCGCCCGCGGCGGCGGCCACGGAGCCCGACTCGGTCAAACGGCCGATCTCCGCCTCGGTCTTCTCGCGGAGCTCGCGCTCGACGACGCGCGCGTTGAGGGCCTCCTCGAGCTCGAGCTTGAGGTGCTCGGCCTCGCTCATCGCCGTGGCGAGCGACTGGCTGAGGATGGTCCGTTCGTTCTCCAGCTTGAGGAGGCTGGCGCTGGTGGCGCCGAGGCCCTCTTCCCGCTCGCGGAGCATCGTCTCGAGGCGTTCGACCTGGGCCTTGCGCTCGTCGCGGGCCGACTCGGCGGCCGTGGCCCGGGACCGGAGTTCCTCGAGCTGCGGCTCGAGGGTGGCGATGGCCTGCTTCGCGGCGTCGAGGTCTGACGAAGCGGTCGAGAAGCGCTGCTGGGTGCTGAGCAGCTCGGCGGTGGCGGTCTCGAGCTGCTGGCGGGTCTGCGCGAGCTCGGCGCTGGTGGTCTCGAGGCGCGGTGATTTCTCGGCGAGCTCGGCGTTGGCCTGCGCGAGCTGCTGCTGCGACTCGGTGAGCGCAGCGCCCGTCGACTGCAGGGCCTGGCGCGCCTCGCCCAGCTCCGCGGTCGCGGTCTCGAGACGCGGCGACTTCTCGGCGAGCTCGGCGCTGGCCTGCGCGAATTGCTGCTCCGCGAGGGTGAGCGCGGCGCTCGTCGACTGCAGCTCCTGGCGGCTCTGCCCGAGCTCGGCAGTGGCGGTCTCGAGGCGCGGCGCCTTGTCGGCGAGCTCGGTGCTCGTCGTCTCGAGCTGCGCGCGGGCCTGGGCGAGCTCGGAGCTGGTCCGCTCCAACTCGGCGGTCGCGGTCTCGAGGCGCGGCGACTTCTCGGCGAGCTCGCGGCTCGTCAGCTCGAGCTGCGCGCGGGCCTGGGCGAGCTCGGAGCTGGTCCGCTCCAACTCCGCGGTCGCGGTCTCGAGGCGCGGCGACTTCTCGGCGAGCTCGCTGCTGGTCGACTCCAGCTGCGCGCGGGCCTCGGCGAGCTCGGCGATGGCCCGCGCCAGCTCCGCGGTGGCGCTCTCGAGGCGAGGCGACTTCTCGGAGAGTTCGCCGCTCGCGCGCTCGAGCTGCTGGCGGGCCTCGGCCAGCTCGGTGCTCGTTCGCGCGAGGTCCTGTCGCGTCTGAGACAGCTCCGCGGTCGCGCCCTCGAGGCGCGGAGCCTTCTCGGCGAGCTCCTGGCGGACCTGGGCCAGCTCGCTGCTCGTCCGCTCGAGGTCCTGCCGTGTCTGACTGAGCTCCGCGGTCGCACCCTCGAGGCGCGGAGCCTTCTCGGCGAGATCCTGGCGCACCTGGGCCAGCTCGGTGCTCGTCCGCTCGAGGTCCTGCCGCGTCTGACTGAGCTCAGCGGTCGCACCCTCGAGGCGCGGAGCCTTCTCGGCGAGATCCTGGCGAACCTGCGCCAGCTCGCTGCCCGTCCGCTCGAGGTCCTGCCGTGTCTGACTGAGCTCCGCGGTCGCACCCTCGAGGCGCGGAGACTTCTCGGCGAGCTCCTGGCGGGCCTCGGTGAGGGCGGCGCTGGTGGACTGCAGTTCCTGCCGCGCCTCGCCCAGCTCGGCCGTGGTGCGCTCGAGGCGGGGGGCCTTGTCGGCGAGTTCGGCGCTCACCTGCCTGAGCTGGTGCTGGGTTCCGCTCAGCTCACCGCGGGTCGCCTCGAGCTGCTCGGTGGCCTGCGCCAGCCCAGCCTTTGCCTCGGCGAGTTCCCGCTGGGTCTGCTCGAGCGAGGTGCGCAGCTGAACGACGGTGGAGACGTTCTGCTCCAGCTCGGCGGTCAGCGTCGCGAGGCGCGCGTCGCGATCGGCGGTAGCGGCCTGGGACGAGGCCAGCTGCGAGGTGAGCGCGAGGGTGGCGGCGTCGAGTTCCTGCAGGCGCAGCCGCAGCGACGCCAGCTCTCCCCGCGCCCCGGTGAGCTGCTCGGTGAGCTCTTCGCGCTCGGTGCTGGCGCGCGCCTCGGCTTCCCGGAGATCGCCCAGGAGCCCGCGCACCTGGTTCTCGAGCTCGGTGCCGCGATCGCCGACCAGCTTCGCGTCCGACTCCAGGGTGCGGTAGCGCTTCTCGAGGTCGAGGCGCTCGAGGTCGAGGAGTTCCCGGCCCTGGGTGGTCGAGGCGAGCGAGCCCTTCGTGGCCTCGAGCTCGGCCTGCAGCGCCGCGACCTGCTGCTCGCGCTCGTGCCGGAGCGCCGCGAGTTCGCCGCGGGCGGCCGCGAGTACGGCCTCGACCTGGGCGATGGCCTCGAGCGCGGCGGCGTGGGCGGTCTCGGCGCTGGCGCGGAGCCCACGCTCGGTGTCCAGCGCTTGCTCTCGCTGTTCGAGGGCCGACCCGAGCGCGCGCGACTGGGCGCTGGCGTCCTGGGTGGTGCGCTCGAGTTGTCCTTCTGCCCGGGCGAGGGCGCCTTCGACTTCCGAGAGCTTCGTGGCGAGCGACTCGGCGCGCTCGGAGACTTGGGTCAGCCGCGCGCCCTGCTCGGCCCGTACTTTCTCGACGTCGCTGAGCGCCCCCCGCAGATCGTCGCGCTCCATGAGGAGCAGGTCGCGGTCGTCGGTCAGCTCCTTCACCTTCGACTCGGACAGCGACAGGGCCTGCTCGAGGCCGCGAACGTGGCCCTCGGACGTGACGAGGGTCGAGGTGAGCTCACCCGACTGGGCCAGGGTGGCGACGAGCTGCTGCTCGGTGGCCGCGAGGCGGGCCCGCTCGACGTTCAACTCGCGCTCGAGCTCGGCGCGGCTGCCCGTCACCGCGGCGAGCTGGGCTTCGAGATCGCTGATGCGCGCGCGATCGCCCTCGACCACGGCGCTGAGCCGCTCCGAGTTCTCGCGGCTGACGCGCAGCAGCGCTTCCAGCTCGCTGACGCGGGCGCGGGTCGCCTCGAGCTCCTCGCGCAACTGCGTCGAAGCAATGGCGCCCTGCCCCAGCTGCTGCTCGAGATCGGCCAGCTTCGTGCCCAGCTGCTGCAGTTCGGCCGCGGTCTGCGCCGCGCGCTGCTCGTACTCGCCGCTGGAGGTCCGCCAGCGCTCTTCCGAGGCACGCGCCCCCGCGAGCTCGGCCTCGAGCCGCTCGGAGGAGGCCTTGAGGGCGGAGGCCTCGGTCTCGGCGCCGGCCTTCTCGGTGGTGCGCTGGGCCAGCTCGCGGTTCAGCTCGGCGAGGCGGGCCTGCTCGCGCTGGAACTCGGCCTCGAGGCCCAGGCGCGCCTGGTGCTCCACGTCGAGCGAGCGCACGGCAGAGAGGCGATCCGACTCCTTGCGCTCGACGAGATCGCCTGCCTCGGCCAGCTGCCTGCGCACGTCGGCGAAGCCCGCTTCGAGGCCTTCGATGGCCTTGAGGGCGTCGGTGCGCGCGTCGGCCAGGCGCAGCTCGCGCTCCCTTGCCTCGCCCAGCTCCCGCTCGCGGCCGCCGAGGGACTCGCGGATGCGCTCGATGGCGATCTTCGTGCGCTCGTGCTCCACGCGCTCGGAGGCCGCCTCGTCCTGCACGCGGCGGAGCTCTTCGTAGGCCTTGGCCAGGCGCAGCCGGCTGTCTTCCAGCTGGGTGGCGATCTCCTCGCGACGCGCGCGCTCGAGACGCACCGATTCTTGCGAGGCCAGCGCGTGGATCGCGGAGTCCTTCTGCTGGCGCGAGAGGGCCTCGAGCTCGGTGCGCGTCGAGGTGACTCGTCCCTCTGCGTCGATGGCGCGCTCGCGGGCGACCTGCAGCTCGGCCTCCATCTGCCGGATGCGGGTGGCGAGGTCTTCGCGGTCGCGCACCACGTCGGGCCGATCGCGGATCGACTCGAGCTGGGCGGTGAGCCGGCTGACGGCGTCCTGGGCGCCCTCGAGCTGCTGCCGGGTCTCGGTGAGATCGGTCTCGCGCACCTGCAGGTCCGCGGTCTTCTTCTGCAGGACCTCCTTGAGGCGCTCGGTGCGATCTTTCCATTCGCGCGCGCGGGTGGCGGCGTCTTCCAGCTTGCCCCCGGTGAACGCCAGCGGCTCGGGCGGCAGTTGCACCCAGGTGGGGTCGAAGTTGCGCACCTCTTCGTGGCCGGCGAGCACCACGTAGTAGGCGGCCTCGCTCAGGCCCGCGAGCGAGCCATCCACCTGCAGGCCCTCGCCGCGCTCGAAGGCGAGCTGGTACCCGAGCACCGGCGACTGGGTGGCGACGTCGACGGACTTGAAGTGCACCGTGAGCGCGTCGAGCAGCTGCCCGTAGGTGGGCGGCACGTCGGTCTCATCGGCCTCGAGCATCGTGGCCAGCGAGAGGCCCGCCGGGTTGCGCAGCCCTCCCATGAGGTAGCCGCTCTTGGCGACCAGCCGGGCGATGTCCTTGAGCAGCTCGGGCGCGCGCACGTACGGCGCGAGATCCGAGACGATGACCAGGTCGAAGCTGCCCGACTCGAAGTCGTCGAAGACGGCCGGACGGAAGCGCAGCGTGGGGCTCGCCAGCCGGGCCTGGGCCTCCTGCACGGCGGCGAGATCGTTGTCCGCGGCGACCACGATGCGCGCGCCGCGGGTCGAGAGGAAGCGGGCCGACTGGCCGAGCGTGGAAGCGACCGCGCCGATCTCCAGCACGCGCCTGCGGGCGACGAGGCTCTCGGCGAAGATGTAGCGCGGGAGCAGCTCACTCTGCCCCAGCCGCTTGAAGGTCGAAGACACGCGCCGCGGACTCTACCCCTGCGCGCAAGCTCGCCAAGTTATGGGTCGCAATGGGGTCTCGAGGCAGGGCGTACTACCGTCCGCCCCATGGACTCCCAACGCTCTTTCGGTGCCCGGCTGGTCCGCGCCTTTCGCAACCTGGTGCTGCTGACCCTGATCCTCGGGCTGGGCGGCGCCGCGCTCTACGCCACGTCGCTGGTCAACGCGCGCACCTACACGCTGGAGGTGCGCGGAGGGCAGTTGGTGGTGCTCAAGGGCAAGCTGATGCCCACCGGCGCCGACCCGTGGAACCCCTCGGACTCGCTCCTCGCCGATGCCTACGCCCCGGTGGACCTCGAAGGGAACACCGCGCTGACGGTGGTGGGTCAGAAGTTCGAAGATCGGGACGAGCTCGACCGGGCCCTCTTCCAGGTGCTCGAGCTGCTCGCCCGCCCCCGGCTGGCCTCCGACGTGCCGAAGGATCTCGACCGCGGCCTGACCCTGGTGCGCCGCGCGGAGAAGCTCAACGGGCTCACCGAGGCCCAGCGCACCTCGCTCAAGAAGATGCAGACCGACGTGGCCTATTTCCTGGCGCGGGTGCGGCTCGACGACGCGCGCCGGCAGCTCGAAGAGGCGCTCGAGCAGCTCAAGCTCGCGGCCGAGTCGGACTCGAAGACCCGGCCCCAGGCGGCGCTGATGCTGCTGGCCGTCGAGCCGCAGGTGAAGTTGCTGGCCACCACGCTGCGCGCGACGACCATGACCAACGACGCGGCGGGTGGGCTGGCGAAGGCGCTCGAGCCGCAGCTCCAGGCGCTCTTCAACTCGCTGGGCAAGCAGGTGCTGGACGCCGTGCCCACCCCTGCCCCGGCTCCGGTTCCCGCCCCGGTCCAAGCGCCCCCTCCGGCGCCTGAACCCGAGCGGGCTGATGCCGGGAAGTGATCAGTCGGTGCGCATCACGCCGACGAACGGCAGGTTGCGGTACTTCTCTCCGTAGTCGAGCCCGTAGCCGACGACGAAGCGGTCCTCGATGACGAAGCCCTTGTAGTCGATGGGGATCTTCACCTTCGCGCGCGACGGCTTCTCGAGCAGCGTGGCGACCTTGAGCGACGCCGGGTGCCGCGCGGCGAGGTTCTCGAGGAGGAACTGCATGGTCAGGCCGGTGTCGATGATGTCCTCGACCACCAGCACGTGGCGGCCGTTCATCGGCTTGGTGAGATCGCTGGTGATGCGCACCTCGCCGGTGGTCTCGGTGCCGCCCTGGTAGCTGGAGAGCCCCATCAACTCCATGGTCAGCGGCAGGTCGATCTGCCGCGCGAGATCGGTGAGGAAGAAGATCGACCCCTTCATGATGCCCACCAGGGTCAGGTCCTTGCCCTGGTAGTCCTTGCTGATCTGCGCGCCGAGTTCCTTCGTGCGCGCGGCGAGCTGCTCCGCGGTGAGCATCACTTCGACGGTGGTGTCGTGAAAAGCCATGTCGCTACTTCCTTGTGAGGGCGTGAGAGGTCAGACGTATGCGTTGTTCATCACTTCGCCCATGCCGCCGCCGCCGGGCACGATGTACTGGCGATCGTCGAGGCCGCGCTCCTTCTCCCACAGCTCGCCGGGCGCGGTGCTGAGCACCTCCGGCGGGGAGAGCCCACGGTCGAGCCGCAGCGCGAAGAGGATCGCGTCGGGGTGATCGGTGGTCATGCGCTTGATGAACTCGGGCGTGACGATGAGGTTCAGGCAGACGATCTTGCGGATCTTCCCCGGGACCTTCTTCTTGTACATGGTGATCGCCGTCGACAACGAGCTGCCGGTGGCGCCCATGGGGTCGGGGAAGAGGACGATGGCGTTGTCCACGTCACCGCCGATCTTCGAGCCGCCGATGTTGCTGCCCACCACGTGCTCCGCGGCGTCGAGCTCGCGGCTCATGATGATGTGGTCCTGGCGCACCAGGCGGGGCGTGAGGATGGTGTTGAGCAGATCGTAGGTGACCTGGCTGGGCAGCGTGCCCGCGCGCGCGATGTTCACCGAGATGGCGCGCACCTCGGGGTCGAGGATCTCGCCCTGGTAGATGCCCCGCGGCGTGTACTGGATCATGCGCGAGGGGATGGTCACCTGCCGGCGCGGGAACTCGTGGTTCACCACCATGGTGACCATGTCCGTGTACAGCGTGCGGACCAGGGTGTTCACCTGCGGCTGCTGGGTGTCCTTGGCGCACAGCGAGGCGAGCAGCGAGAGCAGGTAGGGGTTCCCCACGAGGTGCACGTTGGGGCCGTAGAAGTGCTTCAGCTCCGACAGCGCGTAGGGAACGTTTTCGTAGAGCGAATCTCTCATCATGGTCACCGGCTGAAGAGTTCGAGGTTCTGCGGGGGCGTGGCTTCGACGGGGGTAGGCACGTGACACTTGCGACAACGGGCTTCGTACGCCCCGGCCGCGCCGACCACCACGCGCTCGGCCGAGTCCGACAGGCGCTGGCTGCGGTTGGCGGGGTTGCCGCACACCACGCAGATCGCCAATTCCTTGGTGATGTACTCGGCCACCGCGAGCAACTGCGGCATCGGCTCGAAGGGCTTGCCCTGGTAGTCCTGGTCGAGGCCGGCGCAGACCACGCGAATGCCCTTCGCGGTGAGCGCTTCGATCACCGGCAGCACGTCCATGCCCAGGAACTGCACCTCGTCGATGCCCACCACCTCGGTGTCGGGCTTCAAGTGGTGGAGGATCTCCTCGGCGCGGGTCACCGGCGTGGCGACGATCTTGATCTGCGAGTGGCTGACCACCGCGAGCTCGTCGTAGCGCGTGTCGATCTGCGGCTTGAAGACCTGCACCTTCTGCTTGCCGTAGAGCGCCCGCTTGAGGCGGCGGATGAGCTCCTCGGTCTTGCCCGAGAACATCGATCCGCAGATGACTTCGATCCACCCGATGTCTTTGGGGAACTGGTGCATGGTCACATGTCCAGGTCGAGCAGCTTGGCCAGGGTGCGCGCGTCGGCGTCGGGGAACTTGAACTGACCCATCTCGTCGAGCCCCACCCAGCGGTGATCGGCGACCACCGCGTGGCTCACCTCTTGATCAGCGCGCGCGGGCCGGCAGTGGAAGACCGTGAAGTCGAGGGTGTAGCTGTCGTACTCGTGGTGCGTGGTCATCGCCTGCTCGTCGACGTCGACGTCCAGGCCCAGGCGCTCCTTGAGCTCCCGCTGGAGCGCGCCGGCGTCGGTCTCGCCGTGGTGCACGCGCCCGCCGGGGAACTCCCAGAGCAGGGGCAACGAGGCCGTCTTCGAACGCTGGGTGATCAGGTAGCGGCCGGGCTCTCGCTCGAGCATCGCGCCGACGACGCGGATATGGCGACGGTTCACGCCCGTGCCGATAGCAGAACGAAGGGGTCAGCGCATGCCGTAAAGGCCCCGGGCGCGGGCGACGGCCAGGGCCCGCTTCGGCACCAGCTCCACGGGCACCTCGCCCGCCTCGAAGCGCCTGCGGATCTCGCTCGACGACACCTCGGCCATGGGGGGCCCCAGCGCACCTTCGGCCGGGTAGCCCGCGCGATGGAGCACGGTGACCTGCACCAGCGACTGGATGCGGTCCCACGCCTTCCACTTCGGCAGGTCGGCGAGGATGTCCGAGCCGATCACCCAGCGGAAGGTGGTGCCCGGGTGCCGGGGCAGCAGCCACTCCAGCAGCTCGATGGTGCGCCCTTCCCCTCCGACCTCGGCCTCCGCGCGGGAGACCTCGAGCCAGGGCCCCACGTCGAGGGCCATGGCCTCGCACATCGCCACGCGATCGCCGAAGGGCGCCAGGGGCTTGCCGAAGGGATGGTTGAAGCTGGGCACCAGCCACACCGCGTCGCAGCCCAGGGTGCTGCGCAGGTAGAGCGCGGCCATGAGGTGCCCCACGTGGGGCGGGTTGAAGGAACCTCCGAGCAGCGCGATCTCGGCCATCTCACTTCACCGAGAGCTTGGTCTTGCCGCTGCCCAGCGCGATGGGCTGCTTGGTGATCAGCGGCGTGCCGTCGAGGGTGAAGGCCGAGAAGGTGGCCTGGCGATCTTGCGACTCGATGAGGCCCACGCTGGGCTTGTCCCCGGTCAGGCGCCCCGGGGAGATGAAGGTGCGCGGGCCGATCTGCACCACCTTCGGCTCGTCGCCCTTCCCGTGCACCAGCACCACGGCGTTGAGCATGTCTTCCTTGTCGAGGTCGTTCTTGTCGTGCACCAGGCAGCACAGCGCGTCGCCGAGCATCTCCATCACCTTCCGCGGCACGGCGGTGTCCTGGTAGGCGAGCGAGCCCTTCTCCGGGGCGCGCAAGATGCGATCCTTGAGGCGGGTCAGCTCTTCGATGGCGCGCACCTGCTCGTGGGCGGTGCCGAAGGCCGCGGGCCGGTCGACCTGCTCGAGGCCGATGAGGTAGCGCTGCACGTCTTCGAGGAAGTCGCCGCTGCTGTAGTCAGACTGGGCCTTGACCTCTTCGCGCTTCCACTTCACCCAGTCGTCGAGATCCGAGAAGCGGCCGCCGGCGAACAGGAAGCGCCGCGCCCCCTTCGAGGCGAGGAACTTCAGCGCCGCATCGAACGCGGTGAGGTCGCCATCGCTGTCGGAGAAAACGCCAATTGCGACCATGCTCAGGGGTACAGAGCATAGCGTCGTCGGAGCGGCTCGAACGAGCGCAACTGCGCGTCGAAGCCCTCCACCAGCGCCTCGAGGGGCCGCCCCGCCTCGTACCCCCGCCGCACCTGGTCGGTACCGCACAGCAGATCGAAGGCCGGCACGTCTTCCACGAACTCGTAGGCGTCGGCCCGCCAGGCGAAGTCCTTACCGCCGAGCTGGAAACAGGCCTGGAACACCGCGAGGCCCGTCCTCAACGGCAGAAAGGCCTGGGCATCGGTGACGTGGATGAAGGCGCCCTCGCACGACTCGCCCTTCCACTTGTCGAAGGTGGGGGTGAACGAGCAGGGGCGGAAGGTGACGCCGGGGAGCTGCTGCGCGTTGAGGTGATCGGCCACCTGGTACGACTTGAGGTACGGCGCGCCGAACTGCTCGAAGGGCCGGCAGGTGCCGCGGCCTTCCGACACGTTGGTGCCCTCCCCCAGGCACATGCCCGGGTACACCAGCGCGGTGTCGAGGGTGGGCATGTTGGGCGACGGGGGGATGAAGGCGCGCTCCCAGGCGGAGGTGCGCGTGAGGCCTTCGACGGGCACCACGTGCAGCTCGACGCCGATCTGTTCCTGCTCGTTGAGCAGCCGGGCCAACTCCCCGGCGGTCATGCCGTGGCGGGTGGGCAGCGCGTAGAGCCCGACGAAGCTGCGGTACTGCTCGCCCACGAGGTTGCCCTCGGTGAGCGAGAGGCCGATGGGGTTGGGCCGGTCGAGCACGTAGAAGGCGAGCTTCGCCCTGGCCGCGGCCTTCATCGCCAGGGCCATGGTGTAGATGTACGTGTAGTAACGGCTGCCGACGTCCTGGATGTCGAAGACCAGCGCGTCGAGGCCCACGAGCCACTCGGCGCGGGGGGTGAGCGACTCGAAGGTGTGACCGTAGAGGCTGTAGACCGGCACGCCGGTGCGACGGTCGCGCGAGACTTCGTCGACGGCCACCATGTACTGGGCCTCGCCGCGCACGCCGTGCTCCGGGCCGAAGAGCGCGCCCAGGGTGACGCCGGGCGCCGCGTGGAGGAGATCGATGAGGTGGACGAAGTTCGCGTCGACGCTCGTGGGGTTGACGATCGCGCCGACCTTCTTGCCCTGGAGCGCCGCGAAGCCCTGCGCGACCTGCACGTCGATACCGAACTGCATCACTTGCCTTTCTTCTTCGCTCCGAGCTCGAACTCGAAGACGGGCTCGACCTTCTCTTTGGGGTACTCCGCGTCGCGCAGCCCGAAGTACGCGTGGCCCAGCAGCGCCTCGTCCTTGAGCGAGTCCTCGAGCACGTCGACCCCGGCCGCCGTCCCGTCCCTGGTGATGCGCGCGCGCAGCTTGAACTTGCCGGCGAGCCCCGGCGTCTTGCGCGACTCGTAGAACTGGCCCAGCGACCACTGCACCGCCCAGTAGACGTTGTTCACGTTGCCGTGGGCGTGCTTCTTGGGGAGCTTGAAGGTCTTCTCGAGCTTGTCGACGGCGGCCACGGACTCCTGCGCCGAGGGGTCGAGGGCCAGGGCCAGCCGGTACTGCTCGAGGGCGGCGAAGGTCAGCCCCTGGTCGAGCTTCATCTTGGCGATCTTCTCGCGGGCGGCGACCTGGTTCGGCGCGCGCTTGAGGACCTCGAGCCACTGCGCCTCGGCGCCCTCGAAGTCCTTCTTGCCCAGCTTGAGCTCCGCGAGGCGCTCGTTGGCCGCGGTCGCCTTCTCGTCCATCGCGGAGAGGACCAGCAGGGTGCGCTCTTCGCCTTCGACGTCGGCCAGCTCCCGGTAGATGGCGGCGAGGCGCTCGAAGACCGCGCGGTCGACGTTGCCCAGGGGAATGAGGCGCTCGTATTCCTTCGCGGCGGTGGCCTTCTCGCCCAGGTCGTAGCGGAGGTCAGCGAGCATCTTGCGCGCCTCGCGATCCCTGGGGCGCAGGTCGGCGAGGGCCTGGGCGGCGACGATGATCTCCGGGTCCTTCGCTTCGACGGAGAGCTTCACCAGCATGGCGATGGCCGCCGGCTGCTCGGCCAGCGCGGCGATCGCCTTGCGCAGCTCCACGCGGGCCTCGTCGCTCTTGCCCAGGGCCGCCAGGGTCAGGCCGAGGCCGGCGCGCGCGAACGGGTCTTCGTGCATCACCAGCGCGGCCCGGTACTTCTCTTCGGCCTGCGGGTACTTCTGCTTCACCCGCGCCACGTCGCCCAGGCCGATGACCGCCGGGTAGAACGTGGGGTCCCGCTTGAGCACGGCCTCGAACTCGGTCTTCGCGAGGTCGCTCATGCCCTTCCAGTTCGTATAGATGCGGCCCATGCCGTACCGGGCCCACGGGTGGTCGGGGTAGATGGTCGCCACGGCCTTGAGCTGGTTCCAGGCGTCGTCGCTGGGCAGCGTGCACCACGCGACGAAGATGCGCGGCATGACCTCCGCCGGGTGCGCCTTGGCGACATCCTGGTACTTCAACCGAAACGTATCGACCGCGCCGGGCCGGTAGCTGGCGCCTTCGATCTTCTGCAGCTCGCTCATCGTCTCGGGCGTCGGCGGCAACACCTCGGGCGCCGCGCTCGCCGCGAACGCCCAGACCACGACCCCCATGAGCAACGCTCTCATCGCTTCAAACCCTCCCCTTCAAACACCCTACCGCCCGCTGGGCTGCAACGCCCTGAGTTGTCTGCGCGGCGGATCGACCTGCTGTCGGACCTTCTCTGCGTCGGCGCTGCGATGCGACGCCTCCAGGAGCACGATCAGCCTGCGACCCGCCAGGCTCTTCACCGCTGGGACCTGCAGCAGGCCCCGAAGTTCACGCTCGGCTCCCGGGTGGTCACCGGAACGCTCGAGCGCGTCGGCCAGCTGCAGCCGGGCGCCGTTGGCCTCGGGGTGGTTGGCGACGTACGGCTTGAGCGACCGGGCCGCGCCGCGGAAGTCGCCGTCGGCGAAGAGCACGCTCGCCAGCCGGACCTGGGCATCGGCGTAGCCGTCCCGCAGCGCCAACGCGACCTCGAGGGAATGGCGAGACTCGTTGCGGCGCCCGGCCTCGTCGGCGGCCAGCGCGTACAGGTAGTGCGCCCGCGGATTCTCGGGCGCCAGGGTGCGCGCGATGTCGAGGTGCTGGAGCGCGGCCTCGGAGGCCCCCTGCTTGAGCTGGAGACGGCCCAGCTCGACCCGGCCGATTGCCCAGGCAGGCGCCTCGGTGACGGCCTTCTGGAGCACCACCAGCGCCGCGCCATCGTCGCCCCGCTCTTCGAGCGCCTGCGACTGCTCGAGGGGACCGGCGGAGAGCAGCGAGAGCAGCACGACGAGCATCCGATCCACCTATCAGAATCCGAGTCCGGGCAACGGGAACAGCGAGCCCAGGGACGCTCTTCCGAGGCCGACGCGGAAATGGGTGTCGGGGACGTCGAACTGGGCCGAGGGCAGGAAGAGGATCCCGGTGCGCTCGAGCAGGGACTCCACCCACTGCGTCGCGCCGCCGGGGACAAGTCGCACGAAGGCCGTGGTGCCCGCCACCGGCCGCACCCATGAGAACAGGTCGGGGCGCGCGTCGATCTGCGCCTGCACCCGCTCGAGGTTCCGGGTGACGATCGCCGTGGTGCGCGCGGCGAGGCGCTCGGCGTGGCGCAGGCCGATCGCCGCCAAGAACTCGCTGGGGCCCGGGCTGCAGATGGTGAGGTAGTCCTTGAAGGTCGCCACGCGCTCGAGCAACGCGCGGTCGCGACACGCCAGCCACCCGATGCGCAGGCCGGCGAGCCCGTAGACCTTGGCCGTCGCGCCGAGGGACACGCCGCGCTCGTACAGCTCCGCCACCGACGGGTTGCGAGGGGCCCCGTACTCGATGCCCCGGTAGACCTCGTCGCCGAAGAGCCACAGGCCGCGACGCCGGCACAGCGCGACGATCTCCTGCAACTGCGCCGTCGTGGTGAGGGACCCGGTCGGGTTGTGCGGCGCGTTGATCACCACCAGCTTCGTCTCCGGGCGCAGCAGGGCCTCGAGCTCGCCCACGTCGGGCAACCAGCGGTTCTCCTCGCGCAGCGCCCACTTCGAGACCGTGGCGCCGGCGGCGACCGCGACCTCGTAGAGCGACTGGTAGGCGGGGGTCATCACCACCACGTGATCCCCCGGCTGCAGGAGCACGTTCATGAAGGCGAAGATCGCCTCCTCGGCGCCGGCGTGGACGAGGGTGTCTTCGGGGGTCAGGCCCTGGAAGAGGCCGGCGATGGCCTCGCGGAGCTCCGGGCGACCGACCGATTCCCCGTAGCCGAGGCCCAGGTCGAGAAACCGCCCCTCCGCCCCCGGTTCCAGGGCCAGCACGTCGCGCACCGTCAGCGAATCGGGGTCGCTGGCGCAGGCGAGGTGCTTCACGGAGAACTCGTGCTTCGCGAAGAAGCGCTCCAGCGCAAACGGGCGAATCTGCATGGGTAGGAAGACACCACGTTCCCGGCGCCGATGCGCTTGCCTTCACCCGGCGTGCGCGACACATAGCGGCGGAATGCCGACGCTCGTCAGGAACCTGGTTGCACCGCGACTGCCTTGCGCATGTCGCCTCCCGATTCCCCGTCTTCAGATCTCCGGAGCCCCGCGATGGATGTGACCGATCGCACGATGACCGCGTTGGGGTTCGAGGAGATCCGCACCGCCCTCGCCAACCGTTGCCGCACCGAGGTCGGCCAGGAGCGCGCCCGCGCCCGTGGCTTCCTCCAGACCCGCGACGAGGTGCAGGCCGCGCTGACGCTGGCCGGGGAAGCCCGCGAGCTCAAGAGCGAGCCGATCACCCTGCCCATTACCGGCATCGTGGACATCCGCGTGGCCATCGACCGCGCGTCGAAGGGCGGAATGCTCGAGCCCCGCGACCTGATGAACGTGTGCCAGGCGCTCTTCAGCTTCGAGCGCACGCACGAGCTGCTGGGCGATCGCAAGGAACGCCTGCCCGGCCTCGCCGCCCTCGGGCACCGGTTGCCGGTGCTCACCAAGATCGCCACCCGCCTCGACCGCAGCTTCGAAGCGAGCGGGGAGATCTCCGATCGCGCCAGCCCCGAGCTCCGCGACGCCCGCGAGGCCGCCCGCTCGCTGCACCGGCGCATCCGCAACCGCCTCGACGAACTGCTGCACGATCAACAGTTCAGCGAGACCCTGCGCGAGAGCTACTACTCGGTGCGCAACGACCGCTACGTGGTGCCCGTCAAGTCGAGCCACCAGCGCGACGTGACCGGCATCGTGCACAACGCCAGCCAGTCGGGGCAGACGCTCTTCGTCGAGCCCACCGAGCTGATCGGCCTGGGCAACGAGCTGGCCATCGCGCAGTCGATGGTGGTCGAAGAAGAGCGCCGCGTGCTGCTCGAGCTCTCGGGCCTCGTGGGTCGCGAGTCGGGCAAGCTGGTCGACGGGGTCGACGCGCTCTCGCAGCTCGATGAGCTCGAGGCCGTGGCTTCGCTCTCGAACGATCTCCACGCCGAGGCGCCCACGCTGGAGCCGGCCGACGGCTCGCTGGTGCTCAAGGGCCTGCGCCACCCGCGCCTCGTCCTCAAGGGCGGGGAGATCATCTCCAACGACGTGGAGCTCGGCGACGCGCGATCCCTCGTGGTGTCCGGCCCCAACGCGGGCGGCAAGACGGTCACCCTCACCGGCGTGGGGTTGTGCGCGCTGATGACCCGCGCGGGGCTCCCGATCCCCTGCGATCCCGGCTCGAAGATGCCCCTCTTCAACCAGGTGCACTCGGCCATCGGCGACCAGCAAGACCTGTCTGCCGGCCTCTCGACCTTCTCGGCGCACGTCACCATGCTGCGGGAGATCACCCTCGCCGTGCGTCGCGGATCGTTGGTGATGATCGACGAGATCGCCGCCGACACCGACCCGCGCGAGGGCGCCGCCATCGCCACCGCCGTGCTCGAAGAGCTGCTCGACCGGGGCGCCATCGTCCTCGTCACCACGCACCTCGAGGAGCTCAAGGCGCTCGCCCACCTCGACCATCGCTTCGTCAACGCCCGCGTGGGCTTCGACGGCAAGCGCATGTCGCCCACCTACCGGCTGCAGATCGGCTTCGCCGGCGCCTCGTCGGCCATCGACATCGCCCGCCGCGTGGGGCTCAAGGAGTCGATCTGCGTTCGCGCGCACGACCTCGCGACCAACGCCGGCGGTGCGCTCTCGAAGGCCCTGACCGCCACCGAGGAAGAGCGCCGCAAGCTCTTCGAGCAGCGTGACGCCGCCGAGCGAGACCTGAAGGAAGCGAAGGCCGCCCGCGAGCAGGCGGAGATCGAACTCGCCGCGGCCCTCAAGCAGCGCAAGGAAGCCGAGGTGAAGTTCCGCGAGTCGCTCCGCGCCGAGCTCGAGTACGCCCGCGCCCAGATCCGCGCCCTCGTCGAGAAGCTCGAGACCGAGAAGGGCGACAAGGGGCTCAAGGCCGCGCAGACCGCCGCCGCCGACTTCACCCAGCGCATCAACGAGCAGACCGTCGCTGAGCGGAACGCCCGGCAGGAATTGAAGGGCGAGATCCGGGAGCTGGCGCCGCTGGAGCTGAAGATCGGCGGCCGTGCGCGACACCGCACGATGGACACCGAGGTGGAGATCGTCGACCTCTCGGGCGACAACGCCACGGTCACCATGGGCGCGCTCAAGATGCGCGTACCGATCAGCGAGCTGGGGCCCACGACGAAGGCCAAGACGCCCGCGAAGTTCCCCGGCGCGAACAAGGCCGAGGCCCGCATGGAGAAGGTGAAGGAGGTCGCCGCCGCGCCGCTCACCCTCGCCAGCCCCACCATCGACGTGCGTGGCCAGCGCGCGGAAGAGGCGCTGCGCAACATCGATCTCTTCCTGGATCGCTGCGTGCGCACCGGAGACGACGCCGCCGTGGTGATCCACGGGCACGGCACCGGGGCCATCAAGCGGGAACTCCGCGACTTCCTCAAGCACTCGCCCTACGCGAAGTCGTTCCGCGCGGGCGACGTCGGCGAAGGCGGCGACGGCGTGACGGTCATCATCCTCTGATGCGCCCGTAGCGACTGGGCCAGGAAGCTCGCCCTGCTGTCAGGGAACGCCTCGGCGCGAGTCTGGACCCCTGACAGCGCCGCCCGGCCGCGAAGACCCTACACGCACTTACGGAATCGGCTCGCGAGGGTCGATTCGGGTTCGAATCCCGGCCAGGGCCTGCATGGGCTCACCACTCTTGTGGTTTTCGCACTCGGGCGGCGCTGTCACCTCGCACTTTGGCTACAAGGCCGCCGCATGAAGCTGGGCAGCCTGGAACTCTCGAGTCCGTTCATCCTCGCTCCGATGGAGAGCGTCTCTGACTGTGCCTACCGGCGCGTGTGCTGGGACCGCGGCGCGAGCCTCACCTGGACCGAGATGATCCGCGCGCGAGGCCTGACGCGGAACAACAAGAGCACCTTCGATCTCATCGACACCTTCGATCCCGAGGTGCTCACCGGCGTGCAGTTGATGGTCACCAACGAGAAGGAGCTCATCGAGGCGCTCGGCAAGCTCGAGGGCTCCACGCAGGCCCACTTCAAGAACATCCGGGCCATCGATCTCAACTTCGGTTGTCCCTCGCCGGAGATCATCCGCATCGGCGCCGGCCCCGCGTTGCTCAAGCGCAAGGGCAAGCTGGAGACGATCTTCCGCGCGCTCGGCGAGTGGAAGAAGTCGACCACGCTCCCCATCGGCGCCGTGGGGGTGAAGATCCGCCTCGGGCTCAACCGCGTGGAGCAGGAGCAGAAGGTCTACCTGCCTCTCGTCGAGCTCGCGAACGAGCACGTCGACTACCTCGTGATCCACGCACGGCACGCCCGCCAGGGTAGCTCCGAGAAGCCCACCTGGAGCGCCATCGCCGAGGCGAAGCAGCGCGCGCGCATCCCCCTCATCGGCAACGGCGACATCGTCACCCGCGAAGACTGGGAGCGGCTGTCACGCGAAACCGGCGCTGATGGGGCGTTGATCGCGCGCGGGGCGATTCGGTCTCCCTGGGTGTTCCGCGGACTCAAGGGGCTGGGCTCCGGCACGCCGACCTCGATGGAGGAGATCGACGCCGCCGAGACCCAGTACCTCTCGCTTGCCACCCAGTACGCCACGAAGCCGAAGTTCCTCGAGTGGCATCGCGAAGGCTTCAACCGCATGCGCGCGCGGTTCAAGGGTGAAGCCGAGAAGGATTCCGGCGTGCCCGCGAACGAGCACATGAGCTGACGTTCAGGACGCGTCGACGATCGCTCGGAGCTGCAGGCGATCGATCTTCCCGGTCGCGTTCCTCGGAACGCTCTCGACGCGAAGCCACGCGCGCGGAACCTTGAAGGACGCCAGGCGCTCACGGGCCCAGGCCGTCAGGCTCGCGTCATCGACGTCGCCTGCGACCACTACCGCGACGGGCACCTGGCCCCACTCGCGATCCGCCCGGGGCGCCACCGCCACGTCGCGAATCGAGGGGTGTTCCTTGAGCGCGGCCTCGACCTCCGCCGGGTACACGTTCTCGCCACCCGTGAGGATCAGGTCCATGCGCCGCGCGAAGATCGTCAGGCGCCCCTGGTCATCGAGCCGGCCCAGGTCCTTGGTGCGCAGCCACGGTCCGAGCCCCTTGGCGATGGTCGGGCCGCTCACTTCGATCTCCCCCACCCCGCTCGCGTCGGGCTCGGCGATGCGCACCTCGATGCCCGGCATGGCAGGCCCCGCGGTCGTCCCGTCGGCCGCCTCGAGCACCTCGGTCGTCACCTGGGAGCACGCCTCGGTGAGCCCGTAGGTCTGCACCACCGGCAGCCCCGCCGCGCGCGCCCGCCGCAGCGTCGCCGTGGTCATCGGACCGCCACCGATCAACACCGCGCGCATGCCGCGAAACGGCTTCGCGCCACGCACCTCGAGCACCCGCTCCAGCATGGTGGGCACGAAGCTCGCGTGGGTGACGCCTTCGTCGAGCGCCTCACACGCCCGGGCCGCATCGAAGCGGGCCTCCAGGGCGATCGACGCGCCATACACCGCACACCGGTAGAGCGTCGCCAACCCGCCGATGTGGAAGAGCGGCAACGTGCCCAGCCAGCGCTGAGAAGCCTCGCCCCCGAGCCGCAGCGCGTTCGCCGCCGCCATCGCGTCGAAGTTCGCGTGCGTGAGCTCGATGGACTTGGGGATCCCCGTGGTGCCCGAGGTGAAGAGCGCCGCGAGCACGTCTTCGTCACCCGACTCCACCACCGGCAGCCGCGCGACCTCGGCGGGCGTGAGCCGCGCGTTGATCGGCATGAACGCCGCGCCCAACCGGCCACAGGCGAAGAACGTCCACGCCATCGCGGGATCATTGCCCGACTGCAGCCGCACCCGGGAACCCGCGCGAACACCCCGGTCCCGGAGCGTCTCGACGACGGCCGCGACCTCGCGATCAGCCTCGGCCCACGTCCACGTGCGCCCCTCGAACAGCAGCGCAGGCGCCGAGCCGTGCTTCGCAGCGGCGGCCTGCACCGGGCACGTCACGGCACGCCCCACCCGGTCGCCTGCGGGAGCGTGATCTCCCCGCCCATCGGCGTGAAGGGGTCGGGGCGAACGCCCTCGAACAGCTCGACCGTCGACAGCCCGTGCGCCCAGTCAGCGCTCGGCAGCACGGCCGCGAGATGCGCCGCCGCGGCGCGCGCGATGGGGCCGTCCATCAAGGTCGTCACGTACGCGCCGACGCCCGAGTCATGGGCCTGCTGCGCGAGGGCGAGCGAACGCACCAGCCCACCGAGCGCCGCCGGCTTGAGCACGATGACGTCGGCCGCCGCGCGCGGGTCCTTCTCCAGCAACCGCGGGAGCACGTTGGACAGCAGCATCGTCTCGTCAGCGGCGATGCGGCACGGCGCGAGGTGCCGCAGGCGACGCAGCCCCTCGACGTCGTTCGCGCTCACCGGCTGCTCACAGACCTCGAGCCCCAGCGCCTCGAGCCCGCGCAACGCCGAGCGCGCCGTGGCCTCGCTCCAACCACCGTTGGCGTCGATGCGAATGCGAACGCTCGGCCCGACCGCGCGCCGCACCGCGAGCAACCGCTGCGCCTCGACCCCCAGCGGCCGCGCGGCCACCTTGGTCTTCACGACGCCGAAGCCTTCCTTGGCGGCCTTCTCCGCCGACGCCGCGAGGCCCGCCGCGTCATCACCTTCGATCAGCGCGTTCACCGCGAAGTGCGAGCGGAGCACCGGCCCCAGCAACGTCGCCACCAACACGCCCTTGCGGATCGCCAGGTGCTCCAACAGCGCGCACTCGGCCGCGTGCCGGGCCGCGGGCGTGACGCCCATGCCCTCGACGGCGATCGCGATCTCTTCGACCGTCTCCGGCAGCGTCGTGAGGGTGAAGCGCTCGAGCGCGGCCAGCGCCGCGGCCGGGGTCTCCGTGCCGAAGGACGCCATGGGCATCACGTCGCCGCGCCCGGTCACGCCTTGCGAGACGAGGGATACCCGGTAGCCGACGCGCTCGTCCATCGGGCCACGGGCGGTCTGGATCGGCTTCTTGAGCCGGAGCGAAAAGGGCGAGATCACCAGCTTCATTGCGACAGCCCCAGGGCGAAGAGGACTCCGTAGATCATCTGTAGCTTGGCGGTGCCGGCCAGCGCCTCGTTGAGCGCTGCGCCAGTCTGGGTGAAGAGGATGCGCAGCGGAGGCACCGCGAAGGGCGCCGCCAGCCAGCTCAGCATCACCCACGGCGTCGTCATCCCGGTGACCGTGAGCACCACCGGCACCAGCGCGCTCACCACGAGGCAGGTCACGTACTCGGCCTTGCCGAAGCGGGCGCCGAAGCGCACCACCAGCGTCTTCTTGTCCACCAGCGCGTCGGTCTTCTCGTCGCGTGTGTTGTTCACCGCCAGGAGCGCCACGCCCAGCAACCCCACCGGCACGGCCGCCAGCAGCACCGTCGGGGTGACCGTCAGCGACTGCACGAAGTAGCTGCCGCCCACGGCCACGAAGCCGAAGAACACGAGCACGAACACGTCACCCAGGCCGTTGTACGCAAGGGGAAACGGACCACCGGTGTACGAGTAGCCCGCGGCGAGCGAGGTCAGCCCGATCACCACCAGCGGCCAGCCCGCGATGGAGACCAGGTACATGCCCACCGTGAAGGCGAGCGCGAAGCACACCATGGCGCCGGTGAAGACACTGTCGGGTGTGAGCCACCCCTGCTGCGTGGCGCGCGCCGGGCCCAGGCGATCGCTCGTGTCCGCCCCGCGCTTGAAGTCGAAGTAGTCGTTCACCAGGTTCGTGCCCACCTGGATGAGGAGCGCGCCAAGCAACGCCGCCAGCGCCGAGAGCCACGCAAAGTGGTGATCCCGAAAGGCCAGCGCCGAACCGACGGCGACCGGCACCACGCCCGCCACGAGCGTCCTGGGCCGCGTGGCGAGGAACCACGCAGCGAGGGGTGAAGAAGGACGAGCGATCGCAGCGGTCACGGGGGGCTCCTCTGCGACAGCACGGCCAGTCCCGCAATCGCAAAGTTCACGGGGCGTGTTCCTGCGGCTCAGCGAGCCACCGCGCCGCGAGGAACGATCGGACCTCGGCGGCATACGCCTCGGGACACTCGAGGTGCGGCGCGTGCCCGATGCCCCGGAACGACACCCGCCAGGCCAACGGGAGGTCGGCGATCATCTGACGTGCGAGCCGCGTGTACTTCTCGTCGGCCGCGCCGGTGATCAAGAGCGTCGGGACTCGCAACCCCTGCAGCCCGGGCCAGAGATCAGGTTGCGCCCCCTGCCCCATCGTCTGGAGCGCTCCCGCGAGGCCCTCCGCGGTGTGACTGGCGCGACGTTCACGCAGCGCGCGCTGCTCGACCTCCGGCAACGCCCGCAACCCCGAGAACAACGGGAGCCCTTCCCAGTGCGCCACGAAGGCCTCGACCCCCCGGGTGACGATCAGCTCGGCCAGCGCGGCATCGGAGCGGCGACGCAGCAGGCGATCGTGCCGGCGCCGCAACCCGGCCGCTCCAGACTCGAGCACCAGGCGCTCGAGCTTGTGGGGGAAGCGCTGCGCGGCGGCGAGCGCCAGGCGGGCGCCCTGCGAATAGCCGAAGAGCGTGGTGCGGTCGTCGAGCAGGGCCGCGATCGACTCCACCGCGTCGTCCCAGGATTGAGCGACCGGCGTACCCGCATGGCCCGGCAGCTCGACGCAGGTCGCCGTGAGCACGTCACCGAGCAGCGGCTCGAGGTGACTGAACGACTTCGCGGAACCGGCGAACCCGTGGAGGAAGACCGCCCGCGTCTCACCCGTGCCCCAGGTCAGCGTCTCGAGTTTCACGACAACGCCCCCGAGAGCTTCGCGAAGAGCGCGCGGTGAGCGTCGACGTTCGCGTGGCGATCCGTGCGCACCTCGATCAAGTGCAGCCCACCTTCGAGACAGCGGGTCACCGTACGCCCGAAGTCCGCGAGCTCGGTGGGCCGGTGGAGCTGCGCACCCGCCAGCGCGGCCACGTGAGAGAGGTCGACGCCGTGCGGCGTGCCGAAGAGTTCTTCGAAGTGCGGCGTCCGGTCGGCGATCGGGAGGAAGTGGAAGATGCCTCCGCCGTCGTTGTTCACCACCACCACCGTGAGTGAGAGGTGGTGACGCCGGGCGATGAGCCAGCCCGAGAGATCGTGCAGCAGGGCGACGTCACCGATCAGCAGCGCCGTAGGGCGTTGCGTGCCGGCGGCCACTCCGAGCGCGGTGGAGGTGATGCCGTCGATGCCGTTGACCCCGCGGTTGGTGAACACGCGCAGGGGCAGCAGGCTCGTGGCGAACGCGTCGACGTCGCGGATCGGCATCGAGCTGGAGAGGAAGACCGAGGTGTCGGCCGGGAGGGCCGCGATGAAGTGACGCGCGAGGTGCGGGTCGGTGAACGAGGGATGCGTGAGGTTGGCGAGCACTGCGCGTTGCGCTTCTTGCCAGTGACGGAGGCACTGCCGTTGCCCCTCACCCTGACCCTCTCCCCCCTCGGGGGGAGAGGGGAAGGAGCTCAGGAACTCAGTGTTGTGGTGGTGCGGATCGAAGTGCTGCCCCTCTTCGTGGAACTCGAAGATCTTCGCGCCGCTCGCATCGAGCCATGCTTGGGGTGCCTTCGCCGTGAGGCCACCGCCGAAGCGCAACACCACGTCGGGCTTCATCTCTTCGGCGAACTTCGTGTTGCGCAGCAGCGCGTCGGCCACGCAGATCGCGTTCGGGAACCCGAAGCGCGCGTTCGATGCCGCCTCGGCGATCACCGGGAACGACAGGCGGGCCCCCAGCGCGTGAACCCGCGCACCGAAGTCGTCGTTCCGCTCGCGGGGACCGCACACGATGATCCCCCGCTGCGCGCCCGCCATCGACGCGTGGAGCTCGGTCTCGTCGATCACCGCGCGTGCGCTCGTGTACTTCGTCGCCGGGGGGTCGATCACCGGCCCCTTCGCGCCGTCGATGGGCGCCAACGGCTCGCGGAAGGGCACGTTGAAGTGCACCGCCCCGCGCGGCGCCTGCTGCGAGAAGTGCACCAGCCGCGCGCTCACCGCCGCGAGGTGCGCCAGGCCCTCCTCGTCCGGCGTGGGGAGCGCCTCGGCCCCCTTCACGTAGCGCCCGAACATCCCCACCTGGGGGATCGTCTGCGGCGCACCGAAGCCGTGCAGCTCCCACGGGCGATCCGCGGTCAGGAGGATGAGCGGCGTGGCGCCCTCCGAGGCCTCCATCACCGCCGGAAGAAAATGCCCGCCCGCCGAGCCCGAGGTGCACACCACCACCGCCGGCGTTCCCGTCGACTTCGAGAGCCCGAGGGCAAAGAACGCCGCGCTCCGCTCATCGATCACCGACCACAGCTTCACGTCCGGACGATCCGCGAAGGCCAGGGCCAACGGGGTCGAGCGGCTGCCCGGGGCGATCACCGCGTGCCGGACGCCACCACCGACGAGCGCGCCTACCAGGGTCGCCGCCCAGCGCTGGTTCAACGTGGGCTCAGGCATCGTGCACTCCCAGCGCCGGCAACAGCGCGCGCGACTTCCGCTCCGTCTCGATCCATTCCGACTCCGGGGTGCTGCCCGCCACGATGCCCGCACCGACGAAGACCTGGGCCTTCGCGCCATCGAGCAACGCCGACCGCAACGCCACCGCCAACGTCAGCCCACCGGGCCCCATGGTTCCCACCGCGCCCGTGTACCACCCGCGCGAGAAGCCTTCGTGCTCGCGCAGCCACGCCATGGCCGCCGCCCGAGGCCGCCCGGCCACCGCCGGCGTGGGGTGCAGCGCGCGCGCGACCTCGAGGTGCGTGATCCCCGGCTTCACCGTGGCGCGAATGGGCGTGAAGAGGTGTTCGACGTTGGCCAGCACCTTCACCGTCGGCGAGGGCGGGTTGGTCACCGTGAGGGAGAAGGGCCCCAGCGACTCGCGGATGCCCTCCACCACCGCCCGGTGCTCGCGGCGATCCTTGTCGCTGTTCATCAGGCTGCCGCCCTGCCCGCGCGCCGACGTCCCCGCGAGCGCGTCGGTGCAGAACACGTCTTCACACGCCTCGCCCAGCGTCTCCGGCGAAGCGCCCACGAAGGCCCGGCCATCACGCCCGCGCACCAGGAACGACCAGCACTGCTTGTGCCGCGCCTCGAGCGCCTTGAGCACCGCCCGCTCGGGGAAGTCGCGCTCCGCCTCGACCTCGATCACCCGCGCGCAGACGACCTTGTCGAAGGTGCCCGCGTCGATCTGCTTCAGCGCCGCCTTGATGGTTCGATCCCAGTGGGCGCGAGAGCCGACCTTCAGCGACGCCGCGATGGAGCCCGTGAAGGGCTCGACCTCTTCCACTGCGGCCAGGCGCTGCTCCAGCTGGTGCGCCGAGGTGCCCGCGGCACCGAACGCGGCGATCCACGGCGCGCGCCCGTCCCACCAGGCCAGCACTTCGGGCAGCACCCAGCGCTCGGCGTCGAAGCCCACCCACGGCCGCGCGTCGTCGAAGGCCCACCCACCAAACCAGGGGCCCGGCGGAGGCCGGGTCGGCAACTTCGAGAGCCAGGTGACGTCGCCGCCGCCCTCGCCCGCCACGCCCAGGCCCGTGACGTGGAGCGCCCGCGAGGGGTTCGACCAGAACACGGACAGCGGGCCGGGGCCGATGCGCAACAGCGCACCGATCTCCGCCGGTTTCACGAGCCCGACGTACTGCCTTTTGACGAGGTCATTCCCCACAGCGAGGTTGTCTTCTAAGGCATCCCCGCTATAGATGCATCACCAAGTTCAAAACGGCTTGAACTGGTTGAACACAGGGAGCACCGCATGTCAGGGCAGCAGGCCAGGAAGGTGATGAGGGGGGCTGGGGAGCCGACGGTCAAGGTGTCCCTCGGAGGGGGTGTCATCGTGGGCGACGGGGCCTTCACCGTCATCGCGGGTCCTTGCGCGCTCGAGAACGCCGACCAGGTCGACAAGTCGGCGGCGGCGGTGAAGAACGCCGGCGCCCACGCGCTGCGCGGCGGCGCCTTCAAGCCCCGCACCTCGCCCTATTCCTTCCAGGGCCTGGGCGAGATGGGGCTCAAGCTGATGGCCGAGCAGGGCAAGAAGCACCGCCTGCCCATCGTGTCCGAGGTGATGGACGTCGCGCAGCTCGAGCTGATGATGGACTACGTCGACGTGCTGCAGATCGGCGCGCGCAACATGCACAACTTCTCGCTGTTGCGCGAAGTGGCGAAGACCCACCGCCCCGTGGTGCTCAAGCGCGGCTTCGGCGCGACCCTCGAAGAGTGGCTGCTGGCCGCCGAGTACATCCTCGATGGCGGCAACGACCAGGTGATCCTCTGCGAGCGCGGCATCCGCAGCTTCGACAACACCCTGCGCAACACCCTCGATCTCGCGGGCATGGCCTGGGTCAAGGAGCGCTCGCGCCTGCCGGTGATCGTCGACCCCTCGCACTCCACGGGCGTGCGCTCGTTGGTGGTGCCCATGGCGCTCGCCGCCGCGGCCGCTGGCGCCGACGGGATCATGGTCGAGGTGCACCCCACCCCGGAGATCGCGCTGTGCGACGGCCCCCAGGCGCTGACGCCGGCGATGTTCGGACAGCTGATGAAGACGCTCCCGGCGCTGCTGGCGGCCACGGGACGCGAGCTCGCGCACCCCGAGGCGCTGGCCGCGGTCGGAGGCGCTCGATGAGCGAGCAGGTCCACCAGATGTTCACGCAGATCGCGCCCCGCTACGACGCGACCAACGACGTGCTCTCGATGGGCGTGCATCGCCTGTGGCGCCGCGTGGCCGTGCGCCTGTCCGGAGCGAAGCCCGGAGACGCGGTCCTCGACTGCGCCACCGGCACCGGGGATCTCGCCCTGGCCTTCAAGCGCACCGTGGGCCCCGAGGGCGAGGTGCTGGGCACCGACTTCAACGCCGGCATGCTCTCGTTCGCGCCCAAGAAGGCCGAGCAGGCGGGCCTCGCGGTGAAGTTCGAGGTCGCCGACGCGATGAAGCTGCCCTACGAGTCGTCGCGCTTCACCGTGGCGTCGATCTCCTTCGGCATCCGCAACGTCGACGATCCCAGGGCCTGCGTGGCCGAGCTGGCCCGCGTGGTGAAGCCCGGCGGCCGGGTGGTGGTGCTCGAGTTCGGCCAGCCCAAGGGTGTCTTCGGGGCGCTCTTCCGCTTCTACGCGAGGCACGTGATGCCGCTGCTGGGCCAGCTGCTCACCGGCAGCCGCGCCGCCTACGAGTACCTGCCGCGCACCATGGCCGCCTTCCCCGCCGGCGAGCGCTTCACCGCGATGATGAGCGACACCGGCAAGTACGCGAAGGCCGAGGCGCACCCGCTGCTGTGGGGCCTCGCCTACGTCTACGTCGGCACCGTGGCCTGACGCAGCAGCGCGCGCTTCGCGACGTCGAAGCTGAAGCCCGCGCGTACCAGCACCCCCAGGTCCTTCTGCTTGCGGCCAGGGTCCACCCCGAGCCGCTTCTTCTGGACCAACTTCGCGGCCGCCTCGGGCCCGCGCTCGGGAGCGGTGGCCTTCTTCTTCATCAGCTGCGGTGGAGGCGCCGGCGGGAGCGGCAGTTGGAGCACCCGGCACGCGTCGCCTGGCAGGGTCTCGGAGCCGCGCGCGGCGAAGGGAAGGTGAAGCACCTGGCCGCCGAGGCCCGCCTCTTCCCGCTCGAACTCGGCCTCCTCGTCCGCCTCGGCCTGGGCAGCCGCCTGGATTGAAGCGTGCTCCTCGGACGCGGCCTTCAGCGCCCGCCGCGCGAGGTCGGAGTTGAACCCCGCGCGCAGGAGCACCGCGAGGTCCTTCTGCTTCCGCTCGGGGTCGACGCCCAGGCGCTTGCGCTTGACCAGGGTGCAGGCGGCCTCGAACTCGCGCTCGGGCGTGGAGGTCGAGAGCTTCTTCGCCAGCTCCGGGTCGATGCCCTTCTCGCGGAGCTTGAGCTGGATCACCCGGCTGCTCTTGCCCTGGCGGTGCAGGGACGCGGTCTTCGCTTCCCCCATGCGGGCATCGTCGATGTAGCCGGCCTTCACCATGCGCGCGACGACCTCCTCGACGAGCGCCTTGCCCTCGGCGGGTCCGACGTCTTCCTGGCGCTTCACGCGGCGCTCGAGCAACTGCACCAGCCCCTTGCGGCTCGCCGAGTGGCCGCGCAGGTAATGCAACGCGACGTTGTTCAGCGACTTGTCCGAGATCTTCCTCACGCCATCCGTCTACTCCCTGGGGCTGACATCCACGACACGTTCGCCCGGACAAGGTGCAGATTCCGCGTGACGAATGGGGGGCCAGCGTAGTCAGCAGGCTGCCATGACTGAGCCTGATGCACTGCAGCCCCTGATCGACGAACTGGCGACCCTCCGGAACCGCGTGGCGGAGCTTGAATCAGCGGAGGCCGGCAGGGCGCGCAGGCGCATGCGGCTGCGTGGGGTGTTGCTGCTCAGCCTGGTGGTGGGCACGACTGCCTTCGCCCAGTTGGTGAGCTTCCAGCCCAACGCGCCGGCGATCGCCGCGGACGTGAACGGCAATTTCACCCAACTCAAGACCTGGCTGGAGCAGAAGGTCGGAGCTGCTGGCAGTGCCAACGTCGCCATCACCGCCGCCACTCGCATCCAGACGGGCACCACCTCCAACGCAGCGTTGTCCACCGGGAAGGCGCTGCTGGTGACGGCCAACACCGGTGCACCCGCGGTCCCCATCGCCGAGTTCAGGCACGACAACCAAACGCAGGGGGTCGGCATCGGGTACAACACCATCTACGCCACGGGGACCGCGGCCAACCAGGACCTGAATCTGGCCGCGCGCGGGACCGGGCTCCTCTTCCTCCAGAGCCCCACCACCATCACCGGCGACCTGGTGGTCACCAGCAACACTTCGACCGGGAGCTGGCTGGCGTCGACGACCAGGGTGCCCGCGAACGGCGGCACGCTCGCGCCCGGCAGCGCGCCCAACGGCAACTGGACGACGCTCGAATGCAGTCCTGGCCAGTACGTGTGCGGACTGACGTTCACCCACCCCGCCGGGCAGGACGGGGCGTTCCAGGAGAGCTTCAGCATCCGCTGCTGCACGTTGTGACGGGGCCGAGGTCCTCGGAGGCCCACGCAGCGCCGTCGGCGGACACGGACCGGTCACGACGCCGGGCCCGCCCCAGGAGGCACTGAGTCGAGCTCGCTGGGCGCTCAGACGGTCGAACGCGATCGCCCTGCCCGGCGTTGCAGCCAGCGGGTGAAGAGCGACAGGCCGATGATCGCCACGCCCGCGACCAGCACGCGCACCAGGGCCGTCTGCCGCGCACCCTCGGCGCCGTCGGCGAGGGCCGCCGAGAGCTCCGTGTAGATGAGGCAGTTGGGCAGCAGCCCCAGCGCGTTGCCCACCAGCCACTTCTTCCACGTCATGGGTGACGCGCCCGCGGCGAGGTTCACCAGCGGGTACGGCAAGGGCAGCTGCCGCACCATGATCGTCGTCAGCACGCCGCCCTGATCGAGCTCGCGCACCAGCCACCCCGCGCCCCGCGCCTCGAGCCAGCCGCGCAGCGCATCGCCCGCGACCCAGCGCCCGACGACGAAGTGTACATTGGCCCACACGTTGGCCGCGGCCCAGACGAGGAGCCACCCCGGCCAGAAGCCCCAGGTCACCCCGGCGGTCACCATCATCGCCACGGCGGGGGTGAACAGAGAGGTCGCGACGCCGAAGAGCAGGAAATAGAGGGGTATGGCCGAAGGGCTGCCGCCCAGCGCGCGCAACTGGGCGATGAGCGTCGCCGCCTGGAAGCGGTCGCCGAGCACGAGCCGGCCGATCACTGCACCGCCAGTGATGAGCGTGATGAGCAGAACGATCTTCCACCGTCGCGACACGAGCCGGGCTTCTACTCTTTTTCGTTGAAAGTGCCGGTGCCGCGTGGAAACTCCGCGCCCATGGCCAACACGCTCAGCGTCACCGACAACCGGAACGGCAAGCAGTACGAATTGCCGATTGAGAATGGCTGCATCAAGGCCATCGACCTTCGCAAGATCAAGACCGACGAGAAGGACTTCGGCTTGATGTCTTACGATCCCGCGTTCCTCAACACGGCGAACACCAAGTCCGCCATCACGTTCATCGATGGTGACGTGGGCATCCTCGAGTACCGCGGGTACCCGATCGATCAGCTGGCCGAGAAGTCGACGCACCTCGAGGTCTCGTACCTCCTGATGAACGGCGAGCTCCCCAACAAGGTGCAGCTCGAAGAGTTCAGCAGCAAGATCACGCACCACACGTACGTTCACGAGAACATCAAGTCCTTCATGGACGGGTTCCGCTACGACGCGCACCCGATGTCGATGCTCGCGTCGACCGTCGCCGCGCTCTCGAGCTTCTACCCCGAAGCGAAGAACGTGAAGAACAAGGAGGTCCGTCGCGCGCAGATGATGCGGCTGATCGCCAAGATGCCCACCCTCGCGGCGTTCTCCTACCGCCACAGCCAAGGGCTGCCGTACGTCTACCCGAACAACGATCTCGGCTACACCGAGAACTTCCTCACGATGGTCAAGAGCATCGGCAAGCCCAACTGGCGCCCGCACCCGGCGCTGGTGAAGGCGCTGGACCTGCTCTTCATCCTCCACGCGGACCACGAGCAGAACTGCTCCACCACCGCGACCCGCGTCGTCGGCTCGTCGGAAGTCGACCCGTACTCGGCCGTCGCGGCCGGCATCACCGCGCTCTACGGCCCGCTCCACGGCGGCGCCAACGAGGCCGTGCTGCGCATGCTGCGTGAGATCGGCGACGTGAAGAACGTCCCCGAGTTCATCGCCCGCGTGAAGGGCGGCGACGGCACCAAGCTCATGGGCTTCGGTCACCGCGTCTACAAGAACTACGACCCCCGCGCGAAGGTCATCAAGAAGGCCTGCGACGAGGTGTTCTCGGTCACCGGCAAGAACCCGGCCCTGGAGATCGCCGTCGAGCTCGAGCGCATCGCGCTGCAGGACGACTACTTCGTCAAGCGCAAGCTGTACCCCAACGTCGACTTCTACTCGGGCCTCATCTACGAGGCGATGGGCTTCCCGGCCGACTTCTTCACCAACCTCTTCGCCATCCCCCGCACCGTGGGTTGGGTGAGCCAGTGGGAAGAGATGATCACCGACGACGAGCAGAAGATCGCCCGTCCTCGCCAGATCTTCACCGGCAAGCGCCAGCTCAACTACGTGGCCATCGACAAGCGCTGAAGTTCGCCCTTCGAAGGCTGAACACCAGGCGGCCGCTTCCCTTGGAGGGAGGCGGCCGTTTTGTTTGGCGTCAGGCCGAGTACAGCTTCTCGATCTGCGCGGCGTACTTCTGCTCCACCACCTTGCGTCGCACCTTGAGGGTGGAGGTCAGCTCGCCGCCGCCGATGGTGAAGTCGTGGGGCAGCACCTCGAAGCTCTTGATGGTCTCGAAGCGGGCCACGCGCGGGTTCACGTCGCGCTCGATGGCCTCCTGGAGGTACCGGCGGAAGCCCTCGTGGACCGCCAGCTTCCCGGGCTCGGGGGGAAAGGCGTGCTTCGCGGCGAAGGCGGCGATGCGCTCGGGATCGAGGGCCAGCAGCGCCACCAGGTAGTTGCGGCGATCGCCCACCACCAGCGCGTTGCCGATGGGCTCGATGCCCTTGAGCAGGCCCTCGAGGTTCGCAGGCGCGGTCTTCTTGCCGCCGGAGGTGACGATGATCTCCTTCTTGCGCCCGGTGATCTGCAGGAAGCCGTCCTCGTCCAGCTCGCCCACGTCGCCGGAGTGCAGCCAGCCGTCGTGCAGCAGCTCGGCGGTGGCCTCGGGGTCCTTGAAGTAGCCCACGCAGACGTTGCCGCCCCGGACGAGGATCTCCCCGTCGTCGGCGATGCGCACCTCGACCCCGGGCATGGGCCGCCCCAGCTTGCCGAGCTTCATCGCGGTGGGGGTGCTGACCGAGGTGGGGCCGGTGACCTCCGACTGGCCGTAGATCTCGGCGATGGGCAGGTCGAGGGAGGCGAAGAACTCGAGCACCTCGCGGGAGATGGGCGCGGCGCTGGTGGCCAGCACGTGGGTGCGCTCGAGGCCGATGCGCGCCTTGAGGGGCCCGAAGACCAGCCGCTTCGCCAGCGCGTACTGGGCCTGGAGGGTGATGGAGGACTGCCGGTGCGACATCACGTCGTCGTGGAACCGCGAGGCCACGCTGCGCGCCCAGGCCACCACCTTCTGCCGGGCCCTGGGCTGGGTGGCCATGCCCGCCTCGGCCCGGGCCTTGAACTTCTCCCACACCCGAGGCACCCCGAAGAAGATGGTCGGGCGCACCTCGCGCAGGTTCTCGCCCAGCTTCTCGAAGCTCTCGGCGAACGAGACCTGCAGCCCGTTGATCAGCGGCCCGTAGATGGTGCAGACCTGCTCGGCGATGTGCGAGAGCGGCAGGTACGAGAGCAGCATGTCGCCCTCGCCCAGCGCGTGGCACTGCGAGAGGTGCACCGTGGTCCAGCACAGGTTGTGGTGCGAGAGCATCACGCCCTTGGGGTGGCCGGTGGTGCCCGAGGTGTAGATCATCTGCGCCACGTCCTCGGGCTGCAGGGCCTCGACCCGCGCGTAGTAGTCCGACTCGTTGGCCCGGGCGCCGCGCTCGAGCACCTCGGCGAAGGTGAGCACCCCTTCGCGGGGCTGGGCCGGGGCGTCCATCACGATCACGTGCTTGAGCGCCGGCAGCCCGGGGCGCAAGGAGAGCAGCGTGTCGAGGTAGCCCTCGTTCTCCACCAGGGCGATGGGGGCGTCGCAGTGGCCGGTGACGTAGGCGACCTGCTCGGGCGAGGCCGTGGTGTACACCCCCACCGCCGTGCCGCCGGCCGCCATGGCCCCCAGCGCCGCCACCACCCACTCTTCGCGGTTGAAGCCCATCACCGTCATGGCCTGCTTCGGCGCGAAGCCCAGGGTCTGCAGCCCCAGCGAGAAGTCACGCACCCGTTGCGCGTACTGCCGCCAGGAGGTGGGCACCCACTGGGTCTCCCGCTTGGTCCACAGGGCGGGTTCGTCCTTCAGCCGCTCCGCCATCTCGTGGAGCTGGTGCACCATGGTCTTCGGGATCTTGAGCGACATGGGCCACAGCGTTCTTGAACGTCGTTGACAGGTCAATGACGACGCCGCTATCTCGGCGCGCCATGGCGAACATCGATTTCACCTGTCAGAAGTGCGAGGGGGTCTTCGAGCTCGACCCTCAGGACCTCATTGACGGCACCGAGAAGCTCGAGTGCCCCCACTGCGATAACAAGCTCACCAAGACCGCCAACGAGGACTTCACGGCGGCGCTGGGCGAGCTCCAGGCCCAGTTGGCCAAGATCGCCAAGAAGTTCCACGCCTCGATGGAGGTCGACTCCGTCGACGTCAGCGCGGCCATCGACGACGACGCCGACGACGAGGAAGAAGACGACCTCGACGACGACGATGAGGACGATGACGACGACGACGATGACGAGGTCGAAGACGACGTCGACGAGAGCTGAGCTCCCGGCGTCCTGACCACCTCCAGGGCCCCGGCGCCGACGGTTCGGCTCCGGGGCCTCTTCATGCCCGCAAGAGGAAGAGCCCGGCCCCCCTCCCAGGGACGCCGGGCTCTTCGGTACGGCGGGCCTTCAGAACTTCGCGGCGAGGTCCGAGATCACGGGGATGTTCCAGCGCTCGCCCTTGAGCGCCTTCATGATGCCCATGATCGAGACCACGAGATACGCCACCCAGCCCACGCAATAGATGATCGTGCCCAGGATGGGGATCACGTTGAGCACGGCGAGAACCACCACGCCCAGGAAGAGCACGAGGCCCTGCTTCGAGTGGTACTTCACGAAGTCGCTGTCCTTCACCGTCAGGAAGGGAATCAGCGAGAGCAGTCCGAAATAGGACAGCACCAGCATGATCTTGTCCTGCTCGCGCACCGTGTCACCACCGACCGACTGAATGTTCTGCTGCTGCTGATCTTGCGGCGTCATGCACGCTCCGATTGAGGGGAAGTGTTGCGAGTGACTGCGACTGGCCGGCGAATCCTGCGAGAGAGGATCCGCAGCGTCAAGGCAAGACGGTCTCGCCCTGCACCGTGAAGCGTTCGAGCGAACCCGAGCGTCTCGCGGCGGCGACCAGCGTGCTGCGCTCTCGCGCCCGCAGCCGGGCTCCCTTCGCCAGCTTTACTTCGACAGACGTCAGCCGGGCGGGCCCCAGCAGCACCAGCACGCTGGCCGCGGTGGCGATGCGCACCTCGGTGCTGGTGCGGCCCGCCGCGGGCGCGAGCTGCTTCTCCCCCTGCCCCTCGGGCCGCGAGAGATCGATGACCAGGTGACCGAAGGCGCCGTCGTCGCCGCGGGTGCGGGTCAACGCCACCTCACCCGACTCGACGCCCCAGGCCTCGACCTCCGGTACCGCGCGGCCCAGGCGATCCGCGGCCAGCAGCCAGGCCGCCGAGCCCTCGAGCACGCCGTAGCGGGCCATCAACTGCACCTCGTCGAAGCCCTGGAGCACGGAGCCCTGGGCGATCAGCGCCTCGAAGAGGTCCTGCACCACCAGGGCGTTGATGAACTCCGTCGTCGACAGCCCCAGGGTTCGCGCCCCGCGCACCAGCGCCACGTCGGCCAGCGGCGCCAGCTCGCGCTCGAAGACGCCCCAGCTCGACACCGCGACGCGCGGAGGCCGCATGGGCAACCGCGCGTGCCGCAGCTGCCGCCAGTCGCTCGCGCCCAGCTCCAGGTTGGTGAGCCCCGCGAGCACCGGGTGGCCCAGGAACGCGCCGAGCTCCGAGGGCTGCTGGCTGGGCGGCACCACGAGGCTGCTCACCGTCGCCAGCCGCGGCTCCCCCACCAGCGCGGCGAAGTGGGCCGGCGAGCGCGACGCGCACACCAGCTCCGCGAGGAAGCCGTCGACGAAGCGGGTGCGGGGGAGTTCGGCCACCGCGGCCAGGGGCCCCAGCCACGACGGGCCGTGCTGCGTGGTGAGCCGCGCGACCTTGCGCGCTTCGGTCAACGAGAGCTCGCCCCGGGCGCACAGGGCGATCACCTCGCCCCGGGGATCGCCCCGCTCGAGCAGCCCGTCGGCAAAAACAAGGCGGAGCGCCCGGTCCTCCGGTCGCTCCGCCAGTTGCACCAGGAGGGCGGTCTCGCGATCGATCATCGCGTCCCTCCTTTCACTCACGAGTCGATCAGCCGAGCATCGACATCACGGCGTCGCGCTCTTCCTCGAGCTCCTTGAGCGTCGCGGCCATCTTGGCCTTCGTCGCCTCGTCGATCTCCAGGCCCTTGACGATCTCGTAGCGGCCGTTGCCCGAGCAGATCGTCGGGAAGCCGTAGATCACGTCCTGGGGAATGCCGTACTCGCCGTTCGAGGGCACGCCCATGGTGGTCCACTTGGCGCCGGTGCCCATCCACCAGTCACGCATGTGATCCAGGGCCGCGTTGGCCGCCGAAGGCACCGACGAGATGCCCGAGGCGTCGATGATCGCCTTGCCGCGCTGCCCGACGGTGGGCACGAAGGTGTCCTTGAGCCACGCCTCGTCGTTGACGAGCGTCTTGAGCGCCGCGCCGCCGGAGGTGGCGAAGCGGATGTCGGGGTACATGGTGGGCGAGTGGTTGCCCCAGACGATCAGCTTCTCGATCGACTCGACGGCCTTGCCGGTCTTCTTCGAGAGCTGGTTGAGCGCGCGGTTGTGATCGAGGCGCAGCATGGCGGTGAAGTTCTCGCGCTTGAGGTCGGGCGCGGCCTTCATGGCGATGTACGCGTTGGTGTTGGCCGGGTTGCCGACCACGAGCACCTTCACGTCACGCTTGGCGACTTCGTTCAGGGCGCGGCCCTGGGCGATGAACACCGCGGCGTTCTTGGTGAGGAGGTCGCGGCGCTCCATGCCCGGGCCACGCGGCGTGGCGCCGACCAGCAGCGCGACGTCGATGTCCTTGAAGGCGACCTTCGCGTCGTCCGAGGCGGTGACGCCCTGGAGCAACGGGAACGCGCAGTCGTCGAGCTCCATCAGCGCGCCCTTGAGGCCCTTCATGGCGCTGAAGGTGACGTTGCCGGCGGCGTCCTTGACGTCCGGCACTTCGAGCAGGCTCAGGATGACCGGCTGGTCCTTGCCGAGCATCTCGCCAGCGGCGATGCGATAGAGGAGCTGCGTGCCAATGCGGCCAGCGGCGCCGGTGACTGCGACTTTGACGGGGGCTTTCATGGTGTTGGTTCCTTTCGAGACGTGAGTCACATGTTCTTGATGATGGCCTGGCCGAACTCGCTGCACTTCACCTCAGTCGGGTTCATGCCTTCCTGCTTCATGAGGCGCGCGAAGTCGTAGGTGACGGTGCGCTTCTCAATGGAGAGGTCCATGCCCTTGAGGATCAGCTCCGCCGCCTCGTGCCAGCCGAGGTGACGCAGCATCATCTCGGCCGAGAGGATGACCGAGCCGGGGTTGACCTTGTCGAGGTTGGCGTACTTGGGCGCCGTGCCGTGCGTGGCCTCGAAGATGGCGTGGCCGCTGAGGTAGTTGATGTTGCCGCCCGGGGCGATGCCGATGCCGCCGATCTGGGCCGCGAGCGCGTCCGAGAGGTAGTCGCCGTTGAGGTTCAGCGTGGCGATCACGTCGAACTCTTCGGGGCGCGTCAGCACCTGCTGCAGGGTGATGTCGGCGATCGAGTCCTTGATCAGGATCTTGCCGTTCTTGAGCTGTTCCTTCTGCTCGGCGTTCGCGGCGTCTTCGCCCTTGGCGGCCTTGGTCTTCTCCCACTGCTGCCAGGTGTAGACCTTGTCTCCGAACTCCTTCTCGGCGACCTCGTAGCCCCACTTCATGAAGGCACCTTCGGTGAACTTCATGATGTTGCCCTTGTGCACGATGGTGACCGACTTCCGCTTCAGGTCGATCGCGTACTTGATGGCAGCGCGCACGAGGCGCTCGGTGCCTTCCTTCGAGACGGGCTTGATGCCGATGCCGATGTTCTCCTGGAAGCGGATCTTCGAGAAGTCCTTGGGGAACTCGGTCTTGATGAAGTTGAGGACCTTCTTCGAAGCCTCGGAGCCGGCCTCGAACTCGATGCCCGCGTAGATGTCTTCGGTGTTCTCACGGAAGATCACCATGTCGACCTTCTCCGGCGCCTTCACCGGCGAGGGCACGCCCTTGAAGTAGCGAACGGGGCGCAGGCACACGTACAGGTCGAGCATCTGGCGCAGCGCGACGTTCAGCGAGCGGATGCCGCCGCCGATGGGCGTGGTCAGCGGGCCCTTGATGCCCACCAGGTACTCGCGGAACGCGGTGACCGTCTCGTCGGGCAGCCAGTTGTTCTTGAGCTTGAAGGCCTTCTCGCCGGCCAGCACCTCGAGCCACTCGATCTTCTTCTTGCCGCCGTAGGCCTTCTCGACCGCCGCGTCGATCACCGCCACCGAGGCGCGCCAGATGTCGGGGCCAGTCCCGTCACCCTCGATGAAGGGGATGATGGGGTTGTTCGGCACGTGCAGCTTGCCGTCCTTGAGCGTGATCTTTTCGCCGTTCGCCATGGGTGACTCCGTAGGGTTTGGGGAGGTGAAAAACGCGGCGGAATGTGGGCTCGCGCAAGGCCCTCGTCAACCCTCAAGATGCGTGTCCCGGCCCGTGGTCGAGCCTCGCCCATCGGTGATGTCACGGCAGCTGATGCACGCCGCTGATCAGCCCGCGTCACCTGCGTCGGCTGGGCCGGCATCGGGGTCGCCGGCATCGGTCCCCGCGTCGGGCGTGCCTGCGTCCGGGGGGCCCGCATCGGGAGTGCCCGCATCGGGAGTGCCCGCATCGGGAGTGCCCGCATCGGGAGTGCCCGCGTCGGGAGTGCCCGCGTCGGGAGCGCCCGCGTCAGGAGCGCCCGCGTCAGGGGTACCCGCGTCAGGCACGCCGGCATCAGGAGCGCCCGCGTCAGGGCGACCGGCATCAGGCCGGCCCGCATCAAACGGGGGAATGACGATGACCGAGGCGTCGATCGCGCCGGCGTCGATCTCCACCGGGAAGCCACCGTCGGGCAAGCGGTCGGCGCGCAGCACCACGAAGGGCGAGAGGTGCTTCGTCTCGCCGGTCACCACGTTGAGCACGCGGTCGACGGAGGATTTCTCGAGCGGCTGCCAGTCGGCCCCGGTCTCCTTCGTGTACACGCGCAGGATGTTGAGGTTGTCGATGGCCCCGCTGTCGACGGCGTCGAGGGCGATGCGCACCGTCGCGGCCTTGAGGAAGGTCACGGCCCGACCGCTGACCGCGCTGATCTCATAGCCCTCGCTGAGCGCGCCCCCGGGCACCTCCGCCCCGGGCGTGATGCGCAACACCTCCTGGATCTCCAGGGCACCGGAAGGCACGGTGATGCACACCTTCTTGTCCGGCAGGCACAGCTCGCCGCCCGTCGGCCCGATGGTGCCGTCGACGGACGCACCTCCGCAGCCCGACCACGAGAGCGAGAAGGCCACGGCGACGACGGGGATCCAGCCGATTCTCCGGGTCAGGGTCACGCGCGGCACCATAGCGCCACCTCCGGTCGAATCGCTTGACCTCTGCGGCCCACACGCGAAAGTGCGCGCCGTTTCAACCCCACAGGAGATCTGTCATGTCCCGAATTCTGTTTGCTTGCGTGGCCCTCACGCTGGCCGCGTGCGCCGACCCGAAGGATCTCAACGGAGATGGCATCGTCGACGCCACGGAGAGCGGCCGCTCCCCCGACACCGTCTCCCTCATCGCCCCCTCGACGCCCATCGGCACGGTCTCCGGCGTGGTCGTCGACAGCCTCCAGGCCCCCATCCCGGGCGTGAACGTCACCCTCGTGATCGGCGAAGGCACCGACGCCAGCAACACCCGCAAGCTCTCCACCAGCGCTGACGGCGCCTACCTCTTCAAGGATCTCCCCGCCGGCGGCACGGCGCAGCTCATCTTCTCGAAGACGGGCTACTCGAACGCGCGCATCAGCGTGGGCATCCCCGGCTCCTCGGGCAACTTCCCCATCAACAACGGCAACGGCAACGGCGGCGTGTTGACCCTCACGCAGACCGCGGCCACGGTGAAGCTCCACGTCTTCACCGCGCAGGGCAAGCCGGCGAAGGGCGCCAAGGCGTACCTCGACGTGGCCACCACGGCCTTCGTCAGCGAGACCGGCACCTTCGGCACCCCGGCCGGCAACTTCACCGGCACCGGCGACATCGACGAAAACGGCGTGCTCACCTTCCTCAACGCGCCCGACCCGGCCGAGCTGGCCCGCGTGCGCAACACGAACTTCGTGATCACCATCGGCGCCTTCGATGAAGACGGCGACCTGCGCATCGACGCGCTGGGCAGCGTGACTTCGTACTCGGCGCAGGAGCTCTTCATCCAGCCCGACCGCACCATCCTCCTCCCCGACGCGCGCGTGAGCGGCCCGCTGGCGATCATCGCCACCAACCTCGACTCGTTCCTCAGCACCACGCCCACCCAGCCGTACCGCAACGCGGTCAAGGCGAGCGACCCCATCACCATCGTCTTCAACCAGCCGATCACCCAGACCGACACCACGCGCACCGTGAAGGTGGTGCTGGAAGACTGCGCCACGAACTTCAACGTGGCCGTCACCCAGCGAGCGCCGAACGTCCTCTCCATTGCCCCGCTCACTCCGTGGACCATGGGCAGCCGCTACAACATCGTGGTTCGCGCCACGGGCCTGGGCAGCGGCACCACCGTCGACTTCATCGGCTACTTCTTCGTCATCGACCCCACCCTGCCGCGCCCCCTGGGCACCACCGCGCCGTTCCAGGTGCGCAAGGCGGTCAACATGGCCGCGGTGCCCAACACGCTCCAGCCGGGCGACACGCTCCACGTGCTCTTCGACACCCCCATCGCGTACCAGGCCGGCGGTCTCATCGCCCGCGCCCTGGTCGACGCCGACCTGAACAACGACGGCTCGGTCGGCGGCGCCATGGGCCCCAACGAGTTCGGCGGCCCCGCCGGCAGCGGCTTCCAGCTCGAACCCGCGGAACAGACCGTGGCCACCGACTCCACGGCCGGTACCTTCACCTGCAAGGTGTCGGGCTACTCGAGCCGCTGGCAGATCCGCGTCACCTCGTACCCCATGGGCGGCACCATCAGCACGGGCACGCGAATGAAGGTCGTCTTCCCCAAGGACCAGACCAGCTCTGACTCCTACCAGACGGCCTGGGGCTCGCCGGTCGTCGCCGACGTCGGCGGCACCATCAGCATTGCCCCGTGATGCTCACCGGGGCGCTCCTCACGCTGGTGCTCGCCGCTGACGTGCGGCTCCAGCCCGGCGTGGCGCGCCCCGGAGATGCCGTGCTCGTCGAAGTGACGGGCACCACCGAAGCTCCGTCAGGCCAACTCGGCTCGACGGAGCTCGTTTTTTTGCCCCTCGGCGCCGCCTGGGTGGCGATCACCGGGCTCTCGGTCGACCAGAAGCCAGGCCCCCTGCCGCTCGAGGTCGTCGCGAAGACCGGGGCCGGCAAGGAACGGCTCGAGGGCGAGCTGACGGTGCGCAAGCCCGACTTCCGCCGCCGCCAGCTCACGGTGAGCAAGCGCTTCACCAACCCCTCGAAGAAGGAGCGCCAGTGGTCGGCTGACGACCAGGTCGCCTTCAACCAGGTGCTCGACCGCGACTTCGAGCCGTGGACCTTCACCGCGCCCTTCGCCTGGCCGCGCAACGCGGAGGTCACCGCGCCCTTCGGCGACCTGCGGCTGCTCAACGGCAAGAAGCAGAGCCAGCACTTCGGCACCGATCTCGACGGGAACACCGGAGACCCGGTCTACGCGCCCAACGACGGCGAGGTGGTGCTGGTGCGCGAGTGCTTCGCCTCGGGAGGCACGGTGCTGGTGCACCACGGCGGGCGGCTCTTCACCGCCTACTTCCACTTCTCCGCGTTCAGCGTGAAGCAGGGAGACCACGTCACCCGTGGCCAACTGCTGGGCAAGGTCGGCAAGTCAGGCCGCGTGACCGGCCCGCACCTGCACTTCGGGGTGAAGCTCGACGGTCACTGGGTCGACCCCGAGAGCGTGCTGCGGCTCGAGGTGAGCCTCAGCGATCGACCCACTTCGCCGGGCGCTTCTCCAAAAACGCCGTGACCCCCTCGGCCGTGTCTTCGCTCAGCACGTTGAGCGAGAGCTGCGCGGCGAGGAACTCCAGCGACTGACCCAGCGGCAGGTCTTCGGCGGTGAAGAAGCTGCGCCGGCCCAGCGCGAGGATCGAAAGGCTCTTGCCGGCGATCTTCGTGGCCAGGGCCTTCGTGGCGGCGTCGAGCTCGGCGGCGGGCACCACCTTGTTGACGAGGCCCCACTCGAGGGCCTGCTGCGCCGTGAGCCGGTCTCCGGTGAGCAGCAGCTCCAGGGCGCGCTTGCGGCCCACGTGCCGCTGGAGGAACGCGAGCACCATCATGGGGAACAGGCCGCGGTCGATCTCCGGGGTGCCGAAGCCGGCGGCGTCGGAGGCCACCGCGAGATCGCACGCCAGCACCAGCCCCAGCCCGCCAGCGAGCGCGTGGCCGTTGATGCGCGCCACGGTGGGCTTCTTCACCGTCTGGAACGCGAGCAGCAGCTGCCCGTAGGCCCGCCGCCCGTCGTGCCCCGCGAGGAACCCGTCGCCCGACAGGCCGCCGAGATCACCGCCGGCGCAGAACACCCGCGAACCTGCGCCAGTGAGCACGATGCAACGCACCGCCTCGTCGGCTTCGGCGCGCCGGAGCCCGTCCTGGAGCCCCTGCACCACTGCCGCAGACAGCGCGTTGCGCGCAGGCTCCCGGTCGATGGTGAGCTGCGCGATGCCGCCGTCGACCTCGTACCGGACCTCTGCGTCCATGGTGTGGCTCCTCTTTCAGTGGCCCGTGCGGGGCAGGCGCGGCTTGCTGGGGGGCTCCACGGCGCGCGGCGCGGAGGCAGGGGCTGCCGCGGCCGGCTGGGCCCCGGTGATGCCGTGCAGGAAGGTCTCGGTCACCTGGTCGCGGGCCCGGTCGATGGCCGCGTCGTCGCGCTTGTCGACGATGCCCATCACGAAGCTGGTCAGGCCCATCTCGATGCAGCCAAAGAGCATGGTCGCGCACAGCGTGGGGTCGAGGTGCGCCGGCAGCTCGCCGCGGCGCTGGGCCTCCTCGAACATCTGCGCGGCCGCGACGATCACCTCGGAGAACGCGCTGCCCCGGTTGACCGCCCCACCCGCCGGGCTGCGCCCCACCTCGAGGATCAACACCTTCACCGCCCGCGGGTCGCGCCGGTACGCCTCGAAGGCGACGTGCACGATGGCCCGGGTGCGCGCGGCGATGTGCTGGTCGCGCAAGATCTCCGCCTGCACCCGCCCCAGGAACCCGTGCCAGCCGCTCGCGAAGACCGACTCGAGCAGCTCATCCTTGTTCTTGAAGTAGTGGTACACGAGGCCGTAGGCGACCCCGGCTTCCTTCGCGACGTCCTGGATGCGGCAGCCGTGGTAGCCCTTGCGCGAAAACACTTCGACCGCCGCCCGGAGAATCACCCGGCGACGGTCGGCTTCACGATCGGCCCGCGACTGGGGCTTCTTTGCTGGCTGCGCCTTCTCGGCCACGACGGTCTCCCTCGCCGAGGCTGGAAATTGATTCCAGAATCAGCGCGGAGACCCTAGCCGAAACAGGCCCTCGGGCAAGCCCGGCAAGCGCTCACTCGATGGTGCCGGTGATGCTGCCCGCGCTGACCTTGAGGATGTAGTTGTCCGACGGCGCCGAGGTGTAGGTGCACACGATGTTGGCGGAGAAGGAGATCGCCGGCGTGCGCCGAGGGGCCTGGTCGGCCGGGGGCGCGAGGGGGTCGCGGGCGTCCTTCACCACGAAGCCCAGCAGGTGACCCGCGGGGTAGGTGAACGCCAGGCCCGAGCCGGTGGTGGCGGCGGCCTTGATGGGCGACTTGTCACCCACTTCGATCTCGCAGTTGTCCGAGTCGCCGTTCTGCGCGATCGAGTTGAACCAGGGGTCGGCGATGAACGCGGTGACCGTGGTCGGAGGACCGGCCGCGGCGCAGAACGAGCCGCTGCCCGGGCACACCAGGTTGACGGTCGCGGGGTCGGCCTTGCTGTAGGTGGGCCGGTGACCGACGACGCCGGGCACGTTGGGCAGCGTGTCCTCGAGGGCCGGAGCGCCCGTCCACAGCAGGCGCTCCTGGCGCCAGATGAGCGTGTTCGCGTCCCACTTGCCGTTCGCGCCGTTCCACTTGCGATCGCCGTTGATGTCGATGAAGCGCTCGTTCGAGTCCCAGGTGCCGTTGTCGTTGTTGTCCACGAAGGGCTCGGTCAAGTCGTCGTAGTCTTCACCCTCGTCGTACTGGGCATTGTTGTTGGTGTCGGTGAAGCCCTCTTCGCCGGACGTCACGGCAATCATGCTCACCAGGTTGTCGCGCGGGTTGTTCTCGAACGGGCCCAACCCGTCAGGCTTGCGGCGGATCGGGTCGGGGCGGCGCGGCTCCTTCAGGTTGTAGGCGGTCGGGTTGCCGCTGCGCGCCAGCAAGAGGGGGTCTTCGATCCAGTTGAAGGGGTGCATCCACAGGGGGGCGAGGAACTCCCCCGTCTGGATCGGGTCGTTGTGCAGGATGCCCTTGGGCACCCAGGTGAACTGGTCCGGAGTCACGTCCTGCGGCAGGGGCAGCGAGGTCTTGTAGAGCACCGTCGCGTCACCCACGAGGTTCGACTTCGAGATCTCGGAGGGGCCGATGGCGCCGGCCTCGGTGAGGAACGACACGAGGGCCTCGGTGACGCCGTCGCCGTTGCGGTCGGCGACGTGGGCCGTGCAGTCGATGGCCGAGCCGGCGATCAGGTGCCGGGTGGGATCGTAGGCGCCGATGGCGTGACGACCGCCGGAGCCCTTGCCCGCGAGGGGGCCACACTGGAAGGTCAACTGGCGGCCGTTGGGCACCGTGCCGGCGAAGGTGATCGGCGGAGTGACGACCTGCTTGTCACCCGAAGTGGCGACGACGATCACCGAGTTGACCCGGTTGGTGGCGACGATCTGCGTCTCGGCATAGCCGCTGCCGCGAATCGACACCGCCGTCGTGGGGCTGATGGTCACCCCGTTGGACTCGGACTGGAACTTGAACGTGACATTCGAGCCGGCGAGCGGAATGCCGCGCGAATCGAGGAGGCGAAAACGCACCGTCGCCACGTCGCCGATCTTCGGCTGCGCCGGGAGCACCTCGACGAACTCCATGACCGCGGGGCCGGTAGACCCGCACGCCGACAACACACCCACAGCCAGCACCACCAACAGGCGCATGCGCATTCGCTTCGACTCCCTGGTCATTCGAGGGAAAACCTGAGGGCGCATTGTCGAAGCCCGGTGTCGGCGGGTCAAGGGAACTCGGTGGGTTACCGCGTGCCGATCGACCCAAAACGCGACACCGAGACGCTGAAGCCGACGTTGGGAAACGCGACCCGGGGGAACAACGACTGGTTGGCGTAGATGTCGACCCGCCAGCAGTCACAGGCGGGGGTCAACCCGACGCTCACCGTGTGCTGGGTGAAGGTCAGCTCCGGCTTGCCGGTGTAGCCAAACAGGGGCCCCAGGGGCCGCTGCTCGGCGACCAGTGCGTCGTAGCGCAAGCCGATGGGCCCGAAGTCCCAGCGGGCGCCGAAGGTGAGCTGCTGCACCCGGGTCGACGAGGTGAAGCCGCGGTCGATGAGGAACAACAGGTCGAGCGGCTGCCGCGAGCGGGCCGTGCCTTCCATCAACAGGTTCTCGTAGGCCACGTAGGCGCCGTGGCCCCGGTAGTCGTCGAGATCGACGCGCCCGCCCACGCGGGTGATGCCGGTCAGGATGGGCGTGCCGTTGGACGCCAACCGCGTCGCCAGGGGGTCGAGGCGCATCTGCCCCGAGGCCGAGAACCAGGCGACGCGCGCGGTGAAGCGCCCGTAGGACTCGCCGATCGTCGGCGTGAGGTGCGCGTAGTCCGCGCCGGAGAGCTCGAAACCCTGCCCCAGGTCGAGCCGCAGGTGCTCGGTGCCGTCGCGGCCCATCAACCGCTGGCGCAGCTCGAGCACGCCCTGGAACCGAGGCGTGATGTCGGGCACCGCGGCGTCGATCTGATCGTAGGCCACGGGGGCGGCCGTCTTCGGCGCCAGGCTCGAACCCGTCGAGCCCTCGAAGCCCACGGGCAACGCCCTCAGCTCGGCGCGGGGCTGCACCACGTGCCGCAGCGCCCCCGCGGAGAATCCCCGGGAGACTTCCGTCTCGAGCAGGCCGCCGAGCAACAGGTAGCCGCGGCTCCAGGTGCGCCCGCTCGCCTCGCCGGCCCACGCGAGCTGACGCCAGGCCGCGGTGAGCCGGCCGGTGAAGGCGCCCAGCGGCTGCGCCGAAAGGGACAGCGTGGGCAGCACCATCAGGCGATCCCGCGCCTCGCGTTCGCCGAGGTTCCACAGGCGGTTGCCCACGCCGTTGCGCGCCGCGCCGGCCGAGGGCGAGAAGAGCCGGTCCACGGACTCCTTGAAGGTGATGGGCGAGATCGCCCCTTCGTTCGCCGCGCTGCCCTCGTCGCCGGTGAGCGAGAAGAGCGGCGCGAGGCGCGAGGCCTCGCCTTCGAGCGAGAAGCGCAGGGGCCCGAGGAGCCCGGTGGGGGTCCACCCGAAGGTGATCACCGGCAACCGCTGCAGCGTGCCCGGGCCGAAGGGGCCCAGGGTGCGCCGCGCGTTGGGCGTCTGCTGGTCGAGCAGCGTGCCGTTGCCCAGCCAGTCGTAGCCCCACTGGATGTCCTGGCGCAGCCCGACGTCGAGGCCGACGTAGTGATCCTCGCCCCGGTGGAACACGGTCGCCGAGCTGCGCAGGTAGGTCGCGCTGCTGGCGATCACGTCGACGGTGAGGTCGCGGTTGTAGTCGCCGTCGGAGTGGCCGTTGAAGTCGACCCGCGTGCCGAAGCCGTGGTCGAAGTCCTGGGTGTGCTGCCAGGCGAGCTCACCGCGCCAGCCACGCACCGAGCCGAGCTCGCGCAGGGCGGCGTTCTCCACGTCGCGCCGGGTGCGGAAGTCGTAGAGCAACCCCAGCACCACCCTGCCCGCCGACCGCGACGACGCCGCGTACCGGAACTCGGTGCCCAGCTTCGGGCCCGCCACGCCGGTGGCGCCGGTGCCGCCGGTGAAGAAGCCCGGGGTGAGCGTGACGTCGGCGCTGCGGCCCAGGGTGACGAAGACCGGCTGCTCGAGCGAGAAGCCGTTGAGCGGCGCGTAGTTGGGCCGGGTGAAGAGCAGCCCGCTCATGCGATCGGTCAAGGGCAGCGAGATCCACGGCAGCCACAGCACCGGCACATGCTTGACGCGCACCACCGCGCCCGTGAGGGCCACGCGCTCGGCCTGGGTGTCGATGGTGGCCACCGACGAGCTGATGGACCACGAGGGGTTCTTGAAGTCGCACTCGCAGGGCACGAGATCGAGCTCCTCCACCGTCCACCGCGTGCCCTCGCGGGTGAGGTGGTTGCCCTGCAGCAGCGCCTGGGTGGTGCCCGCGTGCTCGACCTTCTCGGCGGTGTCGGCGGCGAGGAAGGCCTCGCGCGAGACGTCCTTCTTCGAGAACGCCTGGCCGTCGTAGAGGAAGACCTCGCGCACCTCCTGGGCCTCGTCCATGCGCAGGGTCATCAGGTCGGCCACCACGGCGATCTTCCCGCCCTGGGTCAGCCGCGCGACGACGTGCCCGGTGGCCGTGGCCACGCTGCGCAGCTTGTCGTAGACGATGCGATCGGCGTCGATGGCCGAGCTCTCGGTCACCAGCTTGGCGCGGCCCTCGGCAGTGGTGATCTCGCGCTGGCCGTCGTGGAGCATGCGCTCCGCGGTGATCTCGATCTCCGACGTCGTGGCCGGTTCCGGCGAGGCCGCGATCGTCAGTGCCAACCACAGCCCGAGCATGAGGGCCCGGCTTGTCTCACTCGGGGCGTTCGAATTCCAGCGTCAGCTCATTGCCCGACTGGCTGGCCCGGTAGGCCACGGCCTTCTTGAGGGTGATGGTCACCTTCACGCCGTTGGCCTGCTCCTCGGGCCGCACCAGCGAGACGGCCGTGTCGAAGAACGAGGCGTCGATGATGCGCTGGTTGTTGGGGAGGCTGATCACCGTGTTCTCGAGGGTGATCACCACCTGGCGCTCGCTGTCCTCGCCCACGCGGTAGTGCACTGGCGACGAGGTGCGGAAGAAGATGCGCCCCACTCCCTCGTCCTGCTTGAAGCCCACGAAGGTCATGCGGGCCTGCTTGCCGGCGGCGGCGAGCTCCGAGGGCGACGGGGTGTTGGCGGCGGCGGTCTCGAGATCCTTCTGGCGGCGGGCGCGGTCCTGCTCCTTGCTGGCCACCCGCTGCGCCTCGGCGAGCTTCCTGGCGTCGGCCTCCGCGGCGGCCTTCTGTTCCCGCTCGGCCTTGCGCTCGGCCTCGGCGCGCTGGCGCTGGGCGACCTCGGCCTGTTCGCGCAGGCGCTTCTCTTCGGCAGCCCGCTTCTTCGAGCTCATCGAGGCCAGGCGCCTGGCCTCCTTCGCCGCGGCCTCGGCCTCGAGCTGCGCGACCCGCTCGGCCTCCTCGCGCTCTTCCTTCTCGCGAGCCGCGCGGGCCCGGTCGGCCTTCTGCTGCTGCTTGCGCTCGAGCTCGGCCCGGGCGCGATCGGCCTTCTCCTGCTTCTTGCGCTCCAGCTCCGCGAGGGCCTGCGCTTCGTGCTCCTGCTTCTGACGCTCCAGCTCCGCGCGGGCCTGCGCCTCCTGCTCCTGCTTCTGCTTCTGGCGCTCGAGGTCGGCGCGGGCCTGCGCCTCCTTCTCACGGCGCTCCTGCTCGGCGGCTTCGGCGCGGGCCTGGGCCTCGGCCTTCTTGCGCTCGGCGTCTTCCCGCGCGGCCTGGCGCTCGGCGGCAATGCGGGCCTCCGACTCCTTGCGCTTGAGCTCGGCGAGCTCCTTCGCCTTGCGCTCCGCGTCCTCCTTCGCGATGCGCTCCGCTTCGGCCTTCTCGCGGGCCACGCGGTCCTTCTCTTCCTTCTCCGCCGCCAGCTTCGCCAGGCGCTCGTCCTCGGCCTTCTTCTTCGCCTCCTCGGCCGCGAGCTTCTTGCGCTCGGACTCTTCCTTCGCGAGGCGCTCCTGGGTGGCCTTCTCCCGGGCGACGCGCTCCTTGTCCTGCTGCTCGGCGGTCAGCCTGGCGACGCGCGCGGCCTCGGCTTCCTGCTTGAGGCGCTCGGCCTCGGCGCGGGCAGCCCGGTCCTTCTCCTCGCGCTCGGCGCGATCCTTCTCGGCGCGGGCGCGCTCTTCAGCGTCCTTCGCGGCGCGGGCGGCCTTCTCGGCCTCCTGGCGCTCGGCGATGAGCTTCTGCTGCTGCTTGGGATCTGCCGGGAGCTTCACCACCAGCGAGGTCCCGGTGCTGACGATGTCGGTCTCCAGCTCGCGCTCGAAGCCGATGAGGATGCGCGCGATGGCCGCCGACTCGGAGCCGTAGCTCGCGGTCTTGATGGCGGTGATCGTGCCGTCGCCCACCTTCAACTCCTTGGGCACGTCCACGAAGACGGCCTCGGACACGTCGATGACCAGCCGCGGCGGGTCCGAGAGCGTGAAGGTGGTGAAGTTGGGGCGGCGGCTCCCGGTGATCTCCACCGCGGTACCCTTCACCTCGATCTTCGTGATCGAGTTGAGCTGCACCCGGTCCTGCCCCGAGGCTGCGAGCGGCTGGAAGACCATCGCCAGGGTCAGCCACCCCGAAAGCACGTGCCGGAGCTGTCTCATCATGTAGCACCGTACCAACCACGCACGGCTGCTCCACTTTTCGACCGTCAGTCTTGGACGCGGGGCAACGACGGCGAGCGCGCCCGGTGGGTCTTTGCGTACTCGATGAGGTTCTTGATGTCGTAGCAGATCTGCCGAATGTCATGCCCCATGGTCAGCTCGATGTGGCTGTTGCCCTTCACCGGGCGCCACAGGAGGTACTCGCTCTTCGCCGCGCGGTAGACCGAGCGGGTCGAGGCGAGCGAGGCCAGGGGGTCCATGTCGCCGAAGATGATCGCCATGGGCACGCGGATCTTCGAGAACCCGCGCTGGAAGTCGTAGGCCGTGCGGTAGCAGACGACCTCCTGCCCGCGGATCCACCGGAAGAACTGGTCGACGACCTTGCGCGGCTCCTTCTCGCCGCCTTCCTTGAGCAGCCAGCGCACGTCGGCCATCGACATCTTGTCCCAGCGGGTCAGCCAGGTGGCGCGGTTGGCGATCAACCCCAGCATCGGGCTCTGCTCCGCGTAACCCAGCGCGTCGGACGCCGCCTTGAGCCAGGTGTCCAGCGGGAGGTACCGGTACTTGAGCCGCTCGGGCGCGGACTTCGTGTCCCAGCGGGTGACCTTCGCCACCAACTGGGTGATGGCGTGTCCCATGCCGCGCTGGAGGTTCATGCCGCCCAGGGTCGCGTCGATGGCGCCGGTGATGCCGGGGCCGGCCAGGGCCAACAGCTGGAGGGCGAGGCTGCCCTTTCCGATCTCCGCGGGGGCGCCGATGGTGATGATGCCCTCGAAGTGCTCCTGGTGAATGCCCGCGTAGCCGTAACCGAGCATGCCGCCCATGGAGTGGCCGCAATAGAAGATGCGCTCGCGCCGGGTGATGCGCCGCACGCCCGCCACCGCTGCCGGCAGGTCGTAGAGGAAGTAGCTGTCGATGTCCCAGTCCCACTCGAGATCGGCGGGGGGCTTGCGACCGAAGCGCGCCGCGCGTTCGTGCTGCAGCGCGATGGAGCTCTTCCCGTGGCCGCGCAGCTCGAGGATGTGGATGTCGATGCCGAAGAAGAGGAGGTTCTTGACGAACTCGCCGCTCGTCCACGCGTGGCGGTTTTGACAGAAGCCGTGCACCAGCAGCATCGGCTCGCCGAAGAGGGGCTGGGGGAACGACTGCGGCACCGGCCGGTAGCGGGTGATCACCAGCGACCAGCCGTCGGCGGTCTCTACGACGTACTTCGTCTTCTTGTAGAGGGCGCGGAACTCGACGTCGTCCACCGTCGGGGTGCGCGCCGGGGCTTCTCTGGCGGCTGCTGCTGGCATCGTGACGAGTCTGTCACGGCGCAGCGATGGGCGCGTACTCCAGCGTGATCGAAGCCGGGGTACCGGCCGCGTCGTAGTAGTCGAGCATGCGCAGCTTCAGGTAGGCCCCGGCGGACGTCTTCACCAGGTACATCAGGTCCGCGCGCACCACGAGCCGGTGCACCGACAGATCGTAGACGTACCACCCACCCTCGGGCTCGTTGAACAGGCGGTTGGGGGTGTCGACCGCGAAGCCGGTGGCCGGCGCCTGGGTCAGGCTGGCGTAGTCGCCGTCCTTGATCACCGCGACCTCGACCACGCCGTCCGGCGAGCTGGCGCCGCTGTTGGCGAACACGTCGAAGCGCTTGAAGGCGAGATCCCACCCGCTGGTGGAGAACGCCTCTTCGGGCTTCATCTCGCGGCCCTCGTCGAGGTCCACGTATACCTGCGACATCTTGTTGGTGGCGTCGATGAAGAGCTTCTTGCCGCCGCCCTCGACCGGCTCCGACGTCACCAGGGGCCCGGTGGTCGTCTGGCCGTCGAAGGGGTGGTCCTTCCGCAGGTCCGGGGCACAGGCGACCAGCACCACACAGCTGAAAAGGAAGATCGCGCGCACGTCACAGCTCCAGTTGGACGCCACCGATGATCCCCCGGGGCGGTCTCGGGTTGAAGTCCTGGTCACCCGAATTGAGGAGGTTGTAGGCATTGACGAACACCCGGCCCCACTTCGCGAAGACGTAGGTCACCGTCACTTCGAGATCGAAGTAGCCCGGCGCCCAGATGGTGCGCTCGGCGCCCAGGCCCAGCACGTTGGCGAAGCCCAGCCCCGAGCCCGAATAGAAGGGGCGCTCCGAGTGGTAGGTGGCGCGCACCACGCCCTCGAGGCCCAGGGGGCGGTACTTCGTCGAGAGCGAGGCGTTGACCCGGTGGTTCGAGCGGCCTTCGAGCGCGCGGTTGCGGGTCACGTCGCGGGCGTCGAGGCCCATGTACCCGATGTCGAGGTAGGTGCCGCGCGAGAGCCGCGTACGCGCGCTGACTTCCACGCCCTGGGTGTAGGCGTTGGTCACGTTGGCGTAGCCGAAGGTCACCGGGTTGTCCGGGTTGGGTACGCCGTTGGCGCTGACGTTGATGAGGTTGGTGAGGCTGGTGTGCCAGGCGCTCGCCGAGAACACCCACCCTTCGATCGGCGGCCGGTAGTCGAGCGACACGTTCACCGAGCCGCTGTGCTCGGCCTCGAGCTTGGGGTTGCCCTGCACGATGTAGCCGATGCCCGCGTTCGAGAACTGGAGGTACAGCTCGGAGAACGTCGGCGGCCGGAAGCCCAGGCCCCAGGCCGCGCGGAAGGTCACCTCGGGAATGGGGTCGATCTTCATCGCCACGCGGGGCGACGGCGCCCAGCCGAACTGGGTGTCGATGTCGGCGCGCAGGCCCGCCGAGAGCGCGAACTTCTTCTCGGTGTTCAGGAGCCACTCGTCCTGGGCGAAGATCCCGAAGCGGCCGCGCTGCACCCGCGTGGGGTTGATGCGCGTCGAGTCGAGCAGCTCGGAGAAGCCCTCGACGCCGCCGGTGATCGTGTGGTTACCCAGGTGGTGATCGACCTGGCCGAAGGCTTCCCATAGGCGCGTCCGGTTGACCGAGTACTCGTCGAGCGCCCGGCTGCCGCGCTGGTCGACGAGGAACTGGTCCTTGAAGAGCCCGAAGTGCCCGCGCACCGTGGCCGCGGTGTTCGAGGTGAACGCCTTGCGCACGCCGACCCAGGTGTCGAACTGCTCGGTGCGCTGGAAGCGGTCGAAGACCGCCTTGGTGTCGTTGATGTCCACCGCGTCGTAGTCGGTCAAGACGTAGGCGGCGCGCGCCCAGGCCCGCAGCGTCGGGTCGGGCACGAAGGCCACCTCGAGATCACCGTCGATGCGGCGCACGCCGGCGCCACTGGTCTCGGCGTCGGAGGGAATCCAGTCGTAGGGCTTGCGGGTGCGGTACCCCGCCCCGGCGCGCAGCTCCACCGGCCCCAGCTTCGAGCCCAAGTACCCGCGCACGTCGCCCTCGAGGCCCTTGGCCGGGTCCGTGCCCGGGGGGAGGAAGAAGGTGCCGCCGAGCGCGCGGATCGAGCCCTCGAGCTTCTTCTGCGGGTTGCGGGTGATGAGGTTGACCACGCCTCCCATGGCGTCGGCGCCGTAGAGCGCGGCCGCGGGGCCCTTGACGATCTCCACGCGCTCGATGTCGCGCAGGCTGAAGCGCGAGATGTCGGTGAACGACCCCGACCGGCCCGAGATGCGCTGCCCGTCGACGAGGATCAGCACGTATTCCGGGTCGAGGCCCTGGAGCCGGATGCCGGTGCCGCGGTTCGTGTAGACCATCTCCACGCCCGGGTGCTGCTGCAGCAACTGGGGCAGGTCGCGCACGGCCAGTTGCTCGATCTGCGAGCGGGTGATCACCTCGGTGGGGACCACGGTGTCGGCGGCGCGGCGCTCGGTGCGGGTGCCGGTGACGACGGTGAGGCGCTGACGATCCAACTCATCGTCGGGCCCAGCATCGGGGGCACCCTGGGCGACGACGACCGCGAGGACGAAGGAGAGCATCGAGGGCGCCCATAGGTCGCCTTCGATCGAGGGTCAATCAGTCCCGCCGGGGACGGCGTCGAAGGCACCACAGCCCCACCCAGCCCAGCCACGGCGCGGCGTCCACCACGGTGGTCGACACGCAGCTGATCCCGAAGGTCCCGGTGTTGCGCGCGATGATGCGGCTGCGCTGCACCGCCAGCTCGTCGCAGGGCACCGGGGGCTGGCCCCGCGGGTAGGTCTGGCAGAAGCCGGCGGCCGTCCCCGGGTCGATCACCCGCTTGGAGGTCTCCCCGATGGGCGCCGTGGGGGCCATGGTCGAACCGGGTTGGTCGACGTGATCCAGGCCCACCACGTGGCCGATCTCGTGGGTCGCCGTGTTCTGGATGTCGTAGGCCACGCAGTCGGTCGCCTCGGCGTTGAGCGCGCAGGCCGGCGACGACACCGTGGTCATCAGGAAGCCGCCGGAGTTGAACTCGATGTCCGCGTCCACCGCGACGCCGGTGCGCGTGCTGTAGGTCACCGTGGTCAGGCCGATGGTGCCGGCGCTGTGGTCCCAGCAGCCATGGGCGTTGGTGCACGAGCCGTCGGCCAGGCAGGGGTCCGTCGGCGGGACCACCGTGCGGCAGTCGGTGTCGCGGAACACCATCAGGTTCTCGGACTCCGTGCCCTTGCCGATGCGCCCCGAGTCGATGCGCTGCCCGCGCACGAACTTGAAGTCGGAGCACCCGTCGGACACCGCTTGCCAACTGGCAAACGCCGCGTCGAGGGCGGTGAACTCGGTCTCTCCCGGCGTGCGCGCGCTGCCCGCCTGGGACACCCGGTAGTCGAAGGTGCGATCGGCCCAGGTCACGCACAGCGTGGTGCCGTTGGAGACGCCGGCCAGGGTGCGCTGGAACACCTGGGCCCGCGCTTCGAGCGCAAGTCCCGCGATCAGCAGCACCGCCAGCCGGGCCCAGGTCACGCGCGCCGCCGCTTCCACAGCAACGCCGCGGCCGCCAACGCCGGCCACCACTGCCCGGGCGTCGTGGAGCAACCGGTGGTCGCCTTGCCCAGGGTGGTGGAGGCCACGCCCAGGGAGCAGGTCTTCGAGGGCTTGCCCACGGGGTACACGCTGCACACGAAGGCCTTGGTGCCCTCGTCGAGCACCCGCTTGGCCGTCTCGCCGGGCACGGCGCTGGGGTTCATGGTGCTCACCTGCGAGCTGATGTGCCCCAGGCCCATCAGGTGACCCAGCTCGTGGGTCGCCGTGTTCTGGATGTCGGTGGTCACGCAGTCGAGGCTGTAGTGACCCGCGAGGCACGGCGGCGCGTCGACGGTGGTGAAGAGAAACGACGGCGTATTGAACTCGATGTCCGCGTCGAGGATGCGCCCTGTCGACGGCTCGTAGGACGTGGTGGTGATGGCGATGGCGCCTTCCTGGTGGTCCCAACAATCGAACTCGTTGGCGCACCCGTCCAGCGAGCTCAGGCACGCCTTCCCGGCGGGCACCACGGCGCTGCACTTGCGGGCACGGAACAGCGCGAGGTTCTCGTTCCTGAAGGCCCCGAAGAAGCCGACGAAGCGCGAGGTGCTGCGCGCCCCATCGGTGAGGCTGAGGCTCGAGCAGCTCTGCAGCTGGGACTGCCAGGTGGCGACGGCCTTCCCCACCGCGTCGAACTCCGTGTCGCCGGGGCTGTCGGTGTTTCCGCTGACCTGCTGATGCAGCACGATCGCCGTGTTCTCCGGCCACCACAGGCACTGCGAGCTGGGGTCCTTGTCGTTCATGCGGGTGCGCACGAACTGCGAGAGCACGACGGTCAACGCGACCTGCACGATCATGGAGTGACCTTCACCGGGCTGGGCCGCGTGGGCTCCAGCGGGACGGTGATGGCCGCGGCCGCGAGCACCTGGGCCCGGAGGGTGTCGATGGGCAACACCACGCCCCCGGGGGAGACCGGCCGGCGCGTCGAAGGGTCGAGGAAGAGCGCCTCGCCCTCGAGTTCCTGGCGGGCGTAGGTCGAGCGGCCGTCGGACGAGGTCTCGACCTTGAAGCGCCCCTGCACCATGCCGGTCAGCAGGTAGCGATCGCCGCGGGGCTCGAGGAACACCACCACGTCCTCGCCGGGGGTGAAGCGCACCGTGCCGTGCACGATCTGCCCCACGTCGCCCACCTCGCCACCGGGCTGGATGACGACCAGCTCGCGGGTGGGCGTGCCCTTCCACGTCTCGGTCACGTCCATCACCGCGTCGGTCATGATGCGGCCACCGTCCTTCGTCCACCGCGCGGCGACCGTGCGCACCTTCGCGCGCACCACCAGCGTCGACGACCGCGTCAGGCCCGCAACGTCGAGGAAAACCAACGTGGTGGCCTGGGCGACGCCCACGGCGAGCAGCGCCAGCAGCAGCAGTCTTCGGGCTTTGACGACCATTGAATGGACCCTACTCCATGCTACAGGCGCGGGCCCCATGAAGCCCCGCGTTCGATTCGCACCTTCGCCGACCGGTTACCTCCACATTGGAGGCGCCCGTACGGCGCTCTGGAACTGGCTCTACGCCCGCCGCCTCGGGGGCACCTTCGTGCTGCGCATCGAAGACACTGACCAGGAGCGCAGCACGCCCGAGTCGGTCCAGGCGATCCTCGACGGGCTCACCTGGCTGGGCATCGACTGGGACGAGGGCCCCGGCAAGGGTGGCCCCTTCCCTCCGTATTTCCAGATGGAGAAGATCAAGCGGTACCACGAGATCGCCGACCAGCTGATCGCCGCCGGCAAGGCCTACCGCGACTACACCACCGAGGAAGAGACCGCGAAGATGCGCCTCGACTTCGCCGCGTCCAAGGGCCTCACCGAGAAGGACGACCTGCGCAAGGCCGGGTTCAAGTACTCGAGCCCCTGGCGCGAGAACACCGACAAGCTCGACCGCCCCTTCGTCATCCGATTCAAGCTGCAGCCCAAGGGCGAGAAGATCGGCTTCGAGGACCTGGTGCACGGCCGCCTCGAGAAGCCCGACGAGGATCTCGACGACTTCGTGCTGCTGCGCACCGACGGCATCCCGCTCTACAACTTCGGCTGCGTGATCGACGATCACGACATGGAGATCAGCCACGTCGGTCGCGGCCAGGAGCACATCAACTCGACCTACTCGCAGATCGCCGTGTACCAGGCGCTCGGGTGGACCCCGCCGGTCTTCACCCACTTCCCGCTGATCATGGGACAGAACGGCGAGAAGCTCAGCAAGCGCAAGCACCCCGAGGCCGACGTCATGGCCCACAAGCGCGCCGGCATTCTCCCCCACGCGCTGCTCAACTTCGTGGCGCGCCTCGGCTGGAGCCACGGCAACGACGAGCTCTTCACCCGCGAGCAGATGGTCGCGTTCTTCGACCTGAAGGACGTGGGCAAGACCAACGGCGTGTGGAACCCCGAGAAGCTGCTCTCGATCAACGCGCACTGGCTCAAGACCCTGCCCCCCGCCGAGGTCGCCGCCGCCGTGCTGCCCTACCTCGAGCACGTCGGCGTCACCGACGCGAAGGTCGACGCCCGGCTGGAGCTGGCGGTCAAGGCCTTCGGCCCGCGCGCCAAGACGCTCGTGGACATGGCCGCGTCGATCAAGCCCTACTACGCGAACGCCGTGACCATGGACCCGGCCGCCGCGGCCAAGCACCTCGACGCCCCCGGCAAGGAGATGCTCAAGCTGGCAAAGGCCAAGCTGCTGGCCATGCCCGAGTGGACCTCGGCGGCCCTCGAGCCCATCGTCGACCAGCTCGCCCTCGAGACCGGCGCCAAGAAGGGCGCCATCGCGCAGCCCATTCGGGTCGCGGCCACCGGCGGCACCACCAGCCCCGGCATCGGCGACACGCTCGCCATGCTCGGCCGTGACGAGACGATGCGCCGCATCGACGCCGCGCTTGGAACCTGAGCTCCCGGCACCAGCGGAACCCGCGGCTCCCCCCACGTGGAAGAGCCGCGTGGCGCCCCTCTTCGAGGGCCTGGGCGGCGAGCCCACGGTGATCCTCTGCGGGGCGAGCGTGTTCTTGATCGTCTCGCACTACCAGGGCGCCGCGGGCTTCTACCGCTCGATCTTCGGCACCGCCTTCGACAGCCACCCCTGGAGCGCGGTCTTCGGCCACCTGTGGTGGTTCGCCTCGAGCATCGCCCTGTACCTGGTGATGCCGCTGCTGCTGGCCCTGGCGACGAAGGGCAGCTTCAACCAGCGCTACGGCTTTCAGCTGGGTGACTGGCGCGCCGGCCTGGGGATCACCGCGGTGTTCCTGTGCGTGATGCTCCCGGCGACCTTCGTGGCCTCGAAGCTCGACGCGTTCAAGGGCATGTACCCGCTGGCTGGCAACTCGACCTACCTCGAGAACATCGGCGGGGGGAAAACCCAGGTCTCCTGGTCGCTCTTCCTCACCTACGAGGCCGGCTACTTCGCCTACTTCATCGCCTGGGAGTTCCTCTTCCGCGGGTGGATGGTGCACGGCCTGACCCCCACCTGGGGCCGGGGCGCCGCCATTCTCGCCCAGACCGTGCCCTTCGCCGTGATGCACCTGGGCAAGGCCGAGCTGGAGGCCCTGGGCAGCATCATCGCCGGCGTCGCGCTGGGGATCCTGAGCGTCCGGACCCGAAGTTTCTATTACGGCGCCCTGCTCCACGGCCTCGTGGCGCTGTGGATGGACTGGTTGTCGGTGAGGGGACCGCTGCTCGGCACTTGACACCTCGCCAGCGCATCGGTACTTGCCGCGCCCGTGAGGCGATCGCTCTCAGTCCTGGTGGTGCTGTTGGGACTGGGTGCGTGGGGTGAGTCGGAGCTGGGGGCGTCCCTCCCAGAGAGTGCACGGAAGGTAGCGGAGCATCGCTACAAGTCGGGCACCGACTTCGAAGGCACGCTGAAGTACTACAAGAGCGTGTACCCGGCTTCGTCGTACCCACGGAAGCTCGTGGTGAATCAGCCGGGCGTGAAGGCGGTGCACATCCCCAACACGTCAGGAAAGGGCGGTTGGGAAGGTCTCAACATCTACGAAGCGAACGATGAAGTTCGCATCTATGTGGTGCCTGCTGGTGGAAGTGGTGGTAGTAAGAAAAAGAAGTAAGCGTTTTTGGGGAATCGTCCAACGGTAGGACTCCAGACTCTGACTCTGGCTATCTAGGTTCGAATCCTAGTTCCCCAGCTTTCTCGAAGCCGCTGACCCGCAAGGGTTGGCGGCTTTGGTGTTTCTGACGCCGAATTCTTGCGAGCTGTCGCAGGTGCTTCAGGCTTGTCGTCATGCGCAAGCCTGAACGCCGCACCCACCGCAGTGAGAAGACGCACGTGGCCTTGAACCTCTTCCTCGAGTCGTTGCGCGAGCGCGAGGGCTTCGACGCGGTCGCCGTCACCACCGAGGAGGGGCTGCTCGTCGCCGGCGTGGGCGAGGCCGACATCGAGTGGATGGGCGCCATCGGCGCGTCTTCCAAGCGCAGCCAGCTGCAGTGGGACGACAAGACGCTCCACGTCCAGCGCGTCGAGGTGAACGAGATCCCCATGTACCTGACCTCGGCCGGCCGGAAGGCGAACGCCTCGACGGTGCAGCTGGGGTTCCAGCGCATCCTCGGCTGGACCTGAACGGACTTTCAGTGCAGGCTTGTGGGGCATGAGACCGCAAGCCATCGCCAATCCGCCCAACCCGTGGGCGAGCTCCGAAGTCGAGTACCTCGACGAGATCCCCCTGGCGAAGGTCGAGCTGTACGACGACGCCAGCCAGACCATCGTCTCGAAGAACGACAGCCCGGACATCGGCTTCAACTACTCGGTCAACCCCTACCGCGGCTGCAACCACGCCTGCGCCTACTGCTACGCGCGCCCCTCCCACGAGTACCTGTCGTGGGGCGCCGGCACCGACTTCGACACCAAGATCGTGGTCAAGCGCGAGGCCGCCCGGCTCTTGCGCGCCCAGTTCGATCGCCCCTCGTGGAAGGGCGAGCTGATCATGTTCTCGGGGGTGACGGATTGTTACCAGCCGACCGAGGCCTCGCTGCGGCTGACGCGCGGGTGCCTGGAGGTCTGCGCCGCCTACCGAAACCCCGTCGCCATCGTCACCAAGGCCCCGCTCATCGAGCGCGATCTCGACGTACTGTGGCAGCTGCACCGCGACGCCTCGGTGCACGTGGCGATCAGCATCCCCATCTGGGACCCCGACCTGTCGCGGGCCATCGAGCCGGGCGTGGCCACCCCGCAGCGCCGCATCAAGACCATCGAGCGCCTGGCGAAGGCCGGCATCCCCGTGGGGGTGATGGTGGCGCCGATCATCCCCGGGGTCTCTGACGAGGGCATGGCCCACGTGCTCGAGGCGGCCCGCGACGCCGGCGCCACCAGCGCGGGCTACGTGTTGCTGCGCCTGCCGGGCAGCGTGAAGGACGTCTTCGAGACGCGCATCCGGGCGGCCCTGCCCCTGCGGGCCGAGAAGATCCTCCACCGGGTGCGCGAGACGCGCGGCGGCAAGCTCTACGACGCCACCTTTGGCACCCGCGGCCGCGGCGAAGGCCAGTACGCGGACGCCATCGAGCAGGTCTTCGACAGCTGCGTGAAGCGCCTGGGCTTCGGCAAGGAACGCTGGGCCGAGCGCCCCGCGAGCTTCCGCCGCCCTCCCCGGCTGGAACCCCAGCTCGCACTCTTCTGAAATGGCCCGGCGGCTTCAGGCGTAGGTTCGGCCACGGAGGATTCGAACCATGGGACTGTGCAGCTGGATCATCTTTGGCGGTTTGGCGGGCTGGGTGGCGAGCATCATCGCGGGCAACAACGCGCGCCAGGGCCTCATCGGCAACATCGTGGTGGGCATCGTCGGCGCGTCGCTGGGCGGCTTCGTGTTCAGCTTCTTCGGCGGCAGCGGCGTCAGCGGCTTCAACCTCTACAGCTTCGGAGTCGCCGTCGTCGGCGCGCTCCTCACGCTGGCCATCAAGCGCTTCTTCTTCGGCCGCGGTTAGCCGCGCAGGGACTTGAGCGACTCGCGGAACAGCAGCTCGAACGGCGCGTCGGCCCCGGCGCGCTCTTCGGCCAGCTGGGCGGCCTGCTCGGCCTGCGCTTCCTTGTAGCCGAGGTTCACCAGCGCGCTGACCAGGTCGGAGGTGGCGGTCGAGGCCTGTGCCGGCTTCTTGCTCCCCGACGTCGGGCCCCCCTCGAGGGCCAGCAGCTTCACCTTCTCCTTGAGCTCCAGCACCAGTCGCTCGGCGGTCTTCTTACCCACGCCGTGGATCTTGGTGAGCCGCGGCACGTCACCCCGGGCGATGGCGGCGATGAGCTCGTCGACCTCGAGGCCCGAGAGCACGTTGATCGCCAGCTTCGGCCCCACGTGGCTGACCGAGGTCAGCATCAGGAAGAGCTCCTCTTCCGACCGGGTCATGAAGCCGTAGAGATCGAGCGCGTCTTCGCGGACCACGGTGCGAATGCGCAACGCCACCGGCTGGCCGGTCTCGGGCAGCCGCGACAGGGTGATGAGCGAGAGCCCCACGCGGTAGCCGACGCCGTTCACGTCGATGACCACGTCGGTCAGGTTCTTCTCGCCGACGAGGCCCTTGAGCGCGGCGATCACGGCGCGACCCTCACGACCGCGGGCTTGAGGCGCGCGAGGAAGCTCTCGGCCGACGAGCGCCGCTGGGCCGCGGTGAACCGCAGCGCGGGGCTCTTCTTGCTCCCCATGCCCTGCGGCACGCGGAGCTGGTGCACGTGGCACAGCGCGACGGCCAGCGCGTCGTAGGCGTCGGACCGCTCCAGCGGCTCCTTGAGCTCGAGCAACCGCTCCACCATGCGCTGCACCGCGTCCTTCGAGTCGTTGCCACCCGCGCCGACCGACTTCTTCACCCGCGCCGGGGCGTACTCGTGCACGCCGAGGCCGGCCTGGGCGGCGAGCAGCAGGGCCACCCCGCGCGCGTGGCCGAGGATCAACGCGCTGCGGGCATTCTTGTGGCTGAACACGCCTTCGACCGCGACGGCCTGGGGCTTGTGGACGTCGATGACCACCTGGAGCGCCGTGTAGATGGTGCTCAGGCGCTCATGCAGCGGTGAATCGCCGTCGGCGCGGATCACCCCGCTCGCGACGTGCACGCTGCGGTTGTGTCGCAGCTCCACCAGGCCGTAGCCCATGAAACGACTGCCAGGATCGATGCCGAGGACGCGCATGGGGTAGGGAACAGATGTTTAGCCCACCCCACCCTCCGGCGCGAGAACTCGCCGTGAATGTCAGCGCTTGAGCAGCGCTTTGGCTTCCTGCACGTGGGCGCCGTTGGGCTCGAGCTCGAGGTACTTCTCGAGGGCCGCCCGGCCCAGGTCCTTCTCGTTGGCGTCGAAGTGCATGGTGGCGAGGAGGATCTGCACGCGGCCATTGGTCGGCTCGAGCTCCAGCACCTTCGCGGCGGCGAGCTTGGCGCCGGCGGTGTCACGGGCGTCGTACTTCGCGAGCCCCAGCAGGTTCCAGGCGGCGACCGAGGTCGCGTCATCGGAGACGACCTGCTCGAGCACGCTGATGGCCTTCTTGTACTGACCGGCCTCGTAGAGCTTGCGGGCCTCGGTGAGGTTCTCGCTCACGTCGATGGCCGGCGCCGCGACCACCTCTTCGGCGACGACGGGCTCGGGCTCGACGAACGCGGGCGGCTCGATGTCGGGAAGCACCGGGGCCACGAGCACCACCGGAGCCGGCGCGGGCCTGGGCGCCTCGACCACCACGGCCTCGGGTCGCTCGGCAACGAACGAGTCGATGACCAGCGCGAAGCCTGCGATCACCAGGCCACCGACCACGAACGGCCAGAGCCGACGCGACGACTGGGACTTGACGGGCACCGGCAGCGAGGCGACGGGCGCCTCGTCCTGGAAGAAGGCGGCCTCGACGTCCTGCTGCGGCGCGGGTTCGGCGACGACGGCCACGGA
>CAIVGN010000104.1 GCA_903905455.1 uncultured Archangium sp.
CCCGGTCCTGCTGGACGATGTCGAGGTTCCGCTTGTACGCCTGGTCGGGGAGCCCGAGCCCGCTCGAGGTGATCGCCACGTCCTGGAACCAGTCGAACAAATCATGGTCGCGCGTCGCCCCGCGCTCGAGCGTCACGTCGGCGAAGGTCAACCTCCCCGGGCTCTTGTTGGGAATGAGCGAGCCGCCCTCGAAGTACTGGACGTTGGCCACTTCGACCGAGAGCTCGCTGCACTTCTGAAACCCGGCGTGGGTGAAGCCGTCGATCTCCACGACGTACTTGAACTTCTTGTGGAAGGTCCGCGGGGTGCCGATGACGGCCATGGGTGACTCCTTCAGGGGGTCGCGCCGGCCAGTTCGGCCTCGAGGGCCCGCGTGTCCTGGCTGATGCGGAGGATGATGAACTCGGCCGGCTTGTTGGTAGCCAGCCCAACGCGCGCGATGAGCTTCCCCGCGAAGATGACCGAAGGCGTGTTGAGCGCGTCCGACACGTCGACGAAGAAGGCCTTCGCCGGGTCGCGGCTGCGGAAGGCATCGTTGTTCATCTGCGCCAGGAGGAAGGCCGTGATGGTGCGCTGCACCTGCGCCCGCAGCGCCTCGGTGTTCGCCTTGTGTCGCGCGAACTCAAGGCCCTGCTTCAGGCTGCGCTCGATGAAGATGACGCCGCGGCGCTCCCCGACGTAGGGAAAGTTGCCGTCGCCCTTCAGCGTGCGGCTGCCGTCGATGAAGCGAGGGAGGCCCGGGCCCGTGGTGAGCGGGTTGACGCGGTGGGGGTAGACGAGGTCGCGCTTCTTCTCTTCGAGCACCTCGTCCGTCTCGAAGCCCAACACGCCGAACATGCGCCCTGCCTCGATGCCTGCCGGCGCGTCGTACACACCACCAGGCCGGGCGGAGTCGGTGCGCGAGAAGACTCCCGCGATGATGCCCGAAGGCGGCACCACCACCTGCGTGTCCGAGCCGAAGACGCTCCTCGCCGGGTTGAGGACGCTCACGCGGGGCCAGTACAGGGCGGCGAACTCCGAGAGGCCCTCGAGCGCCCCGGTGGTGCGGAGGTAGCGGACGATGCCCGACGCGCCCGGGCCGGCGGGCGGGTCGAGGATGGCGAACACCCTGCCGTCGCGGGCGACCTCCGCGTACTGCACCATCGCGAGGTGGGTCGCCGGCGTCGCGCGGCCGGGCACGAGGAGCAGCGACAGCTCCTGCACCGAGTCCAACGCGTGCAACCCCGTCTTGGCGAGTTCGCTGCCGATGAAGTCGTTGTCGTCGAGGCCGGAGAGCCCGTCGTTGCCGCCGGCCAGGCTGATGGTCTGCGGCGCGGGCATCGTCTGCAGGAGCGCCGTGACCTTCACGTAGAGCGAGCCATTCGCCGCGTCGTTGACGATGGTCTCGATGAAGCGCGCGTCGGTGGGCGCCAGGGTGAGGTTGGGGAAGCTCTCGCGGTAGGTGCCGTCCTCAACGACGAGCAGATCGAACGCAGTCGCGCTCCGGTTGGTGGCGGCGCGGACCTCGAGCTCGAGGTGGTTGGCGTACGCGCCTGGGTCCTTGCCCTCGATGCGCAGCGCATTCGCCGCGCCAGAGGCGACTCCGGCATGCGCCACCGCGTCGAGCCCGAAGGCTGGCGCCGTCGTCGCTCGCGCCTGCAGCGTGGCCGCCACGCCGGTGGTGAGCGTCCGCAGCACGACGACGCCGCCGACGCCCGCGTCCACCTGCGCGGCAGGCACCGCGCTCTCGACGACGGCCTTCACCTCATCGGCGGTGACGGCTCGGAGGTCCGCGACGTTGCCCGTGCCTTGCGCCACCGACGCAGGGAAGCCGAGCGGCGTATTCGCCGAGCCGCCCGTCACCTGCATGCGACTCGAGGTGCCGGCCGTGTCGCTGGTGAGGGTGAGGCCTGGGCGCGCGGTGGCCTTGCCTCCGGCGATGGATGCGTTGATGGCCGCGGCGACCTCGGTGGCAGTGGCCTGCGCGACGTTGGCGAAGTCGATGGCCGCGAAGGTGACTCGCTGTTCGGGCCCCGCGTCGACGCGCAGAAGGAGCGTCATGCCGTCGGCCAGGGCGAAGGGGCCGGCGCTGGCGGCGAGCGATGCTGCGGCAGCTGAGAACACCGCGGCTGAATCGGCGGCGCCATTCACCGAGATCACCAGGCGGTCGCCGTTCTGCAGCGCGAAGGGGCTGGCTGCCGCGCTCGTCAGCATTGCTGGCGTCGGCCCCCCGCCGGCGATGACGAAGCCCATCGCGCGTTGCGCCGTCGCGGTGCTCGGCTGCGAAACGTCCGTCTGGTGCACGGTCCGAACGACCCACAGCTGGCTCCCTCCGTTCTCGAAGAAGCCCATCGCGGCCAGGGCAAGGTCGGAGTCGGGGGTGAAGCCTCCGAAGCGCGTCTGGAACTCGTCGAAGGAGCTGCACAGCACCGCCTGGCCAACGGGGCCGCGCTCTGTGACGCCCACGGCTCCGGCGACGGAGGTGGGGGCCG
>CAIVGN010000105.1 GCA_903905455.1 uncultured Archangium sp.
CTTCGAGGCCAGCAGCCAGTCATCCAGGGGAGGGCTGCTGCTGCGGTGGGCCACCAGCAGCGCGACGGTGACGACGGCGACCGTGCCCAGCGCCCACCACGCCCCGCTCCGCAAGCCCATCGTGTGGCCCGCCACCAGGGGCACGATGCACGCGAAGAAGAGCGAGGTGTCGTCGAAGGGGGGCTGCAGCACCGTGCCCGGGCCGTACATCACCAGGGCCGCTCCCAGCGACAGTTGGATCCACGGCGTCATGCGCCCGGTGCGCTTGAGCCCCCACAACATCAAGGGGCCGAGCACCACCATGAACACGTTGAGCCCGAACGAGATCCACTGCTCCAGCACCGCGTAGACGACGACCGACAGCACGGCCAGCGGCCAGGCAATGAGCCAGGTCTCGATGCCCGCGCGGCAGCGGGCGCGCACGTGCGGGTCCTCGACCGTGGGCATCCAGAAATCCGTGAGGGCGACGACCCAGGCCGCAGACATGGGGCTCGCGTACCGGACCCGGCCCGCGCCAACAACACCGCCCAGGCGGCGATTACTCTCGATGAGCGGCTCCCCGAAAGCAGGTGGGTCGGCGACGGAGGCGCCCACACCACGCGCTGAAGACGCACCGGCCGGCGCTCACGCCCGACGCCACCAGCGCCTGGGCGCGCCGGGTCACTCGGCGAGCTTCTTGAGCGTCTCCTCGATGCGATGCAGCCCGGCCTTCTGCAGCAGCGCGAACGCCGCGGGCTGGGCCTTGAGCACCTCGTTGACCGCGACGAGCGGGATGCAGATGAGCTCGAGCGGCTCGGCGGCGACGACGGTGGCCTGGCGCGGCTGGTTCGACAGCGCGGTGAGCTCGCCGAAGAACTGGCCGGCCCCGAGCGTCGCCAGCGTCTTGCTGGTGCCGAAGTCGTCGCCGGTGACGGTGACCGTGCCGCGGGTGATGACGAAGAAGTCGTCGCCCGGTTCGCCTTCGCGGCAGATGACGGCCCCTTGCTGGTGCTGCTGCTTCGTCGACAGCGCGAGCAAGCGCTTGCGGCCCGCTTCGTCGAGGGCAGCGAAGAGCTTCGAGAACCGCGCGGGGTCTTCCATCGTCATGCGCGCATCATCACCGAAGTCGGGCTCCGAAGCGCGGGGGGTGCAGTACCCTGAGGACCCAGAGGGCTGAACGATGGAGCCGCTGCCTGCTGGACTCGCGGAACACCTGGAGCACCTGGTGCCCGGCGCCACCGTCGTCTCGTGGACCGCGCTGGGCAAGGACACCCTCAAGGGCCTGGGCTACGCGCGGGTGATGAAGGTGGTGCTGCGGCGGCCCGACGGCACCCTCGCCGCGCTCGTCTTCCACGTCGCCAACGCCGACGACTTCGGCCACGACCGGCGGGCCGACCGCGCGGCCAACCAGGTGCTCGCCTTCGACACCTTCAACACCCTGCCGGGGCACGCGCGGGCGCTCGACGTGGGGGCCATGCGCCGCGACGGGCGGGTGGTGTCGCTGTCGGACAGCGAAGAGTTCTACCTGGTGACCGAGTGGGCCGAGGGCCAGGTGTACGCCGACGATCTCCGCCGCCTCGCCACCGGGCCGCTCACGCCGCTCGACGGCTCGCGCCTCGACGCCTTGACCCGCACGCTGCTCGAGCTGCACCGGTTGCCGGGCACGCACCCCGGGGCGTACCCGCGCGCGCTGCGGGACCTGGTGGGCAGCGGCGAGGGCATCGCGGGCATCGTCGATGGCTTCGGCGCGGGAGCCCCCGGCGCGCCGCGCGTTCGCCTCGACGCCCTGGAGCGCAAGTGCCTCGCGTGGCGGCACCGGCTCAAGGGGCAGCCGGGCCGGCTGCGGCGCACGCACGGCGACTTTCACCCCTTCAACCTGGTGTTCGCAGAAGGCGTCGCGACGCCCCGGCTCCTCGACGCGAGCCGCGGCACGCAGGGTGACCCGGCCGACGACGTGACCTGCCTGGGCCTCAACTTCCTCTTCTTCGCCCTGGGCCACGAGGCCTCGAGCGCGGCCCTGCGCACCCTGTGGCGCCGCTGGTGGGACGGCTACCTGCGCGAGGGGGACGTGGGCGTGCTCGACACCGCGGCGCCGTTCTTCGCGTGGCGCGCGCTCGTGCTGGCCAACCCCGCCTGGTACCCGAAGCTCCTGCCCGGGCAGCGGCACCGGTTGCTGGGCTTCGCCGAGCGGGCGCTCGACGCCCCGCGCTTCGACCCGCGCTGGGGCGAGGCGATGCTCGACGACGCGCCGCTGCACGTGGCGTCGAAGGCGCCGGGCGTGGTGGTGTGGCTCACCGGGCTGCCGTCCTCGGGCAAGTCGTTCCTCGCGCAGCGCACCGCCGCGCTGCTGGGCCACGGCGTGGTGCTCGACGGCGACGCGGTGCGCGCGAGCCTCGTACCTGCGCCGGGTTACGACGAGGCCGGTCGCGACGCCTTCTACGAGACGCTCGGCCGGCTCGCGGCGACGTTGGCGCGGCAGGGCCAGGTGGTGCTGGTGCCCGCCACCGCGCACCTTCGCCGGTACCGCGAGGCGGCCCGCGCGCTCGCCCCCCGCTTCGTCGAGGTGTTCGTCGACACGCCGCTCGAGGAGTGCCGGCGCCGCGACGCGAAGGGGCTGTACGCGGCCTCTCCCACCGGGTTGCCTGGCGTGGGCGCCGACTACGAAGCGCCCGGGGCTGCCGACCTGGTGGTGCGGCCCGGCGACGCGCAGCCGGAGTTGCGCGTCGCCGCCCTGGCCCAGGCGCTCACTCCCGGGTGACGCGGCCCCGGCCGAGCGGCGAGCGGGGCAGGGCGGCGCGAAAGAACTCCGGCCACGGGCTGCGCACCGTCACCTCGCGGAGCACCGGGCTCATCGGCGCCGAGAGCAGCGCGGCGAACACCGGCTCGGGCTCGGCGGGTGCGGGGCCGAACTCGAGCTCCAATTCCTCGAGCCGCGGCCAGTGCGCGCTCACCAGCGAGGTGATGGTCTCCGGGCGGAGGAGCGACGCCGCGAAGCGGGTCAGCGCCGGCAGCTGCATCGTGCCCAGGTGGTGCTCGACGCCGTGCAGCTCGAGCACCTTGAGCCCGGGGTACGCGGCGTAGAGCGGCTGGAGCGCGCCGAGCATGTACTCGTCGGAGTTGACCACCACGGCCTCGAGGCGCGGGAAGCGCGGCGCGTCGGCGAGCGAGCTCCAGAAGGGCGAGAGGTCGCCGTGGCCCTGCGCGGTGAGCACCACGCGCGTCAGCCCCTGGCCTTCGGTGCGCGCGGCGAGCTCCCGGAGCTCGACCACGGGCTCGGCATCGACGCTGACCTCGACCGCGTCGACGAGGCCGCAGGACCACCGGGTGACGGCGAGCTTCGGGCCGAGGGCGGCGCGCAGGCGGGGCTCCATCACCTCCACGCGCAGCTGCTCTTCGCGGGGGCCAGGCACCTCGTCGCGGCGCTCGCACTGCAGCGCGATGAACTCGCCGTGGGCGTCGCCGCGCTCGAGCAGCTCGTCGGCGTAGACGCGCCACCCGGCCGCGCTGAGGGGGAAGGTCTCCCTCATCGGGCCTTCACGGAGGCGGCGCCCCACGCGGCACAGAAGACGAGGCTGAACACCGCGGCGCGCGTCATGGGCCGCGCAGCGTAGGCGCTGGGCGAGCGCGTGGAGAGGTGGGCGTTTGCCTCACCCCCCGCTCGAGAGGCGAGGGCTCACGCTTCCGATTCCACGAGGGAGGCCGCGACGTCGGCCATCGATCGAAAGAGCAGGAGCGGATCATCGAGCGTGGGCAGGAACCCATGGCGGAGCCAGCATGCACCGGCCTCGGCGTCGACCGCGCGGACGAGAAGGGCTCTGCCTCCGACCAGGCGCGCGCCCGCGACGGCGCGAGACAGCGCGTGCTTCAGCAGTCCGCCGCCGATGCCACGCCCCCCATACCCCGCCTCCGTGGCGAGTTGTCCGAGGAGCAGGCACGGAATCGGGTGGGGTGGTTGCCCCGTGCGCACCGCTCTCGGGAACGCCGTCGGGAGCACGGCGGTGGGTGCCAGCCCGTAGAAGCCGACCACCCGGAAGTGCTCGTGGACGACCATCACCACGGTGAACCCACGCTGCTGGTTCGTGAGGGCGCGGGTCTTCAACCAATGGTCCAGCGAAGGCTTGCCGCACGCAAAGGCCGAGACGTCGTGCGCTGGGGTGAGCAGTTCGGGCGCCGAGAGCTTCATTCCCACGGAGACTTGCGCCGGAGGACCTTCACCAGTTGCTTGACGGGCTTGCCCGGCCCCGCGACCGCTCGAGCGAAGGACGAGAAGCCCTCGGGCGTCATGCGGTGAAGGGAGGCCTCGAGCAGCACCTGTTCAGCGGCGCGAACCGCGGCATTGCGCACGAACTCCGTCCGGGCACAGCCTTGTTGCCGCGCGGCCCGGTCGATCACGTCGACGTCTCCCTGGGGCAGCCGCATCGAGAGCGGTTGGAGTGCGGCGGTCTTCGGCGGGGCCATGCCCGAACCGTAGTGCAATGTGCACTACGCCTGCAATTCGCTCACCCCCGCTTCAGGGCCCGGTACAGCATGCCGCCGATGCCCAAGGCCGCGACGGCGTGCATCACGTTCATCAGCACCGCGCTGCCCGTGGAGATCTGCGGCACGTTCACCGGCCCCACGAACGAGACCACCGTGAAGCCCGCCGCGAGGAGGGCGAAGTTGCGCGCCGCCCGGGTGGTGAACTTCTGGAACGCCAGGGCCACCGCCGCGCCGATGACGCCCGGCAGCAGGCTGCTGATGACGATGGGCGGCACGGGCAGTTCGCTCAACGTGCCGGGCTGGAACTCGCCGGTGAAGGGCACGCCGGCCGCGCGGCCCCCGTAGAAGACGACGAGGTTCACCACCGCCGCCGCCGCGCCGCCGAGCAGCGCCTGGCCCACGAGGGTGCCGAAACCAACCGGGGTGCTGCGCGTCGCGTCCGTCGCCTGGGTCATCGAGGTCATGGGAGGCCTCTTGCGGGAGCCCGAGGCTTTGGACAATCGGGCATGAGAGGGACACACTGGCCCACTGCATGGACATCACCCAGCTCGACCTCAACGCGGTGCGGATCTTCCTGGCCGTGGTGGACCACGGCGGCTTTCGCGAGGCGGCGACCCAGTTGCACCAACCCAAGTCCACGGTGAGCCGGCGGGTGGCGGATCTCGAGGCGGTGCTCGGCCAGCAGTTGCTGCGGCGCACCACGCGCACCGTCTCGCTCACCGAGGTGGGTGACGGCTTCTACCGCCAGGCCTCGCAGGCGCTGGGGGCGCTGGGCGACGCGGTGCGCGCGCTGCACGAGGCCGAGGCCACGCCGCGCGGGGTGCTCAAGGTGACCGCGCCGCCCACCTTCGCCGAGCTGTTCATGGGGGGGCTGTTGACGGGCTTCGCCAACGCCTACCCCGACGTGCGCCTGCTGCTCGACCTCAACGATCGCCGGGTGGACCTGGTGGCCGAGGGCTTCGACGTGGCCCTGCGCGCCGGCGTGTTGCCCGACTCGAGCCTCAAGGCGCGGCTCCTGGGGAGCTCGCCCACGCTGTGCTTCGCCAGCCCGGCCTACCTCGAGCGCAAGGGCCGCCCGCGCACCCCCGACGAGCTGGCCGCCCACGACGTGCTCGCCTTCGGCATCGACGAGCGGCAGGTGAAGTGGCCCTTCGTGGTCAAGAAGGACAAGCGCCTCGTCGCCCTCAAGCCGCGGGTGACCCTCAACAGCTACGTGTTGCTGCGCCAACTCGCGGAGGGGGGCCTGGGCATCGCGCGCATTCCGGCGGGGCTGGCCAGCGAGAGCGTCGAGCGGGGCCTGCTGCTGGAGGTGCTCGACGGCTTCGGCCCGCCGCCCCAGCCGATGCACGCGGTGTTTCCCCCCTCGCAGCACCTCTCGCCCAAGGTGCGGGCCTTCGTCGACTACCTCTCCGAGCACCTCGAGACGCCGATGTGGCCCCGCAAACGGTCCGTAAAGTGATCGCTCGCCCAAGCTCCGCTACACTGGCCTGTGGCCGTACCTCTTTCGCTTGAAGGTCTCCCCATGAAGTCCCCCTCCCGGCTCCACTTCGCGCTGCTCGGCGCGCTGTCCCTCGTGTCCGCGGGCTGCGCGCGCACCGATCTCTTCGTGTGTGGCTCGGCCGGCGACCCGCCCTGTCCCGACGGGTACTCCTGCGTGGACAACCGCTGTCAGCTCGGGGTGACCGGCTGCGGCGCGGGCGAGACGACGTGCAGCGGGCGCTGCGCGAACCTCCAGGTCGACGAGGCCAACTGCGGGGCGTGTGGGCAGGCGTGCGCGGCCGGCGGGGTGTGCCAGGCGGGCGCGTGCTCCCAGACCTGCACCGGCGGCCAGGCCTTCTGCAACGGGCGCTGCATCGACGTCGCGGGTGACCGGCTCAACTGCGGCGCCTGCGGCACCACCTGCAGCGCCCTCGAGCTGTGCATCACCGGGGCCTGCCGCTGCAGCGCGCCCCTCGAGCAGTGCAACGGCGCCTGCGCCGACACCCAGGCCGACGCGCAGAACTGCGGCGGCTGCGGCGTGGCGTGCGCGGACGGCGCCTTCTGCCAGGCGGGCCAGTGCGTGACGAGCTGCGCGCCGACCCTCACCGTGTGCGGCGCGGGCTGCGTGGACCTCCAGAGCGACCGCTTCCACTGCGGTGGCTGCTCGACGGTGTGCGGCGGCAACGCCGACTGCGCCGGGGGCCGCTGCGTCGCGAAGTGCGCCGTGGGCCAGCTGAGCTGCGGCGCCGACTGTGTCGACCCGCGCACCGACGTGAACAACTGCGGTGGCTGTGGCACGGCGTGCATGCCCGGCGGCGTGTGCACCAACGGGCAGTGCGTGCAGGGCTGCGGCCCGGGCCAGCAGCTGTGCAACGGCGCGTGCGTCGACGTGACCTCCAACCAGCTCAACTGCGGCGCCTGCGGCACGGTGTGTGGCCCGCTCGAGACCTGCCAGGCCGGGCGCTGCCTCGGGAGCTGCGCGACCCCGCTCCTCCAGTGCAATGGCCAGTGCGTCGATCCCCGCTCCGACGCGAGCAACTGCGGCAGCTGCAACACCGCCTGCGGCCCGGGCCTGTCGTGCACCAACGGCCAGTGCGTGGGCTGCACCCCGCCGACCACCACCTGCAACGGCCGCTGCATCAACACCGCCACCGACCCCACCAACTGCGGCACCTGCGGGCGGGCGTGCGCCACCGGCCAGGTCTGCAGCGCGGGCGCCTGCGCGTCGAGCTGCGGCATGCTCACCCAGTGCGCGGACGGCTCCTGCGTCAACACCACCAACGACCCGCGCAACTGTGGAGCCTGCGGCACCGTCTGCGCGCCCGGCGCGGCCTGCTCGAACCGGGTCTGCACCTCGACCTGTCCCGCGGGGCAGCTCAACTGCAACGGCACCTGCACCAACACCACCACCGACAGCGCGAACTGCGGCGTGTGCGGCGTGGTCTGCCCCATGGGCACCAGCTGCACCAGCGGCACCTGCGCCTGCCCGTCGGGCTCGACGTTCTGCAACGGGCGCTGCGTGGTCACCGGCTCCGACCCGGCCAACTGCGGCGGCTGCAACGTGCGCTGCGGCACCGGCCAGGCGTGCACCAACGGCCAGTGCGGCTGCCCCACGGGCACCAGCGTGTGCAACGGCCAGTGCCTCGACCTGCGGTCCAACGCCTCGAACTGCGGCCAGTGCGGCGTGGCCTGCGCGCTGGGCCAGACCTGCACCGCCGGCACGTGCGGCTGCCCCACGGGCACCTCGTTGTGCAACGGGCGCTGCGTGGCGACCGCCAGTGACACCACCAACTGCGGCGCCTGCGGCAACGCCTGCGCGAGCGGCGCGAGCTGCCTCATGGGCACCTGCCAGTGCGCCACCGGCCAGCGGGTGTGCAACGGCGCGTGCGTGACCACGGCCACCGACGCGAGCAACTGCGGCGCGTGCGGCGTGAGCTGCGGCGCGGGCCAGGTGTGCAGCAACGGCGCGTGCGCGTGCCCCGCGGGCCAGACCTCGTGCAACGGCCGCTGCGTGACGACCTCCAGCGACACCACCAACTGCGGCGCCTGCGGGGTGACGTGCAGCGCGGGCCAGGCCTGCCTCAACGGCGCCTGCCAGATGGGCTGCCCCACGGGCTACGCCACCTGCAACGGGCTGTGCACCAACACCGTGACCGACCCGGCGAACTGCGGCGCGTGTGGCGCGTCGTGCGGCACCGGCGGCACCTGCTCGGCGTCGACCTGCCAGTGCGCCGCGGGCACCATTCGCTGCGGCAACACCTGCGTCTCGCGCAACGACCCCAACAACTGCGGCGGCTGCGGCACCGTGTGTCCCTCGGGCCAGGTGTGCACCGGCTTCAACTGCCAGGCCCAGTGCTTCCCCGGCCAGGCCACCTGCAACGGCGTGTGCACCTTCACCCAGGCCGACGTGAACAACTGCGGCACGTGTGGCAACGCCTGCGGCGCGGGTGGCCAGTGCGTCAACGGCGCCTGTCGCTGCGGGGCGGGCTCGACCTTGTGCAACAACAAGTGCGTGCAGCTGCCCACCGACGTCGCCAACTGCGGCGCCTGCGGCCGGGCCTGCGCCGCGGGCCAGGTGTGTGACGCCAGCCAGTGCGTGACGATGTGCTCGGCGGGCGAGACCTCGTGCAGCGGCGCGTGCCTCAACCTCCAGTCGAACAACACCAACTGCGGCGCGTGCGGGCGGCGCTGCGGCAACGGCGAGCAGTGCGTGGGCGGCATCTGCTACTGCACCGGCGGCAACGCGCTGTGCTCCGGCGTGTGCCGCGATCTCCAGGCCGACCGGGCCAACTGCGGCGCGTGCGGCCGGACCTGCGGCGGAGGGCTGTTGTGCGTGGCGGGCAACTGCCAGTGCCCCGTGGGCCAGGCCAGCTGCAACGGCCAGTGCCGTGACCTGCAGAACGACCGGAACAACTGCGGCAGCTGCGGCACCGTCTGCCAGGGCACCATCGGCACCGTGGGCTGCAGCGCCGGCACGTGCACCTGCGCGGTGGGGCTCACCTCGTGCTCCAACACCTGCGTGAACACCGCCTTCGACCGGAACAACTGCGGCGGCTGTGGCGTGGTGTGCGCCTCCAACCTCACCTGCCGCAGCAGCGTCTGCGCGCTGCCATGATGAAGCCCCTGCTGCTGGTGTCGTTGCTCTGGCTGGGCGCCGCGGAGATCCTCTCCGGGGAGTACCGCGCGGTCACCGTCGAGGTCGGCCAGCGCCGGCAGTTCCGCGTGCCGAAGCTGGAGACCGTCACCGGCTCGTCGGGGCGCTGCGTCGAAGAGGGCATGGACAGCGAGGAGTACGAGACCATCTGGATCGAGGCGAGTTGCTCGGGCGTGCGCACCTCGCTGGTGTGGAAGAAGGACGGCACCCGGGTGCACGTCATCGCCTGCGCCGAAGAGGTCGAGAACCGCTCGCCGGTGATGCTCAAGCTGCGGCAGAAGCTGCAGGGCGAGCTGAAGCAGCTCAAGTCGGTGACCGCCTGCGTGCGCAACGGCCGCGTCGAGCTGTGGGGCTGGTTCCGCACCGACGCGGAGGGCGCGCAGGTCTCGGCGCTGGAGAAGAAGTACGGACTCGAGTCGGTGCGCAGCTTCGTCGAGAAGTTGCCCGCGGAGGAGTGAACGATGCCGACCCGCTGGCGTGAGGCCTTCGACGCGGTGGTCGACGTGGTGCTTCCGCCGTCGTGCGCGGCGTGTGACGTGGTGCTGCCGGGCCCGGGCGCGTTCTGCGAAGACTGCGCCCAGGAGGTGCTCGAGTTGCCCACGGTGCACTGCGCGCGCTGCGCGGAGCCGGGGGCCTTCGAGGGTGGGGTGTGCGGACGGTGCCGGCTCGGGGTGTCGTGGGCGCGGGCCTTCGCGCCGTTCGAGCACGAGGGCGCGCTGGCCAAGGCCATTCACCGCTTCAAGTACGAAGACCGGAGCGACCTCTCGCGCTCGCTGGGGTTGTTGCTCGCCTCGGCGGCGAAGGGCGAATTGGCGCAGATGCCCGGGGCGCTGGTGCCGTTGCCGCTGCATGAAGCGCGGTTCCGCGAGCGCAAGTTCGACCAGGCGGCGTTGCTGGCGCGCACGGTGGCGACCTACGCCGGGCGCCCGCTGGAGCTGGGCTGGCTGACGCGCGTGCGGCACACGCCGCGGCAGGTGGGCCTGTCGGAGGCGCAGCGCGAGGTGAACGTGGCCGGGGCCTTCGTGGCGTCGGCGGCGGTGCAGGGGCAGGACGTGGTGCTGATCGACGACGTGCTCACCTCGGGGGCCACGGCGCGCGAGGCGGCGCGGGTGCTGCGCGAGGCCGGGGCGGCGCGGGTCTTCGTCCTCACGCTGGCGCGGGCGCACAACGAGTTGCACGGCGACGGAGCGGAGCAACGCGCGCGGCCCAGGGACCGTTGAGGCCGAGACGCGGCTCTGCGTCACACGGCGGTCGGGGCCGAGCCACCGGTCGCTCCCCTCGTGACAGGGAGTCCCGAAGAGCCCGCCGAGCCCCCACCGAACCGGAGCGGGTCATCGGCGGGTGTGGCTGCACCAGCACCGACGCCACGTCGTTCCACGCCGCGCTCGTGCTGCTCGGAGCCGTGCGCCGCGCGCGCCGGCGTTGACCCTCGAGGTACTCGTGGACGGAGGCGCCAGAGTCCGTCAATGCTCGCGCCATGCAGTGGGCAATGCAGTGCGCGCGCGTGCTGGCGCTGGTGACCTTCAGTTGCGCGACCGTCGCCAGCGCCAAGCCCGAGTATCGCCAGTCGACGTGCATCGGGCCGCAGCCGGGAACGAGCCTCGGCCTCGCCTTCCCCCAGGACGTCGCCCCGCAGAGCCTGTTGGTGGTCGGAGTGACGGTGCTGGGCTTGACCTCTCAGATCACCGCGGTGACCGACAGTCTCGGCCACCAGTTCCGGCCGGCTTCTCCGCTCCAGGTGGGGGCGTTCAATGTGATGACGCAGGTCTGGTACGCGACGGGCGTTGCGGCGGGTGGCCCCGACACGGTCACCATCAGCTTCAGTGAGCTGTCGCAGATCATCATCTACGTGCACGAGTACGGCGGCTTCGAGGGCGGCGCGGAGGTGGATGCCATGGCCTCGGCGGTGGGCACCGGCACGCAGATGATCAGCGGGCCCGTGACGACCACCACCGTGCCCGAGTTGCTCTTCGCCTACGGGGTGAGCCACGCGACGGCCTTCACCCCGCCGGCGGGCTTCACCACCCGGGAGCAGTGCTCGAACGACATGAGCGCCGACCTCGTGGTGGAAACGGTGGGCACCTGGAACGCGGTGTTCGAGCAGTCGGACGGTGCGTGGACCTCGACCCTCGTCGCCTTCAAGGACGCGTCACCGGACGCCGGCAGCGCAGGGCCGCCTGACGCGGGGCCGCCTGACGCAGGCCAACCTGACGCCGCGCTCCCCGACGCGGGGCAGGGCCCCATCTCGTTCCGCACCAGCGGGTGCAGCGTCGGCGCGGGGCCTTCGTGTCTCGCGCTGCTGTGGCTGTACCGCCGGCTGCGGAGAGACAAGCGCGAACGTCAATAGGCACTGCCCGCCTGGCGCGAGCGGAGAAGGTTTGACCACCGGGGCATTGCGGGTAGGAACCCGAGCGACCCATGGCATCCACGGCGCGTCGTTTGGTGGGGGTGGGAGTGGCGGTGCTCTCGCTCGTCGCAGGTACAGCCGTCTTTTCCTCCCAGCGAGCGCGTCAGCTCGACGTGGCCCGTGCGCAAGCCCAGGCCGAAGTCGACGAGGCGCTGCCCAAGGTGGCCACCGGGCTCGAGGCCTTGAGTCGCGACGTCGCGGCGAAGGCCGAACGTGGTGCCCGGCTCGAGGCCATCGGCGCGCTGCTGGGTGAGATCACCAGCCAGTCTGACGTGGAGCTCCTCGCCAAGACCTTCGCCGACTTCGAGGAAGAGGCCTTCTTCGCGCCCTACGCCTCGGTCGGGCCGCACGCCTTCTTCCTCGGCGCGACGCCGCTGTACTCGAGCGACCCGGCGCTGCTCCCCAAGATGGGGCCGCTCGTCAGCCTGGCCACGTCGTCGGGGACCGCCACCGCGCTCGTCGCCCATGGGGGCGGGGTGTGGGCCGTGGGCGTGGGACGTTCGGAGAAGACCAACCCGCAACAGCAGCCAATGTTGCTCGTGCTCGCGCAGCGGTTGAACGCCGCGGCCCTCGAGCCGGTGGTGGCGTCACTCAACGTCTCGGCGCTGCTGGTGCCCGAGGGCAAGGCGGCGGACGGCATCGGCGTGGGCAAGCCCGAGGCCCTCGAGGCGCTGCGGGGCCGGATGAACGCGATGAAGCTCGACCTCGAGCCGTGCTGCGCGCGCAAGACGCTGTTCCCCGGCGTGGAGTTGCTGGTGCACCGCGACCCGCGCCCGCTGCTCGCCGCCGCCGAGGCCGAGTCGTCGAAGTCGGCCGCGGGCATCTTCGGGGTCGCGGGGGCGCTCGCCGTGGCGGCCCTGGTGTTCGGCTTCCGCACTCCGCGCGCCCCGCACGACGAGCAGAGCGCCGCGTTGCTGCGCGAGACCGCGGCGCAGTTGAAGCAGTCCCAGGAACAGCTGCAGCGGCTCTCGCAGCACCTCGAGGTGAAGACGCAGCAACAGCAGCAGAGCGCGCCCGTGCCGGGTGACGACGCCCTGGGCTCGACGCAGGCCTCGGTGCAGGTCTCCCGCTACGAGGTGGTGGCGCCCCTGGGCGAGGGCGGCATGGCGCGCGTGGCGGTGGCCGTGGTGCGCGGGGCCGAGGGGTTCAAGCGGACCTTCGTGCTCAAGCGCCTGCGCCCCGAGCTGGCGAACAACACCGAGGTGGTCAACCAGTTCATCGACGAGGCCCGCCTGGGTGCGTCGCTGGTGCACTCGAACATCGTGCCGGTCTTCGACTTCGGCCGTGACGCCGAGGGCTACTACCTCGCGCAGGAGTACATCCTGGGGCGTGACGTCGACGCGCTCATCACCGCCTCGAAGGCGCAGCGCGGTCGCCCCCTCGAGGTGCCCATCGTGCTGCTCATCGCGCACGAGGCGCTCAAGGCGCTGGGCTACGCGCACACCCGCCACAACGACGCGGGCCGGGCCATGGGCCTCGTGCACCGCGACGTGTCGCCCAACAACCTCATGGTGTCCGCGCGCGGCGAAGTGAAGCTGCTCGATTTCGGCATCGTGAAGAGCGACGACCGGGTGACGCGCACCCAGGCCGGCGTGGTGAAGGGGAACCTGTTCTTCATGAGCCCCGAGCAGGCGCGCGCCCTCGAGGTCGACCCCCGGGCCGACCTGTTCTCGCTGGGCATGGTGCTGGTGTCGGCGCTCTCGGGTGAGCCGCTGTACACGGGGAACAACGTGTACGAGCTGATGACGCGCGCCGCGGCGGGGCCCAACGAGGTCGATCGCCAGCGGGTGCGTGACACGTGCGGGGTGATGGCCGGCGTGGTGCTGCGCGCCTTGAGCGTGGACCCGGCCGAGCGCTTCACCGACGCCGAGGACTTCAACCGCGCCCTGGCGCAAGTGGGACCGATGGCGACGAACGCGGAGCTGCAGGCCTTGATGGAGTCCCTGTTCGCCGGGTCGTTCGCCGAAGAGCGGCAGAAGTTCGCGGTGTCGGCATGAGGCCGTTGCTCCCGCTGCTGCTTGCGCTCACCGGCTGTGGCCTCTCCCCGCCGCGCAGCGAACGCGCCCTGGTGTGGACCGCGCGCGAGTTCAAGGCGAGCCACACCGCCGCCGTCGACTTCGGAGGCTGGCGGCCCGCGCAGTTCCTCATGCTCGCCGGCGAGCCGCTCGCGTTCCTCCCCAATACCCCGGCCGCGCAGGCCGACGGGCTGACCCTCTTCGCGGGCGTCTCTGACGGCGTGAGCGCGCCGTTCGTGATCACCGACGTCTGGCAGAACCACCCGCAGCCCTGGGTGCAGCCGGTGTGGTCGCCGCGAGACGAGCTGGGCAAGACGCCTGAGACGAGCAACCCCGACGACGCGGTGCTGAACCTCTTCCCCGTCGACGTCGACTCGACCTTCTACTCACCGTACTGGCAGCTGGAAGAGCTGGTGACGCCGGGGCTGACCTCGAAGACCTACCGCACCGCGCGCGACGTGCTCAACGCGCCCGCGAGCGTGGTGCGGCGCCATGGCGCGTTGGTGCTGTGCCCCATCGTCCCCGAAGGCGTGGGCCTCGCCGGCGCCGGGGACACCCTCACCGACCCCGCGTCGCTGCGCGCCCTCGCCCCGCCGACCGCCCCGCGCGCGTACGTCGAGGGCAACATCGTGCACTACCTCGCCTTCGGCCTCGACCGCGTGGAGACCGACGGCCAGAACCTCGTCGAGGCGCCGGCGTACTTCTTCGTCGCGCAGCAGGACGGGCGACGCATCACCTTGCCGATCGCCGCGGTCTTGCCCAGCTCGCCCCTGCGTCACGCGCTGGTGCGCCGCGTCGACGTCGACGTCGATGCCCTCGAGCGGATCACCACCGTGAAGCCGGGCGCCTACGTGCCCTCGGCCCGCCCCGAACTCCGCACCGTGCTCGGTGCCTTCGCGGGGCCCGTGCCCAGCGCCGCCAACGACGACGTGGCAAGGTTCACGCTGCGCGTCGCGCTCAACCCCTCGTGCTTCACCGCCACCGACTTCCCCGGGAGCTGCCAGTGGCTCGACAGCGCCGCCTCGGTGGAGGCGCTCTCTTCCGCCGTGCGGTCGGTGACCGACGTGCAGGCCACCCTCGGCGTCCTGGAGTTCAAGCCGTGACGCGCGCGCTCCTCTTCTCGCTCCTGCTCAGCACCGCGGCCTTCGCGGAAGACGTGGCGGTCGACGACCCGGGTGACGGCTACACGCCCGACGAGGCCCAGGAAGAGACGCTGCGGCTGACGGGCTACGTGGACGTCGGCTTCTCCAAGGTCACCGGCAACGGCAGCAGCTTCCTCGACGCGGACACCCGCGTGCCGCTCGACTACGGCAACGACGCCTTCGCCCCGGCGGTCAACTCGCGCGGCGAGGTGGCGAGCACCGACAGCAAGGGCCGCTTCACCAACGGCTTCCTCCCCCGCTCGGTGGGCATCGGGAGCACGCCTTCCTTCCTCATCAACACCACCAGCGCCGACGTGCGCTTCCAGCCGCGCGGGGTGCCGATCTTCCTCTTCGCGCGCGTGCAGGTGATGCCGCGGTTGCTGCCCACCGGCGACCTCACCCGCCTCGAGCTGCAGCAGGCCTTCGGCCGCGTGTCGCCCTTCAAGAACCACGAGCTGGCGCTCTTCCTCGGGCGCTTCGACTCGGTGTTCGGCATCGAGTACCTCGAGAACGAGGCGAACCTGCGCAGCGGCATCACGCCCTCGCTCATCGCCCGGTACACCACGGGCCACGGCCTGGGCGCGAAGGCGTTCTACCGGTTCCAGCTCCCGGCGCTGTGGTCGGCAGTGAGCTTCAACTTCGCGGCGACGAACAACGGCACGCGCATCGAGGCCCTGGTGCCCGTGGACGCGAGCCTCACCGGCAACTTCGTGGGCTCGGGGCGCATCGGCTACGAGCTCAACCTCCAGCACCTGCAGGTCAAGCTGGGGGCCAGCGGCCTGTACGGCCCGCGCAATGATCAACGCACGCCGACGTCGCGGCAGCTGGCGCTGGCGGGAGATCTCCGGGTCAACGCCTACGGGCTCTCCGTGTCGGGCGAGTTCCTCTACCTCCACGACGAGAAGGGCCTGACCCCGGGAAAGATCACCGGCCAGGGGCTCGGCGAGCTGGCCACCGAGTTCACCGTCTTCGGGGGCTGGGGCCGCCTGGGGTACACGCTGCCGTGGAAGACGACGGCGCTGACCGGGGTCACGTTCTACGGCCGCTACGATCGCCGGCACGCGCAGTTCGCAGGCTTCCCCGAGGTGCAAACCGATCGCTTCACCGTCGGCACGCGCGTCGATCTCTACGACTTCGTCGCCCTCAAGCTGGAGGCGCTCTTCAACCGCGAGCTCGCCGGCGCGCCGAACGTCGACAATGACGTCTACACGTCGTCCGCGGTCTTCACCTGGTGATGCCCATGACGTCTGTCGCGCTGATGCTGATGCTCGCCGCCGCCCCGAAGCCTGACGCCGGCGTGCCGTGGCTGGGCGAGTCGATGCCGCTCCCCCTCTCGGTGAGGACGCCGGAGGACCTCGCGTTCAAGGCCGCGGCCGAGCGCCAGTACCTCCTCTTCAACCTGCTCGCCGGTGGCAAGGTGGCCGCCGAGCGCGGTGACTTCGACGGCGCCGCCACGCGGTGGGAAGCGCTGCTGCGCACCCCGGCGCTGCCTGCCGAGCTGGTCGCGCTGGTGACGCCGCTGGCCCGTGACGCACGTGCGCGGGCCGGTGGGGAAGCCCCGACGTTGCCCGACCCGGTGGTGACCATGACCCCCACGGACGCCGAGCCGGCAGTGGTCAAGGCGCAGTCGTACGCGGTCTCCGGGCTCATCACCGGCGGCGGCACCCACGGCCCCGGCGGCGCGGTCATCGTGCTGCGCCGGACCGACGGCTCGACGCCGAAGCCGCGCCCCACGCGCGTGAAGGCCGTGCTGCAGAAGGACAAGCGCTTCCTGCCCCACGTGCTCGCCGTGCCCCAGGGGGCCACCGTCGAGTTCCGCAACGAAGACGAGCTGTTCCACAACGTGTTCTCGCTGAGCAAGCCCAACGACTTCGACCTGGGCCTCTACAAGAGCGGGGCGCAGCGCGAGCAGGTGTTCGCCACCGCCGGGCCGGTGCACCTGCTGTGCAACATCCACGCGTCGATGAATGGCTGGCTCTACGTGTCGGACTCGCCGTGGTTCGCGCAGGCCGACGGGCAGGGCCGCTTCAGCCTGAAGAACGTGCCCCCCGGCCAGTACGAGGTCGAGGTGTGGCACGAGTGGTCGACGGCCCTGGTGAAGCAGCAGCTCAAGGTCGGCGCCGGGTCGAACGAGCTGACCATCGCCGTCGATGGTGACCGCCGCGCCCCGGCCTTCGTGCCCGACAAGGCCGGCAAGCAGCGCCAGCCGCAGCTCGGCTACTGAATGTCGATGCGGAAGGGCACCTCGGACCCCGTGCTCGAGACCTTCTGCACCACGAAGTAGTAGGTGGTGCCCGCCGTGCCGGTGAAGGTCATCGGCGTGGAGAGCAACGTGGTCGACCCGTTGACCGCCTGGTCACACGAGGTGCAGGTGCTGGTGTAGCGGCTGAGCCGGTAGCTCGCGGTGCTGTTGGTGGCCACCGTCACCACGTACGAACGCGTGGTGGGCGCCGTGAACCGGTACGCGAGGTCGCCGCCGGTACCGCCGAAGCCAGGGCAGGTCGACGGGTAGTCGTTGGCCGCGCCGGCCGTGTAGCCCAGGCGCCCGTTGTCCACGCCCGTGGTCGAGAGCGTCAAGGCCAGCGCGCCGGCGCAGGTGTCGTTGGGGGGCGCGCCGAGCTGGGCCTCCAGCACGAAGGGCCCGATGGGAGAGGTGCCCCAGCCGTCGACGCTCGCGTACCAGGTGCCCGCCGCCTGGCTGGGCAGGGAGATGGCGTTGACCTGGCCGGTGGCCGCCTGGCAGGTCGAGGTGGTGGCGCCGCAGGTCGCGGAGGTGTCGAGGGTCGGCCAGAAGCCGGACGTGGGCGTGTAGACGATGAGGTTGACGCGCGTGGCAGCGCCGGGCGGCACGGTGTACGCGAACATCAGGTCCGCGGTCGCCAGGTAGCTGCAGCTCGGCGTCCGCGAATCAGTCGCCGGCGTGAGGGAGGCTGAGACGCGCCCCACTCCGGCGGTGATGGGCAGGGTGAGCGGGTTGTTGCACGTGTCGCCGTCGACCACGCAGCGGGATCCCACCACCGAGGTGTCGCAGTACGGCGTGCCGCCCGTACACCCCTCGGTCGCGGTGCAGCGCACGCAACTGTTGGCGCTGCACACGCCGCTTCCGGCCGTGGTGCAGTGGGTGCTGTCGAGGCACTGCACGCACGTCCTGGTGCTCGTGAGGCAGCGAGGCGTACCGGTGGCGGGGCAATTGAAGTCGGTGAGGCACTGCACGCAGGCGCCGCCATCGACCGCGGTGTCACAGACGGGGCGGGGGCTGGCGCAGCCCGTGGTGCCGGTGCAGACCACGCAGCGCTTCTGCGCGAGATCACAGATGGGCCGGGTCGCGTTGCCATTGCAGTCGAGCGAACCCAGGCACTCCACGCACTGGTTCCGGACCTGCGAGGTGTCGCAGTACGGCTTCGGGCTCGTACAGCCGCCAACTGCGGCCGAGCACTGCCCGCAGAGGCCCGCGGTGACGTCGCAGACGGCGCCGTTGGCGTTGCCGATGCAGTTCGTTCCCGTCTTGCACTCCACGCAGCGCTTGTTCGAGCAGAACGGTTTCGAACCGCCGCAGTGGCTGTCGGCGGAGCACTCGACGCACTGATTGGCGACCACCCCGATGTCGCACACCGGTGTCGGTGAGCTGCAGCCCAGCGCGGCGGTGCACCGCACACAGGTCTTCGCCACCAGGTTGCACACCGGTCCGTCGCTGTTACCCACGCAGTCGCTCCCGGCGAAGCAGCCGACGCACTGGCCGAGGCCGGCGTTGGCATCGCACAGCGGCCGCGTGCCACTGCAACCCTGGGTCGAGGTGCAGGCGCGGCACAGTCCATCGGTGGAGCAATACGGCGTGGCGCCCGCGCACTGGAAATTGGTCAGGCACTGCACGCAGGCGTGGGTGGTCGTGTTGCAGGTCGACGTGTCGGCGTAGGCGGCGCAGTCGACCGAGCTCTGGCACGTCCTCACGGGGATCCCCGCGTCAGGCGTGCCGGCGTCTGCGGATCCACCCCCGGTCGCGGTGCCGCCGCCGGTCGCGGTGCCGCCGCCCGTCGCGGTGCCGCCGCCGGTCGCGGTGCCGCCACCGGTCGCGGTGCC
>CAIVGN010000106.1 GCA_903905455.1 uncultured Archangium sp.
CGCCGGTCAAAACGCCCTGGACGAAGAAGGGCTGGATCTAAGACGTCAGGTCGGTTCGTTGCTGCAATCAGAATGACCCCTTCATTGGACTCAAAACCATCCATCTCCACGAGCAACTGGTTGAGCGTCTGCTCGCGCTCGTCGTGACCGCCGCCCATGCCGGCGCCACGGTGACGGCCGACGGCGTCGATCTCATCGATGAAGATGATGCACGGGGCGTTCTTCTTGCCCTGCTCGAAGAGGTCGCGCACGCGGCTGGCGCCGACGCCCACGAACATCTCCACGAAGTCGGAGCCCGAGATGCTGAAGAACGGCACGCCGGCTTCGCCGGCCACGGCCTTGGCGAGCAGCGTCTTGCCCGTACCCGGCGAGCCCATCATCAGCACGCCCTTGGGGATGCGGCCGCCGAGCTTGGTGAACTTCTTGGGGTCCTTGAGGAAGGCGATGATCTCCTCGAGCTCCTCCTTGCACTCCTCGATGCCCGCCACGTCGGCGAAGGTGATCTTGTTGTGGCTCTCGGACAGGAGCTTCGCCTTCGACTTGCCGAAGGTCATCGCCTTGCCTCCCGAGCCCTGCATCTGGCGCATGAAGAACACGAAGAAGAGGAACAGGAAGACGATCGGCAGCCACTGCACGAAGATCGTCACCCACACCGAGTTCTGCTCGGGGTTCTCGATGGCCACGTCGACGTTCGCGTCGCGCAACTCCTTGAGCAGCGCGCTGTCGGGCTTGGGCCCCGTCGAGCTGAAGCGCTCGTTGCTGTCGGCGAGCGTGCCTGTGTAGACCTCGCCCTTGATGGTGACCGCGGTGATCTTCTTCTCCGAAACCATCTTCTGGAAGCTGGAGTAGGTGATGCTCTTCACCACGTCCTTCGCGCCCGAGAAGATTTGGTAGAAGGCAACGAAGAGGACGATGAGAAGGACCCAGAGGCCAATCGTCTTGTAGCTGTTCCGCATGTCCCCCCTTCTAACGCATCAAATCGCCACGCGCCCGCGCCTTCAGGGTGAAGTTGCGTGAAGAACCCGGGGGGGGGCTGACCGAACAGTCACCCGGCCATTCATGGAGGCGAGGAGCCGATCGCCCGGTAACGTGGCGGTCCCCCTCGTCTCGATGGCCTTGAGCCCATCGGCGATGAGCTCCGCGTCCAGCTCCACGCCCTGCGCCGCGAGCCACCTCGCCAACACCCGCCGGGCGATCGGCCGCTCGAGCGCGGTGATCGCCTCCGCCTCGAGGGAGCCGTCTTCCCACCGCACCCGCGACAGGGCCTGCGTCGCCTGGGCCTCGAGCAGCGCGTCGTCTTCGGCCGCGAGCGCCGAGAAGCGGGCCAGCGCCCGCGCCACCTGGGGCCCGGCCGCCTTCTCGAGCGCAGGGAGCACCTCGCGCCGAACCCGAACGCGCAGGAACTGACGGTCGTCATTCATCGGGTCACGCTCCACGGGCAGCGCGAGGGCCGCCACGTAGGCCTCGATGTCCGCCCGGGTCGCAAACAACAGGGGCCGAATGACCCGGTCGCGACGCGCCTCGTGAATGCCGCTCGCCCCCGAGAGCGCCGCGCCTCGCGCCAGCCGCATCAGCAGCGTCTCCGCCTGGTCGCTCGCGGTGTGCGCCGTGACGATCTGCTCCAGGCCGCGCTCGACGCGCAGACCCGCCAGGGCGGCATACCGGGCCTCTCGCGCCGCGGCCTCGACCCCGCTTGTCGCGGTGACCGGGGCGAGGAGCACGTGGTGGCGCAGGCCCAGCGACGTGGCCTGCACACCCACCCGTACCGCTTCGTCGGAGGACTCCGCCCGGAGTTGGTGATCGACGGTCGCGGCCTCGATGCGGAAGCCGAGGCGCCCCGCCAGCCGGGCCGTCGCTGACATCAGCGTCATGCTGTCCGGGCCGCCCGAAACGGCCAGCAACACGGGCGCTCTCGCCGGGACCAGGCGCCGGTAGGACCGCCACAGCGCCTCTTCCAACCCTTGAACCATTTGATCTCTCAAGTGATCTGCCTCATTCCTTTTTCACTTGACGTCGGCTTGCTGGGTTCGTTGGAGGGCCTTATAATTTCGATACCATTCCGCAGGCCGGTGGAATGCAGCGACGCGCAGGTTCGTTGGGCCGAATGCATACCGAAGTTGGACCCTGGGGTCCCCCCTCCCCCTCAGGGTTCACGGGATCGGGTCGGTTCGCCGGCCCCTCCCTCTTTTGGGGCGCTCCATGATGTCGGTGGAGCGCCCGTTTTTTTTCTCGGGCCCCGCTCACGGTTGCAGCGAGTACCAGGCCAGGCCGTTGCCCTGCGTCGAGTCAGGCTCGCACAGCAGACTCCCCGAAGGCCGGGTGCCGAAGCGCTTGATCGACGGGCTGGTGATGCGTCCCGACACGTCCGCGCCGATCACCGTGACCACCGGGGGCGGCGTGCCTCCATCGGGCAGCGATCCGATCGCCGAGCGGGCCGGCCACGCCACGTCGGCGACGTGCCACAGCTTGCACGGCGCCCCGAGCGCGACGTCGTCGGCCGGCACCAGGTTCTGGAGCGGGATGACGTTGGCCGGCGCCGGGTTGCCCTTGAAGAACAGCCGCACCACCGGCCGGGGCGCCTCGTAGCAACGCCCTGAACCGCCCGGCGCGACCCCGGCGGGCGCGCTCGCCGCCACGCACCGGAAGTCGGTGGCGCAGGCACACTGCGTCCCATCCAGGCAGCCCACGCCCCCGTCGACGAAGCACGAAGGCGGCGCCGCCGGCGCGCGCTTGTCGGCGAAGGCATGCACCAGCACCCGGTAGGTGCAGGCGCTCGTCACACAGAGGGCGTCGTTCTCCGGGTAGTTCAGCGAGGCGATCTCCAGCAACTGGCCGTCGCCTACGTCGTCGCGGTTGAGCGTCGGGTCGTCGGCCGAGCCCACGTCGCCCCAGTCGAAGTCGTAGCCCGCGGTGGCGTTCATGTCGCGGGTGCGCCGCGCGTAGCCGTTGAGATCGCCCGAGGTCTTGTTGGCCGGGCCGGCGCTGAAGAACGAGAACGCGCCGGTGAAGGCGTCGCCACCGGTGACCGCCGTCGGCCGCACGAGGTGGAGATCGAGGTCGACGCCGGCGAACCCGTCCCACTCGAGCTGGGCCACGAAGTCCTGCTTGAGCGCGACCGAGAAGCGCATCGTCACCGTGGTGGCGCCCTGGTGGGCGTCGGTGACCGTCAGCTCGAGCGTGTAGTCGCCCGTCGCCACGGGGCGCAGCTGGGCCTGCGCAGTGGTGGCTCCACCAATGGCCAGCCCCAGGGCTCCGCGCGGCGCGCTGACCAGCCGCCAGCGGTAGGTGAGCCCGGTGCGCCCGTCTTCGGGGTCGGTCGAGCAGCTCGTGAGCTCGGGGCTCGACGTCGCGCTGAAGACCGCCAGCTCGTTGGGCCGCACGTCGCGCCGGCCGGTGAAGTCGTAGCCGCCCGCCGGGGGCACCAGCAGGGTCGCCCACTCGGCCCCCGTGTTGTACTCGCGGGCCGCGTCTCCGATGGTCTGCGGCACCACGCGCACCAGGTTCGCGCACACCACGGGCGGCGCGTTGGGCTTGAGCGTGCCGCGCAACTGCACCGTCACCGCGGGCCGTGCCGGGTCGTCGGAGGTGATCACCACCTCGCCGCTGTAGGCCTGTTGTTGTTCGCTGGTGGGCACGAAGCGGATGGGGAAGTTGAAGCCCGAGGCCGCCTCGAGGCGCACGCCTCCGTCGGGGAACGTGCTGCCCGCGATGGAGAAGGCGGCCGCGTCGGCGCCTCCGAAGGTCACGCCGCTGACCTGCAACGCCACCGCGCCCGCGTTGACCACCACCAGCGTGGGCAGCTTCGTGGGGTCGGGCGCCACCGGCCGGGACAGGGGCTCCATGCCGAAGTCGATCGACGGAGGGTCGGCCACCAACGCCGCGGTGCAGCCGCTCGTCGCGACGCAGTCGAGGGTGAGCTCCAGCCGGGGCTCGGCGCCCTCCCCCGCCAGCGCCAGCCGCGTCACCGGCCGCTCGGGGTCATCGCTCTTGATCACCAGGCTCGCGGTGAACGCCTCCACCGCGCTCGGCGCGAAGGTCACCGTGAAGGTCGCCGTGCCCTGGGCCTCGACGACCGTCGGCAGCGCGCCCAGCCGGTACGACGACGCCCCGGGGCCTTCGAGGGTGACCGCGGAGATCGCCACCGCGCTGCGCGTCTGCGCCTCCAGCCGCACGGTGCGCTGGGTGGCGTCGCCGACCTTCACCTGTCCGAAGTCGAGCCCCGGAGGGCTCACCGCCAGGGAGGGGTTCACCTTCGCCACCGACGGCCCGCACTTGCAGCCCGTCACCGCGCACAGCACTCCGAGCACGAACAGCGAGCGCATGGTCGGTCCTCAGTCCGCCGGCATGGGCGGGACCCACGAGCAGCTGCTCGACTCGAGACAGGCCTCCATGGGGAGCTCCGCGCCGCTGGTCTGCAGGTAGCGGCCCAGCATGTTGAGCATCACCGCGCCCAGGTTGAACGGGAGCGACGGGTCAGGCGTGTCGAAGCCGTGACGGCCCGTCGGCACCACCATGGGGAAGATGACGCCGGTCACGCCACCCACGCGCTCCGAGGGCTTCACCAGGCGGAGCGGGGGCGAGAGCCGCGGCACGTCGAACTTGTCGTCGGTGCCCGAGAGCGCCGAGAGGTGATCGACGTCCATCAGCGTGTTCTCGCCCTTCGAGTTCTGGTACCGGCCCACGCGCTCGACGGCTTCGATCACGCCGTTGTCGATGAGCACGCGGTTGGGGGTCTTGCCGTAGCGGGCGTCGACGTTGAAGAGGTCGATGAACCCCGCCGCGCGGGCGACCGCAGTGCCGCTGGCCACCGGCACGTTCATGTCGCCGATGGTGTTGACCACCACCATGCGCGTCGAGACCTCTTCACCCGTGCCGTAGCGCAGGATGCGGTGACGCTCGGCGTTGGGGAGGAAGTTGACCGGGTCGCCACGCTCGATGGCCATCTGCGCCAGGCCGAGGAAACGGCGAATCTCCGGAGACTGGCGCCGCAGGCCGAAGCCGTCACCCAGCGCCTTGAGGGGCTCGCCGGCCTTCTGCTCCAGTCCCTGGAACGTCGAGTCGATGCCGAAGGTGTCCATGGTCCAGTACGGGGTCGCGTCGGCCGGCACTTCGCAACCGTCGAGCTCCTTCGGAGGCAGGGCCCCCGAGTAGACCTCGAGCTTCCACAGGTCGTTCAGGTCCGAGCTGACCGCCGCCCGGAGCAGGCCGTTGGCCCCGACCCGCGCGCAACGTTTCTCGCCGCTGGTGAGGTTCGAGAGCACCGCAGTGTCCCCTTCGATCAGCGTGGCGTCGACGGGCCCGAGCTTCACGCGCCCCAGATCGTTGAGGTCGGGCAGCAACTGCCAGGCCTCGAGCTGACCTGCCTGGTTCCGCGTGGTGGTGAACAGCGGCCCCAGCATGCGCAGGTTCACCGCTTCGCGGACCCCGCCCTGGATCGAACGAACACCGATGTCCGGAAGCCCCGCGCCACTCGACACGGGCACCGACACGTCGATCGCCGGTTCGAGGCCCGCCATCATCGCGCTCATGATGCCGCCCAGCGAGCCGCCGGTGATGTGGATGGGCGCGCCGCCGCCGATGTCGAGAACCCCGTCGCCGTTGAAGTCGCCGACGAGATCGTCCTTCCCGTCACGGTTCGAGTCGTACCGCCACGTCTTGACGCCGTCGAAGCCGCGCACGACGCGAATGAGCTGCATGTAGTCGAGCGCCGACTGCTTCACGACCTCGCGGGTGTGGAGGATGTAGCTGGTCCAGAAGTCGGCCCCTGAGTCCTTCTTGCCGTCACGGTTCTGGTCGAAGGCCCGATCGTTCTTCGCGATGGCGTCGAACATCGGCCCCAGCCCCTTGCCGGCGAGCAGGCCGCGCGCGAGCTCGAGGTCCGTGGGGTCGAGGCCCACGCCGTGGCTCACGTTCTCCATGCCGATGGTCGCCAGCCCGTAGCGGGCGAAGAACCCGCCGTAGAAGAGCGGGTCGAGCTTGTTGCCCGTGTACCCGTGGCCGAGGATCACGACGGGCGCCGGGCCCGAACCCGCGGGGCGCTTGGGCACCGTGAGCCACACGGTGATCGTCTCTGAACGGTGGAAGGCCGCGCCGGTCACCGGGTCGATGTCGATGATCTGCTTGTAGAGCGGCAGCAGGTTCTTCTCGCTGTCTTCGCGGGGGAAGAACTGCGGCGCCTCGAACTGGAACACCACGTGGTAGTCGATGAACTTGTGGTGGTCCGCCACCTGCTGCATCGAGGCGTTGAGCGCACCGCCGCCGTTGAGCTGCTTGAGAAGGTCGAGCGCCGCGCTGCGGAACTGCTCGCCCGAGACGATGCGGGTATTGATCGTCGAGCCCGGCATCGAGTCGCGCAGGGCGAAGATCTTCTCGATCTCTGCGGGGTACTTCTCGGCCAGCCACTTCATCGGCCCCACGCCGTAGAACCCGTCGCGCACCGCCACGTAGTCCGCCGTGGTGGTCTGCGTGGTGTACGCCCAGGTGAACGCCACGTCTTCCAGGCCCAGACCCAACGCCGGCAGGCAGCCCGCCAACGGCTCGAGTTGCTTGGTCTGCGAGGTGTGGTTGACGTAGGCGAAGGGCGACTTCACCGGCCGCCCGTCTTCGTCGACCAGCCGCTTGGTGAGCACCACCGCGTAGGTGGTGTGCTCGCGCAGCGGCGTGACCGGCTTCATGATCAGCGTGTTCGTCTCGCGCTCGTAGAACGTCAGCGCCTTGAAGCTCGAGTCGCCCGGGTAGAGCGTGTTGGGGTGGTCGAGCACCCCGTCCATGTCGAGGTCTTCACCGAGGTCGAGCTTGCCGTTGTGGTTGGTGTCCTCTTCGCGATCGTCGAAGAGCAACTGGTCGCCCTCGCGGTCGTTGTCGAAGTAGCCGGGCCGTTCGAGCACGATGGGGAAGTTGCCCTCGCCCATGTCCAGGGGCATGCGCTGGCAGAAGTCGGGCGAGTCCGGGCTGATGTCGACGAGGTACGCCGCGTCGTCGCGCGCGTCATAGTCGTCGCCCTGGTGCCGCCGCACGATGTTCAGCACGTCCAGCGGCTTCGAGAAGGCCACCGTGACGCTCTGGTAGGTGCCCCAGCCGTCGAGCTGGTCGAGGGTGTGCCGGGTCGCCGTCTCCCACTTGGTGGTGGCCACCATCGAGGCGTTGATGCGCCGCTTGGTCGGCGAGCTCGCGTCGAACCGCGTCGCGAAGTCGTTGGGCATGGGGATGTTCGCCAGCGGCTTGGCGAACACGTCGAAGGTGACCTCCGAGCCAGACCCGGGGGGCGTCGCCATCAGGCCCTTGCCTTCCGGAGACGCACAGCTCGCAACCACTGCAACGGCAGACAGCAGGGCCAAACGCTTCATGTCCATCTCCTTCAAAGACGAAATCAGAGGCTCACGCCGAGGCGGAGCCGACCGAACGCGACCGGCGCCATCACCCCGCCACCGGGCAGCGTGTACGCATCACCGGGCAGGAACAAGCCCCCCTCGCCCGTCAGCGTCACCGTCAGCTCGGTGATGGGCTTGAACCGGGCCTGCACGCCGAGGTCGAGCTCCGTGCCCAGGTAGTTGCCGGGCCGGCCCCCGAGCGCGTTCACCGACGTGCCACCGCTGATGCGCGAGTTGAACGGGTCCGTCAGCTTCGCCGTGCTGAAGGCGAAGAGCGGCCCGCCGTAGGCGTCCAGCCAGTCCGCCATGGCGATGCGAATCCGGGGAAAGAGGTACCACGCGCCCGTCACCGAGCCCGCCGTGCCCAGCAGGTCGGCGCCCTCGGGAGCCACGCCCGCGAGGCTCGGGTCTGCCGCGCGAACGCCCGAGCGGCCCGACTGGTAGGCCAGCACCTGGTCGAAGAGCACCAGGCCGACCTTGTAGTCGCGGTCGAAGCGGAAGTTCTCGACCCGGTCATCCGACGGGTTCTGATCACCCGAGGCGTAGCCGCCGTCGAGGTAGATGAAGGTGCGGCCCACCCGGTAGGTCGTCTTGAGGGCCATGCCGAACTGCGCCAGCTTGAGCAGCGCCGCGTTCTCGTTGCGCGCCTGGGTGGTGGTGCCGGTGATGCCCACGAACTCCCAGCCCAGCTTGAACTCGCGGTTGCGGCGCTTGAGCAACTGCCAGCGGCCGGCGAAGTCGACCACCACCGCGTCGGTCGCCTTGCCCCCGTCGGTCACGTAGATGTTCCGCTGGTTGCGGTACACCGCGTAGACGCCGAAGTTGTTCTCGGGGTCCTTGTTGAAGCGCAGCGCCAGCACGCCCTGGAAGGCGCGGTCGCCCTTGACGAACTCGCCGAAGTTGTCGCGCACGATGAGGTCGGCCGCGATGGCCACCTCGAAGGCCCGGTACGCCCCGCCCTTCCCGAACAGCGGCCGCGCCGCGAGGATCGCGCGGTAGGTCAGGTTGCCGAAGTGCTGCTGGCCGAAGTCGCCGGCCTCCGGGTCCTTGTTGCCGTCGTTGGCGAGCAACCCCAGGCCCCACATCGAGGTCTGCTGACCGACGCGGAACGTGCCCGAGGCCCACTTGTACTCGAGGTAGATCTTGCGCAGCTCGAGGGCACGAATCGCCGGCACCGGCTGGCGGTCGCCCACGACGCTGTCCGCCGGAATGCCCAGGATGGCGCCCGTCGCCGCGTCGGCCTCGGCGATCAGCCCCAGGCCCCCGAGGTGGATCTCGGGCGTCACGCGCACGCGGGTCTGCAGCGGCGCGATGGACGAGGTGGTCCGGTCGGCGTCGAAGGCGAAGAGCGTCGCCCCGCCGTAGTTGAGGCGCAGCGAGGCCGCGAGGTTGGCGCTCAGGTGCCAGCCGCCCTCCTCTTCCTTCTCCTTCTTCGGCGGCTCGGCCGGAGTGGTGACCGCCGCGGCCTGGGCCGGCGGGAGATCGACCTGCAGCGGCGCGGGCGTGCCGGCGTCTTCGTCGGCCACCACCAACTCGCGGAGCACCGTGGCTTCACCGTCGCCCGGGTTCACGGCCTTCGGCTCGAGGCCGCCATCGGTCTGCGCAAAGGCCGGTGAGGCCAGAATGAACCCGGCGCTGAGCACCAGGCTCAGGCTCCTCAAGCTCACAGTCATGTGCGGTGTCCCCTTGGGTGCGGCGTGCGACGGCCCGCGCGCTTACCACCGACCCCCGGCCCCTGACTAGGCACGTCGCTTGACTCACGGACCCCTGCCACGTAGGAGCGCCGTCCCTCGGTCACATTCCGTGATCGTTTCACCCCGCTCACGGACCGTTCCGTGGGCAGAACCCAAGGGGATACAGCATGGCCGAAGCAGTGAAGCTCGCAGCGAAGCTGCGTGAGTACGAGACGGTCTTCCTCGTGAAGCCCGACCTCACCGACGAGAACGTCGACAAGGTGAAGGAGAAGGTCCGCAACATCGTCAACCGCGATGGCGGCAAGTTCCTTCGCTTCACGATCTGGGGCAAGAAGAAGACGATGTACCCCGTCGCGAAGCAGCCCCGCGCGATCTACATCCACGCGCACTTCCTCGGCGGCTCGGCGATGGTGGCCGAAGTCGAGCGCAACCTGCGCAACTTCGACGAGGTCACGCGCTTCATGAGCAAGCGCCTCGCCGATGACGTCAACCCCGAGTCGCACCAGCCGCAGGAAGACTTGAAGCTCTCCGGCGACGTGGACGACAACAAGCCCTTCGGTGGCGCCGAGCGTGAAGGCTTCGGCGGCTTCGACAACGACATGGACGACGAGGGTGGCTTCAGCGCGTAAGCGCCGCCAGGAGATCAACAATGAGCACCATGAGTCCTGAGAAGAAGCGCCCCGCGAAGAAGGACAACGACGGGGACATGGAAGGTGGCGACGAGAAGCGTGGCGGCCGTGGTTTCGCCCGCCGAAAGGTTTGCCGCTTCTGCGCCGACAAGAACGCGAAGGTTGACTACAAGGACCAGTCGACCCTCAAGTACTTCGTGACCGAGCGCGGCAAGATCATCCCCCGCCGCATTTCGGGCAACTGTGCGCTGCACCAGCGCGCGGTGGCGAAGGCCGTCAAGCAGTCGCGCGGCCTCGCGCTCATCCCCTACCTCGTCCTCGCGAGCTGAAGGAGAACGCCATGAAGGTCATTCTGCGAGAAGACGTTTACAACCTCGGCAAGTCCGGTGAGTTGGTCGTGGTCAAGGAAGGCTACGCCCGCAACTACCTGCTGCCCCGCAACCTGGCGATGCTTGCCAGCTCGGCGAACGTGCACCAGCTGGAGCACGAGAAGAAGGTCATCGAGCTGCGCCAGGCGAAGCTCAAGGGCGGCGCCCAGGAGCAGGCCAAGAAGCTCGAGGGTGTGAAGATCACCGTCAAGCGCAAGGTCGGCGACCAGGACAAGCTCTTCGGCTCGGTCACGGCCCTGGACATCGCGGAGGCGCTCGCCGCCGCGGGTCACAAGCTCGACCGCCGCCTCATCCACCTGCCGGAGCCCATCAAGGCCATCGGCGCGTTCCCCGTCGAGATTCGCCTGCACCAGGAAGTCACCGCGAAGCTCACCGTGAACGTCGAAGGCGAAGCCCAGGCGTAAGCCCGCTTCACCCTCGTTCTTGCTATTGAGCCGTGCGCCCCGTCAAAGGGGCGCACGGTTTTGTTTTTCCCCACCCAAGGTCGCCATGAGCACGCCAGCGCAATTCCAGGATGTCGCCGCAGAGCGGGCCGTGCTCGGCAGCGTGCTGATGGACAACTCGGTGCTGGCCAACGTGCAGGAGGTCATCTCCGCCGACGACTTCTCGGTGCCGGCCCACAGCAACATCTTCAAGTCCATCGTCGCCCTCGACACGCGCAACGAGAAGATCGACCCGCTGACCTTGGCCGAGCAGCTCAAGGCCGACGGCAACCTCGCCTCCGCCGGCGGCCCCGGTTACCTGGCCCAGCTCGACCAGGCCGTGCCCTTCGCGCAGAACGCCGTGGAGTACGCGAAGATCATCAAGAACCAGGCGACCCGCCGCCTGCTGCAGACCGCCGGCCGGGAGATCCTCGATCTCGCCAGCCAGGACACCGGCGACGTCGCCGAGCTGCTCGACGAAGCCGAGCGCAAGGTCTTCGAGATCGCCCAGAAGCGCCGCACCGGCGACCTCCGTCCGATGTCCGACTTGATGGAGGAGGCCCTCACCCTCCTCGACACGATGAAGAACAGCGGCGGCGGCATCACCGGCGTCCCGTCGGGCTTCGTCGACCTCGACAACCAGCTCACCGGCTTCCACGGCGGCGAGCTCATCGTGCTCGCGGCCCGCCCCGGCATCGGCAAGACCTCGCTGGCGATGAACTTCGCGCTCCACGCCGCGGCCAAGGAAAACCTCGCCGTCGCCGTCTTCAGCCTCGAGATGCCCGCGGTGCAGCTGATCACCCGGCTCCTCGCCCAGCACGCGAAGATCGACATGAAGAAATTGCGCGGCGGTCGCCTGTCGCCCGCGGACGAAGAGCGCATCTCCGAGTCGGCCAACGAGCTCTTCAAGGCCAAGTTCTACGTCGACGACTCCGGTGGCCTCTCGTCCTTCGACCTCCGCGCCAAGGCCCGCCGCCTCAAGCAGAAAGAGGGGAAGCTGGGGCTGATCGTCATCGATTACATCCAGCTCATGCACCAGAAGGGCAAGGTCGAGAGCCGCCAGCTCGAGGTGGCCGAGATCTCCCGCGCCTTGAAGCAGCTCGCCAAGGAACTCGACGTGGCGATCATCGCGCTCAGCCAGCTCAACCGAAAGGTCGAAGAGCGCAAGGGCGGCAAGCCCATGCTCTCCGACTTGCGCGAGTCGGGCGCCATCGAGCAGGACGCCGACGTGGTGATGTTCATCCACCGCGAGGACGACGGCGGCGAAGAAGGGGCTCCCCCGCCCGAGCAGCGCAGCACCGTCATCCCCTGCGAATTGATCATTGCCAAGCAGCGCAACGGACCCATCGGGTCGATCGATCTCGTGTTTCTCGCGGAGTACACGCGCTTCGAGAGCCGCGTGCGTGATTGGCAGCCGGGCTGAGGCTTGCGCCTTGCGCCCCGGGGCGTTCGTGGCCTAGGTGACTTCCGCCCATGACCGTCCCGGCCATCACCGATCCCCAGACTGAACCGAAGTACGCGCCGACCGCCTTCCAGAAGTGGATCGAGTCTCGGCTCTACGAGCCACGCGACGCCGTCTTCGTGCGCCTCGCCCTGCGGAACTTCCTCCTCATCTTCCCGCTCCAGGTCGCGCTCTTCGTGTGGTTCTCGTGGTGGCTGGCCGCGGTGACCTGGGTGCTCCAGATCGCCTGGTTCGCGCCGCCGGCGATCCTCATGTTGCACAACACGATGCACCGGCCCTTCTTCAAGTCGCCGCGCATCATGAACCGCGTGGTGCCGTACACCATGAGCCTGATCCACGGCATCCCCACCGGCTACATCGAGCACCACGTGGGCATGCACCACTCCGAGAACAACCTGCGCAAGGACCTCTCGAGCACCATGCGCTACCAGCGCGACAACATCTTCCACTGGCTGATGTACCTCTCGCGCTTCCTCTTCCTCGCGCACATCGAGCTGACCCAGTACTTCGTGAAGAAGGGCCGCCCGGCCATGGCCCGCCGAGCCATCGGCTCCGACTTCGTGCACGTGATGCTCATGGTGGGCCTGGCCTTCGTGAACCTCCGCGCCAGCTTCGCCGCCCTGATGGTCCCGTACTTCTTCATGCGCTGCGCGATGATGTGGGGCAACTGGGGCCAGCACGCGTTCATCGACCCGAGCCGCCCCGGCGACAGCTACGTGAACTCGATCACCTGCATCAACAGCGTCTACAACCAGCGCTGCTTCAACGACGGGTACCACATCGGCCACCACGTGAAGCAGACCCGCCACTGGACGGAGCTGCCCGGCGACTTCCTGGCGAACACCGAGCTGTACGCGAAGGAAGGCTGCATCGTGTTCGAGGGCATCGACTTCTTCATGGTCTCGCTGTTCCTCTTCCTGCACCGCTACGACTGGCTGGCCAAGCGCTTCGTGCGCCTGCCGGGTGACACGCGCACCGACGCCGAGGTCATCGAGTTCCTCAAGGGCCGTACCCGTCGCATCGCCGACGACGTCCCTGAAGGCGCCGTGCTCAACGCCTGATAAGCTCCGCGACTCCGTGGAGCTCCCCAAGAGGAAAGACCTCGACTTCAGCAACCGCCTCGTCCTCGTGGTCGACGACGACGACCCGACGCGCATGTTGTTGAGGGACCTCTGCGAGTCGTCGAACTTCCGCGTCATCTCCGCGGCCGACGGCATCGAGGCCGTCGAGCAGATCGCCGCCCACAGCCCCGACCTGGTGCTGCTGGACCTGATGATGCCCCTCAAGGACGGCTTCTCGGTGCTCAAGTGGGCCCGGGAAGACGCGCGCTTCGCCGAGCTGCCGATCATCATCCTCACGGCCATGGGCGAGATGGACGGCAAGATCCGCGGCATGGAGCTGGGCGCCGACGACTTCGTCACCAAGCCCTTCAAGCTCATCGAGCTCCAGACCCGCATCAACTCCGCGCTGATGGTGCGCGAATACCGCCGCCGGCTCTACGACGCCGAAGAAGAGCTCGCCCAGTTTCGCGCGGTGGACCCGGTCACCGGCGCGGGCACCTACTCGCAGCTCAAGGCCAGCCTCGACGCCGAGCTCGCCCGCAGCCGCCGCTACGGCCGCCCCACCGCCTGCCTGATGTTCGGTCTCGAGGAGTACGCCGCCCTTCGCTACAAGCTGGGCCGCGAGCCGTGCGACGCGTACCTCACGCGGCTCTTCCAGGGGGTGCTGGCGTGCCTGCGCGGCGCCGACCGGCTCTTCCGCATCGACACCGACGAATTCGTGGTGCTGCTCCCGGAGACCGACCTGGCCGGCAGCCGCCTCGTCGGGCAGCGCATCCTCGACGTGATCAAGGACGTCGTCGCCGACGGCCCCAACGGCCCCCTGGGCGTCACTGCGCGCTGCGGCGGCGCGGTGTTCCCGCTCGAGACCGTGCGCACCAGCGAAGACCTGCTGCGCGAGGCCAACAAGAGCTACCGGGCCCTCCAGCAGGGCGCCCGGTTGCTGTTCGACCCCTGAGGGCCCCCGCGGCGGCTAGTTGATGCCGCCGCTGCAGCTGCACGTCGACTGGTTGCAGGTCGTGCCCGTCGCGCAGCCGCCACAGTCCGCCTTGCACCGGCAGCTGCACGACCCAGGGTCCGCCGCGTAGGTCGGGCCACAGTTCAGCGCCGCCGTGTCACACACGCAGCCGCACACCCCGCCCGTGTTGTCGAAGCGGAAGCCCACCGGGCACGTCGCCGCCTGGCGGCAGCTGCACCCGCAGGTGCCGACGTCGCAGACCTGGAACTGGCTGCAGGTACCGCCACAGTCGCTGGTGCACACGAAGTCGCAGACCAGCTTGTTGGTGTCGCAGACCTTGCCCGCCGGCGCGCTCCCGCCGCAATCAGCCGGGCAGGTGCAGGTGTTGGTGGTGCGATCGCACGCCAGCCGGCCACGGCAGAAGTCCGGGTCCGTGGGATCGTAGAACGTGGTGTCCGTGATGCAGGGCGGCGGGTTGCCGGCCGGGTTCGGGGTGGAGTCGATCCAGTACCGGTACGACACCGCCGCCGAGGTCGCGCCCGCACCGGGGCGGCAAGCGCCGAAGAACGAGAGCGAGCGGTTGATGCCGTCGAAGTCGAAGCCGTCCGCGCGGCTGCGGGGAATGTCGTTCTTGTTGCAGGTGGCGCCGTTCTCCACGACGTCCATCGCGACCTTCACCGACGCGCCGATGGGCGGCTTCTGCAGGCGGTAACCAGCCGAGGCGATGGCCGAGTTCATGATCAACTGCACCGCGTTGCTGATGGCCGCCGCGTTGCCGATGTCGCCGCGAATGCCGTTGCGCGCGGTGATCACCTGGGCGGTACGGCGGGTGGGCGTCTGCTGCGTCTCCGCGCAGGTCGAGCCCGCGGGGCAGATGATGCCGTGCACCGCCACCGGCCCGACGCGGTTGACGCGCTGGGTGTTGCCGGTGCCCAGCGTGGCGCCGAGCGTGCCGAAGAACGTCGAGAGCAGCGTGCCGTTGTAGGCCGACTGGTCGTCAGCGTCGCCCAGCAGCACCACCACCACCTGGGCCCCGTTGCGGAACTGGGTGATGGTGTCCGGCGCACCCGCGGCCGGCACCGGCGTCAGGGTGGTCATCGCGCGCGCCGCCGAGTCGAGGATGCGCTCCGCCGAACTGCCGTTGGTATTGACCCAGCAGCCGCCGTTGGTGCCGCTGGTCCAGCAGGCGGGCACCGCGGGCGCGAGGCCGTTGCACACGCCGGCGGCGCAGGTGGAGTTCTGGGTGAGCCACGACCGGAACTGGTCGATGTTGCGGGTGAAGCCGCGCACCGTGTTCTGGTTGTTGGTGTTCGTCGCGTACGAGTACTCCGAGGTCACCATCGCGATGCGCCAGTCGAGCTGCGAGTTGTTGAGCTGCGCCGCGACCGCCGCGCCGGTGTTCGCCAGCGCCGCCTGGTAGGTGGCCATCGACCCGCTGTCGTCGACCACGAAGAGGAAGTCGACCTTGCCCGCGCCCGGCGCGAAGACCTCGCACTGGTACGCGTTGGGGTCACCGAACTGGGCGAGCGCCGAACCGCCCGCGGTGTCGCTCATGTTGAACAGCGGCGCGCCCGCGTAGGTGGCCAGCGGCGTGATCGCGACGATCACCACCACCGCGGAGTTGGCGCGGTGGAGGTACTCGACCTGCACCTTGAACGGCCCGTTGACCCCGCCAGTGCCCGAGAGCGCCCCCGCCCCAGCCCCGACCAGGCCATTGGCGATGGCGTTCGCGCGGTCCTTGAGATCCCCGCCGCCCGCCATGTCGTAGAAGGCCTGCAGCGCCGGGAGGCTGTCCCAGCTGGTGAAGGTCTGGGTGGTGGCGTTGCTGATCGCCCCCACGCCGTTGAGCAGGGGCTGGAACGCCGCCTCGTCCAACGTCGGGGTGGTCGCGCCGGTGGGCGCCGCCTGCCGCCAGGCCACGAAGGCCACGTTGTTCACCGGGTCGTACCCAATGAGCCCCTTCGACTGCCCGCCGACCGTCATCGGCACCACCTCGGTGAACTGCGCCGGGAGCCCGAGCTGGACGTCGGGCGTGCCCTCGGCCTTGAAGAGCACCGGGCGCAGGTTCATCACGGTGCACACGGCGCCGGCCGGCGCGATGCCGCCGTCAGAGAGCACGCCGTCGCTCGGGTTGTTCGGGTTCAGCTCCCCCGGGTCGACGCGGCCGTTCTGGTTGGTGTCCTCGGCACCGTCGGCGATGCCGTCGCCATCACTGTCGGCGTTGGTCGCGCTGGTGGTGCTCGCGGGGTCGGCGTCGATGGGCACGTTCAGGCAGTTCGTGGGGTCGGCGATGTTCGCGGTGATGAGCCCCGTCTCGACGCCGTCAGAGATGCCGTCGCCGTCGGTGTCGAAGCGACGCGGGTCGGTCTCCCCCGTGTCGAGCTGGCCGTTGGCGTTGAGATCTTCGCCGCGCACCATGCCGTTGCCCGGGCCGTCGAGCAGCCCGTCGCAGTCGGAGTCCTTGCGCAGGGGGTTGGTCTCGCCGCTGTCACGCAGGCCGTTGCGGTTGGCGTCTTCCACGCCGTCGTTGAGACCGTCGCCGTCGGAGTCGGCGAGGTTCGGGTCGGTCTCGCCCGGGTCGATCACCCCGTTGCCATTCTTGTCCTCGAGGCGGTTGGGGAGCCCGTCCATGTCCGTGTCGGGGTTGACCGCGGCGCCACAGTCCGTCGCGAGGTTGGGGTTCGTCTCGCCCGAGTCGAGGACGCCGTTCTGGTTGAAGTCCTCCATGCCGTCGGAGCAGGAGTCGCCGTCACTGTCGATCTTCAACGGGTCGGTGTGCGTGACGCTCAACTCGACGCCGTCGTTGACCAGGTCGCCGTCGGTGTCGCGCTTGCGGGGGTCGGTCTCGCCCGCGTTCACCAGCCCGTCGTGGTTCGTGTCTTCCGCGCCATCGGCCAGGCCGTCCATGTCGGTGTCCGGGTTGGTGGCGTCGGTCTCTGCGGGCTCGGCGCGCCCGTTGTGGCTGGAGTCTTCGAGGCCGTCGGAGATCCCGTCTCCGTCGGAGTCGATCGCGGTCGGGTTGGTCCTGGAGGTCGGGTCGGCGTCGCCGACGTAGGCACAGGCCGCGTCGACCGAGGTCATGCGCCCCGCCTCGATGCCATCGGGGATGCCGTCACCGTCCGTGTCGGCCACCGCCGGGTCGGTCTTCTGTCCCCCCGGGTAGACCACGCTGAACTCTTCCTGGTCATTCAGGCCGTCGCAGTCGGAGTCCTTGGTCGCGTTCGCGGGGTCGAACGGATCGACCGCTACGCCCGAGTCGACGCTGGCGCTGCCTCCGCCCACCCCACCGCCCGTCTGGGTGCCACCGCCGGTGCCGCCCCCCGACGCGCCGCCAGTGCCCGCGCCGCCGCCGCCGTCACCCGTGGCGGGGTTGATCGGGGTTCCGCAGTCACAGCCGGCGATGAAGGCACCCAGGACACACGCCAGGAACAGACGCGAGCGCGGAGCAGCGAAGATGGGGGTCATGTGGGTTCGACCTCGGGTGAGAAACGCGGCCCAGACAAGAGGGCCAGTATTGCAGCCGCGACGCGGCGGAGGAACGTGGGTTTGGCTCGTACTCGACGCGTCGTCAGTGGCGGCGGTCCCGGGCACGGTGAACGAAGGTTCGGTAGATACCGAGGTTCGGAGGCACCGTGTCGAGCATCAGCTCAGGGTGCCACTGCACGCCGAGCACGAACTGCTCTTTCGTTGGCATTTCAACGGCTTCGACGACCCCGTCGGGGGAGATCGCCGACGCGATCAAGCCCGGGCCGACGAGCTTCACGGCCTGGTGGTGGGTGGAGTTGACCATCAGCTGACCCTTGCCACCGACACACTCGGCGAGCACCGAGTGATCCTTTACCTCGATCGGGTGCTGGGGCTGGGTGCGATCGTGCTTCTGCTCGTGGGGCTTCGCGCCGGCGATCTCCGTCAGGATGTCCTGCACCAGGGTGCCGCCGAAGGCGACGTTGAGCAGCTGCATGCCCCCGCAGACGCCGAGCACCGGGAGCTTGCGCTGGAGCGCCGCGCGGAGCACCGCCATCTCGAAGTGGGTGCGCTCGGGCTTGAGCTCGCCCAGGCCCTCTTTCGCGCTCTCGCCGTAGGCCTCGGGTGGAATGTCGAACGCCCCACCGGTGATCAGCAGCCCGGAGACCCGATCGAGGTACTGGTCGATGACCGACCGATCGTCGGTGTAGGGCAGGATGAACGGGAGCCCCCCGGCGCGCAGCACGCCCTCGGCGTAGGCCGACTTGAGCTCGTACCGGGGAAACGGGGCCTCGGGCGTCGGCGTGGTCACGTCGGGCGTGATCGCGATCGACGGTCGGCGCGGGTGGCTGTGGGGAGGCTTCATCACGAAGCTGGAGAATGCACCCCAACCCTCAGGAGCGCGAGAAATGCTCAGCCCGCGAAGGCCGCCTGCAACTGTCTGGCACGCGCCGCGATGTCCTCGGCCCGCAGGAGATCTCCCACCACCGCCGCGCCCCAGGCCCCTGCCCGCGCGACCTGCCCGATGGTCTGAAGCGTGATCCCCGCGATGCCCACCACCGGGAGCGGAGACGCCCGGGCGATCTCGGCGAAGACCTCGAGGCCCAGCGGCGCGTGGTCGACCGCCTTGGTGGTCGTCGAGAAGATCGGGCCCAGGCCCACGTGATCGGCGCCCTGCGCTTGCGCCCGACGAATGTCAGCCAGCGTCCGGGTGGTCGCGCCGATGTACGCCTGGGGCCCCAGCAGCCGCCTCGCCACGTCGACGGGGAGATCGCCAGCCCCCAGGTGCACGCCATGGGCGCCCCCTGCCAGCGCCAGGTCGACGCGATCATTGACGATCACCACCGTCGGACCCGCCAGCGCCACGACCTCCCGGATGATCCCCAGGGCCGCGCGATCCGGCGTCTGCTCGAGCCGCAGCTGGATCACGCCGATCTGCGCCGAAATGACCGCGCGCGCCTTGTCCACCACCGAGATTTCGGGGCGGACCGAGTCGTCGACCAACCCGTACAGGCCACGAGGGAGCTTGTGAGGCATGGTTCGCTGCTATAAGCCCGCCGCGTCCGTATCCCCAAGTTCCCAAGGAGAAGTACCCGTGACCGATCTCGCCCCCCGCTACACCGACAAGCGCACCGTGGAACGCTACATTGGCTTCGGGCTCGTCGATGAGAAGGTCTTCGAGAAGCACCTCAAGAGCCTCCCGGACGTCGCCGCGAAGGGCGAGAAGCTCCAGGCCGAGGCCGACGAGTACATCCTCGACGAAGACCTCAACGAGGGCGCAGAGTAATTCCCATGGCGGGCACGGCTGGCGAGAGCTTCACGATGGTGCCCGACGAGGGGCTGACCTTCAGCGCGTTCGTGCTGGGGTTGGCCTCCGCGGCGCTCATTCATCTCGGCGTTCACGAGAACCCGGAGACCGGGGTGCTCACCATCGATCTCGCCCTCGCCCGCCAGTCGATCGACGTGCTGTCCATGCTGCGCGAGAAAACGCGCGGCAACCTCTCGAGCGATGAAGACCAGCTCTTCGCCTCGATCCTCTCCGATCTCCAGTTGCGCTTCGTCGAGAAGAGCAACCCCAGGACCTGAGTGGCGCTGCCCGGGTCCTACCGCTGGGCGGTGACGTTGGCGGTGATCGTCGGATTCCAGGTCGCCCTCTCGGCGGGCTTCGACATCGACGAGGCGCTGCACGTCGACTCCCCGTCGTTGATGGGTGAGGAGACGGCCCTGGTCGGTACGGGCCTCACGCCCCAGGCGCAGCGGCAGGTGTGGCTCGCCAAGCGCTCCGGGTACCAGACCGCGGTCACGGGCATGTTGCCCTGGCGCCTGGTCAGCTCGGGGCTGCTCGCCGCAGGCGCGGGCCTCGTCTTCATCTTCGCCATGCGGCTGCGCCTCGCGGCAGAGGGCCGAGCACGGGCTGCCGAGCTGCTGGGCTTCGCGGCCATCGGCGCGGCCTTCTTGCGCTCGATCGACGGCGCCCAGAACCTGGTCATCGCGCGCACCGTGGCGACTGAGACCGGCCGGGTGTTGATCGCCGAGGGCATTCAAGACGCCCAACTGGCGGCCAGCGCACTCTCCACGGCCAGCACGGTGATCAGCATCGCGTGGTCCCTGCTGATGGTCGCGATCTTCATGTCCCTGGCGGGCTACTTCCGCTCGGAGTCCCTGCGCGCGGCCCTCGGCAAGGAAGGCTGAGCGTTCGGCGGTTCAGCGCGCTTCGAAGAGCTCGTGGCGTCGGAGGGCTTGAACCCGCTCCGGAAAGAGCTGCCACAACGGCTGCGGCTCCTGGGCACGGTTGAGTTCAATCAACGCGGAAGACTTGCGGGGAATGCGCAGGAGCTCGGCCCGATCGATGCCCAGCACGCGCGCCACGTAGCCCAGCGGCCACTTCTGCTGCAGCTTCTGGAAGGCCGCGTCGTCATCCTCGTCTTCGGGCAGCTCGGCGTCTTCGTAGCGCAGCATCTCGCCGCCGACCCGACGGCCGTTGGCGTAGGCGATCACCTGCTCCACTTCGTCGGGATCGAAGGCGTACGCGTGCACCGTCACCCGCAGGTGCTCCGAGAGCCGCCGCGCCAACGCGTGGTGCGTGAGGTACCAGCGAGCCCCCTGCCGGCCGTAGCTGAAGGGTGCGTCCCACGCGAAGCGCGCGATCCGCGGCCCTCCCAGGACCGTCACCAGGAGCCCAGCGTCATCTGTCGACTGCCCGTCTTCCTCGAGTGACAGGCGGGCAATGTGCTGCAGCCACGCCGCGTCGACATCCGAGTACTGGCAGAGATACCCGCCGTGTGATTCCAAGAGAGGTCCCCCCAAGGGCCTTTGCTGCGTGTGCGACCGACGCCGAGGCGCCATTACATCAGCCCCGCTCACATCACAATCACGCATCGCGCGGAACCCCACGGATTCGCTTGGATTTAATGACGCGCCGCGCCGTCAGTCGTTTTGCTTATGGAGGCCATGGGCTCTCTCTGCCGCGGGCCACGGGTTGCGTCGAAGGCTTCGACCCTTAGCTTCAGCGGCATGCGGATCGACAAGTTCACGCTCAAGGCGCAGGAAGCAATCCAAGAAGGCCAATCGCTCGCCCGTCGCGCGAACCACGGTAGCTACGAACCAGAGCACTTGTTGCGTGCCCTGCTCGACCAGCAGGACGGCGTCGTCGTCCCCATGCTCCAGAAGATCGGCGCCGACGCGCGGCTCATCGGCCAGCGGGTCGACGAGAGCTTGTCCCGCTTCGCGGTGATGAAGGGCGCGAGCCCCTCTCTCTCGAACCGCCTGGTGCAGCTGCTCGACCGCGCTGAAGACGACGCCAAGGCGCTCAAGGACGAGTTCACGAGCTCCGAGCACGTGCTGCTCGCCTTCACCCAGGACAAGGGCACCGCCGGCGAGCTGCTCAAGAGTTCGGGCGTCACCAAGGAGCGCATCGGCGCGGCCATCAAGGACCTGCGCGGCAGCTCCCGCGTCACCAGCCAGGACGCCGAGGGCACCTACCGCGCGCTCGAAAAGTACGGCAAGGACCTCACCGAGTTGGCGCGGGCAGGCAAGCTCGACCCGGTCATCGGCCGCGACGAGGAGATCCGTCGCACCATCCAGGTGCTGTCCCGCCGCACCAAGAACAACCCGGTGTTGATCGGCGAACCCGGCGTCGGCAAGACCGCCATCGCCGAGGGCCTCGCGCGCCGCATCATCGACGGTGACGTACCCGAGGGCCTCAAGCGCAAGCGCCTCGTCTCCCTCGACCTCGGCGCCCTGGTCGCCGGCGCGAAGTTCCGCGGCGAGTTCGAAGAGCGCCTCAAGGCCGTGCTCAAGGAAGTCGCTGACGCCAACGGCGAGGTCGTGCTCTTCATCGACGAACTGCACACGGTCGTCGGCGCGGGCAAGGCCGAGGGATCGATGGACGCAGGCAACATGCTCAAGCCCGCGCTGGCCCGCGGCGAACTGCACTGCATCGGCGCCACCACCCTCGACGAGTACCGCAAGCACATCGAGAAGGACGCCGCCCTCGAGCGCCGCTTCCAACCGGTGCTGGTCGGTGAGCCCACGGTGGCCGATACCATTTCGATCTTGCGCGGCCTCAAGGAGCGCTACGAGGTGCACCACGGCGTGCGCATCCAGGACTCGGCGCTGGTCGCCGCGGCGACGCTCTCGAACCGGTACATCAGCGACCGTTTCCTGCCCGACAAGGCGATCGATCTCGTCGACGAGGCCGCGTCCCGGCTGCGCATCGAGATCGACTCCATGCCCACCGAGGTCGACGAGGTGCGTCGCAAGAAGATGCAACTCGAGATCGAGCGCGAGGGGCTCAGGAAGGAGACCGACGTGCACTCCCGCGAGCGCCTGGCGGTCATCGAGAAGGAGATCAGCCAGCTCTCCGAGCAGTTCTCCACCATGAAGGCCCAGTGGGACTCGGAGAAGCAGGCCATCGCCGCCATCCGGGTGGTGAAGGAAAAGGTCGACGTCGCCCGCAATGACCAGGTCGCCGCCGAGCGCCGGGGCGATCTCAACAAGGCCGCGGAGATCAAGTTCGGGCAACTCCCCTCGCTCGAGAAGGAACAGGGCCAGTTGCAGGCCCGGCTCGCCGAGATGCAGCTGCGCCAGAAGTTCCTCAAGGAAGAGGTCGACGCCGAAGACATCGCCGAGGTCGTCGGCAAGTGGACGGGCATTCCCGTCTCCAAGCTGCTCGAGAGCGAGCTGCAGAAGCTGGTGAAGATGGAGGAGCGCCTCGGCCTGCGCGTCATCGGCCAGCGCACCGCCCTCGAGGCCGTGTCGAACGCCGTGCGCCGCGCCCGCTCGGGCCTGCAGGACCCCAACCGCCCGATCGGCTCGTTCATCTTCCTCGGGCCCACCGGCGTCGGGAAGACCGAGACCGCGAAGGCGCTCGCCGAGTTCATGTTCGACTCGGACACCGCGATCGTGCGCATCGACATGTCCGAGTACATGGAGAAGCACGCCGTCTCGCGGCTCATCGGCGCGCCCCCCGGCTACGTGGGCTACGACGAGGGCGGCCAGCTCACCGAGACCGTCCGCCGGCGCCCCTACTCGGTGGTGCTCTTCGACGAGATCGAGAAGGCCCACCCCGACGTGTTCAACGTGCTCCTCCAGATCCTCGACGAGGGGCGGTTGACCGATGGCCAGGGTCGCACCGTCGACTTCAAGAACACGGTCTTGATCATGACCTCGAACATCGGCTCGCAGGCGCTGCAGGAAGGCGTCGCAGAGAAGAAGGAAATCGACGCCCAGACCCGACGCGCGGTCATGGACCAGCTCAAGCAGCACTTCCGCCCGGAGTTCCTCAACCGCGTCGACGAGATCGTGATCTTCGAGCCCCTGCGCCAGAGCGACATCGCGCACGTGGTCGATCTCCAGATGGGACGGCTACAGAAGCTCGCCGCCGACAAGCGGCTCACGCTCGAGCTGACCCCGAAGGGCCGCGAGTTCCTCGCCGCCGAGGGCTACGACCCGATGTACGGCGCGCGGCCCCTGAAGCGGGCCATCCAGAAGCACGTGCAAGACCCGCTGGCGCTCAAGATCCTCTCGGGCGAGTTCGTCCCGGGAGACCACGTGAAGATCGACGCGGGCCCTGCCGGCATCCAGCTCTCGGTCACCCCGAGAGCCTGAGGGGCCCTACTCGAGCCAGGTGCGCAGCAGGGGGTGCGCGGTCACTTCGCCTTGCAGTCCGCGGTCAGGCTTGATCGCGAAGGCGTGGATGCCGCGCGCCGCGTAAGCCTCGAGCAGCGCGCGCTGCGCTGACTCGTCAGGGGCGCAGAGCACCGCCCCGTCACCGCCCCCTGCCCCGCTCTGCTTCCCGGTGCACGAGAAGGTGCGCGCCAGGCCCAAGAGCCGCTCGAGCCCCTCGCTCTTCGTGACGCCCAGCTCCCACAATAGCGCCTGCAGTTCTTCGCTCGCCGAGGTCACGGCGGCGAAGTCGTTGCGCAGCAGGCCGTTCTCCAGCGTGTCGCTGGCCCCATCGGATCGCGCGACGAAGCGCGCCTTCGCCTCGGCGCTCAACTGCTGCTCGACGCTCTTCACCAGCCCCGTGGTGGACGCGCTCTGTCCGCTGAAGGCGAAGATCATCGGGAACACCGGGTCGCCCATGCGCGCCAACTCCACGGCCGGTGACTGGTCGAGGGCCGCCACCAGGCCGCCGCGCGACGCCCGGGTCAGCAGCCCCGAGACCTCGTAGCGCCGGTACCGCACCACGCCGCCCGCGAACGAGGCCGCGACGTCGCCCCCGCTCCCCTTGCCACCCTGCGCGTCGGCGTGGGCCAGCAGCGCGAGTTTCAGGCTGTCGAAGGTGCCACCCAGCGCCACCCGCGAAGCCTCGGCCGCCAACACCGTGGCCCGGGCGCTGCTGCCCAGCCCGAGCTTGAGGCCGCCGACGGTCGGGGAACTCTCGAAGGCCACCGAGAAACCCGGGCCCTCGGTGCCCACGATGCGCAGCGCGAGATCGATGGTGGTGGCCACGAAGCGGAACTCCGGGGGCACCTCCCCCTCCCAGCGGACGCCCGCCGGGGTCGCCGTGCCCGAGAGCCGGCCCTCGGCGAGCACGATGTCCACCCGGCGATCGACGCGCGGCCGCACCAGCACGCTCACCCGCGGCCCCACGCCCAGGATCCGCGCCACGCCGCCCCACAGCACCGCGTACTCCCCCGAGAGGAACAGCTTTCCCGGGGCCGAGAGCGTTCGATCCACGGGCGGCTACTTCCAGCCGAACGCGACCGCGATCTTCGCCGCGTAGCGCGCGTTGTTCTCGAGCAGCGCGAGGTTGGCCACCAGGGTCTTGCCCTTGGTGCGCGCCACCATCTCACCCAGCAGGAACGGGGTGACCGCCTTGCCCTCGATCTTCTTCTTCTTCGCCAGCGCCAGCGCGGCCTTGAGGTGCTTCTCGACGTCGGCGCGCTTGAGCGAGGTCTTCGCCGGGGGCGGGAGCGCGAAGATCATGCCCCCCTGGTGCAGGTCGCGCCGCGCGCGGATCATCTCGGCCGCCTCGAGCGCCTCGTCGATGCGGTGCTCGACGAAGAGCCCCGTCTCGCGGCTGTAGAAGCCGGGCAACTCGTTGGTCCCCACGCCTACCACCGGGACCCCGAGCGTCTCGAGCAGTTCGAGCGTGCGCGGCAGGTCGAGCACCGACTTCGCGCCCGCACAGACCACCGCCACCGGCCAGCGGGAGATCGCCGGGAGGTCCTGCGAGATGTCCATGTGATCTTCGACGCCACGGTGCACCCCGCCCAGGCCTCCGGTGGCGAACACGTGAATGCCGGCCGCTGCGGCCATCTCGCAGGTCGCGCTGACCGTGGTACCTCCGGTCGCCTTGCGGGCCACGGCGATCGCCAGGTCGCGAGAGCCGATCTTCATCAGCCCCTGGCCCGTCGACAGTCGCAGGGTCTGCGCCTCGTCGAGCCCGACGTGAAGCTGGCCGTCGATCACCGCCATGGGCGCCGGAACGGCTCCCTCTTCACGCACCGCCGCCTCGCAGCGCTTCGCCGCCTCGAGGTTGTGGGGGTACGGGAGCCCCTGCGCAAGGACTGACGTCTCCAGGGCTACCAGGGGCTTCAAGGTGCGCCGTGCTGCCGCGACCTCCGCCGAATACACGAGCTTCACGAACGCCTCTTCTCGACCACGAGGTTGAACTCTTCGATCTTCTTGTCCAGCGTCGGCCGGCTGATGCCCAGCGCCGCCGCTGCCCGGATCTTCTTTCCGTTGGCCTGGCGCAGGGCCTCGCTGATCGCGTCGCGCTCGAGCCGGGAGATGCGCTCGGCGAGCGTCTGGGGGGCCTGCTCGGCGGTGCCCCCGCCCTGGATCTCCGGCGGCAGGTGCAGCGCCGTCACCTCCGCGCCCCCGTACAGCAGCGAGAGCCGCTCGGCGACCAGCCGCAGCTCCTCGACGTTGCCCGGCCAGTGGTGATCGCCCAGCAACCGCTTGGCGTCGGGCGAGAGACTCGGCGGCTCCTTGCGGTGGGTGCGGGTCAACTCCGAGCAGAACCACTCGAAGAGCTGCGCCACGTCGGGCTTTCGCTCGCGCAGCGGCAGGGTCTCGAGCTCGACGCCGGCCAGCGCGCGCGCCAACTCGACCTCGAGTTCGCCGCGCGCCTGCATCGCCTCGAGCGAGGCCCGGGCCGTGACCATCACGCGCACGTCGACCTGCTCTTCGCCTCCCTGGCGCGCCGGGGCGACCTTCTTCGCGATGAGCCGCGCCAGCCGCTCTGCGATGTGCCGGGGCAACGACTCGAGGCTCAGCAGCAGCAGCGAGCCTCCATCGGCCTTGAGCAACGCCGACGACTGCGGCGGCACGCCCGGGGCGCTGGTGCGGCCAAAGAGCGACTCCTCGGTCTCCACCGCCGCGCGTCGGCAATCGACGACGATGAACGGCCCGAGCGCCCGTGACGAGCGGCTGTGAATGTACCGCGCGGTCTGGGTACGGCCCGAGCCGATCTCCCCGTGCAACACCACGGTGTCCTGCCCCAGCGCCGCGCGTCGCGCCGCCTCGACCGTCTTGCGGAACTGGCGGCTGCTCCCGATCAACGACACCGACGGCGCCGAGCCGTCCTGCCGGCCGCGAATGGAGGTCACCGCTTCGCCGGCGAGCCGGCCGAGCGCGGCGATGGTGCGCTGTTCTTCTTCTCCGAAGGGCTCCGGCCGCTCCGCGTAGAGGATGCCGAACGGCGCCCCGCCCGACGCGATCAACGGCGCACAGAGCAGGCCCTTGACCCGGCCGGCCTCCTTTCGCTCGAGCGCCCCGCGCACCAGCGAGCGCGGCACCTCGACCGACTCGGCGCCCACCACCGCGGCCGTCATCAGGCCCTCGGTGCCACCGAGCAGCGCGGCGGCCTTCTCGGCGTGCACGCTGCGCCCCAGCTCCTCGGCCGCGCGGCGCAGCACCATGGCCTCGCTGGTCGCCGAGATCAGCGCCACGCCCGCGTGGTACAGCCCGGCGACCGCCCCCACCGCAGGGATCAACTCCTCGACGGGGCTGGTGTGTAGCTCGCCGCCAGCCTCGCGATCGGACAGCGAAGCGCGTGCGGTCGGCTCGAAGAGAATCGTGGAGTCGCCGACCTGCAGCCGATCGCCCGGCAACAGCACCAGCTCGGCCTCGAGCTTCTCGCCGTTGACCTGGGTGCCGTTTCGCGAACCGAGGTCAGAGACCTTGGCCTGGCCGTCCTCGATGACCAGCCGCACGTGGCGACGCGAGACCTTCGCGTCTTCGAGCGAGATGGTGCACGACGGGCTGCGCCCGATGAAGACCTCGCCCTGCACTTCGTGCCGACGCCCTGCCTGTGGCCCGGTGAGCAACAACAGCGCTGCCATCTGTCATCTCCCCCGTCAGGCCGGTCTCTCGAGCTGGAGCAACTGCTCCATCTCTTCCGGCTCCAGCTGGCGACCTTCGCGCGAGACCGCCAACGCGTTGATCTGTGAGTCGTCGACCTCGACGTGCGAACCCTTGCGCCACTCGGTGGTGCGCGTACCGCCCTCGACCAGCTTGCCGATGAGGTTGCTGTCGTCCCACTGCACGACCTCGACCCACAGCTGTTCCTGCTCCGGCGAGCCATCGGGGCCCTCGGGGTGCACCTCGAAAGGCGCCCGCACCAGGAACTGCAGCGGCTCCATCAGCCCCTTGCGCTGGTAGCGCCCCTTGAAGATCGGCAGCAACCGGTTGGCGACGTTCGCCTTGAGCTTGGCCTCTTCCGAAGACTCGGCCTCGAAGCGCTCGCGGTAGTGCTTGAGGATGTCCGTCATCCCGTGGCGCCCCTCCGGGCTCACCACCGTGACGGAGCCCTGGGTGTGCCCGGTGAAGCTCTCGGGGTCGAACTGGTAGAGGTTGGTGCGCGCCTCGTCGGAGGGCAGCAACTGGAAGCCCAGGCCCACGCTGGTGGAGATCACCTGGCGCACCGCGGGGCCCTGGCCAAACGCCAGGTCGGTGCAGAGTTCCTGGAAGAAGGTCTCGGCCGCGGCCAGGTCGTCTTCGCTGATGTGGAACATCTCCACGTCGGGCGCCGCGAACTTCGCCATGCCGTGGGTGTGCACCCAGTTGTTGCGCTCGCCGTCGCCCAGCGGCTCGGCGTGGACGGTGATGTGATCGCGGATGTCGAAGTCGAGCTCGGTGATCTCCTCGACGTCGGTCGCCGAGTGGAGCTTGAACGCGGTGACGTCGACGGCCACGCCGTCGGTCAGCTCGAGCAGGGTCCGCACCGCCCACAGCGCCTCGAAGGCCGCGATGCTCGGCTGCGGCATGCCCGGCTCGAAGCTCACCCGGTAGAAGCCGTGCGCTTGCTGGAGTTGCTCGCGCAGCTCGGCGGTGCCCGTCAGCAACTCGGGCGTCCACCCCAGCGCGGTGAAGCGCGGCTCGAACTTCACGTCGACGCGCGTCGCCTCGGCGCGCACCGAGAACAAGCAGTCGTCTTCACCGAAGACGAGCTTCACGTCTTCCGCCTCGAACGCCTCGGCGAGCACCTCGGGAGCCAACGGCTCCGCGGCCTCGGTCGCGACGATGTAGGCCTCCCGCATCCCCGTCACAGGTGCTTCTCGATCTGCCGGAAGAGATCGACGCGGTCTACGAGGTTGGTCAGGTAGTCCAGCGTGTCGGTGGGCAGCACCAGCACCGGGCTCATCTTGTAGCGGGTGAACCAGTCCTCGTAGAGGCCGTTGAGCCGGTTGAGGTAGGCGGTGGGGATGTCCTGCTCCATCTTCCGGCCACGCAGGTGGATGCGCTGCTTGAGCGTCTTCACCGGGCAGCGCAGGTAGATCATCAGGTCGGGGGGCTTGAGCGAGTCCGCGATGGTCTCGTAGAGCTCCCAGTAGGTCTGCCAGTCACGCTTGTCGATGTAGCGCTGGCGCGAGAGGTTCTTCGCGAAGATCTCCGCGTCCTCGTAGATCGTCCGGTCCTGAAGCGAGGTGCCGGACTGGCGCTCGAGCTCGCGGTGAAGCCGGAACTTGTGCGTGAGGAAGAAGATCTGGCTGCGGAAGGCCCAGGTCTTCATGTCCTTGTAGAAGTCGGCGAGATAAGGGTTCTGGTCGTTCGGCTCGTAGAACGGCTTGAGGCCGTACTTCTTGCAGAGAAAGGCCGTCAACTCGGTCTTCCCGGCGCCGATGTTCCCAGCGATTGCGATGAACTTTTGCCCGGACACGAAGGTACCGACTTATTCCCGTGCGATGCGTCAGTCGAGCCTTGTCTCCAGCCAGCGAACGGGGCGGCCGTGCTAGATGACCTGGGCCCGTGTCGCGCCCCGGTTCTCTCCTCACTGCGCTCTGCTTGTGCTGCGCCTGCCAGAAGCCGCTCGACGCGCGCCTCCAGGCCGGTGACAGCGCCGCCCTCGCTGGAAAGTGGCCCGGCGCTCGCGACGCCTGGGCCGAAGCCGCGAAGCTCGACCCCTCCTCTGCGCCCGCGCAGGCGAAGTGGGGCGTGGCGCTGTGGCAGCTCGGTGAGCGGGGCCTGGCCGCCGAGGCGTGGGCCCGGGCTGCGAGCCTCGACCCGGCGCTCGACGTGGCCCTCGAGGGACTCGCGCGCCTCGACCTCGAGGCCGGTGACGCCGGCGCGGCCGCGTCGCGCCTCGAGGCCGTGGCGTCGCCAGCCGGGTCGCTCCGGCTCGCGCTGGCGCAGGCGCTGCTGGCGCGGGGCGCGCCCGGTGACGCCTCGGCGGCCCTCGCGCACGCCCAGGCCTTCGTCCTCACCGCCCCGACCGACGCCGACGGGCTGTACCTCGTAGGCTGCGCGCAGGTGGCGCTGCGGCGGTTTGGCGACGCGCAGGGCACGCTCGACGATCTCCAGCGTCAGCACCCCACCCTCCCTTTGGGGAGCTACGGCCTGGCCCGCCTCGCCGCGGCGCAGGGCCGGCAGACCGACGTGCTCCTCAACCTGGCCGCGGCGAAGTCCCGTGCAGGTTCGAGTTGGAAGCCGGCCCGGGTTGCGGCAGATCCCGCATTCGCGTTTATTGCGTCGACGCAGGAATTCATGACGCTCGTAGGGAAGTGACATGTTTCGCAACGTCTTTTGCGTCGTGGTGGCGATCGTGTGGACCACGCTCATGTTCGTGGCCACCCTCTTTGCGATGGGGTTGACGCTCAATCGCTCGGCCTCGATGTGGGTCGTGCAGCGGTGGTGGTCGCCGGTGCTGATCTGGGCCGGCGGCGGCAAGCTCGAGGTCAGCGGCCTCGAGAACCTCACCAAGGGCCAGCCCTACGTCTTCGTGAGCAACCACCAGAGCACCATCGACATCCCGGTGCTGTTCTACGCGATCCCCTTCGATTCCCGCTTCGTCGCCAAGAAGCAGCTGATGTACGTGCCGATGATCGGCTGGTACATGTGGCTGGCGAAGTTCGTGTTCGTCGATCGCGCCAACAGCCGGGAGGCGATCCGCTCGCTCGACGCCGCCGGCGTCCGCATCCGCGGCGGCATCAGCATCATCGTCTTCCCCGAGGGGACCCGCAGCGAAGACTGCCGGGTGCACCCCTTCAAGAAGGGCCCCTTCGCGCTCGCCATGAAGGCCCGGGTGCCGGTGGTGCCCGTGGTGATCGAGGGCTCGGGTCGGCTGATGCCCAAGAACTCGTGGAACATCACCCCCGGCCCCATCAAGGTGAAGATCGGGGTGCCCATTCAACCCGAGCGCTTCGGCGAGGACCGCGTCGCCCTGATTCACGAGGTGCGCTCATGCATCATCGACCAGAGCCTCGCCCTGGGGGGCCTGGGGGGCGACAAGGACGACGCCGTCGCCGCCAGGGGCCGCGAGGGCACGTCTTCCTCGGCCGAAGAAGCCTGATGACCCATGGGAGTTGTGGCGCCGGGGCCGGAAGAGCGCAATGAACCGCTGCGTGAAGGTCCGCCTGCTCGTCTCCGCGTTGTCGCTCGCCCCGCTCAGCTTCACCGCGTGCCGGACGGTCTCGTCGACGTCGGCGGTGCTCACGCCCCGCGAGGAGGCCCAGGTCTTCCTCGCCCGGGGTGACGGGGCCCGGGCGCTTCCCCTGTTGACCGAGCTCCAGGCGAAGGAACCGAAGGACCTCGGCCTCGCCCGCATGGTGGCCGAGGCCCACGTGAAGGCCAGCAACGCCGATGCCTTCCTCGCCACGCTCGCGAAGAAGGACACCGCGCTCAGCCACTACCAGCAGGGCCTGGTGCGCTTCGCCAAGGCCGCCGATGCCAGCGCGCCGGCGATCGCGAACTTTCGCCGGGCCGCCGAGCTCGAGCCCGGCGAGCCGGAGTTCAAGTACCGCCTCGGCGTCGCCCTGCTCGAGTCGGAGCAGTACGAGCCCGCCCGGGTGGAGCTCGAAGCGGCCGTGAAGCAATCGGCCGACCACGCCAGCTGGTTCCTCCCGCTGGCCAAGGTCCGCTACCGCACCGGCGACAACCGGGGCGCCACCGACGCCATTCGCAGCGCGGTGATGGGCAACCCGTCACCGGCCGACGTCAAGACGGCGCGCGCGCTGATGGACCAGATCGCCGACCCCTTCGCCGGGTTCCCCCGTTCTGCCCGCGGGCAGCTCGAGCAGGCGATCCAGTGGCTGGAGGTCGCCGACGTGCCCCAGCAGGCCATCGTGCAGCTCGAGGAGGTCCTCCGCGACCACCCCGACGAGGCCGTGATCCACGCCCTCCTCGGCCTCTCGTGGGCCCGGCTCGATGACGCCGGGCGCGCCGTGGAGGAGCTCAAGCGCGCCATCGAGCTTGCGCCCGAAGACGGCAAGAACCACCTCTACCTGGCCGAGCTCTACGAGGCCCGGCAGCGCACCAAGAACGCCGAGGAGCACTACCTCAAGGCGTTGGAACGAAACCCGGTGCTGGACCAGGCGTGGCTCAAGGTGGGCGACGTGGCCCTCGAGCGCCAGGACTACGTGGCCGCGCGAAAGAACTTCGAGGTCGCCGCCCACCTCGTCCCCGAGAGCCCCGCCGCTCGCGGCAAGCTGGCCCTCGTGCACCAGCTCGACGGCAACTGGCCCGCGGCCGACCGGGAGCTCCACGCCGTCCTCGAGCGCGACCCCGAGAACCTCGAGTTCATGCTTCGCCTCGGCGTGCTGCACACCGAGCGCTTCACCAAGGCGAAGTCAGCCCATGAGCGCGACGAGGCGTCGGCGGAGGCCAGCAAGTGGCTCACCAAGGTCCTCGAGACCCAGCCGGAGAACGCCATCGCGTCCCGCGCCCTGGAGCGATTGAAGGCCCGCTGACCGGGGCCCCGCTTGGGCTACACTCTCAGGCTGTGACCGAGCCCGACCCGTCGAAGCCACCCGAGCCCGAGTTGGAACTGGAGCTGGCGCGACCGGCCCGTCCGTCCTCGCAGACCCCCTCGCCTCGACCTTCGGTCAGCAACCCGGGGCTGCAGGCCGTGCGCACCGCGGCGCGCGCCCAACCCCTCGCGCCCGAGCAACAAGGCCCGGCCTCCAAGCGGCTGCAGGAGGGGGCCGTCGACACGCTCCTCAACTCGGTGTCCATCCTCGGCGAGGTGATCGAGGACTTCAGGAGCTCCGACCGCTTCTTCAAGTACAAGGCCCTGGTCCTGGGCCTGTGGCTCCTGCTCGCGGTCGGGGCGTTTGGCGTGGCGTGCCCCACCTCGGGGCCCTCCAACGACATTGCGGCCAGCCTCATCGTCAGCGGTGACGCGGCCAAGCCCATCTACATGGTGAAGAACGAGAGCTCCGACGTCTGGCAAGACGTGGAGATCGTCGTCAACGGGTCCTACCGGGCCACGATGTCCAAGATGCCTGGAGAAGGTGGCAGCGCGACCCTGTCGCCCGCGGTGCTGTTCGACGACCAGGGCAAGCGCGCGCCCTCCAACCTCCGCATCACGGAGATCGTCGTCAAGGTGCGCAACCCGGAGGCGGAGGTACCGCTCCTGGCGGGCGGCGTACCGACGAAGTAGCCGGTTCGCTTCCTCGGCCCCGCAAAGACGACGCCCCGGCTCCATCGAAGGAACCGGGGCGAGGTCGCTGCGTCAACTCTGACGAAGACTCAGGCCTTCTTCTCTTCGACCTTCTTCTCGGCTTCAGGCGCCGCGGGAGCCTTCTCGGGGCGGTCCACCAGTTCGAGAATCGCGATGTCCGCCGCGTCACCCTTGCGGAAACCACCACGCATCAGGCGCGTGTAGCCGCCCTTGCGCGTCGCGTAGCGGGTCTTCAGGTCGCCGAAGATCTTCTGGAGCAGCACGCGATCCTTCACGATGCGCTGCGCGAGACGAACGTTGTTCAGGCCACCCTTCTTGCCGAGAGTGATCACCTTCTCCGCCATCTTCCGGGCCTCTTTGGCCTTGGGGACGGTGGTGACGATGCGCTCGTGCTCGATGAGCGAGGTCACCATGTTGCGCAGCATCGCCAGACGGTGCGCGGTGGTGCGCTGCAGCTTCCGATTACCAACCTTGTGTTCCATGGCTCGTTCTTCCTTCAACCACCGTGGCCGTGTGAGGTACCCGATGGACGTAACCCGCTGAAGTCGCCCTCAACGGATTTTGTGACCGGGGCGCGAAATGCGCCCCAGGGTGCATCAGACGCGGGGGGCGCTGGGAGGCAGCGCGACCGGCGCGGTCTTCGGGGGCCAGTTCTCGAGCTTCATGCCGAGCGAGAGGCCCATCTCTGCGAGGATCTCCTTGATCTCCTTCAGCGACTTGCGGCCGAAGTTCTTCGTCTTGAGCATCTCGGCCTCCGTCTTCTGAACGAGGTCACCGATGGTGCGGATGTTCGCCTGCTGCAAGCAGTTCGCGCTGCGCACCGAGAGTTCCAGCTCGTCGACCGAGCGGAAGAGGTTCTCGTTGAGCTTCGCTTCCTGCATCGGGGTCTCGGTGGCGACCGGCTCCTCGGTCTCCTCGAAGTTCACGAACACCGTGAGCTGCTCCTTGAGGATCTTCGCGGCGTAGGCCACGGCGTCCTGGGGGCTCACGGAGCCGTCCGTCCAGACCTCGAGCGAGAGCTTGTCGTAGTCCGTCTGCTGACCGACGCGCGCGTTGGTGACGAGGTAGTTCACCTTCGAGACGGGCGAGTACAGCGAGTCGATGGCGATGGCGCCGATGGGCGAGCCCGCGACCTTGTTGTTCGTCGCCGGCACGTAACCGCGGCCACGGCGGCAGGTGAGTTCCATGCGGATCTTGCCGCCCTCGCCGAGGGTGCAGATGTGGTGGCCCGGGTTCAGCACCTCGACCTGGTCGTCGGTGATGAGATCGCCAGCCTTCACTTCCTTGGGACCCTCCGCCTCGATGCGGATCGTCTTCACCTCGTTGGTGTGCATGCGCAGACGCACTTCCTTGAGGTTCAGCACGATGTCCGTCACGTCTTCCGACACTTCGGGGATCGTCGTGAACTCGTGCTCGACGAGGCCACCGTTGCCCTCGACCTTCACCGTGGTGATGGCCGCGCCCTGAAGCGACGACAACAGCACGCGGCGCAGCGAGTTGCCCAGCGTCGTGCCGAAGCCGCGCTCGAGGGGCTCGGCGACGAACTTGCCGTAGGTGCCAGTGCTCTCGGGATCGACGTCGATCTTCCGGGGCTTGATGAGGTCACGCCAGTTCTTCGCGATCAGGGATGCTTCAGCCATGTGTGTTGCCTCGTGACGAGCCGCCACCAACGTACCCACCAGGACAGTGGGAGGACGGATCGGGAGATTGAAATTTGAAGTCTTGAAAAGCCAAGGAGCAGACCGGCCACGAAGGGCACGGCCTGCTCCGGTGCGGCGGGAGCGTCGACGCTTACTTCGAGTACAGCTCGACGATCAACTGCTCCTGGATCGGCATCGTCAGGTCCTCGCGGTTGGGGACCGTCTTCACGGTGCCCTTGAGGCCCTTCTTGTCGACCTCGAGCCACTGCGGAATGCCGCGGCGGTCCACGGTCTCGATGGCCTCCTGGATGCGGAGGATCTTCTTCGACTTCTCGTGAACCTCGACCACCGAACCCGGCTTGACCGAGAAGGAGGGGATGTTCACCCGCTTCGCGTTCACCGTGAAGTGACCGTGGCGCACCAACTGACGCGCCTCAGCGCGCGTGTCGGCGAAGCCCATGCGGAAGACGACGTTGTCGAGGCGCAGCTCCAGCATCTGGAGGAGCGTCTCGCCGGTCTTGCCCTTGGCGGCAGCGGCGCGGTGGAAGTACCCGCGGAACTGGCTCTCGAGCAGGCCGTACATGCGCTTGACCTTCTGCTTCTCGCGCAGCTGGACGCCGTAGTTCGAGAACTTCACGCGGCCCTGGCCGTGCTGGCCGGGGGGGTAAGGGCGGCGCTCGATGGCGCACTTGTCCGTGTAACAACGGTCGCCCTTCAGATACATCTTCAGGTTCTCGCGCCGGCAGATGCGGCAGACGCTTGCGGTGTAACGAGCCAAAGTCAGTTCTCCAGTTCTAGAAGTTCGGGACTCAGACGCGACGGCGCTTGGCCATCCGGCATCCGTTGTGCGGGATCGGGGTCACGTCTCGGATGAGCGAAATCTTGAGACCTGCCGCCGCGATTGCACGCAGAGCAGACTCACGACCGGCGCCCGGGCCCTTGACGAACACCTGCACGTTCTTGAGGCCGTGCTCCATGGCCTTCGCCGCAGCGTCACCCGCCGCGACCTGGGCCGCGAAGGGGGTCGACTTGCGCGAACCCTTGAAGCCACGCGAGCCAGCCGACGACCACGAGATCACGTTGCCCGAGACATCGGTAAACGTGATGAGCGTGTTGTTGAAGCTCGACTGGATGTGAACGATCCCGTTGAGGATGTTCTTCTTGTTCTTCTTCTTCTTGTCGCCGGACTTCTTGTCGCCAGCCTCCGGGGTCGCCGGGGCAGCAGAAGCAGGGGCAGCAGGTGCGGTGATCGTCTCTTCGGCCATTTCGTTCGGTCCCTACAGGTGATCAACCCCACTCGCGTGGGGCCAGTGGAAATTACTTCGCCGCCGGAGCCGCCGGTTTGACGCGCTGCACGCCACGCTTCGGACCCTTGCGGGTGCGCGCGTTCGTGTGGGTCCGCTGGCCGCGCACAGGCAGGCCCTTGCGGTGACGGAGGCCGCGGTAGCAACCGAGGTCCATCAAGCGCTTGATGTTCATCGTCACTTCGCGGCGGAGGTCACCCTCGACCTTGTAACTCGCCTCGATGACCTCGCGGATCTTGCGGGTCTGCTCTTCGGTCAGGTCCTTCGTCCGCGTGGTGAGGTCGATGCCAGCCTCAGCGACAATGTTCTGCGCGGTCTTCGAACCGATCCCGTAGATGTACTGAAGCGAGATGACAATCCGCTTCTGAACCGGGAGATCAACGCCTGCGATACGAGCCATGGTTGTTTCGTTCCTTCTTGGAGTTGGTCTGGAGCTGAAAAATCAGCCCTGGCGCTGCTTGTGACGGGGGTTGGCCGGGCAGATCACGCGAATGGTGCCCTTGCGACGAACGACCTTGCACTTGTCACAGATCTTCTTGACGGACGGACGGACCTTCATGGGGTATTCCTCGTGATTCGAACTTCGTGACTTACTTGGCGCGGTACGTGATGCGGCCGCGAGTCAGGTCGTAAGGCGAGAGCTCCACCTTGACCTTGTCACCGGGGAGAATGCGGATGAAGTGCATCCGCATCTTACCGGAGATGTGCGCGAGCACCTCGTGACCGTTCTCCAACATGACTTTGAACATGGCATTGGGAAGCGGCTCTTTCACCGTTCCCTCAACCTCGATCGCGTCTTCCTTCGCCAATGAAAACCTCGTGACAACGACACAAAGCCCTTGCGGGCTTTACAGGAGCGGCGGCCACTACCACCTCCGCCGGATGTATGCAAGCGAAGGCGGACTTACCGACCAATGCTCTTGCGGATAGCCGCGAAAATCTCGTCCAGGGCCCCTACCCCATTGATGGTTCGGAGCAAACCCAACTTTTCGTAGTGGGCCTTCAGCGGCGAGGTCTGCTGACGGAACACGTCGAGGCGCTTCTGCACCGTCTCGGGGCTGTCATCGGCCCGGCCGCGGCCCTTCATGCGCTCGTGAATCACGGCATCTGGCACCTCGAGCGAGACCACGTGCTCGATGTGCTTACCCTGCTTTTCCAAGGCCTTGGCCAGTGCCTCCGCCTGGGGAATGGTGCGGGGGAAGCCGTCGAGCAGGAACCCCTGCGCGCAGTCGGCCTCCTTGAGGCGCTCTTCGACAATTCCGATGACCAGGTCGTCGGGGACCAGCTTCCCCGCCGCCATCAACGGCCCGGCCTGCTTGCCGAGCTCGGTACCCTTCGTCACGGCGGCCCTCAAGATGTCACCGGTCGAGATCTGAGGGATCCCGAACTCCGTGACCATCTTCAGTGCCTGCGTGCCCTTCCCCGCTCCAGGCGGGCCGAAGAAGACGAGATGCATACGTGCCCCCAGGGGACTCAGACGGTGGCCGCGTTACGGATGCGACCGCGGATGCGCGGGCCACGCGGGCCAGCGAACCCTTCGTAGTTGCGGCTGATCAGGTGCTGTTCAATCTGCTGAACAGTGTCGAGGGCCACACCCACGACAATCAGCAACGCCGTGCCGCCGAAGTAGAACTGCACGGACAGAACGCCCGCGATGACCGTGGGCAAGACGCAGATGGCCGCCAGGTACAGCGCGCCACCAAAGGTGAGGCGGTTGAGCACGCGCTCGATGAAGTCGGCCGTCTGGCGACCCGGGCGGATGCCAGGGATGTAGCCGCCCTGCTTCTTGATGTTGTCGGCGACGTCGTCGGCACGGAAGGTCAGCGAGGTGTAGAAGTAGGCGAAGAAGATGATCAGGGCGACGAAGAGGCCGCTGTAGATCCACTGGTTCGACTGCAGCGCCCGCTGGAGACCGGCCATGCCGGGCACCCAGGTGGACAGGGTCGCAGGGAACGAGAGCAGCGCGCCGGCGAAGATCGGGGGAATCACACCCGACGCGTTCACCTTCAGGGGGAAGTACGTGGCCTGGCCGGCGAACATCTGCCGACCCGAGACGCGCTTGGCATACTGCACCGGAATGCGTCGCATGCCGCGCTCGACGAACACCACGGCGCCAATGATGAGCACCATCACGAACAGCAGGCCGACGACCGCGCCGGCGCTCACCGTCTCCGCGTCGACCGCGCGGTACAGCTGCTGCGCCGCGGGAGGAATGCCCACCACGATGCCCGAGAAGATGATCAGCGAGATGCCGTTGCCGATGCCGTTCTCGGTGATGCGCTCGCCCAGCCACATGATGAACGCGGTGCCGGCGGTCAGGGTGATGACGGTGATGAAGGAGAACCACACCGTGTTCACGCTGTCGGGCACGACGATCTTGTCGAGAGCCGAGTTGTCGCCCGTGGAGCGACCGAAGGAATACAGGTAACGGGAGATGCCCACGCCCTGGACCACGGAGAGGACGATGGACCCGTAGCGGGTGTACTGGTTGATCTTCTGCCGGCCCGCAGCGCCCTCCTTCTGGAGTCGCTCCAAGCTGGGCACGACGACCGCGAGCAACTGCATGATGATGCTCGCAGACACGTACGGCATGATGCCCAGGGCGAAGATCGACGCCTGGTTCAGCGCGCCACCCGAGAACATGTTGAAGAGGCCGAGGAGCCCGCCATCCTTCAGGCGCGCCTCCATGACGGCGTTGAGCGCGACGCGATCCACCCCGGGCGTGCTGATGAAGATGCCCAGGCGGTAGATGGCGAGCAGCACCAGCGAATACACGATTCGCGCGCGGAGCTCGGCGACGCGGAAGATGTTGGAGATGGCGTTGAGGGCCAAGGCAGCTTCCTCGAAAAAGTGGGAATCAGAAACGACGAACGCCCCTCGACCCGTAGACGGTTCGAGGGGCGCGGCACACTAGCCTTTTTGACGGGCGGTGTGCACCGAACTCAGGCCTTCGGGGCCTTCGCAACCTTCGCGACCTTCAGACCCTTACCAGAGTGGGCCTTCGCGGCCGCCTCGGGCTTGTGCGCCACGAGCGGGAGCTCTTCAAACGTGCCGCCGGTCGCAGTGATCGAGGTCTTGGCGCCTGCCGAGATCTGGTTCACCTTGATGGTCAGCTTCTTGGTCAAGACGCCCTCACCGAGCACCTTGATGCCGTCGTACACGCCCTTGACCAACCGGGCGGCACGCAGCGAGGCCTCGTCGACGATCGCGTCGGCCTTGAAGTGGGCCTCGAGTTCGTGGAGGTTGACGATGGCCAGATTCAACGCGTTGGGCGCGGTGAAGCCGAACTTGGGGAGCCGGCGCTGGAGCGGGCTCTGACCGCCTTCGAAACCTTCGAAGCGCATGTTGCCGGAGCGGGCCTTCTGGCCCTTGGCACCACGACCAGCGGTCTTACCGAGGCCTGAGCCCTGGCCACGACCCACGCGCTTCTTGCGGTGCGTGGAGCGGTGCGGAGCCTTGAGCGTATGCAGTGTCACCATGGTGTGTTCCTCACTTCTCCTGCGCGGCGGCCTTCGCACGCGCGGCGTCACGCACGCGGATCTTCCGCGGCTTCTGGCGGGCCCGGGTCTTGGGCTCGTCCTTGACGATTTCGAACGCCACCAGGTGGCGCACCTTGTCCAGCATCCCACGGATGGCCGGCGTGTCCTTCAGCAGGCGCTCCGAGCCGAACTTCCACACACCGAGACCCTTGACCGTCGCGACCTGCTTGGTCGACGCGCTCGAGGGGCTCTTCACCAGCTTGATCTTGATGCCCATGATTCAGCCCTCCGACTTGCGGCCGAAGTGGACTTCCTTGCCGCGCAGCCGGCTGACCTGCTCAGGCGACTTGAGCTGCTTGAGGCCATCGACCACGGCCTTCACCACGTTGTGCGGGTTACGCGAACGCTGGCTCTTGGTGAGGATGTTGCGGATACCCGCAGCCTCCAGCACCGCGCGCACCGGGCCACCGGCGATGACGCCAGTACCTTCGGAAGCGGGCTTCAGGAGCACCTGGCCGGCGCCGAAACGACCGAGCACTTCGTGCGGGATCGTGTGGCCCATGAGGGGCACCTTGAAGAGGTGCTTCTTCGCGTTCTCGCCGCCCTTGCGGATGGCTTCGGGAACTTCGTTCGCCTTGCCCAGGCCGATGCCGACGTGACCGTTGCCGTCACCGACGACGACGATGGCGCCAAAGCTGAAACGGCGGCCACCCTTCACGACCTTCGTGGGGCGGTAGATGTTGACGACGCGGTCCTGGAGATCCAGGTCATTCGCGTTGATGGGAGTCGTGCTCATTTAGGTAGTCCTTTCGGTCAGAACTGCAGACCGCCCTCTCGTGCGCCGTCGGCGACTGCCGCGATGCGTCCGTGGTACGGGTTGCCGTTGCGATCGAAGACCACTTTCTCGATCTTCGCGCCCTTGCACTTCTCGGCGATCAGCAGGCCGACCTGCTTGGCGGCGGCCTTCTTGTCGCCCTCGTCAAGCTTGCCCTTGAGCTCCTTGGAGAGCGTGGAAGCAGCCACGAGGGTACGACCGGTGCCGTCGTCGATGACCTGCGCGTGCAGGTGCTTGAGCGACTTGTAGACCGTGAGACGGGGACGCTCGGTGGAACCCGAAACCTTCTTGCGGATTCGCTCTTTGCGATGGAGTCGTGATTCGGTGTTGGCCATGGTGTTTTCCTTTCCTTCCGCGCGAGATGCGGACTTCCCCGCGCGGATGAACGAGTATGCGGTTTACGCAGTACCCGTTTTGCCCTCCTTGCGGCGGACAACTTCGTCGGACAACTTGATGCCCTTGCCCTTGTACGGCTCCGGCGGGCGAAGGTCACGAATCTGGACCGCGGTCTGCCCCAGCATGTGCCGGTCGACCGAACGCAGGGTCAGGTCGAGGGTAGGGAGCGAGTCTTCGGTGCGCGGCGCCTTGCCGACCTCAGCCGTGACGCCCTCCGGGAGGCTGTAGACGACCGGGTGCGAGAAGCCGAGCGAGAAGTGAATCTGCTTGCCCTTGACTTCGCAGCGGAAGCCGACGCCACGGATGGCGAGCTTGCGCTCCCAGCCCGAGTCGACACCCTTCGCCGCGTTGGCGAGGATGGCGCGGGTCAGGCCGTGCGCAGAGCGGTGCGTGCGGTGGTCGCTGGGGCGGGTCAGGAGGAGCTCCCCGGCCTTCAGTTCGACCTTGATGGCGGCGACCGGCAAGGTGATCGAGAGCTTGCCCTTGGGCCCCTCGAAGTTGACCTTGTCGCCCTGGATGACGGCCTTCACCTTGTCACCCAACTTGATCGGCATCTTTCCAATGCGGCTCATGGTCGGGACCTCAGTAAACCGTGCAGATGAGCTCGCCGCCCACGTTGGCCTTGCGGGCCTCGTGGTCGACCATCACACCGCGGGAGGTGGAGAGAATCGCGACGCCCATGCCGCCGCGCACGCGCGGGATGTCACGGACGTTCACGTAGCGGCGCAGGCCAGGCTTCGACTCGCGCTTAATGCCGGTGATCACGGGCTCGCGGCTCGGGCCATACTTCAGCACGATCGTCAGCTCGTTCTGCGGCGCCTTCTCGTGGACGATGAAGTCAGCCACAAAACCCTCACTCTTCAGGGCCTTGGCAACTTCAACCTTCAACTTCGAGGAGGGCAGCGTCAGCTTGTCGTGACGCACCATCTGGGCGTTACGGATGCGGGTGAGCATGTCACCCACGGGATCATTGATGACCATCTTGAGACAACTTCCGGTGAGGCGCTGTCCGCGCACTCGCTGGAGGTCTTGACGCCTTCCGGGCCCATCCCGGTGGTTCGCCAAGACCAGTTCTTCACAGCACTACCACAACTTTGGTCAGGCGGCGCGGAAAGGAACGCCAAACGCCTTGAGGAGCGCCAGGCCGTGCTCGTCGTTCTTCGCGGTGGTCACGATCGACACGTTCAGACCCTTCACCTTCTCGATCTGATCGTAGTTGATTTCCGGGAAGATGATCTGCTCGCGAACGCCGAGCGTGTAGTTGCCACGACCGTCGAACGCCTTGGGCGAGATGCCCTTGAAGTCACGAACGCGGGGCAGCGCGACGCTGATGAGGCGGTCGAGGAATTCGTACATGCGGTCGCCACGGAGGGTGACCATTGCGCCGATCGCCTGGCCTTCGCGGAGCTTGAAGTTCGCGATGGCCTTGCGGGAACGGGTGATCACCGGCTTCTGCGCGGTGATCGCGTTCATCTGGTCGACGGCCGACTCGAGGAGCTTGTTGTTCGCAAGCGCCTCGCCCAGGCCCATGTTCACGACGATCTTTTCGATCTTCGGGACTTCCATCGGGTTCTTGAGACCGAGGTCCTTCATCAGGGCCGGCACGATCTCCTTGCGGTAGCGGAGCTTCAGCCGTGCAGGCTTGGCTTCGAGACCTTCCTCGATGTTCGCGGCGAAGCCGGCCTTCTTGGCCTCTTCCTTCTTGCCGCGCTTGGCCTTCTCGGCCTTCTTCGCCTTGGCAGCGACCGCGGCGTCGTCGTTCTTCGGAGCTTTTTCGTCAGCCATGACTCGGTACCGACCTTCGTAATTACAGGGAGCGGCGCGCCTTAGCGCACCGCGGAAGCATCAGTCAATGGTCGCTTCGCACTCTTTGCAGAAGCGCTTCTTTTTCTCGCCCTCGGTGCGGACGCCCACTCGGGTCGCCTTGTCGCACTTGGGGCACACCAGGGAGACGTTCGAGAGCTGGATGCTGCCCGTCTTCTCGACGATGCCGCCCTCGGGATTCGCGCGGTCCTTGCCCTTGCCAACGTGACGCTTGACCATGCGCAGACCCTCGACCCGAACACGGCCCTTGGTCTTGTCGATCTCGATGATCTTGCCGCGGTTCGACTTCTGCGCGCGCTCCTCACCGGAGGTCACCTGCACCGTGTCGCCAACTTTAAGCTTCTGCATGACTCAGAGCACCTCAGGCGCGAGCGAGATGATCTTCATGAACTTCTTGGCGCGGAGCTCGCGGGCCACCGGTCCGAAGATGCGGGTACCGACCGGCTCGAGCTCCTTGTTGATGAGCACAGCCGAGTTCCCGTCGAACTTGATGTAGCTGCCATCAGCACGGCGAACCTCTCGAGTGGTGCGGACGACCACGGCCTTCGCCGTGTCACCCTTCTTCACCTTCGAGTTCGGGAGCGCCTCACGAATGGAGACGACGATGACGTCGCCAATGGACGCGTACTCGCGATGCGAGCCGCCCATCACCTTGATGCAAAACACCTTCTTGGCACCCGAGTTATCTGCAACATCGAGCACACTGGTCATCTGGATCATGACTGATTTTCTCCCGGTTCTTTCAGATACTGGTCAGACGTTTGACGCCTTTTCCAGGACCTTCACCACGCGCCAGCGCTTGTCTTTCGACGTGCGCCGCGTCTCGGCGATGAGGACTTTATCGCCCTCGTTAATGGTCGGCTTCTTCGGCTCGTGATCCTCGACGTGCGCCTTGTACTTCTCGCGGCGGGACATCACCTTGCCGTAAGCGGCGTGCGAGGTACGACGGCGCACGGTGACAGTCACCGTCTTCGACATCTTGTTGGACGTGACGATGCCGATGCGCGTCTTGGGACGGCCGCGGGCTTCTGCAGTCTGGGTCTGGGTCTCAGCCATGGTTCACTTTCTCACTTCTTCGTCGACTGCTTGGCGGTCAACACCGTCAGCACCCGCGCGAGGTCGCGCTTGTGCGTCGTGCGTTCCGACGGGTTATCCAGCGCGCCCGTGCGCAGCTTGAGGTTGTCCTGGACCAGAGTCGCGCGCAGCTCGGTGGCGCGGCGGCCCAGGTCTTCAACAGAGAGGTCGCTCAGTTCTTTCGCGGTAGCCATGTTTCGATCTCCTTACAGGCTCTGCTCGGCGCGGTTCACGACGCGCGTCATGACCGGGAGCTTGGCCGCGGCGAGGCGGAAGGCCTGGCCAGCGGTAACGGCATCCATGCCGCCCATCTCGTAGAGGATGCGGCCCGGCTTCACAACGGCCACGTAGTACTCCACGTTGCCCTTGCCGGTGCCCTGTCGGGTTTCAGCCGGCTTCTTGGTGATGGGCTTGTCCGGGAAAATACGGATCCAGATCTTGCCGCCGCGCTTGATCTTGCGGCTCATCGCGATACGCGCGGCCTCGATCTGACGCGACGTGATCCACCCGGGCTGGGTGGTCATCAGGCCGAACTCGCCGAACGCCAGCGTGTTGCCACGGTGCGCGGCGCCGGGGTTCCGGCCCTTCTGCATCTTGCGGTACTTGGTGCGTGCAGGCTGAAGCATGACGTTCCTCGATCAGCGGCCGCGCTTAGCGGGCCTGGACGGCTTCTTTGCCGCCCTTGGTGGGGAGGATCTCGCCGCGACACACCCACACCTTGCAACCGATGGTGCCGTAGGTGGTGCGCGCAATGGCGTACCCGTAGTCGATGTCGGCGCGGAGCGTGTGCAGAGGCACCCGACCCTCGCGGTACCACTCGTACCGCGCCATTTCGGCGCCGCCGAGACGGCCCGAGCAGGCCACGCGAATGCCCTTCGCGCCGAACTTCATCGCGGTCTGGATGGACTTCTTCATCGCGCGGCGGAAAGCAATTCGCCGCTCGAGCTGCGTGGCGATGTTCTCGGCCACGAGCTGGGCATCGGTCTCGGCCTTGCGGACCTCGACGATGTTGAGGAAGACCTCGTTCTTGGTGAAGCGCTGCAGTTCCTTCTTCACCGTCTCGATGCCCGCGCCGCGCTTGCCGATGACAATACCGGGGCGAGCCGTGTGCACGTTGACCTTGACCTTGTTCGCCGCGCGCTCAATCTCGACCTTCGAGACGCCCGCGTGGTTCAGGCTCTTCTTGACGTGCGCGCGGATCTTGATGTCCTCGTGCAGCCACTGAGCGTAGTTACGCTCCTCGAACCACTTCGAGTCCCAGGTGCGGATGACGCCGAGCCGGAAACCAATCGGATGAACCTTCTGACCCAAGGTGTTTTCTCCTAAAAAAGTATGGCGGTTACTTCTTCGCCTTGAGTGACTCGTCGGACAGCACGACGTGAATGTGGCTCGTCTTCTTGTTGATGCGCGTCGCACGACCCATCGCGCGAGGCATGTAGCGGCGGCCCGTGGGGCCCTGGTCGACCGAGATCATCTTCACCCAGAGCTTGTCGATGTCGACGGAGCCCTTGGAACGATCGGTCGCATTGGCCATGGCGCTCTCGATGAGCTTCTTGACCGGGGCCGCAGCAGCGCGGCGAGTGAACTGAAGCGTGCTGATCGCCTTGGCGACCGGCATGCCACGAACGAGCGCCGCGACCACCGTGATCTTCCGGGGGGCCATGCGCAGGTGACGGAGGTGAGCAATCGATTCCATGACCCTTAACCCTTCTTGCCCGGAGCGGGAGCAGCCTTTTTCTCGGCGCTGTGCCCACTGAACGTGCGCGTCGGCGCGAACTCACCCAGCTTGTGACCGACCATGTTCTCGGTCACGTACACGGGGATGAACTTGCGGCCGTTGTGAACCGCGAACGTGTGACCCACCATCTCGGGGATGATGGTCGAACGTCGCGACCAGGTCTTGATGACCGACTTCTTGTTGCCCTTGTTCATCGCATCAACCTTCTTGCTGAGGCTGATGTCGACGAAGGGACCCTTCCAGGTTGAACGAGCCATGGTTCAGGAGCTCCTTACTGGCTGCGCACGCCCTGACGGCGCGGCGAAACGATGAATTTGTCAGTGCGCTTGTTCTTGCGCGTGGTGAGGCCCTTGGTCTTCTTGCCCCAGGGCGAAACCGGGTGGGGATTGCCCTGGCCGGACTTACCTTCGCCACCACCGTGCGGGTGATCGACGGGGTTCATCGCGAGACCACGGACAGTCGGGCGGATGCCGAGCCAACGGCTCTTGCCGGCCTTGCCGATGCGGATGATTTCGTGATCGATGTTACCGAGCTGACCGATGGTCGCGCGGCAGACGATCAAGACGCGGCGCACCATGCCCGAGGGGAAACGGACCTGGGCGTAGTCGCCTTCCTTCGCCATCAGCTGGCCCCAGCTACCGGCCGAGCGGATGAGCTGGCCACCGCGGCCCGGCTTGAGCTCGATGTTGTGCACCACGGTGCCTACCGGGATGTTCTGCAGCGGCAGCGTGTTGCCCGGGCGGATGTCGACCGAGTCACCCGAGAACAGGGTGTCGCCGACATTGAGGCCAACCGGCGCGAGGATGTAGCGCTTCTCGCCGTCAGCGTAGTGGAGCAGCGCGATGTTGGCAGTGCGGTTCGGGTCGTACTCGACCGAGAACACCTTGCCAGGAACGCCGTCCTTGTTCCGCTTGAAGTCGATGACGCGGTAGCGGCGCTTGTGGCCGCCACCCTGGTGACGGCGGGTGATGTGACCATCACCGTTGCGGCCACCGGAGCGCTTCATCGACTCGGTGAGGCTCTTCTCGGGAATGTCGTGCGTGATCTCGGCGAAGTCGGACACCGTCATGAAACGGCGTGCAGACGACGTCGGCTTGAACTTTTTGACGCCCATTTTAGACCGTGCCTCCCTCGAACAGCTCGATCTTGTCCCCCTCCTTGAGGGTGACAAAGGCCTTCTTGAAGTTCGAGCGCTTACCCATCGACGTGCCCACGCGCTTGATCTTGCCGCGCATGATCAGCGTACGAACATCCTGGACCGTGACCTTGAACTGGGCCGCAACCGCGCGGGCCACATCGTGCTTCGACGCCTTGCGGTCGACGACGAACGAATACTGGCGCTGCGCTTCACGAGCCTTGTCCAGCTTCTCGGTGATCAGCGGACCCTTGATGACAGAATTGATATCCATGGTCGGTTTCCTTAGCCCTGCGCCTTGGAGCCACGGGGCTTGAGCAACGCCTCGTTGAGCGCCTTGGCGGCAGCCACGGTGATCACCAGCGTCGAGCGACGAAGCACCGACTCAACGTTCACACCCTCGACGGGCAGGACGTCGAACTTCTCCATGTTGCGGACCGCGCGGAGGAGCTTGTCGTTCTTCTTCTCATCGACGACGAGCGCGTTCACCAGCTTCAGACCCTTGGTGAGCGACTCGTACGCCTTCTTCGACTTCCCGTCAGACGGGAACTCGTTGATGAAGACGATCTTCTTCTCGCCGGCACGAAGGGAGATGGCCGAGGAGAGCGCTGCACGACGAACGCCACGCGGCGGTCGGTACGTGTAGTCGCGCTGCTTGGGGCCCATCGCCTTGCCGCCGCCGACCCAGTGCGAAGCGCGGGACGAACCCTGGCGCGCACGGCCGGTACCCTTCTGCTTCCAGGGCTTCTTACCGCCGCCGGAAACGAGGGAGCTGTTCTTGACCGCGACGGTACCCGCGCGGCGATTGATCTGCTGCATCTTCGCGCCTTCGTACAGAAGGTGCGGGTTGGGCGTAGCAGCGAAGACATCGTCCGAGAGCTCAATCTCGGCGACCTTCTTGTTGGACAAATCAACGACGTCGAACTTGGCCATGGTCGTTATCCTCAGCTCTTGATCTCGACGTCGACACCGGCCGACAAGTCGAGCTTCATGAGCGCGTCGAGCGTCTGCTGCGTCGGCTCGAGGATGTCCAGCAAGCGCTTGTGCGTGCGGATCTCGAACTGTTCGCGGCTCTTCTTGTCGACGTGCGGGGAACGCAGAACCGTAAAACGGTTGATGCGCGTGGGGAGCGGAATGGGCCCGGAAACCCGAGCACCAGTGCGCTTGGCCGTCTCGACAATCTCCGTGGCACTCTGGTCCAGGAGCTTCGAGTCGTACGCCTTGAGACGAATACGAATTTTCTGTGTTGTCGCCATGCTCAGTTGATCCCTCTTTTTTGCGACTACCAACACAACGCCAAACGGCTTGTTACGACCCAGATGCCCCTGGTTTTCACAGAGCGACGTGCGGCGAAGACGAAGACGGCGCGGCGTTTACAGCGAGAGGCTCAGTACGTCAAGCACCTCATGTACGATTTCGTAGGAAGCGCCATCCCTACGAAGCGAAACCAAAGACGAAGGCGACTCAATAACCCCGAATCCGCAACAGCAGCGGCTGCAGGACGTTCGGGGGGATCTGCGCGTAGTTCCCGAACTGCATCGTGTAACTTCCGCGGCCCTGGGTGAGCGTCCGCAGCGAATCGACGTAACCGAACATCTCTGCCAAAGGGACCTCCGCGTCAAGCACTTGATTCGTTCCGCGTTGATTCATGCCCTTGATGTTGCCCCGGCGGGCGTTGACGTCGCCCATGACGCTGCCCATGTATTCCGCTGGAACGATGATCTCGGCCTTCATCATGGGCTCGAGGAGCTGGGGCCCGGCGGCCTTGCAGGCGTCGATGAAGGCCATGGAGGCGGCGATCTGGAAGGCGATCTCGTCGGAGTCCTGCTCGTGGAACGCCCCGCCGTAGACCTCCACCTTGACGTCGATGATGGGGTAGCTGGCGACCACGCCGCGGGACAGCCCGCTGACCACGCCGGCCTCGACCGCGGGCCAGAAGTCCCTGGGGATCTGCTCGAGGGACGAGGTGTTCGAGAACTGGAACCCCTTGCCCTTCTCGAGGGGGCTGACGCGCACCTTGACGTGGGCATACTGGTTCTTGCCCCCGAACTGGCGCTCGTAGCGCTGCTCGGCCTCGCCGACCCGCGAGACGGTCTCCCGGTAGGCGACCTGGGGCTTGCCGACGCGGGCGTCGACCTTGTGCTCGCGCTTGAGGCGGTCGACGATGATCTCGAGGTGGAGCTCACCCATGCCGGCGATGATCGTCTGGCCGGTCTCCTCGTCGGTCTTGACCCGGAAGCTGGGGTCTTCGACGGACAGGCGCTGGAGCGCCATCACCAGCTTGTCGGCGTCCTCGGTGCTGCGCGGCTCGAGGGCGAGCTGGATCACCGGCTCGGGGAACTCGATCTTCTCGAGCAGCACGGGGTGCGACTCGACGCACAGGGTGTCGCCGGTGGTGGCGAGCTTGAGGCCGACGATGGCGCAGATGTCGCCGGCGTAGCACTCGTCGATCTCGTCGCGCTTGTCGGCGCGCATCTGCACCAGGCGCCCGACCCGCTCGCGCTTCTTCTTCGCGGTGTTCCACACGGCCGTGCCCGACTCGAGCTTGCCTGAGTACACGCGGATGAAGGTCAGGGAGCCGAAGGAGTCGTTCATGATCTTGAACGCCAGGGCGGCGAAGGGCGCGTCGTCCTTGGTCTCGCGGACCACGTCCTTCCCGTCCTTGTCGAGGCCGTGCATCGGGGGCACGTCGAGGGGCCCCGGCAGGTAGTCGACCACGGCGTCGAGCAGGGGCTGGACGCCCTTGTGCCGGTAGGCCGAGCCGCAGAGCACGGGGAAGACCTTCAAGGCGATGGTGCCCTTACGAATGGCTGCCCGGAGCTCGTCTTCGGTGATGTCCTTGCCCTCGTTCTCGAGGAACTTGTCCATCAGCCCGTCATCGAGTTCGCAGACAGCCTCCACCAGCCGGCCGCGAGCGGCCTGGGCGGCCTCCAGGAAGTCGGCCGGGATCTCGGCGTCGTGGAAGTTGCTGCCCTTGTCGGAGTCGACGAACACCACCGCCTTCATCCGCACCAGGTCGATGATGCCCTGGAGCTTCTCTTCGGTGCCCAGGGGGAGCTGGATCACCAGGGGGTTCGCGCCGAGCCGCTCGCGGATCGAGTTGACCGACATCTCGAAGTCGGCGCCGAGGCGGTCCATCTTGTTGATGAAGCAGATGCGGGGCACGTGGTACTTGTCGGCCTGCCGCCACACGGTCTCGGACTGGGGCTCGACCCCGTTGACGCCGTCGAACACCGCCACCGCGCCGTCGAGCACGCGCAGCGAGCGCTCGACCTCGATGGTGAAGTCGACGTGGCCCGGCGTGTCGATGATGTTCACCCGGTGTTTCTGCTTGCTGCGCTCCCAGAAGCAGGTGATGGCCGCCGAGGTGATGGTGATGCCGCGCTCGCGCTCCTGGGGCATCCAGTCGGTCGTCGTCGTCCCCTCGTGCACCTCGCCCATCTTGTGGATGGCGCCGGTGTAGAAAAGGATGCGTTCGGTCGTGGTGGTCTTGCCCGCATCAATGTGGGCCATGATGCCGATGTTGCGGTAGCGGTCGAGCGGAGTATCGCGAGGCATGACGGCGCGCCTTTAAGGGGTACGACAGGGCTTCGGAAAGCAAAAAGGCCCCGAGCAGAATGCTCGAGGCCTCTTCAGAACCAACCGCTGAAGCAATTACCAGCGGTAGTGAGCGAAGGCCTTGTTGGCCTCGGCCATCTTGTGCGTGTCTTCGCGCTTCTTGACCGCGTTGCCACGGTTGTTGGCGGCGTCCATGATTTCGCCAGCCAGCTTCTCCATCATGGTCTTCTCGCCGCGGCCCTTGCCGTAGGAGATGATCCAGCGCATGCCGAGGGCCACGCGGCGGTCCTGACGGACCTCGACGGGAACCTGGTAGGTGGCGCCACCGACGCGGCGGCTCTTGACCTCAAGCACCGGCTTGACGTTGTCGAGGGCCCGCTTGAACACCTTGAGGGGCTCTTCCTTCGCCCGCTCCTCGATGAGCGCGAACGCGCCGTAGACGACCTGCTCCGCGGTGGACTTCTTGCCCTTCCGCATGAGGTCGTTCATGAACTTGGCAACGAGCCGGTCCTGGAACTTCGGGTCCGGGTTGATCTTTCGCTTATTTGGTACGCGGCGGCGGGGCATGGATGAGTCTCCGAAAAGTGGTGATTACTGGGGACGCTTCGCGCCGTACTTGGAGCGGCTCTGCTTGCGACCCTGGACGCCGACCGAGTCGAGCGTGCCGCGGATGATGTGGTAACGAACGCCAGGAAGGTCCTTGACGCGGCCGCCACGAATCAGAACAACCGAGTGCTCCTGCAGGTTGTGACCGACGCCAGGGATGTACGAGGTGACCTCGATCCCGTTGGTCAGGCGGACACGGGCAACCTTGCGAAGGGCCGAGTTCGGCTTCTTCGGGGTCGTGGTGTACACGCGCGTGCAAACGCCACGCTTCTGCGGGTTGGACTTCAGAGCGGGGCTCTTCGACTTGTACTTGAGCTGCTCTCGGCCCTTACGGATGAGCTGATTGATGGTCGGCATGAATTCCTTGAAGACAGCTGGAATACGAAAAAGGGTGGCCCGCTTACATTCCGCGCCAAGGGGTGTCAAGCGCTACAGGTCGAGAATCATGATGACCGCGTCTTCGCGGTTGTCCTGGTAGTAGCTGGGCCTCATCCCAACCGGCCGGAATCCCAGAGACGTATAGAGCGACTGGGCTGCGAGGTTGCTCCGGCGGACCTCCAGAGTGGCCAACCCGCACTTCTGCGTTTTGCCTGTCGCGAGGACGGCGTCCATCACTTTTCGGCCGAACCCGCGTCGCCGCACGGCGCCGTCGGTGGCCACGTTGAGGATGTGCACCTCGTCGGCGACCAGCCAGAAGATGGCGAAGGCGCGGATCTGCCAGCCGGCCGGCGACGACTCTTCGCACAGGAGCACCGTGGACCAGTCCTGCGTCAGCTCCTTGCGGACCATCTCGGTGGACCAGGGGTTCGAGAAGGCCTGGTGCTCGATGGCCATGACCGCCGGGAGGTCGGCGAGGGTCATCTTGCGGATGCGCGCTTCCGGAGCGAGCTCTCTCACGGGGCGGCCCCCTGGCGCGGGGCGAAGGGGCCCAGGAGCCGCACGTCGACCAGGCGGCGTTGGTCGGCGAGCTCCTTCTTCACGAGGTCGCCGAAGCGCTGTTGCACGAGCATGGCCCTGACCTTCTCGAGGGGAACGTCCTTGAGTTCGGGGTGACCGGCCCGGTGCACGCGGGCCTCGCCCTCGCTGACCTGGGCGCGAAGGCGGAGCTTGCCCTCGAGGGCCCGCTGGGCCCGCAGCGAGCGCTTGAGGACCTCGGAGAGATCACCGAGGTCGGCCTCGTGCGTGGAGAGGAAGGTGGAGAACCGGGTCTCATTCTCGAAACGGCCGCGGAAGGCGGCGATGGCCCGCTCGAGTTCGCCGGCCTCGAGGGCGTAGGCCTCGAGCTTGTCTGCCTCGAGGAGCGCCAGGCGCTGGTCGACCACGGCATGGAGGCTGGCCTCGAGGACCTCCTGGTCGAGGGGCGCGAAGGCCGCCTGGACCCCGCCGGCCGCGATGAGGAGCACCCGGGCCTCGAACTGGAGCTGAGAAAAGGCGATCACCCTGCCCTCGATCGACGCCACGGCGCGATCGATCACCCGCGGCTCAGGCTGCGCAAACGCCGCAAACGCAAAGAGAATCAGCGCAAGGCCGCAGTGGCGCTCTTTGAAGGGCTGGTTAGTGTGCGAAGCGAACATGGCGCAGGATTACTACCAACGACTCGGTGTGACGCGCGGCGCATCTGCCGACGAGATCAAGAAGGCCTACCGCAAGTTGGCCAAGCAGTACCACCCCGATCACAACCCGGGGGACAAAGGCGCCGAGGACAAGTTCAAGCAATTGAACGAGGCCTTCGAGGTGCTGTCCGAGCCGAAGAAGCGTCGGATGTACGACGAGTTCGGCGACGACGCCGCGAAGCTCGGGTGGGACGAGAAGAAGGCCGAGCAGTTCCGTTCCTACCGGAGCGGAGGCACCACGGGGCGCACGCCCGGTGACAGCGGCTTCCCCGGTGGTGGCGGCTCGAGCACGGCCTTCGACTTCGAAGAGATTCTCTCGCAGATGTTCGGGGCGCAGCAGCGCGGTCGACGTGGTGGCCCCCGGGCGGGCGGCGACATGAACGCCGAACTCGAGGTCTCGTTGGCCGACGCGGTGCTGGGCGGCGAGAAGACCGTGTCCATTCACGGCAAGCGGCTGTCGGTGAAGATCCCCGCGGGCGTGGAGACGGGCTCGCGCATTCGCCTCGCGGGCCAGGGAGAACCGGGGGAGCGCGGCGGGCCGGCCGGTGACCTGTTCATCGACGTCAACGTGGCCGAGCACCCGCTGGTGCGCCGCGAAGAGCAGGACCTGTACCTCGAGGTGCCGGTGACCATCGGCGAGGCCGCGTTGGGCGCCGAGGTGCGCGTGCCGGTGTTCGGGGGGTCGGTGACCGTGACCCTCAAGCCGGGCACGCAGTCGGGCACCAAGTTGCGGCTGCGCGGCAAGGGCGTGCCGGCGCTGCGCGGTGGGGCCCCGGGCGATCTCTACCTGGTGGTGATGGTGAAGCTGCCCGAGGCCCTCGACGAGGCCGCCAAGAAGGCCGTGCACGTGCTCGAGAAGCATTACGAGGGCGACGTGCGGGCGAAGTTGACGCTGTGAAGTTCACCACTGGCTGCTAAGGCGCACGACATGGGTTTGCTCAATCTGTTCGGTGGTGGAACGCCCGCTGAAAAGGCGCAAAAGCTGAAGTCGAAGGCGACGCAGAAGTACGGCGATCCGGCCACCCGGCAGAAGGCGCTCCAGCAGCTCTCGGAGATCAAGCACGCGGACGCGGTGCCCGTGCTGCTCCAGCGCTTCACCTTCGTGGTCGAGCCCCAGACCACCGACGCCGAAGAGAAGCAGCACGTCTTCGACGCGATCTGCGACCTCGAAAAAGACGCGGTCGAGCCGGTGCGGAGCTTCCTCACCAGGAGCGACACGGCCTCGAGCTGGGCGCTGCGCATTCTCGACGCGGTGCTCACGCCCGACGAGGTGATGCAGATCGTCACCGAGGAGCTCAAGCGCCTGGGCGCCGAGTACACGCGCGACCCCGAGAAGAAGGAAGTGCTGCTGCGCTTCGTCGAGGGGAAGCAGGACGACCGGGTCGGCCCGGTGCTGGTGCCCTTCCTCAACGACATGTCGGACGACGTGAAGATGGCGGCGCTCAAGACGCTGGCGAGCCTGAAGTACGCGCCGGCGAAGGACGTGCTGCTCGAGCTCCTCGTCACCGAGGAGACCGCCAAGCGGGTGCAGACGGCCTGCGTGCAGACGTTGGTGGAGACGGGCTTCGAGGTGCAGGGCTTCCGCGAGAAGGTCGAGAAGCGCCTGCCCGAGGGCTACGTCGTCGACAAGTCGGGCCTCGTGAAGAAGCGCGGGGGCTGAGCTTCAGCTTCACCCACATTCCAGGAGGTCGATTGAGCGCCCTGCCCTCGTCGTTGGATGCCGTGACGGTGTACCGCGAAGGCGCCATCTGCCGGCGGGTGGCGAAGGCCGGAGCCAGCGCCGATCGCCAGGTTCGACTGGGAGGCCTGCCGCTGTCGCTCGAGCCCGCGTCGTTGCGAGCCCGCGTGCTCTCCGGGGGCAACCGCGTGGTCGACGTGCGCCCGCAGTTCGACGTGCAGTTGGCCGAAGAGGTCGACGTGCCGACGGAACAGCGGGCCTGGGAAGAGGCCGGCGCGGCGCTCGCGCAGCTCGAGCTCCAACGCCAACGCGTCCACGCCGAGATCGGCGAGCTGCAGGCGCTGCGGCCGTCCTTCCTCGAGCCCAAGCCCGGCGACCCGCCCCGCGCGGCGCCGGTCGACGCGATGCTGTCCCTGGGTGACTTTTCGGAGTCGGAGCTCGGCGGCCGCCTGGAGCGACGTCGCCAGCTCGATCAGCAGATCGTCGACGCCAGGGCGGAGCAGTCGTTGCGGCAGCGGCGCATGCAGGAAGCCTCGACCTCGAAGCGCGCCGAGCGGGCACGGTTGTCGCGGGTGGCGGTGGTGACGCTGGCGGAGGCCCCCACGGGCCCGGTGGAGCTGGAGCTCGAATACCGTGTTCCGGGGGCGCGCTGGGTGCCGAGCTACTCGCTCACCCTCGAGCGCGGGCTGACCAACGGCGCGCTGCAGATGCGGGCCTCGATCGCGCAGGACACCGGCGAAGATTGGGGCCAGGTGCGGCTCTCGCTCTCGACGGCCTCGACGTCGCGCCGGGCCGACATGCCGGAGCTCAAGGCCCTCAAGATCGGCCGCAGCCAGGAGGAGCCGCCTCGCTCGGGCTGGCGAGAACCGCCGCCGGGTCTCGAGGCGCTCTTCGAGTCGTACGACGCGGCGATGGGCAGTCTGCCTGCAGCGCCCACGGGCGGAGCCTTCGGTGGGCTCAAGGGCGGAAAGGCCGACTCCGATTCCCGGCCGACGCCGCGCCCCCCGCCTGCTCCTCGGTCTGCGCCGATGATGCAGCCGATGCCCATGCCCGTGGCCATGGCGCCGGGAGGCCCGCCGAAGGCGTCCCTGGCGGTGTCTGCCTCGAACGCACCGATGAGACGAATGGAGGTCGGGGCGGCGAGGGGGGGCGGCGGCGAGATGATGAAGAAGAGCCGCAGCATGATGAAGGACCTGGAGATGGCCGAGGAGTCGGACATGGCCCCCATGGAGGACATGGCCTCGATGGACGAAGGCGGCAGCTTCGACGAGCCCGCCCCCGAGCCCATGGGCGCGCCGGCCGCGGCGCTCGACTCGAGCTTCGGCGACTACGCCCGCCTGGTGATGGGTGCGCCGGAGTCGCACGCCCAGCGGGGCAAGCTGACCTCGGCCTCGGAGTGGGACTTCGCCTTCGTGGCGGGGATCTCGGTGCAGATCGACGTGGTGATGGCCATCGTCTCGAGGGCCCAGTACGCGGCGAGCGCCGTGCAGCACCTGGGGCTCCCGGCGATGTGCAACCCGGTCAGTTCGGTGAAGTCGTTCGACTACCGCTACGACTGCGGCGCGCGCCTCGACGTGCCTTCGACGGGCAAGTGGGTGCTGGTGCCGGTGATGTCGTGCGCGGTGGGGCTGACGCCCGAGTACGTGTGCGTGCCGTCGGTGGAGCAGAAGGTCTACCGGACGCTGACCATCGCGAACCAGAGCCCGCACGCGCTGCTGCCGGGGCCGGTCGACGTGACGGCCGGCGACGAGTTCCTGATGACCACCGCCCTGCCGGCGATCGGCCCCGGGGCGGACCAGTCGCACCGCCTGGGACTGGGCGTGGAAGAGGCGATCAAGGTCGCGCGCAAGACGCAGTTCAAGGAGACCAGCGGCGGCTTCCTGGGCGGCTCGACGGTGCTCCCCCACGACATCGAGATCGAGCTCAACAACCGCCTCGCCGCGCCGGCGCTGATCGAGGTGCGCGAGCGCGTGCCCTGGGCCGACCCGAGCGACAAGGACGTGAAGGTGGAAGACGCCCAGTCGGTGCCGCCCTGGGAGAAGGTCGAGACGCCCGTCGACGGGGAGTTGGTCAAGGGCCTGCGTCGTTGGCGGGTGACCGTGCCCCCGGGGCAGACGATGAAGCTCACCGCGCAGTTCGCCATTCGCATGCCTGCCGACAAGATGCTCGTCGGCGGAAACCGGAGGAACTGACCGATGGCCTCGTTCCCGGTGAAAAAGGTCGTGGTGATGGAGGACCGTGCGCAGATCGAGCGGCGCGGCACGCTGGCGCTCTCGGGCGTCACGAAGTTCGAGATCGAGGGTCTGCCGCTGGTCGCGGTGGACCGTTCCCTGAAGGTGGAGGTCAAGGGGGGAACGCTCATCGACGCCAAGTTCGAGCGCCGGTGGAAGGAGCAGCCCAGGGGCGGGCTCCCGGCCGACGCGAGCGCGCTGCGCACCCGGGTGCACGAGCTCGAGCAGCAGAAGCTGGCCCAGGCCGACACCGTGGCCCGGCTGGACGCGCGGGTCGAGGTGCTGGCCACCACGCGGGCTGACCTGCTGCGGGCGATCTCCGAGTTCACCGGGCACGGCACCAGCGACGTCGCGACGTGGAAGGCGCAGCTGGGCATGCTCTCCGACCGGCAGGCCGGGCTCGACGAGGAGCGCCGCGTGGCGCGGCAGGCCCTGGCCTTCACCGACAAGCGGCACCAGGAAGCGCGAGCCACGCTCAACGCCGCCGAGGAGCCCACGCGGAAGTTCGAGAGCGTGTTGGCGCTCACCCTCGACGGCAGCGGCGACGCCCAGGTGCGCGCGAGCTACCTCGTGCCCTGCGCCGTGTGGCGGCCGGCCTACCGGGCGACGCTCGCGGGCGACCAGGTGACGCTCGAGGCGGAGGCCGTGGTCTGGCAGCGCACGGGCGAGTCGTGGGACGAGGTGGAGCTGGCCTTCTCCACGGCGCGGCCGACCCTGGGCACGACGCCGCCCACGCTGGTGGCCGACTGCCTGTCGACGCGCCCCAAGCAGCAGATCGAGAAGCGCGTGGTGAGCGTCTCGGTGCGCGAGGAGACGATCCAGACCGCGGGGGAGACCGGTGGCGAGGCCGAGCTGCCCGGGCTCGACGACGGCGGCGAGACGCGGCTGTTGCAGGCCGCGGGCGCGACGACGGTGCGCAGTGACGGGCAGCCGCAGCGCGTGGCGCTCTTCCAGTTCGAGGCGAAGGCCGTGGTCGAGCGGGTGTGCCCGGCCGAGCTGACGAGCCTGGTGTTCGTGATGGCGCGGTTCCCCAACTCCAGCGGGCAGGTGTTGCTGGCCGGGCCGGTGGACCTGGTGCGCAACGCGGGCCTGGTGGGCCGCGCGCAGCTCAAGTTCGCGGCGCCGGGTGAGCCGGTGAAGCTCTCGTTCGGAAACGAGGACGGCCTGCAGGTGGTGCGCGACACGACCGAGCGGGTGGACGAGGCGCGGCTCACGGGTCGGCGCACGACGACCCGGTCGGTGCAGCTCTTCATCTCGAACACGCGGCCCGAGCCGGTGCGCCTGGTGATCGAAGAGCGCGTGCCCGTCTCCGAGGTCAAGGAGGTGGAGGTGCAGGTGCTGACCCGGGACTGCGCGCCGCCCCCGTCGGTGGTGACGAAGGACGGCGTGGCGCGGCTCGAGGTGGAGCTGGGCCCCAACGGCACGAAGACGGCGAAGTTCGCGTGGGAGCTCAGCGCCGCGGCCAAGGTCGCGGGCGTCTGACGATCACGTCGAGAGGCGGGCCTTCGCGGCGATCACGGTGTTGCCCATCAACATCGCGATGGTCATGGGGCCGACGCCGCCGGGCACCGGGGTGATCCACGCGGCGCGTTCCTTCGCGGTCTCGAAGTCCACGTCGCCGCTCAGCTTGCCGTCGGCGCCGCGGTTCATGCCCACGTCGATCACGATCGCGCCGGGCTTGATCCACTCACCCTTGACGAGCTTCGACACGCCGACCGCGGCGATCACCACGTCGGCGCGGCGCACCTCGGCGGCCACGTCGCTCTTCGAGTGACAGATGGTGACGGTGGCGCTGGCGTTGAGCAGCAGCATGGCCATGGGGCGGCCGACGATGTTGCTGCGGCCGATCACCACGCAGTTCTTCCCCGCGACGTCGCAGCCGATCTCCTGGAGCATGCGCATCACGCCAAACGGCGTGCAGGCGACGAGCGTGGGCCGGCCCTGGAAGAGGTGCCCTGCGTTGACCGCGTGAAAGCCGTCGACGTCTTTCGCGGGATCGATCGCCTCGAGCACCGCGTTCGCGTCGACGTGCTTCGGCAACGGGAGCTGCACGAGGATGCCGTCGACGGCGTCATCGGCGTTGAGCTTCTGCACCAGGGCCAGGAGCTCGGCCTGGGTCACGGTAGCGTCGAGGTGGTGGTGCCACGAGGCGAAGCCGAGCTCGAGGGCGGTCTTCTCTTTCGAGGTCACGTAGACCTTCGAGGCGGGATCTTCGCCCACGCGCACCACGGCGATGCCCGGGGCCCGCCCGTACTTCGCGCGGATCGCATCGACCTCGACCTTGAGGCCCGCCTTCACCTTCGCCGACAACGCCTTCCCATCGATGATCTGAGCTGGCATGGCCGGGGCATGTAACACTGGCCCTGAATGTTGGGAAAAGTCCTCGGCGCGATGATCGGCGCGGCGCTCGGAATGCTGCTCGCGTGGTCAGCGCCGCTGGCGGCGGTGCTCTGCGGGGTGGGGGCGTTGATCGGCCACTTCGTCGTCGATCGCGAGGTCGCGCCCCAGCCCAAGGTGCTGCGTGCCCCGTCGAAGGACGAGCTGCTCGAGCGCCCGGTGCGCAAGGCGGTCCCGGCGCGCCGGGTCGCGCCGCCTCCGAAGCAGAAGGTGAGCCTGGACGACCTGCTGCTGTTGCAGGCGCTCTGCCCGCTGTTCATCGAGGTGGCGCGCGTGGACGCGGCGCCGGTGCAGATGGAGATCCGCGTCATCCGCGAGTTCTTCGAGCTGCAGCTGCGGTTCAACGAGGCCGCGATGGACGAGGTGAAGGACGCGCTCAAGGCGGCCATCGCCTCCCCGCCGGGGGACATCGAGCCGATGACGGTGCGGGCGCGGACCCTGGTGAAGCCCTCGGTGCGGGTCGAGGTGGTGCGCAGCCTCTACGACCTGGGCATGGTCGACGGCGACCTGCAGAAGAGCGAGCAGGAGATCTTGAAGCGCATCGTCGGGCTCTTCAACCTGGGCGACGAGCAGTTGCAGCAGATCACCGCCGAGTACTTCGGCAAGGGCGACGGCTCGTACGCGGCGCTGGGCATCGCAGCGAGCGCCACCGACGACGAGGTGAGGACCGCGTACCGCAAGCTCGCCTCCGAGCACCACCCGGACCGCGCCACCGACGGCGGCGACAGGTTCCGGGCGATCAAGGAAGCCTACGAGGCGCTCAAGAAGCTGCGCGGGTTCTGAAGGCCGCTCAGCTCAGCTGCGAGACGAAGTCGGCGAAGCGGGCGATGCCACGCTCGATGTTCGCGTCACCGGTGGCGAACGAGAAGCGGATGAAGCCCTCGGCGCCGAAGACCTCGCCGGGCATGGCCGCGACGAGGAAGTCATCGATGAGGATCTCCGAGAGGCGCATCGAGCCGCTGACCATCGCGCCCTTGTACGACTTACCGATGAGTTCCCCGACGTCGGCGAAGCAATAGAAGGCCCCGTCGGGCAGGCGGCACTTCACGCCGGGGATCTTGTTGAGCAGCCCGGTCATCAGCAGGCGGCGGCGGGCGAAGGCCTTCACCATCTCGTCGATGGGCGCGGTGGGGCCGGTGAGCGCAGCGAGGCCGCCCTTCTGGATCACCGAGGACGCGTTCGAGGTGGACTGGTCCTGGATGAGCTGCATGCCCGCGATGACTTCCTTCGGGCCGGCGGCGTAGCCCAGGCGCAGGCCGGTCATCGAGAAGGCCTTGGAGAAGCCGTTGACCACCAGGGTGCGCGGCGCGAGATCGGGCGCGACGTTGGCGATGTTGAAGAACGGCTCGTCGATGTAGAGCAGCCGCTCGTAGATGTCGTCGGTGATGATCAGGCAGTCGTGGCCGCGCAGCACCTCGGCCAGGGCCTCGAGGGCGGGCCGGGAGATCACCGCGCCGGTGGGGTTGCTCGGCGAATTGAAGACCACCGCGCGGGTGCGGGGCGAGAGCGCGCGCCGCAGTTCCTTCGGGTCGGGGGTCCAGTTGTCGGAGGCCTGGGTGTCGACGATCTTCGGCTCGCCGTCGGCGAGGCGGACCATCTCCGGGTAGCTGACCCAGTACGGCGAGAAGATGACCACCTCGTCGCCGGGGGACAGCAGCGCCTGGAAGCAGTTGGAGAACGCCTGCTTGCCGCCGGTGGAGACGATCACCTGGTCGGGGGTGAAGGTGAGCTGGTTCTCGCGCAGGAGCTTGTCGCAGATGGCGCTCTTGAGCTCGGGGATGCCGCCCGTCGCGGTGTACTTGGTGAAGCCCGCGTCGAGGGCGGCCTTGATGGCGTCCTTGATGTGCGTGGGGGTGTCGAAGTCGGGTTCGCCGGCGGCGAAGCTCAGGACGTCGGCGCCCTTCGCGGCGAGCGCGCGGGCCTTGGCGTTGAGAGCGAGCGTGGGCGACGGCTTGACGGTCTTCAGACGCCTGGCGAGCTGCTGCGACATCAGGTCCTCACTTCTTGGCGTACTTCGCCTTGAGCTTCTCGAGCACGTTCGGAGGCACTGCGCCCTCGACGTTGCCACCGAACGAGGCCACTTCGCGGACCAGGTTCGAGGAGATGTAGAAATAGTCTTCGCCGGTCATCATGAAGACGGTCTCGAGCTCGGAGCTCAGGCGCCGGTTCATGTTCGCCAGCTGGAACTCGAACTCGAAGTCGCTGACGGCGCGCAGGCCGCGGAGCACGACGTTGATCTGCCGCTTCTTGGCGTAGTCGACGAGCAGGCCCTCGAAGTCGTCGATCTCGACGCGGGGATCATCGCCGACGGCTCCCCGGATGAGCGCCTTGCGCTCCTCCACCGAGAAGAGCGGGGTCTTCTTGGGGTTCACCGCGATCGACACGATGAGGGAATCGAACATCTTGAGGCCACGGTGAATCAGCGACAGGTGGCCGTTCGTGAGAGGATCGAACGATCCCGGGTAGATGGCTGAGCGCACGGGGTGCGCAGAGTGGGTCATGGTCCCTCGACGGTCAACCGGAAGATCGAAACGATGGTCGCGCCCATCTCGCGTTGATCGATGCGCTCGAAGGCGCCGACCTTCTCCGGGAGCAGCTCGTCCTCGCCGGTCTCGATGACCGCCACGCCTTCCGGGCTGACGATCTTCGCCGCCAGGAGGGCCTCGAGCAGGGCCACGCCGGCCTGATGCTTGTACGGGGGATCGGCGAACACCAGCTCGAAGACCCGCTTCTTGAGGCCCAGCGACTTGATGGTCGAGATCGCGTCGGCGGCGATGATCTCGACGCGATCGGTGAACTTGAGGGCGTCGGTGTTGGCCCGGCACAGGGCGAGCGCCTCGCGGCCGCGGTCCACCAGCACCACCTTCACCGCGCCCCGGGAGGCGGCCTCGAGACCCAGCGCGCCGGTGCCCGCGAAGAGGTCGAGCACCGTCAGCCCGTCACAGCGCTGGCCGAGCACGTTGAAGATCGTCTCGCGCACCCGGTCGGCCGTGGGCCGAATCACATCGTCCGATAGTGGTGCGGCGAGCACCCTGCCCTTCGCTGATCCTGAGACGATTCGCATGCGACCTCCGGGGCGTCTCTCGCACGTCTGCCCACGGTTCCGCCCATCAAATCGTCGCGAATCGAGACGATCGCGGGCGTAGAGTGTCCTCCTTCGCGACGATCAAAGGGGCCGCATTGGATTACGAGCGCTACCAGAACCTCCACACCATCGTGATGCTGCGGGACATCCTGCGGAAGTGGTGGCGGGCCGAGCTCTGCTTCGCGGACAAGACGGGCACGGTGATCGAGTGGTCGAAGGGGCAGATCACGCCCCCGCCCAACGACTTCTGCCGCCTGTCGCTGTTCTCGAAGGAGGGCTTTCGTCGCTGCTCGGCGTCGGTGCGGGTGCTGCACGAGAAGTTCAAGTCGTCGCGCAAGCTGCGGCGCAGCCAGTTCCACGAGTGCCACCTGGGCTTCGCGGTGGTGGGCGCGCCGCTGTACGTGGAGAACGAGTACGAGGGCATGCTCTTCGTCGAGGGCTTCGCGCGGCAGGAGGTCAGCCCCCGAGAGGCGGAGCAGCTCAAGGCGAAGATCACCGAGCTGAACCCGGGCACCACCGATCTCGACCGCGCGCTCGAGCGCATTCCCCAGATGGACGACCGCGAGACCGAGAAGATCTGCGATCTCCTGGAGTTCGGGGCCAACGAGATCGCCAACTTCGAGTCCGAGCTGGCGCGCAAGGACGAGACCATCCAGACGCTCTCCACCGAGCTGTCGGACCGCTACAAGTTCGAGAACATCATCGGCAAGTCGAGCTCGATGCTCGAGGTGTTCCGCATTCTCGAGAAGGTCTGCAACTCCGACTCGACGGTGCTGGTCAACGGCGAGTCGGGAACGGGCAAGGAGCTGGTGGCGCGCGCCATCCACTACAACGGCCCGCGCAAGGACAAGGCGTTCGTGGTGCAGAACTGCTCGGCCTTCAACGACAACCTGCTCGAGAGCGCGCTCTTCGGTCACACCAAGGGCTCGTTCACCGGGGCCCTGCGCGACAAGAAGGGGCTCTTCGAGGTGGCCGATGGGGGCACGTTCTTTCTCGACGAGGTGGGCGACATGTCGCCGGCGCTGCAGGTCAAGCTGCTGCGCGTGCTGCAGGAAGGTACCTTCATTCCCGTGGGCGGCAACAACGGGAAGCAGGTCGACGTGCGGGTGATCGCCGCGACCCACAAGGACCTCGCGGTGATGGTCAAGAAGGGCGAGTTCCGCGAAGACCTGTACTACCGCATCAACGTGATCCGCATCCAGGTGCCGCCGCTGCGCGACCGCAAGGACGACATGCCGGTGCTGATCGACCACTTCATGCGCAAGCACAAGAAGGACGGGCAGCGGGCGCGCGCCCTGGCCCCCGAGGCCCTGGCGGTGATGCAGCAGTACCACTGGCCGGGGAACATCCGAGAGCTGGAGAACGAGATCGAGCGCCTGCTGGTGCTGGGCAACGAGTTCGAGATCCTCCCCGCGGACCTCATGTCGAGCCGCATCAAGGACGCGGTATCGGGGGCCTCGGGCAGCAACGTCATCGGCGCCTCGCGCATCGCGCAGGTGCCGGTGGGCAAGCTCAACGACGCGGTGGAGAGCCTGGAGCGCGACATGCTCAGCCAGGGCCTGACCCGTACCAAGGGCAACAAGAGCAAGCTGGCCCGGGAGCTGGGCATCAGCCGGTCCAACCTCATCCTCAAGATCCAGAAGTACCAGCTCGAGCGCCCCGGCACGGCCGAAGGCGACGAAGATTCGGAGCCTGCCGCGTGACCTCGACGTACTTTCATCAGGGCCTGTTCGAGACCGAAGACGGGGCGCCGCTGTGGTTCGAGTCGCGCGGGGAGCCCGGCGGCGTGCCGGTGGTGCTCAACGACGGGCTGGGCTGTGACGGCTTCATCTGGCGCTACCTGTGGGAGCCGCTGACGGCCAAGCGCCGGGTGCTCCACTGGAACTACCGCGGGCACGGGCAGTCGGGCGTGCCCCCCGACGATTCGCGCATCGGCATGGAGTACATCACCGACGATCTCGCGCGCCTGATGGACGCGCAGCAGGTCGAGTCAGCGGTGATCTTCGGGCACTCCATGGGCGTGCAGGTCTCGCTCGAGTTCCACCGCCGCCACCGCGACCGGGTCAAGGCGCTGGTGCTGATCTGCGGCTCCTACGGCACCCCGCTCGACACCTGGCACGATCACACCCTGATGCGCGTGGCCTTCCCCTACCTCCAGCGCGCGGTGGAGAAGGCGCCGGCCCTGGCCAAGGCGTTGATGGGGCGCATCGTGAACACCCAGCTCGCCGTGGAGTTCGGCATTCGCACCGAGCTCAACCCGGCGCTGATGAAGCCCAACGACTTCGCGCCCTACATGGAGCACCTGGCGAAGATGCACCCGCTGTACTTCATGCGGACGCTCGACTCGCTCAAGGACCACTCGGCGTGGGATCACCTGCCCTACGTCGACGTGCCCACCCTGGTGATCGGCGGCGAGGGCGATCGTTTCACCCCGGTGTGGCTCAGCCAGCGCATGGCCGAGTTCATCCCCGGCTCCGAGTACGTCTACGTGCCCGGGGGCACGCACACTGCCCCGCTCGAGCGCCCGGGCCTGGTCAACGCGGCCATCGACCGGTTCCTGCGCGAGCGCGTGTCGGTGCACCCGCGCTGAAGTTCACGCGGTGGGCTGGGCGGCCTTGATCGCGTCCAGCTCGGCCACCAGGGCGTCGCCGAACACCACGCGGATCTCGTCGCGGGACATGTCGTAGAGGAACGGGCCGGTGTTGCGGCACACGAGGTCGTCGGTGACGTCGTAGCTGGGCCGGAGCACGCCCTTGTCCCAGGTGACGGGGAACAGCCAGCACACCATGGGCTTGATCGCGTGGTAGTCGCGGCCGGTTTTCAAGGCGAAGGCGTGAATTCCGCACCCCCGGCCATGAGGGCTCAGGAAGGTGCAGGCGCCCTTGTGGGTCTGCGTGCGCACGAACTTGCCGGTCTCGTACTCGGGGTCTTCGAAAACCTCGGGCTTGAACCACTGTTCGGGGGGTGTGGCGACGAAGGGCGCCAGCTCGTTCTTGAGAGCGAGAATGCGGTCGCGCTCGGCCAGGTTCACGTCGCAGCCGTACTGGCAGCAACTGTCCTGGCAAAACGTGCACTGCATGCAGTGGCCGAAGTACCGAAGCTTGAAGATATCGGTGTCGACCTGCTTGATGCTGGGGGCGGTGGAAATCGGGAGCAACACGCGGTCCGCCCTTACCTCGTTGTGTTCCGGCAAGGAACCTGCGAAAGGCGCCGTCGATGTTTCCCCGAGAAAAAATCCGCAATGTCGCCATCGTCGCCCACGTCGACCATGGCAAGACCACCCTCGTCGATCACATGCTCCGCCAGGGAGGTGCCTTTCGTGCGAACGAAAACGTCGCCGAGCGCGTGATGGACTCGAACGACCTCGAGCGAGAGAAGGGCATCACGATCATGGCGAAGAACACCGCCATTGGTTGGAATGACCACTTCATCAACATCGTCGACACCCCGGGTCACGCCGACTTCGGCGGTGAAGTCGAGCGCGGCCTGCGCATGGTCGACGGCGTGCTCCTGCTGGTGGACGCGGCCGAAGGCCCGTTGCCGCAGACCCGCTTCGTGCTCGGCAAGGCGCTGGCGCTCGGCCTGAAGACCGTGGTGGTGATCAACAAGATCGACCGCAAGGACGCCCGGGCCAAGGAAGTGCTCGACTTCGTCTACTCGCTCTACATCGACCTCGGTGCAGACGAGAAGGACCTCGAGATGCCGGTGCTGTACGCCGTCGCCCGTGAGGGCAAGGCCGGCTACGACCTCGACAACATCGGGAACACGCTTCACCCGCTGTTCGATGCGATCGTCAGCCACATCTCGCCGCCGCCTGCGCCCGCGCCAGACGCGACCACGCAGCTGCTGCTCGCCAACCTCGACTACGACGACTACGTCGGCCGCATCGGCATTGGTCGTGTCTCGGCCGGCCGCCTCGCGCCGAACATGCAGGTCTCCATCGCCCGTGACGCGGGCAAGATCGAGCAGGGCAAGATCGTCAAGCTGTTCGGCTTCTCGGGCCTCAAGCGCGTCGAGATCGCCGAAGCGGGCCCTGGCGAGATCGTGTGCGTCGCAGGCATCGAGGAGCTCTCGATCGGCGACACCATCTGCGATCTCGAGAACCCCAAGCCCCTGCCCCGCATCAAGGTGGACGAACCCACCATGATGATGATCTTCCGCGTCAACAACGGGCCGTACGCCGGGCGCGAAGGCAAGTTCGTCACCTCGCGCAACATCCGCGATCGGCTCCTGCGCGAGTCGTACAAGAACGTGTCGATTCGTGTCGAAGAGACCGATTCGCCTGACGCGTTCCGCGTGGTCGGCCGTGGTGAATTGCAGCTCGCGGTGATCATCGAGACGATGCGTCGCGAGGGTTTCGAGCTCACCGCGTCGAACCCCGAGCCGCTGATCAAGGAGATCGACGGCGTGAAGCACGAGCCCATGGAGCTCGTGTACTGCGACGTCCCCGAGCTCTGCGTCGGCGTCGTGACCGAGCGCCTTGGGCCCCGCAAGGGCCGCATGGTGGACATGGCCCCGCTGGGCGGCGCGCGCACCCGCGTGCAGTTCCGCATCCCCGCGCGTGGCCTCGTCGGCTTCCGCTCGGAGTTCCTGACCATCACCAAGGGCGAAGGCATCATGTCGTCGCAGTTCGACGGCTGGGAGCCCTACATGGGCTACATCCCCCGCCGCGCGAACGGCGCGATCATCGCCGACCGCCTGGGCGACGCGATCCCCTACGCGCTGTTCAGCATCCAGGAGCGCGGCAAGCTCTTCGTGCGGCCCGGCGACTTGTTGTACGAAGGCATGGTCATCGGCGAGAACGCGCATCCCAGCGATCTCGACGTGAACGCCAGCCGCGCGAAGAAGCTGACCAACATCCGCGCTGCCGGCCGTGACGAGAACGTCATTCTCACGCCGCCCGCCGAGATGAACCTCGAGAAGGCCCTGGAGTGGATCGCCGAGGACGAGCTCGTCGAGGTCACCCCCAAGTCCATCCGCCTGCGTAAGCGCGTGCTGCCCTTCCAGGACCGCTACCGCACGGAGCGCGGTCGCAAGCGTGAGAAGGAAGACGCGGACTGATCGCCTCGCGCGCGCGGTAGGCTTGGCCGCGTGCGCGCCTGGCTCGAACGGGAGTCCCCTCCCGGTAACGACATCACCCTCCCCGACAGCTCGGGGAGTTTCGTCTTCGGACGGTCGGGCAAGAGCACGATCGTCTTCGACGACCCCGCGATCTCGCCGCGCCACTGTGAGCTCACCTTCGACGGTGGGTTCTGGAAGGTGCGCGACCTGGGGACCGACGCGGGAACCCGCGTCAACGGCTTCACCCTCACCCACAACCAGGCGCTCTTTCCGGGCGACCGGCTCGAGTTCGGCACCACGCGGCTGCGCTTTCGCAGCGCCTTGCCACCGGACGATCGCGAGTTGATCGAGGCCATCGCGCGGGCCCCCGACGCCGAGCCCAACTACCTCGTCTACGCGGACCAGCTGCAGGAGCGCGGCGACCCGCTGGGCGAGCGGATCATGAAGAGCCGCAGCGGCGGCCGGGTGGATCACATGACCTGGCTGGGCTCGCTGTGGGAATCGCTGGTCTCGGGCGAGCTCGAGGTGGACTGGCACTTCGGCTTCATCAAGCGGGCGACGATTCGCACGGCCGCGGGGCGCATGCCGACCGACTGGCGGAACATCGTCTCGCGGCTGGTGAACCTGCGCATCGGGCGCTTCGTGCGGGGGCTGACCATCGACCTGGCGCGGCTGCAGAACCTCACGCCGCTGCAGATCCCCGAGGCGGTGGTGGCCGCGCAGCACTACCTGGCGGAGCTGCCGGGGCTGCCCTCGAGCCTGGAGCGGCTCTCGCTGGGGTACCACGTGGCCCAGCCCTCGAGCGGCGTGCTCTCGGTCACCGAGGAGCTGGCGCTGCGGTTGCCGAGGCTGCGGGGCACCCCGGTGTACCAACGCGCGAACGGCGTGCGGCTGAGGGTGTTGAGCGTGGTGCCGGGCATTGCCTTGAGCGGCATCGAGGGAAGCCGGGTGTTGAGCGGCGTCACGCGGATCAGGCGCGGGCAGCGGCACCAGTTGTTCCTCGAGAGCCCGCCGGGCATCCCCTTCATGGCCGACGGCAACCCCTGCTACTTCGCGTTCGCCGACGGGCGGGCGCAGCTCATCGCGGGGCGCATGCGCGGAGAAGTGAGGGTCAACAACCGCATCGACTCGTTGTTCGCGCTGCTGCCCGACGACGTGATCGACGTGCAGGGCGGCGCGAAGTTCCGACTCGAGCTGGTCCCATGAAGGCCTGGCTCCAGAAGGTCGACCTCGAGAGCTTCGCGGTCGAGCTGGTGGAGCTGCCGGCGGGCGCGGCGCGGGTGACGGTGGGCCGGGCGTCGACCTGCGACGTCCGGGTGGATTCGGGGCGGGTCTCGCGGGTGCAGTTCGTCTTGAAGAGCGACGGGGGCCCCTGGACGTTGGAGATCGACCCCGGCGCCAGCGCTACGTTCGTGAACGGGGCCAGGGTCAGCCAGCACCTGCTGGTGACCTTCGACCGGATCGCGATCGGCGCGGCGATGTTCACCTTCCTGACCGCCCCCCCGGCGCACCACGCCGAGCTCGAGGCGCGCATCGATGAGGACCCCGACGACGCGGGTCGGGTCCAGGTGTGGGCCGACTGGCTGCAGGAGCAGGGAGACCCCCTGGGCGCGCGGCTCCTCGGGGCCACGACGAACCCGGCCTGGGGCGGGCGGCACGTGGAGGTCGCCCGAAAGCACGGGCTGGTGCACTCCCTGAAGCTCCGCGCGGGGCCCGGCGTGTTCAACCAGGCGGAGCAGTTGCTGCTGCTGATCAAGGACCGGGAAGCGCGCTGGACCCGGGAGCTGACGGTCGACGTGTCGGGGTGGGAGCGCACGGACCGGGTCCAGCAGACGACCGCGGCGGTGCTGCGGGTGCTGCTGACGGGGCCCCACCTGCCTCGCCTCGAGCGGTTGTCCTTCGGGAGCATCACCGAGGTGCTGCCGCAGGACTCCTTCGTGCCGGCCTTGCTGCAGCGACTGCCGGCCCGCTTTCCCCACCTGAGGACGGCCCCCGAGTCGCTGTTGCGGCCGACCCGGCGCGCGGCGCTGGAGATCGTCTCGGTGCCCGCGGAGCTCGACTTTCATGCCCCGACGGCGATCGGTGGCCGCATCTCCCTCGAGGCGGGGCTGTGGGTCGGCAGCGCGGTCGAGGGGCAACTGCGCGCGCTGGCCCCGGGCATCTTGCGGGCGACGGCCGAGCAGTCGTTCCTGGTGCGGCAGGAGGCGCCCCCGTGGTGCTTCATTCCGCTCGAGGCCGGGGTGCTGCTCAACGGCCGGGACGCGGTCGAGACCCGGCTGCTGCCGGGGGACGTGATCGAAGAGCCGCGCGGGAGCCGCTTCATGTTCCGCGCGGACTGATCCCGCGCGGGGCCCAGGTCAGGACAGGTGACGCGCGACGGAGTTGGCGAGATCGCGCCCGTCGGCGATCGCCCAGACGATCAACGACGCGCCCCGCGACGAGTCACCGCCGGCGAAGACCCCGGGCACCGAGGTGGCGAACGCACGATCCACCTTCACGTTGCCGCGCGCGTCGAGCTCGACCCCGAGCTGCTCGTGCACCTGGCGCCCGTCAGCCCCGAGGAAGCCCATGGCCTGGATCAACAGGTCCACCTCCACCCGCTCTTCGTTCTCCGGGTTCTGGATGTCGGCCCAGTGGAGCGCGGTGAGCTGGCCGTCGACGCCCTCCAGCCGCGTGGTGCGGCGGGCGAAGAGGCGCTGGCCCCCCTCTTCCTGGCTCGACGAGGTGCGGAACACGAGCGGCCACTGGGGCCACGGGTTCTTCTCGCTGCGCGACGGAGGCGGCGCCCCCATCAGCTCGACCTGCAGCACCGACTTCGCGCCCTGGCGCAGCGACGTGCCCAGGCAGTCGGAGCCGGTGTCGCCGCCGCCGAGCACCACCACGCGCTTGCCTTCGGCGAACGCGGGACCGCCGCGGTTCTGCGCCTCGAGGAAGTCCATGGCCATCATCACGCCCTTGAACTCGACGCCGGGCACTTCGAGGGTGCGGGCCCGCTGGGCGCCGATGGCGATGACGAGCGCGTCGTGGCCCGCCCGCAGCTCCTTCCACGTCGGCGAGAGACCCACGTCGACGCCGGTGCGGAAGGCGATGCCCTCGGCCTCCAGGATCGCCAGGCGGCGATCGATGATGGACTTCTCGAGCTTGAAGTCGGGAATGCCGTAGCGCAGCAGCCCGCCGAGGCGATCGGCGCGCTCGAAGACGGTCACCGAGTGCCCCATGCGGTTGAGCCGCGACGCCGCCGCGAGCCCCGCCGGGCCGGAGCCGACCACCGCCACGCGCTTGCCGGTGCGAATCGCGGGCAACCGCGGCACCACCCAGCCCTCGCTGAAGGCGCGCTCGATGATCTCCTTCTCCATCTGCTCGATGGTCACGGCGTCCTGGTCGATGGCCAGCACGCACGCGCCCTCGCACGGAGCGGGGCACAGCCGCCCGGTGAACTCGGGGAAGTCGTTGGTGGTGGACAGCACCGCCCAGGCCTGGCGCCAGCGACCGGCGTACACGTGCTCGTTGAAGTCGGGGATCACGTTCCCCAGCGGGCAGCCCTGGTGACAAAACGGAACGCCGCAGTCCATGCAGCGGCCGGCCTGGCGGGTCGCCTCCTCGGGGGCGAGGGGGAGCACGAACTCCCGCGTGTCCTTGACCCGGAGATCGAGGGGGCGCTTCTCGGGGATCTCGCGGTCCCACTCCATGAAGCCGGTTGGCTTGCCCATGGTTCAGCCCTCCCTTTCGCCGACGGCGCGGAGCGTCGGGGGACTGCCCTGCGGAGGCCGCAGCCGCTGGGCCCGGCGCGCCTGGAGCACCTTGCGGTAGTCGGTGGGCATCACCTTCACGAACGACGCCACGAGGTGTTCCCAGTTGTCGATCACCCGCTGCGCCAGCGGGCTCTTGGTGAGGCGGAGGTGGCTCTCGACGAGGCCGTACACCAGCCAGATCTCCGACTCGTCGACGAGGGACTCGAGCTCGACCATCTCGAGATTGCAGCGCTGCTTGAAGGTGCGGTTGCGATCGAGCACGTAGGCGGTGCCGCCGCTCATGCCCGCCGCGAAGTTGCGGCCGGTGGGCCCGAGCACCACCACCACGCCACCGGTCATGTACTCGCAGGCATGATCGCCCACGCCCTCGACGACGGCCTTGGCGCCCGAGTTGCGCACCGCGAAGCGTTCGCCGGCGACGCCCGAGAAGTAGGCCTCGCCGTCGGTGGCCCCGTAGAGCACCGTGTTGCCCACGATGACGTTGTCCTCGGTGACGAAGGTCGAGCCCTGCGGCGGGTAGACCACCACGCGCCCACCCGAGAGCCCCTTGCCGACGTAGTCGTTGCCTTCGCCCTCGAGCTCGAGCGTCACGCCGCGACAGAGGAACGCGCCGAAGCTCTGGCCGGCAGACCCGCGCAGCTTGATGCGCATGGCGTCGTCGGCGAGGCCCGCGGCGCCGTGCTTGCGCACCAGCTCACCCGAGAGCATCGCGCCGACCGCGCGGTGGGCGTTGGTCACCGGCACCGTGGCCAACGAGGCCCGGGGCAGCGCGAGCAACTGGTGATCGAGGTGCGTCGAGATGTCCTTCTTCTGCGGGGTGCGGCAGAAGCGCGGGCCCTCGAGCGGGGGCTGCAGGAGCGCGGAGAGGTCCACCCGGCTCGCCTTCCAGTGGGTGACGTCCTTGCGCTGGCGGAGCCACTCGACGCGACCGACGAGTTCCTCGAGGGTCTTCGCGCCGAGCCGCGCCATCTGGTGGCGGACGCCTTCGGCGATCATCAGGAAGAAGTTCACCACGTCGTCGGCGCGGCCGTGGAAGTGCTCGCGCAGCTTCGGGTCTTGCGTGGCGACGCCCACCGAGCAGGTGTTGAGGTGGCACTTCCGGAGCATCACGCAGCCCTCGACGATGAGGCTCGCGGTGGCCATGCCGAACTCTTCGGCGCCCAGCAGCGCGGCGATGGTCACGTCGCGCGAGGTGCGCAAACCGCCGTCGACCTGCAGCCGGATGCGGTCGCGCAGGCCGTTCATCACCAGCACCTGCTGCGCCTCGGCGAGCCCGAGTTCCCAGGGGAGCCCGGCGTGCTTGATCGACGAGACCGGTGACGCGCCCGTGCCGCCCTCGTAGCCGGAGATGGTCACCCCGCCCGCGCCCGCCTTGGCGACGCCGGCGGCGATGGTGCCTACGCCGACCTCGCTCACCAGCTTCACGCTGACGCGCGACGCGGGGTTGACGGACTGCAGGTCGTAGATGAGCTGGGCGAGATCTTCGATGGAGTAGATGTCGTGGTGGGGCGGCGGGGAGATGAGCGTCACCCCCGGCGTGGACCAGCGCACCTTGGCGATGCGCTCGTCGACCTTGTGGCCCGGCAGCTGACCGCCCTCGCCGGGCTTGGCGCCCTGGGCCACCTTGATCTGCAGCTCGTCGGCCTGCACCAGGTACTCGGTGGTCACCCCGAAGCGCGCCGAGGCCACCTGCTTGATGGCGCTGCGACGCGAGTCCCCGTTGGGGTCCTTGACGTACCTTCGGGCCTCTTCCCCGCCCTCGCCGCTGTTGGAGCGCGCCCCGAGGCGGTTCATGGCGATGGCCAGGGTCTCGTGCGCCTCGGCGCTGATCGACCCGAAGGACATGGCGCCGCTGACGAAGCGCTTGACGATCTCCCGCGCCGATTCGACTTGCTCGAGCGGGACAGGCTTCGCGAGCGAGGCGTCGATCTCCAGCAACCCGCGCAGCAACGTGGGGTCGCGGTCTTCTTCGTTCGCCAGCCGCTCGTATTCCTCGAACAGCTTCGGGTCGTTGGCCCGCGTGGCCTGCTGCAGCTTGGCGATGGTCTCGGGGTTCCACTTGTGGCGCTCGCCGTTGCGCCGCCACTGGTACGCGCCGCCGGTGAACGGCACCTCGAGTTCGGCGCTGGTGGTCGAGCCGAAGCCACGCTGGTGGCGTTCCTTCACCTCGCGCCCCAGCTCGCCCAGGCCCACGCCTTCGATGCGGGACGGGGTGCCGGTGAAGTAGCGCTCGATCAGCGCGCGCTCGATGCCCACGGCCTCGAAGATCTGCGCCCCGCGGTACGACTGCACCGTGGAGATGCCCATCTTGGACATCACCTTGAGCAGGCCCTCGTTGATGGCCTTGATGAAGGACTTCGAGCCGGCCTTGCGGTCGGGCAACGAGTCGAGCGCCAGCCAGGGGTTGACCGCGGCGGCGCCGAAGCCGATGAGCAGCGCGAAGTGGTGCACCTCGCGGGCCTCGGCGGTCTCGATGAGCAGGCCGGTGTGGCGACGGATGCCGTCCTTCACGAGGCGCTGGTGCACCGCGCTGACCGCGAGCAACGCGGGGATGGCCATGCGGCGCGCGTCGACGCCGCGATCGCTGAGGATCAGCACGTCGGCGCCTTCGTCGACCGCGGCTACGGCGTCGTTGCACAGCTTGGCGACCGCGTCTTCGAGCTGCCCGGTGTAGGTGATGGGCAGCACCTTCGGCTCGAAGGCCCCGAGCGCGCGCATGGCCTTGAGCCGCGCCACGTGATCGTTGTCGAGGATGGGCCCGGGCAGCGAGAGCCGGTGACATTGTTCGGGCGTCTCGTCGAAGGTGTTGCCGTCGGGGCCGATGCTGGTGGCCAGCGACATGACCATCGACTCGCGGATGGGGTCGATGGGCGGGTTGGTCACCTGCGCGAAGAGCTGGTGGAAGTAATCGAAGAGCGAGGGCGCGCGGTCGCTGAGCACGGCCAGCGGCGTGTCGTTGCCCATGGAGCCGGTCGGTTCCTTCCCGGTCTCGGCCATGGGGGCGATCAGCAGCCGCAGGTCCTCATCCGTGTACCCGAAGGCCCGCTGCAGCCGCGCCAGCTCTTCCCCGGGGGGCGCCGGCGGGGCGTCGGCCTCGGGCAGTTCCTCGAAGGTGAACACGTTGCGGTCGAGCCACTTGCGGTACGGCCAGCGGTTGACGATCTCGTTCTTCACCTCGTTGTCTTCGAGGATGCGGCCTTCGTCGGTGTCGACGAGGAACATGCGGCCGGGCTGGAGGCGGCCCTTACGCAGCACCAGCTCGGGCGGCACGTCGATCACCCCGGCCTCGGAGGCGAGGATCACCCGGTCGTCGCGCGTCACCACGTAGCGCGCAGGCCTCAGCCCGTTGCGATCGAGGGTAGCGCCCACGAGGTGCCCGTCGGTGAAGGTGATCGCGGCCGGTCCATCCCACGGCTCCATGAGCGAACTGGAGAACTCGTAGAAGGCGCGCCGGGCGTCGTCCATGTCGGGCTGGCCGCTCCACGCCTCGGGGATCATCAGCATCATCGAGTGCGGCAGCGAGCGGCCACCCAGGGTGAGCAACTCGAGCATGTTGTCGAACTGCGCGGAGTCACTCTTCCCGGGCACGATGATCGGGTGCAGGCGGTCGAGGGTGCCGCCAAACTTCGCCGACTGGAGCAGCGACCGCCGCGAGTTCATCCAGTTCCGGTTGCCCTGCACGGTGTTGATCTCGCCGTTGTGGGCGATGAAGCGGAAGGGCTGGGCGAGGTCCCACGTGGGGAAGGTATTGGTCGAAAAGCGCGAGTGCACCACGGCGATGGCGCTGACGAGATCGGGATCGCGCAGGTCGCCGTAGAACTCGGGCAACTGCGAGGGCAGCAGCAGGCCCTTGTAGACGATGGTCTCAGCCGAGAGCGACGCGACGTGGAAGCGGCCCTCGGGGTCGACGCCCGAGGTGCGCACGCGGTTCTCGACGAGCTTGCGGATGATGAAGAGCTTGCGCTCGAAGGCGCTGGGCACGCAGCGACGCCGGGCGATGAACACCTGGCGCATCACCGGCAGCACGCCGCGGGCGACGGGGCCCAACTTCGAGGGGTCGACCGGTACGTCGCGCCAGCCCAGGAGCTTCTGGTCTTCCTGGTGGATGACGTCGGCGAACATGCGCTCGCACTCGGCGCGCGCGAAGGGGTCGCTGGGGAGGAAGACCTGGCCCACGCCGTAGCAGCGCCGGTTGGGCACCTCGAAGCCGAGCTTGAGCGCCTCGCGCTTGAAGAACCGGTGGGAGACCTGGAGCATGATCCCCGCGCCGTCGCCGGTCAGCGGGTCGGCGCCGGTGGCCGCGCGGTGAGCCATGCGCTGCAACACCTGCAGCGCCTGCTCGACGATCGCCCTCGACTTCAGCCCCTTGATGTTCGCGACGAACCCGATGCCACAGCTGTCCTTCTCGGTGCTCGGCTCGTAGAGACCTTGCGTCATGTTGCGCACTCCCAGTCGCGGCGTGACGCGCCGCAACACGGAGTCTAATGCAACGCGTCAGCTGGCGCTCATGCGATCTGGGGCGCGGTTCAGCTCTTGGTGTTGGCGCGGATCGCGTCGACGAGGTTGCGCATCCACTTCTCGTATTCGGCGGAGCGACCCGTGGGGTCGATGTCGAGCGACTCGCTCATCACGTAGGTGATGGTGGCCTGGGCGGTGTCGTACGAGATGCGCACGCGCACCAGGCCCTTGCGGTGGTTGAGGCGGGCGATGAGGGCGCCGGTGGGCTCCTCCTGCTCGATGACCCAGCTGTGCTGGGTGAGGGCCCGCTGCAGGGCGCCCTTGAGGTTCTCGGGCTTCTGCTTCACCTCGAAGACCGCGAGCGTGGGCGCGGGGGGCACGGCGGCGACCGGGGCGACGACGACCGGCTTCTTGAGCGCGTCGCGGATGCTCGACTCGAGGTTGGCGACCCACTTGTCGTAGTTGCGGCCCGCGCCATCGGCCTGGAGGCCCTTGATGGTCACGCGATCGGGCCCGTACTGCATGTCCACGCGCACCGTGACGCCCTTGTGCGGGAGCCGGGCGACGATGTCCGCGCCGTTCTCCTGCTCGGCGACCCAGCCGCGGGAGCTCATGGCGTTGATGATCGCGGCGCGCACCTCGGCGAGGTCGTGCTGCTCGGCGAGGAGCACCTGGCGCGGCTCCGCGGTCGAGAGATCGACGTCAGGCACGGCCTTCTTCCCACAGCCGACGACCAGCAGCAGCCCCACCACCACGACACCGACCCGCGCGACATGTCCGACCATATGACCTCCAATGAAAGGGAAGATTGCGACCCACCCCTTACTACGAGAGTTGGGCGGCGAGTGCCTCGAGCGTCGGCTCGATGGGCGTGGCGTGGGCGGGCCGGGAGAGGATCTCCGCGAGCGCCGGGGGCACCGGCACCGGGCGACCGATCAACGGCTCGACGATCGAATCGAACTTCGCGGGGTGGGCGGTGGCCGCGACGATCCACGTGCCCTTCGCGCCCGCGGCGCGAACCCGCCGGAGCACCTCGACGCCGCACGCGGTGTGCGGGCAGATGATCTCGCTCGAGTGCTTGATGGTGGCGCGAATGGTCTCGTCATCGACCCAGTCGGCGCTCACCACCTTCGCGACGTCGGGGAAGCGGTGACGCAGGCGCTCGACGTTGCTGGGGGCCCCCACGTCCATCGCGTTGGCGAGGGTGGCGATGCTCGACTTCGGCTCGTAGCGGCCCGTGGCCACGAAATCGGCCAGCACCCGGTTGGCGTTGGTCGCCAGCACCACGCGGTCGATGGGCAGCCCACACTCCTTCGCCAGCAGGCAGGCGAACGCGTTGCCGAGGTTCCCCGTGGGGATCACGAACGAGGGAGCGCCCTGCCCGCGCGTCACCGCCGAGAGCGAGGCGTGCGCGTAGTACGCCATCTGCGGCAGCAGGCGGCCGAGGCTGATGCTGTTGGCCGAGGCCAGCGCGTGCTGCGCCGAGAGCGCGCGATCCGAGAAGGCCGCCTTCACCAGGCGCTGGCAGTCGTCGAAGGTGCCGTTGACGCGGAGCGCGGTGACGTTGTCCCCGAAGGCGCCGAGCTGGTGCGCCTGGCGCGGAGACACGCGGCCGTCGGGGTAGAGGATGATCACCCGGAAGCCCGCCCGCCGATGGAACGCGGAGGCCACGGCCGCCCCGGTGTCACCCGAGGTCGCGACCAGCACCGTGGTCACCCGCCCCGGCTGCTGCAGGCGAGAGAGACACGCCGCGAGGAACCGCGCCCCGAAGTCCTTGAACGCCGCGGTCGGGCCGTGGAAGAGCTCGAGCAGTCCGGTGTCTTCCGCGATCCACCGCGTCGGGGCGTCGAAGGTGAACGCCTCCTGGATGATGGTGTCGAGGTCTGCGGCCAGCGGCTCGTCGGCGAAGAACGGGCGCAGCAACGTGACCGCGCGGGTGCGCAGCTCGTCACCCCAGGGGCCAACGTGAGCGGGCATCACTGGCGGCATGTAGAGGCCGCCGTCGGGGGCGAGCCCCAGGGAGATCGCCTGGGACAAGGTCACTTCGCTGCCACCGCGCGTGCTGAAGACCCTCATGCGATCACCCTCGCCGCCGGCCCGCTCACGGGGCTGACGAAACGATCGCTCTCGAGGCCCGCGCTCTTGAACGCGGCCGCCATCTCGAGCGACGCGCGCTCTGCCTTCTGTGCCGAATCGAACCACCCAAACACGCTGGGCCCGGCCCCGGAGATGCTCGAGCCGAGCGCCCCCGAATCCAGCGCCGCCTGCTTCACCAGCGCGAAGCCAGGGATCAACGAGGCGCGGCGGGGCTCGACCAGCACGTCCCGGAAGCCACGGCGGATCAGCGAGGCGTCGTTGGTGAAGCACCCGGCCAGCAGCAACGCGAGACCTTCGCTCTGCACCACGAAGTCGTGCAGCTCGTACGCGCCCTTGAGCGCCGCCCTCGCCTTGCGCGTCTCGAGCACGAAGTGCGGGTGCACCAGCGCGACGTAGAGCCAGTCAGGCGTGGGCACCTTCACCGCGGCGCCGTGTTCGGGGGCGATCACCAGGCCGCCCAGCAACATGGGGCCGACGTTGTCCCCGTGCGCCGAGCCGGTGGCCGCGGCCTCACCCTGGATCGCCGACTGGTACAGCACCTCGAGGCCCACCGGGACGTCGAGCACCGCGTTGGCCGCGACGACCGCCGCCACGGCCGAGGCCGCCGATCCGCCCATGCCCGAGCCCATGGCGATGCCCTTGTCGATCTCCACGTCGAAGCCGATGCCCGGGGGCACCGACTTCAGCAGCGTGAGCAAGGCGCGCCCGGCGGTGTTGTCCTCGGCGGCCAGCGGGAGCGGGATCGCCGCCCCGCGGATCTCGAGGATGCGCACCTGGCCTGAGTCGGTGCGGGTCACGGTGACGCGATCTCCGGGCCCCGCGACCGAGTGCCCGAGGATGTCGAAGCCCACCGCGACGTTGCCGATCGACGCCGGCGAGAACGCCGTGGCGCGCTTCACAGCTTCGCCCCGAGCCCCGCCGCCACGCGCAGCAGGTCGGCGAACACGCCCGCCGCCGTGACCTCCGGACCGGCGCCCGGGCCCTGCACCACCAACGGGTTCTGGTGGTACCGGCGCGTGGTGAACTGCACCACGTTGTCGGTGAGCCGAATGTGCGCGAACGCATGATCGGAAGGGAGCGCGAGCAGGCCCACGCTCGCCTTCCCGCCCTTCTCGAGCTTCGCCACGTAGCGCAGCACCTGCTTGCCGTTCTTCGCGGCCTCGAGCTTCGCGAGCATCGGCCCGTCGAGCTCGGTGAGCCGCGCCATGAACTCGGCCACCGGCACTTGACGCAGCGCCACAGGCACGAGCGACTCGAGCGCGATGTCTTCGAGCGCGGTCTTCCACCCGTTCTCGCGCGCGAGGATCACCAGCTTGCGCGCCACGTCGAGGCCGGAGAGGTCGTCGCGCGGGTCGGGCTCGGTGTAGCCGAGCTCCTTCGCCTGCTTGACCAGGGTGCTGAAGGGCACCGCCCCGTCGAACTTGTTGAAGAGGTACGCCAGCGTGCCGGAGAAGATGCCCTCGACCGAGAGCACCTCGTCGCCGGTGTCGATCAGGTCGCGCAGCGTGGTGATCACCGGCAGGCCCGCGCCGACGGTCGACTCGTAGCGGAACCGCGCGCCCTGGTGCTTGATGGCCTCGTAGCGTGCCCACGGCCCCGAGCCCGCGCTCTTGTTGGGGGTGATGACGTGGATGCCGCGCTCGAGCCAGCCAGCGTAGCGGTTGGCGACGTCGTTGCTCGAGCTGCAGTCGACGATCACCGCGTGCGGCAGGTGATCGGTCTGCACGTGGGCGGCGAACTTGTCGAGATCGGTGTCTTCGTTGAACTGAGACTTCACGTCGTCGAGCGAGAGCATGGGATCGGCGAGCACCATGCGCTTGCTGCCCACCACCGCGCGCACCCGCAGGTCGACGTTCGACTCGCGCAGCAGCCGTTCGCGCGCGTCGTGCAACTGGCGCAGGAACGCCGCGCCCACGTTGCCCGGGCCGATCACCCCCACGGAGATGGTCTGGGCCGAGAGGTAGAAGCCGGCGTGCACCGCGCGCAGCGCCCGCTTGGCCTCGGAGGCGTCGATGGCCACCGAGATGTTCCGCTCCGAGGAGCCCTGGGCGATCATCCGCACGTTGATGTGCGCGCGGCCCAGCGCGTTGAACAACCGCGCCGCGACGCCGGGCGTGCCCGCCATGCCGTCACCGACGACCGCGAGGGCCGCGATGCCCTGGGTCACCACCACGTTGGTCAGCTGCTTCGTCGCCAGCTCGCGGGTGAAGGCCTCGTTGACCGCCTTCTTCGCCGCCTCGCCGTCGGTCTCGCGAATCACGCAGCAGATCGAGTGCTCCGACGAGCCCTGGGAGATCATCACCACCGACACGCCGGCCTGGCGCAGCGCCCCGAACGCACGCTCGGCGGTACCGGGCACGCCGATCATCCCTGCGCCTTCGATGTTGAGGATGGCGAGGCCGGTGAACGTGGTGACGCCCTTGACCGGCGTCGACAGGTCGCGGGCCGCGGAGATGCGGGTGCCGGGGTGCGTGGGGTTGAAGGTGCTGCGCGCGATGATGGGGATGCCGCGCTCGAAGGCCGGGGTCATCGTCTGGGGGTGAATGACCTTGGCGCCGAAGTACGCCAGCTCGCAGGCCTCGCTGTACGAGAGCTGGTTGATGAGCACCGCCTCGGGCACCAGCCGAGGGTCCGCCGAGAGCACGCCGTCGACGTCGCTCCAGATGTGCAGCTCCTTCGCGCCGAACAGCACCGCGAAGATCGCCCCCGAGTAGTCGCTGCCGTTGCGCCCCAGGGTGGTGATGCGGCCCTCTTTGCTGCGCGCCACGAAGCCGGTGACGATGGTGCGTTCGCCCAAGGGGCCCTTGAGCTTCGCCTGCGAGAGGTCCCACTGCACCATCGCGCCCAGCTCGCTCTTCTCGACGACCAGCACCTCGCGGGCGTCGAGCCAGCGGCTGACGACCCCGCGGGCGCGGAAGGTGGCGTCGACCATCAGCGACGACCAGACCTCGCCCAGGCCGCTGACGAGATCGAGCAGGTCGGAGGACACCGCGCCGATCAACGACTGCGCGTGGAGCAGGTCTCGCAGCGACGCGAATTCCGCGCGGAAGCGCTCGAGCACCGGCTCGACCTTCTCGCCCAGCAGGGTGTGCGCGGTCTCGACGTGCCGCTTCTCGAGCGAGGTCAGCGCGTCGCGCCAGCCCAGGTCCCGCGCGGCGGCGAGGTTGACGAGGTTGATGAGCGCGTCCGTCACGCCCTGCATCGCCGAGATGACGACGACCTGGTCTTCCTGGCGCGCCAGCAAGATGTCGACGACCCGGGAAATCCGCTCTGCGTTGGCGACGCTGCTTCCACCGAATTTGTGACCGATCACGGCGCGGACAGTAATCGATCGACCCGACTTAACGAGGCTGCAACTGCGGGGGCGGCGCGATGACCTCGGGCGCCCGCAACTGCACCGGCTCACCGACGGCCCGGGTGAGCGCGCGGAGCCCGACCTGGATCTCGTAGTACGCCTGCACGCGCTGCATGCTGGCCTGCGCGTAGGCGGAGAAGGAGTCCACCAGCTCGCGGGTGTCGGTCGTGCCCAGCTCGAAGGCGGTGTAGGCGGTGGTCGCCCAGCGCCGCGCCTGCTTCTCGGCCTCGCCCTGCCTCTGGGCCTTGAGGAGCGCCAGGTTGGTCTCGCCCCAGCCCTTCTCGATCTCGAGCTGCACCGCGGCCCCGAGGAGGTCGCGCTGGTGCTGCATCTTCTCGTACTCGGCCCGGGCCTGCTCCAGGTAGATGCCCTTCTGCGGGAAGTCCCACTGGTACTTCATGACCAGGCCGACGCCGGCCGAGAGATCGTTGTACGGGTCGAAGGCGAAGGGCGAGACCTGCCGCGTGGAGCTGGTGGTCCACATCCACCGGAAGAAGCCGGCGATGCCGAAGTCCGGGTAGTACATCGCCTCGCGGATCTTCACTTCCTGCTCGCGGGCGGCGAGGCCCGCGGCGATGGCCCGGAGCTCGGGGCGGTGATCGGCGGCGGTGATCACCAGCGCGTCGACCGGCTGGAGCACGCCTTCCGGCAAGGTGAGATCCTCGTACTGCACCTCGACCACCTCGGCCGGCCCGGCGGCGATCAGCAGTCGAATGGCGGCGAGCGCGAACTGGGCACCGTTGGCCGCCTGGGCCTTCTGCACCTCGCCCTGCTGGCGGTAGAAGGCCATCTTGTAGAGGTCCATCTGCGTGACCTGGTCGCTGCCTTCGGCGCGCAGCCGCTTGAGGAGCTTCTCGGCATCCTCGAGGCGCTTGAGCGTGTCCTCGATCACCGTCTCGCCGGACCTGGCGAAGCAGTACCCGTAGAAGGCCTGGGCGGCCTGGAACTCGGCCTCGTCCTGGGCGCGGGTGGTCAGCGCCTCGCCGGCCTCCACGCCCTTCTTGCCGGCCTCCTCGAGCGCGTCGAGCTTGCCGAAGGTGTAGATGGGGAGCACGGCCTCGGCGCCCGCGCGGAGCATCACGCCAGGCTGCCCGAAGTCGAGATCGTACATCAGGGTCGACTTGGTCAGCGGCGGCCCACCGAGCCCGTCGTTGCGCGCCTCGGGCGTGGGGCCGGCGACCATGAAGTACGAGTCGATGCGCGGGAACCAGGCCCAGCGCGCCTCGTCGTAGCGCGAGCGGTAGTAGCGCAGCTGCGCCTGGGCTTCCTTGACCCGGTGATCGTTGGCCCGGGCCCGGTCGATGATCTGGGGAAGCGTCAACGGCGCGGCCGGGGCGAACGCGGAGGCCAGCAGAATGACGAAGCAAATCAGGCGCAAAGCGCGGGCACTCTGCCGCAGCGTGTCGACGATTTGAAGGACCATCTGGCGACGCTGTGAAGGTGGAGGCGTATGGTCCGTGGTGATGCGCATGCTCCGAACCCTCGTCCTCGCCGCGCTGTCCCTGGCCCTCGTCGTCCACGCCGAGGAGCCGCGCAAGCTCAAGGGCTCGAAGAAGGAGTCCGCGCCGAAGCTCGACCTGGGGCTCCCCACCTTCGGCGCCATCCCCAAGGACCAGAAGCTGGAGTCGGCCAAGGGCAAGCCCGAAGCCCAGAACGCGCCGTCGGCCTCGCGCGCCGACGAGGGGTACACCGTGGTGCGGGTGGTGCACGGCAAGTCGTTCATCCGCGGCGCCGACGGCGCGAAGCCCTCGACCCCCTTCGCCCAGGTGACCGTCACCTCGAACCCCTTCAACACCGAGAAGTTCAGCTCGGTGGTGCGGGTGAAGTCACCGGCCAGGAAGAACGCGCGGATCGAGATCGCCATCCTCGACCAGCGCAGCGACACGGTGATGGAGGCCTCGGGGGAGCTGCGCTTCGGCAACGCCGAGGAGACCGAATGGCAGGTGGATTGGGAGCCGACCGGCATCCGCAACCCGGGCGAGTTCCAGGTGCTGGTGCGCGTAGGGGGAAACCCGCTGGGCACCTTCCCGCTCAAGGTCGCCGTCGCTGCCGAACCCGCAGCGAAATGACTTCTGACGGATTTCGAAAAGCACTATGTCGCGCGCGTGGCCTACTCCGCGCGCGTCAAGCAGATCCTCTCCTGGTACCCCTCGGACACCCCCGGTGTGCTGACGAACCTCGCGCGGTTGCTCAACACGGGCACGCTGGCGGGCACCGGTAAGCTGGTCATCCTCCCCGTCGACCAGGGCTTCGAGCACGGCCCGGCGCGATCCTTCCAGCCGAACCCCGCAGGCTACGACCCCGACTACCACCCGCAGCTGGCCATGGACTCGGGCTGCAACGCCTACGCGGCGCCGCTGGGCTTCCTCGAGGCCGTCGCCGGCAAGCTGTGCGGCGAGATCCCCCTCATCCTCAAGCTCAACAACTCCGACTCGCTCTCGAAGGTCGAGCCGATGTCGGCGCTGACCGGCTCGGTGAAGGACGCCGTGCGCCTGGGCTGCGCGGCCATCGGCTACACGATCTACCCGGGCTCGGCGGAGCGCAACCAGCAGTACCAGGACCTGCGAGACCTGATCGCCGAGGCGAAGGCGGCGGGCCTGCCCACCGTGCTCTGGGCCTACCCCCGCGGCAACCTCTCGAAGGCCGGCGAGACGGCGACCGACGTGGTGGCCTACGCGGCGCAGATCTCCGCGCAGCTCGGGGCGCACGTCATCAAGGTCAAGCCGCCCGCCGACTTCATCGAGCAGGCCGAAGCGAAGAAGGTGTTCGAGAAGTATTCCATTCCAACCAAGACGATGGCCGATCGCGTGCGCCACGTGGTGCAGAGCGCGTTCAACGGCAAGCGCATCGTCATCTTCTCGGGGGGCGAGGCGAAGGACACCGCGTCGCTGCTCGAGGAGATCAAGGGCATCAAGGACGGCGGAGGTTTCGGCTCGATCATGGGCCGCAACGCCTTCCAGCGCCCGCGCGAAGAAGCCCTCAAGCTGCTCTCCGACGTGATGAAGGTCTACGAGAGCTGAAGTTCCCCCGCAGTCTGAACAACGAAGGAAACACCACCGTGAAGAAGCTGATTTCCGTGCTGTGCCTGACGGGTTCGCTCGCGTTCGCCGCGCCGCCCCCGAAAGAGAAGGCCCCTCCTGCCGACGCCCCCGTGGCGGCCAAGGCGGCCCCGCTGACCCCTGAAGAGCGCAAGAAGGTGCTCTACGCGCTCGGCGCCCTCGTGGCGCAGCGCACCCCGCTCGCCCAGGCCGGGCTGAACGAGGAAGAGCTGACCGAGGTGATGGCGGGCTTCATGGACGCCACCCTGAACAAGCCGCTCAAGGTCCCCACGGCCGAGGCGATGCCCAAGGTCGACCAGTTCTTGAAGGAGCGCCAGAAGCAGCGCGCGGAAGAGGAGAAGGGCAAGGGCTCGAAGTACCTCGCCGACCAGGCGGCGGCCCCCGGCGCGAAGAAGACGGCCTCGGGCCTGATCTACTTCGAGACCACCCCCGGCACCGGCGCGCAGCCCGCGCCGACCGACACGGTCAAGGTTCACTACAAGGGCACGCTGGTCAACGGCACCGAGTTCGACTCGTCGTACAAGCGCGGCACCCCGGCCGAGTTCCCCCTCTCGGGCGTCATCAAGTGCTGGACCGAAGGCGTGGCGATGATGAAGGTCGGCGGCAAGGCCAAGCTCGTGTGCCCCCCTGACATCGCCTACGGCGAGCGCGGCGCGGGCGGCAGCATTCCCCCGAACTCCGTCCTCAACTTCGAAGTCGAGCTCATCGGCATCAACGGAAAGTAACCAGAAACCCATGAAGACCACCGTTCGAGTTTTGATGCTGGGAACCGCCCTGTCGTTGACGGGCTGCCCCTCTGAGTCCAAGCCTGACGCGGCCGCCCCGGCGGCCGTGATCGCCGCGACGCCCAAGATGCCCGAGGCGCCGCCCCCGCCCCCTCCGCTGACCGCGGAAGACCGCCAGAAGGCCCTCTACGGCTTCGGCGCGCTGATCGCCGAGCGCACCCCGGTGAAGGCCGCCGACTTCAACGAGGCCGATCTCGCTGAGGTCATCAAGGGCATGAAGGACGCCGCTGCCGGCAAGGAGTTGGCGGTGAAGATGGAGGAGTTCGGCCCCCGCGTGGAGCAGCTGCTCAACGAGAAGCAGGCCGCCAAGGCCGAGGGCGAAAAGAAGAAGGGCACCGACTTCCTCGCGAAGGCCGCGAAGGAGAAGGGCGCCAAGAAGACCGCCTCGGGCCTCGTGTACCTCGAGACCACCCCGGGCAAGGGCAAGTCGCCCCTGGCCACCGACACCGTCAGCGTGCACTACAAGGGCACGCTCATCGACGGCACGGAGTTCGACTCGTCGTACAAGCGCGGTCAGCCGACCGAGTTCCCCCTCAACGGCGTCATCAAGTGCTGGACCGAGGGCGTGGCGATGATGAAGGTGGGCGGCAAGTCGAAGCTCGTGTGCCCCTCGGACATCGCCTACGGCGACCGCGGCGCGGGGGCCAACATCCCCGGCGGGTCGACGCTGGTGTTCGAAGTCGAGCTCGTCAGCATCAAGGACCCCGTCCAGGCGCCCCCCGCGGTGCCGAACCTGGGTGTCCCGCCTCCGCAGCCGGGGAAGTGAGTCCCGGTCGTTGAAGTGAAGCGCGAAGGCCCTCGGGGAAACCCGGGGGCTTTTTCATTTGGGGGCAGGCCCGGCGGCGAAAGCCCGTGCGCGCGCGCAACCCGTGGAAACGAAAAGCCCCCCGGTCTGGTGGACCGGAGGGCTTCGATTTTCACTTCTGTGGAGCCAAGCGGGATCGAACCGCTGACCTCCTGAATGCCATTCAGGCGCTCTCCCAGCTGAGCTATGACCCCGTGCTGCGGGCGGCGAATTACCTCTTTTTCGCGCCGCCGGCCACCACTTTCGACGCAGTCGTCATTTTTTCCTGAAGGCGCTTGGCGATTTCGGTGCCTTCGGCGAGCAAGTCGTTGATCGAGTTGTTCTGCGCCCGGATGCGCTGCGTCACCCCGTCGAGCAACTTACGGACGTTCGTCAGGTTCTGGGGCAGCTGGAGCTTGCCCTTGCTCACCTCGGCCCAGACGCCCTCGCCGAGTTCCCGGTAGGCGCGATCGAGGTCGCGCTCGAGCATGTTGGAGCCCACCTTGGCCTGGGCCATGGCGGCGGCGTGTTCGACCTGGGCCCGGAGCACGGTCAGCTGGGCCTGGGCTTCTTCCCAGGCGGCCTGGATCTGCTTGAGGGTCTCTTGCTGCTGGGGCGTTTGCGGGGGGATGCGGTCGGGCACGCGGCGAAGCCTCCGAATTGAGAGGCCTGAGACGGTATCAGGACTTGATGAGCCGCGCGCCGAAGAACCCGCCGCCCTCGAGCCGGTGGGGCCAGACGCGCAGCAGCTCGTCCTCCCGGAACCCGGGCACCTCGGCGAGGAAGCGCTCGACGACGCCCTCGTTCTCTTCGCGGAGCACCGAGCAGGTGCCGTAGACGATGGTCGCCCCCGGCTTCAGGCGCTTGGCGACGTCCTTCAAGATGCCCAGCTGGGTGACGGTGAGCTCGGCCACCTGCTTGGCGCTCAACTTCCACTTCTGGTCGGGCTCGCGGCCCAGGGTGCCGGTGCCGCTGCAGGGCGCGTCGATCAGCACCAGGTCGGCGAGATCGATGCGCGGGGGGCTGGGGAAGCTGACGTGGCGCAGCTTGGCCTCGCCGACGCGGCTGCGGGCTTCCTTGAGCCGCTTCTCGGACAGGTCCCAGGCGAAGACCCGGCCCTTGTTGGTGACGGCGTCGGCGAGCACCAGGGTCTTGCCCCCGGCCCCGGCGCAGTAGTCGACGACGGTCTGCCCCGGCTGGGCCTTGCAGAACGCGGCGAGCAGCTGGCTGCCGAGGTCCATCACCTGCAGCTGGCCTTCCTTGTTCCACTTCGAATCGAAGAGCGCGCGGCTGCCGTCGCTGACGCGGATGGCGTCGGGCAGCTCCTCGCAGGCCTCGGCCACCAGTCCCTTCTCGTGGATCTCCTGGAGCACGGCGTCCCGGGTGCCGTTGGGGCGCACCCGGAAGGTCAGCGTGGGCTCGCGGTTGAGCGCCTCGAGGATCGCGTCGAGCTCGCCCTCGGGGGCGATGGCGGCGATGCGCTCGGCCAGCCAGGTAGGGAACGAGTGCTTGTTGGCCGCCTGGTCGAGGGGCGTCACGCCGAAGTCGAGCTCCACTTCCTGCTCGAGCGCGGCCCGGAGGACCTGGTCGGGGATGCCGCGGGGGCGAATGGGCCCGGGGAGCGCGACCTCGATGAGGATCTTGTCGATGCCCGCGTGGCAGATCTCCCGGCGCCAGAGGGCGTAGCGCAAGATCGCCTGGTCCTCGGGCAACGAGAGCTTCGACATCGGGTAGCCACGGGAGCTGGCCGCGAGGTTGATGCGGCGCAGGTGCCGGGAGAGTTCCCGCGTGGCGAAGGCCACGAAGCGCCGTTCCTTGCCGCCCAGGTTCCCGCCGTTCATCAGCGCGTCGCCGATGGCCCGCCGCATGGGCGTGCCCTTGATGACCGCGACGTGCGCGTTGAGCACGGCCGTGGCGGCCTTGCGCGAGGCGATGCCGACGACTTCTCCGGTGGTGGTTCGCTCGTCGCTCACGCAAGCGGGCCATACCACCCCTCCCGAAAAGCCGGGGGCGATCACTTCACCAGCGGTCCACGCAAGGCCACGCCCGCGACGATCGCGCCGGCGTGGCACTCGAACTCGGTCTCCGAGCTGAAGGGCACCTTCTTGTAGAAGCGCTCGAGGCCCACGATGGACGTCGCGCCCATGGCCTTGGCCCGCTGCTCCTGGGCGGCCCTGCTAGTCGCGCCGGGCGTCGGGGTGTAGACCCGGCGGCGACCGTGAAGACGCTCCTCGCCAGCCTGTGTTTGATGTCTGGCCTCGGCCTGGCCCAGCCGAAGCCGACCTGCGGCTTCGACGTCGAGGTGACCCAGGTGAAGCCCGGCGGCGTGGTCTGGGTGCTGCTCTTCGACGACACGGGCACCTTCCCCACCAAGCGCGACAAGGCGAACCGGCGGGTCGACGTGGTGCCGAATGGGGACACGCTCCAGGTCGCCTTCGAGGGGCTCACCTGCGGCGCGGAGTACGCGGTGGCCGTGGTGCACGACGAGAACGGCAACGGCAAGCTCGACACCGGGCTGTTCCGCATTCCCAGGGAGGGACTGGGCTCGTCGCGCAACGCGAGGGGCTTCATGGGGCCGCCGTCGTTCGCCGACGCGAAGGTGACGGCCGCGCCGGGCCGCACCGCCGTGCCCATCAAGCTCAACTACTGACTGGCGGCGACGTCGTGCTGCGTGAGCAGCCTGCGGAAGTTCGCGAGTTCCACGCCCGCGGCCGCGGCGGCCTTCTTCACGTCACCGTGGTTCCGCTCGAGCAGCGACGAGAGGTAGCGGCGCTCGAAGGCGCGGCTGGCCAGGGTGCGCGCCTCTTCCCACGGCAACTGGACGAGGTTGAAGACGTCGACCTCGCCGCCGCCCCGGGTGCTCTGGCGGATCTCCAGGGGCAGGTCATCGACCTCGATCTGGGCGCCCGGCGCCATCACCACCGCGCGCTCGATGCAGTTCTCCAACTCGCGCACGTTGCCGGTCCACCGGTAGGTGGTCAGCGCCTCGAGGGCCGCGGGAGAAAACGCGGTGACCTGCTTGCCGACCTTCTGGGCGTACCGGGCCAGGAAGTGGTGGGCCAGCGGCGGCACGTCCTCCGGGCGATCGCGCAGCGGGGGCAGGTGCACGGCGATCACGTTCAAGCGGTAGAAGAGATCCTCGCGGAACTTGCCCGCCTTCCGGGCCCGGGCGAGGTCGACGTTGGTCGCGGCGATGACGCGCACGTCGACATGCAGGGTGTCGGTGGCCCCCACCCGCTTGACCTCGCCTTCCTGCAGTACGCGCAGCAGGCGCACCTGCGTCGCGGGGGGGATGTCGCCGATCTCGTCGAGGAAGATGGTGCCGCCGTCGGCCGCCTCGAAGAGCCCCTTCTTGTTGGCGGTGGCGCCGGTGAAGCTCCCGCGCAGGTGCCCAAAGAGCTCGCTCTCGAGCAGCGTGTCGCTCAGGGCCGAACAGTTCACCGCGACGAAGGGCTTGTTCTTGCGTGGGCTGCGGGCGTGGATGGCGCGCGCCACGAGTTCCTTGCCGGTGCCGCTCTCGCCCTGGATGAGGACCGTCGCCGTCGAGGGGCTGACGGTGCCGACGATCTTGAAGACGTCACGCATCTGCTGCGACTGGCCGACGAGCTCCTCGAACTGGCCCCCGGTCGCCAGCTGGGCCTCGAGGGCCCGGTTGCGATCGCGCAGCGCCTTCTTCTCGGCCGCCCGCCCCACCGCCAGCGAGAGCACGTCGATGTTCTCGAAGGGCTTGGTGAGGAAGTCGTAGGCCCCGCCCTTCACCGCCTCCACGGCCGTCTCGATGGTCGCGTAGGCGGTCATCATGATCACCTCCACGTCGGGCCGGGCCTGCTTGAAGGCGCGCAGCAGGTCGAGGCCCGAGAGGTTGGGCATCTTGATGTCGAGCACCGCGACGTCGAAGGTGGGATCCTTGACGATGGTCAAGCCCTCGAAGGCGTCGTCGAGGGCGACCACCTCGTAGCCCTCGCGCTGCAAGATCTGCTGCGCGGCGCGGAGGACGATCTTGTCGTCGTCCACGACGAGGATCCGGGCCTTCTGGAGCTGCTGACCGGGCGTCGACGTCACTGGTCCTCGCGAGGGAAAAGGGGAGCCGCCTGCCGACCTTGTCCCACGGTCATGGGGCGTGGGACAGCGCGAACGACCCGGTGAGATGGGGCAACCCCACCCCAAGGGTAGTCCGTGCCCCACCCATGGTCGCGCACTTACGAGCGGTTGGGCTGGCCTCCGGATTGCGACAGCGCCCCACATGCGAACGCACCAGTCGAAGTGGTCTCGAGCTTCGGGCTGGGAACGGTTGCCCGCAACCGCGTCCTCCACCCCACCCAACCTGGTCCTGATCTTCGGCAGTCGGCTGTCGCTGTGCGGTGATGAAGCCTTGCCTGACCTCGCCCGGCACTACCCGCTCGAGAGCCTCCATGGCTGCAGCACGGCCGGAGAAATCGAGGGCACCCGGGTTCACGACGACACCGTGGTGGCGACCGCCCTGTGGTTCGATCGAGGCCACGTCGAGACGGCGCGCTGCACCCTCGCGGAAGCCCCCGACGGCGAGGCGCTGGGCCGGCGGTTGGCCGGGCTGGTGCCGCATGCCGGGCTCTCGCACGTCTTCGTCCTCTCCGATGGCACCCAGGTCAACGGGAGCGAGTTGGCGCGCGGGCTGGCGGGGGCCCTGCCTCCCGGGGTGACGCTCTCGGGCGGCCTGTCGGGCGACGGCGCGGCCTTTGGCTCGACGGTGGTGTGCCACGCCGGGCAGGTCGCTTCGTCCACGGTCTCGCTGATCGCCTTCTACGGGGTGGAGGTGGGCATCGGCACGCTGGGGGGCTGGGACACCTTTGGCCCGCAACGCAAGGTGACGCGCTCGAAGGGCAACGTGTTGCTGGAGCTCGACGGGGAGCCGGCCCTCGCGCTCTACAAGCGGTACCTCGGTCCCCAGGCTGCGGGCCTGCCCGCCAGCGGCCTGCGCTTCCCGCTGATGGTGCACACCGCCGAGAACCCCGAGCCGCTGGTGCGCACCCTGCTCGCGGTCTCGGAGGCCGACGGCTCGATGACCTTCGCCGGCGACGTGCCCGAGGGCGCGGTGGCCCAGTTGATGCGCACCAACGTCGACCGCCTGGTCACCGGCGCCCAGGGCGCGGCCCAGGCCAGCCAGCGGCCCAACACGGCGGAGCTCGCCCTGCTCGTCAGCTGCGTCGGCCGCAAGCTGGTGCTGGCGCAGCGGGTCGAAGAGGAGCTCGAGGCGGTGCGCGACGTGCTGGGCGAGGCGGTGCCGCTGGCAGGCTTCTACTCGTACGGCGAGCTGGCGCCCTTCCGCGTCGGGGCCCCCTGTCGGCTGCACAACCAGACGATGACCATCACCACGCTACGCGAAGCCGCCTGAGCGCCCCATGCATGCACTGCTCGCACGACAGCTGAAGCGATCCTTCAAGAGCGATCACCCTCCCGGCCCCGAGTTCGAGGCCTTCGTGCAGGCCGTCGACCAGGCCTACGAGTCGGGCGACGTCGACCGGGCACAGCTGGAGCACAGCCTCGAGCTGTCCAGCCGCGAACTCGGAGAGCGGTTCGAGGCGCTCCAACGAGACATCGAGGCCCGCAAGGCCGCGGAGGACGAGCGCGACGCCTTCTTCCGCATGAGCCCGGACATGCTCTGCGTGGTCAACCAGCAGCTCGAGTTCGTGCTCACCAACCCCAGCTGGGCGCGGCACCTCGGGTGCGCCGAAGACACGCTCAAGGGCACCCGGCTGCTCGACCGGGTGCACCCCGATGATCGCGAAGCCACCGTCAGCGAAGCGTCTGCCTTGTCGGCCACCGGGTCGACGGTGGGCTTCCAGAACCGCTACCGCGCGCAGGACGGCAGCTGGAGGTTCCTCTCGTGGACCGCCACGGCCGACATGAGTCGCGGCCTCTTCTTCGCCATCGCCCGGGACGTCACCGAGCAGCGGGCCCGCGAGCGGGATCAATCCCAGGCCCAGAAGCTCGAGGCGGTAGGCCAGCTCGCCTCGGGCATGGCCCACGAGATCAACACCCCGGTGCAGTTCATCGGGGACAACGTGCAGTTCGTGGCCGACAGCTTCACCGAGCTGAGCTGGTACCTCGACGCCACCCAGGCCCTCGCGGAGCCGGTCTGGCCGGCGCAACTCGCTGAACTGAAGTCCATCGCCAAGAAGATCGACCTCGAGTACCTCATCGCCGAGGTGCCCCGCTCGCTCTCGGAGGCGCAAGAGGGCGTGCGGCGCGTGGCCGAACTGGTGCGGGCGCTCAAGGAATACGCGCACCCCGACACCCCGGACATGGAACCGGCGGACATCAACGAGGCGCTCCGGCGCACCCTGGTGCTGGCGCGCAACGAGCTGAAGTACGTGGCCGCCGTGGAGACCGACCTGGGCACGCTGCCCGCGGTCTCGTGCCACATCGGGAGCCTGCACCAGGTCTTCCTCAACCTGCTGGTCAACGCCGCCCACGCCATCGAAGACAAGCAGAAGGGCGCGCCCCCCGCCGGGGAGGTGCTCGGCGGCATCCGCATCACCACCCGCGCCGAGAACGACGACGTGGTGATCTCCATTCGCGACTCGGGGTGCGGCATCAGCGCCGCCGTCCGCGAGCGCATGTTCGAGCCCTTCTTCACCACCAAGGCCCTGGGCCGGGGCAGTGGCCAGGGGCTCCCGCTGGTGCACGCGGTGATCGTCGAGAACCACCAGGGGCACATCGCCATCGAGTCGGAGGTCGGGGTGGGCACCACCTTCATTCTCCGGCTCCCCAAGAGCCGGAAACGAGCCGCGTGATGCGCCCGGAACTGGCCTTCTCGCCCACAAGGAACCACCCATGAACACCGTCACCCTTCCGCGCGTGCTGTGCGTCGACGACGAACCCCAGGTGCTCTCGGGCCTCGAGCGCAACCTGCGCCGCGATTGCCCCATCGTCACCGCGCTCGGCGGCGAAGCGGCCCTCGCGTTGCTACGCAAGGACCGCGACTTCGCCGTCATCATCTCCGACATGCGCATGCCGGGTATGGACGGGGCCGCCTTTCTCTCGGCCGCGCGGTTGCTCGTGCCCGACGCGGTGCGGGTGCTGCTCACCGGCCAGGCCGACCTCGACGCCGTCATCAAGGCCGTCAACGGCGGCAGCATCAGCTACTACCTCAAGAAACCGGTCGAGAAAGACGAGGTGCTGCGCGTCATTCACAACGCCTTCGGCCTGCACCGCGAGGGCGTCGCCCACCGGCAGAAGCTGCGCACGGTGATGTCGGCCAGCCTGCACCTGGTGTTCGACGTGCTCACCCGCGAGGCGCCCGAGCTGTGGGCCCGGGTGGAGCGGGTGCGTTCGCTGGCCAACCGGCTGGGCCTCGAGCTCGGCATCAACGACGACTACGGCCTCAACGTGGCGGCCGGCCTCATGGCCCTCACCGAGAACCTCGACCCGGCCCTGCGCGCAGCGCGGGCCGAGGCGATCCTCGGCAGTGACGAGTCGCTCCAGGGGGCGGCCCATGCGCTCCAGGAGATGTGGCACAACGAGGCCAGCCCATCGGTGATGGCGCGCGTGGTGCGTGCGGCCGCGCGCATCGACGAGCTCGAAGGCGAGCCCATGCCCCCGCTGGAGCGGGAGCGCGCGTTGGCCGCGGCCATCGAGCCCCGCATTCTCGAGGCGTGGCGCAAGATCCCCGTCGCCCACGCCAACCCGGTGCCGGTCGCCGAGCTTGCCCCGGGCATGGTCCTGGCCCGGGCGCTGTTCTCCGTCGCCGGGCGGGTGATGGTGCCGCGCGGCATCGAGGTGACGGCCGACGCCCTGGCGCGCATTCGCCGCGAGCCGGTGGAAGAGGTTGCGCTGGTTCGCGCGGCCTGAAGTCAGGCGGCGCGCAGCGAAGTGGGCAGCCGCAAGGTGAACGTGGTGCCCACGCTGACCTCGGAGTCGATCTCCAGGTGCCCTTGGTGCCGATCGACGACCGAGCGCACCAGGGGCAACCCCTGGCCGGTGCCCTTGCCCACCGCCTTGGTGGTGAAGAAGGGCTCGAAGATGCGCTCCCGGATCTCCGCGGGGATACCGCAGCCCGAGTCGCGAATGGAGATCACCACCTGGTCGTGCTCGGCGCGCGTCACGACGCGGATGCCGCCGCGCGCCGTGCTCGCCGGGAGATCGCGCTGTTTCTCTTCGATGGCATGGGCCGCGTTGATCAGCAGGTTGAGGAAAACCTGCTGGAGGCTGCCGATGTGACAGGTGATCTCGGGCAAGGTGCCCAGGTCGGTCTCGACGGAGGCCACGTCTTTGATCTCGCTGCGCGCCAGGACCAGGGTGCGCCGCAACGCCGCGTTGATGTCGGCGGGCGCCATGTCCGCGGCGTCCGGGTGCGCATATTCCTTGAGCGCCCGCACCAGCTCAGCGACCCGCCGCACCCCGTCCCTCGCCTCCGAGAGAGACCGGGGCACTTCTTCGATCAGGTACGGAAGGTCGGCCTTCGCCGCGAGCGCCTTGAGCGCCGCGAGCTCCTCCGCCGAGGGCACGCCGTGCTCCCCCAGGGCGCGGCTGGCCTCCAGGTACGGCCGGAGATCGCCGAAGGAATCCGCCAGGAACTGCACGTTGTCGCCGATGAACTGCACCGGGGTGTTGATCTCGTGGGCCATGCCCGAGGCGAGCTGACCGACCGCGGCCAACTTCTGAGCCTGGGCCTGCTCGCGCGCCGTGGCCCGCTCGTGGGTGACGTCGCGATGAATGGCCACGTAGCCGGTGACCTGGCCGTTGACGGGGTCCTTCATCACCGAGATGAGCATGTGGACCTCGATGAACTGCCCCGCCTTCGTCTTGTTGACGAGGAGCCCCTGCCACGAGCCGCCGCTCAAGAGCTGGCTCCACATCTCCGTGTAGAAGGACGCAGGTTGCCGGCCGCTGGACAGGATCGAGGTCGGTCGGCCCTGCGCCTCCTCGGCGGAGTAGCCCGTCAGCCGGGTGAAGGCCCCGTTGACCCGCAGCATTCGTCCCTGGGGATCGGTGACCGCGATCGACTCCTCAACGGAGTCAAAGACGTGGGACAGCCAGTTCCAGCGCGCCAGCAAGTGGTCGAGTTCGCCCACCTCGCGATGAATGCGGCGGGGCAGCCCTCGCACCGTCCAGTAGACAGCGGGGACGGTGAGCGCGGCCAGCAGCACCGCGTCGATCGGGCCCTCCATCGCGTGCAGCCGCTCCGGCAGGTGCTTCAGGACCTGCATGATGAGGAGCTCGCCCCCGCAGATGGTGACGGTGACGATCGCGCTGAGGCGAACCAGGAACCCCCGGTGTTCGTGGGCTCGCTCGGAGGGAGTGCGGTCGACGGGCTTCATGGCTGACGTCCCCGGGAGCAGAGCAAGCGCCGATCCACAGCCGCCCCAGCGAAGGGACCGGAATGAGGGGGCCCAGCGGCATGGGCGACGGCGCGGCCGGGGTCCGCCGTGACTGGTGGGTGCAACTCGCCGAGCGCCTCGCCACCGACCGGCCTCAGGCCAGCCGATGCACGCGGCCCATCGCGTCGAGCGCGGCGACCGTGCGGCGGACGCCCTCTTCGAGGGGCGTGGGCACGAAGCCGAGGTGGGTCTTCGCCAGGCTGGCGTCGACCCTCGTGTCGTTGAGCAGCCACACCAGCTGTCCGGGGTCGAGCAACGGGGCCTTCCCCAGGCGCAGCAACACCGGGGTGGTGAGCGCCGCGATGAGGCGCATCAACCAGGCGGGGCCTTCCGGGGGGACGCGCACGCCAGGCACCTGGGCCGCCACCACTTCGGCGAGGCCGCGGGGCGAGAGATGCGCATCCGCCACCAGGTAGCCCTGCCCTGCGACCCCGCGTTCGGCGGCGGCGAGGTGCGCGTCGGCCAGGCCCTCCACGTAGACCACCGACATGCCCCCCGGAGGCAGCAGCGGGACCTCGCCGCGCAGCAGTTGCTGGAGGGTGGCGGTGAGCATGGTGGGCGCCGAGCTCGGCCCGTAGATCGCCGCCGGGTTGAGGAACACCACGTCGAGGCCCTGCGCCGCGGCAGCCCGGGCCGCGAGCTCGGCGTGCTGCTTCGAGCGCTCGTAGGCAGTGGGCCGGGGCCTCGGGTCGACGGGCCCCTCGGACAACACGGCGCCAGGCGCGGCGGCGAACACGTCCATCGTCGAGGTGTAGATCACCCGGCGCACGCCGGCCTTCCGCGCGGCGTCGAGGACGTGCACGGTGCCGTGGTGGTTGACGCGCTCGAAGAGCCCCTCGTCACGCACCGCCTGCTCGGGCACCCCAGCGGCGTGAAACACCCAGTCGACGCCTTTCGCCGCGGCGAACACCGAGGCCGCGTCGGTCACGTCCCCGGTGACGACCTCCACCTGGCCCGCGAGCGGACCGGGCAGCCGCGTGGCATCACGCACCAGCGCCCGCACCGCGTGGCCTCGTTCGAGCAGCTTGCGCGCGACCCAACCACCCACCAGCCCCGTAGAACCCGTCACCAATGCCTTCATGGGGACGCAGCGTGCCGCGAAGTGCCTCCCGGCATCGAGCGCGAACGGCTCGAGGCCCCGAACTATTGCTCGTAGATCGCGCCCGGACAGGTCCGCAGGCAGTCATTCTCTTCGAGGTGGCAGCGCTTGGCGTTCCTGCGCCTGCCGCCTTCGCACGCGCTGTAGACGACCATGCACTGCCGCCTGCATTCCTGGCCCTCGGGGGTGTTGACGACCATCACGCGGTGAACACGGCGCCGGCACCCCGAAGCACCCGCCAGCACCAGCACCGCCACGACCAGCCCGAGGGTTCGCACGCGCGGCAAGAGACCGTCCCCCGGGGCCCACGTCAACAAGACGATGGGTCGCGCCTGGTGGCGAATTGTGAGTATGGCGCCGCGACAGTGAAGCCGAACGTCACCCCAGGCCCACTCGGGCAACTGCCGCTCTTGCAGCTGCTGCCCCTGCTGGTGTTCCTCGTCGTCGACGCACTGGTCGATGACGTGCGCATCTCGATCCTGGCGGCGGTCGTCTTCGCGGTGGCGCAGCTGGCGACCACCTGGCGCCAGACCCGGAAGTTCGACTGGTTCGTGGTGCTCGACGCGGCGCTGATCGCCGGCATGGGGGCCGTGTCGATCGTCATGGAGGACGAGTTCTTCTTCAAGCTCAAGCCCGCGATCATCGAGGCCGTGAGCATCGTGTTCATGGTGGGCCTGATGCGCTCGTCGGACGCGTTCCTCGCGGGGTACGTCGGGCGCATGACGCCGGGCACCGTGCTGGAGCCCAGCGCGCTCGCCCCCATGCGCAGGGTGATGGGCTGGTCGGCGCTCTACATCGCGCTGCACATCGCCGCGGTGCTTTACACGGCCGTCTACGCGTCGAAGAGCGTGTGGGCGCTGGTGTCTGGCCTGGGGTTCTACCTGCCGCTCATTCCCGTGATGGCGGTGATGCTGGGCAGGGCGTGGCTGCGGCGCCGGAAGCTCGGGGCTGGGACGAACGCGGGGCCTTCGAAGCGGCCCTGAGCGCTACTGGATCGTCGCGGTGATCGTGCGCGCGACCGGCGGTGAGAGGGGCGTGGCGCCGTCCGTCTTGAGCAGCTCGGCGCGAATGGTGACGGCTGCGCCCGTGCAAGCCGTGGGCAGCGGGTGCCCGAGGGTGCCACTGCCGGCCACCGGGGGCTCCGTGCTGAGCACCGCCTCGGGACAGCCCGTGCCACCCACGAACGAGAGCCGCACCACGCCATCGTTGGCAGCGCCGGTGCCGATGCTGAAGCCCTTGACGGCCAGCACCAGCATGGAGCCCCGGGAGATGGTGACCGGGGTGGTCGCGGGGGTCGTGAACGCGATCTGGGGGCTGCCGTAGTCGAGCGTCGAGAACGCCGTGAGCAGGTCCGTGGTCCGCCCGGCATTCGCCGCGTTGAGTTCGGCGTAGTCGCTGAAGGTGACCGGTGGGCTTCCCACCACCGAGGGGTCCTGCGTCATGCGCAGCGCCTGCACCACCAACTCCGAGCGCGCACCCGAGGCGCCGTTGCCGTTGGTGAAGAGCCGGTCACGCAGCGTGCCGGGCACCGCAGGCAGCGTGAACGCGGGCGAAGCCGCGTCGACCACCACGTCCCACCGGGACTGCAAGGCGTCGGACAACGACACCCGGACCACGTTGACCCCCGTGGGGGTGACGAGCCGAAAAGATCGGCTCGACAGCGCCCCGTCGGCGCTACTGCTGAAGTTGAAGCGCGCGCCCTCAGGAAAGGACGGGAAGACCTCGCCCGAGAGATCGATGGGCATCGTGGCCGTGGAGTCGAAGCGCAGCTTGTTGCCCGGCAACCGGGGGAACAGCACCGAGACCCCTTCGCACGCTGCCGCCGGGGTCGCGGCGAGGACGACCAACTGAGAGAACACCTCGTCGAGGCACCGCTTGGTGAGCGCGGTGACCACCAATCCGTAGGGGGCACCCTCGAGCCCATGGTGGTTGGGGGCCATGGTCGGCGCTCGGCCCTCGGCCTCGAGCGCGACGTTGCGGGCGAGCCGCAACTGCCAGGCGCCACTCGAGGCGCGCAGGTGCAGCGTACGGCCCGAGAGCGCGTCGGGCCCCTCACCCAACACGTCGCCCGACCGGGTCACGACCAGCACCTGCGCCTCGTCGAAGAACCAATCGGTGAAGGCGACGCGCTGGGCGGCCGCCTCGGTCACGAGCAGCGGGCTGGCGACGAAGTCACCTTCGCCGGCCAGCAGCTTTTCGAGGAGTTCGTCGTAGGCCACCGGAACGATGGTGATGCGCAGGGGAAGCCGCTTCCCCCGCCCGCGCACCTTCGGGGCGAAGTCTGCGTTGAGCTGGCGCTCCAGGTCCTGCAACGCATCGAAGACGAGGCCCCGCTGCTTGCCCTTGACCACCTCGCAGTCGGTGCGGGCGTGCGCTGAGGCGGGCGCGACGATCCTCCGAGTGGGAGCGGGGGACGGTCTACCTGCGGATGGCCGGTTTGCGGTCGGAAGAGGTGCGTCAACCGGCGTTCGATCTTCTGCGCGCAGCAGCCCTCGCGCCGTCGAAGCGTGTTCCTGAATCCGCCCCCTCGCGGGGCATAGGTCCCTGAGCAACCCCGTATCGCGTTCACCTCGAGGCCCTGCTCGACGTCGTCGCCACCCTCGACGACCTGATGGTGCCGCTGCCGCCCCAGGCCAGGTGCCAGTTCGGTCGCTCACGCCGGAAGGGCTCCGTCTCCGACCGCTTCGAGGACGACCTCCAGACCCTCGGCCTCCGGCACCGCCGAGTGGGACGTAGTGGCCGCGAGGTCTTGAAGCTGAAAATCGAGCTCTCGACCGGGGAGCCAACCACCGCGATTTCAAGGGCTTCCGAGGTCACCGCGATGAGGGTTTCTACGGCTCCTTCTACTGAGCCGCGCCAACCCATCAACATCGCAGCGAAAAAGACAGTGGCCCTCCCCGGACTCGAAGGCCGGCCAACGACCATCAACGACCTCAACTCAAGCGAAGTGAGCGCAGCAACTCCTGAGAGTTCGCGGGCCTACGTAGAGGCGAGCAGCAAGGGCAGCCCCGTCGACCGCAAGGAACCCTCAATTGGCGGTAGCACGGTAGCAAACGCCCTCTCCGAGCTGCTCAAACTCGCACGCGAACTGGGGGCCGACGAGGCCCATCCTGCGATGGCCCAGGCCGTGGCGTTGCTCGGCGCGGGCTACCGCGTGTGATGGAACTCCCAGTGGGTGAAGCTCCCGCACTCGAGGCACTCGTACTCGACCCTCGTGTAGGTCGTCGTCTCGCACTCCCCGCCGTAGTAGACGCTCTCGACGGACGCGTAGATGCAGCGGGTGTCGTCGCTGGCGCAGGCGGCGCACAGGCAGAACGCCCCCTTCTGGCCGGCGTCGGCGAAGCTGACACCCGAGCCTTGGGAGACGGACCCACTCTCGAAGTTCGAGCTCACCGGCTGCCGCGGGGCCTTGCCCCAGGCAGGCAAGGCTCGGAAGCCTGGCGGGGCCAAGACCGGGCTGGTGGTGCTTAGCGGGGTACCAGCCGCGAAGATGTTGTCCGGTGGATTCTGCCAGGGCCGCGGGTTCAGAGCGGCGGCAGGCAGGGCCGCTCGAAGCACAGCACGATGACGGGTTAGCAGCGCCTCCGGGCCCCAGACGGTGATGCCCTGCCCGTCCGAGCCCAGCTGCTCCTGGGTGGACAACAACGTGGCCACCGACTCATCGGAGGTGACCTCGATGGTCACGCGCTGAACGGTGTCGTGGATTCCAGTCTCAGTCGCCATGCGGTGTTCCTCCTGAACGAACGCTCGCGATGGTGCGCCACCCCTATGACGGCTCGGGTCATGACGACCGCGGCCCCTTCCGGAGCTCCCATGAAGAAGAAGCAAGGCCCACAAACGCTGGGCGGCACCCAGTTCTGGCGCGACCGACTGGTGGTCGACGACCACCGCATCCAGCAGCACGTCAGGTTCGGCCGCGTGCGCGTGCTCGACCCCTACGACCGCCGCCTGCACACCGGCACCACCTACTCTGCGGCCCTCGCGGCCTTCACGAAGGCCGTCGGGACGTCGCACCAGCGCGGCGACCACCTCGTGGTGCTGCTGCACGGCTACGGCGGAAAGGCGACCCCCCGCATGGTGCCGCTGCGCGACGCCGTTCGCGCCGCGGGCTTCGTCGCGGAGGTTGTGCAGTACCCCTCGTTCTTCAGAACGGTGGACGAACTCGCCTCGAGCATCACCGACCTGGTGGCCGCGTCAGCTGCACACCACCGCGGCATCAAGCAGGTGTCCCTGGTGGCTTTCAGCCTCGGCGGCCTGGTGGCTTCAGCCGTCATGGCGAAGCTCGCGCTGCGCAAGGGGACGCCGAGGCTCGGGAGACTCGTGACGGTGGGGACACCGCACCTGGGATCTCGGATCGCCAACTTCACGAAGTGGCTCACCTTCATTGGCGGCCCGAACATCACCGAGTTGGTGGTGCGTGACCGGCGTGAGCTCGCCGTGCTGCAGGTGCCGCTCGGTGTGGTCGCGGGGCGGGGCTTCATCAACGGCTGGGTCCTGCTGGGCCTGCTCGGTGACGGCGATGGCGTCGTGGAGCTGGAGTCGGCGCTCGGTGTCGGGGCTGCGGACAGCCTGATGGTCAACGGCGTGAAGCACACCCGGCTCCCTGCGCACTCCGAGGTGGTCGAGGGCGTGGTGAGGTTTCTGAAGACGGGCCAGTTCAAGTGAAAGGAGCCGAGCATGTTGACCAGGTCGAAGGTGCCGAAGAGGCTGTTCGATGCGTTGGACAGGAAAGACGTCGGCGTCTTCCTGCGGTTCTGGTCGGCGCTGCCCAAGTCAGGGCGCACGTCACACCCGTTGTCGTTCTTCGTCTGGGCCGCGCTTTGCGAGCTCGGGGAGCAGCGGATGGACGGGGCGCAACTGTTCGCGACGGACCAGCGCGAGGCTCGCTTCGCGTGCCTGGCAGAGTCGGAGGGGCATTATGACTGACACCCACGGAGCCATCCCGCAGCACCTGCTCACGGCCGTCGCCATCGACGACGTTCAGGCACTGCTGACCTGGTGGCACGAGGTCGTGCACCCCATCCCCGACGAGGTGTGGGGGCCAACGCACCCGCTGTGGGAGCAGGTGCTGTACGTGGCGTACGCCATCGACGACTACGGGGAGACGCTGCTCACTGACGCGCAGCGGCTCTCGACGTTGCAGCGGGAGGGGTTGTGGAATCCGGCGCTGGCGGCGGCGAGGGCGTGAGGCGTGCCCCCGCGCCGTCGTCAAAGCCCGACTGCAGAAATCGCACGCCTGATGACTGACGATGCTTCAGCCGCCGACCAGCCGGAGGGGTTCGCCGCCGCTTCGTAGGTCACGTACACAACGCCGATCGCGAGGCCGGTGAGCATGAGGAACACCCCCATCGAAACGGGATGGGCGCTCTTGCGGAAAAGCAGGTCACCGATCTTCGCGAGCACCCAGAGAAGGATGAAGGCGACCCCGGCCGCCACGCAGCCTGCGATGAGCACGTTCACGCAGGACGCTCGGGCCGAAGGAACTTCTCCACGGCCGAGAAGACCTCCTCGCGTTGCGCATCGAGAGCGAGCAGGTGGTCGCTTCCCTGAATCATCTGAAAGGCGCGCGAACAGGTGAGCCGCGCCGCAAGTCGCTCGGCACCGCCAGGATCCACCACGGTGTCGTGGTCGCCCTGCAGCACCAGCGTAGGGATCTGAATCTGGTGGGCGTCGGCGAGAACCACCTTGGCCAACTCCAGAGCACTCCTTGCGGCCTTGGTGCTGAAGAAGGAAAACGGGACGCAGGTTTGGGTCTGCTCGCGCATGCTGCGGTTGCCGAGCGGCGGCCGCCTGCGGGGCACATACGGGCTCAGCCCCATCGCGGGCTCGATGTTTAGCCCCGCGGGTCGATACACCGAGAAGAACGGCGCCAACACCGCCAGCCTGCCGCGAAGGCGCCCCTTTTCGGCGAGCCGCAGCGCCGGCAGCGAGCCCATCGAGAAGGCAACCACGTTCACCGCGGCCTCGCCGGTATCGCGCTCGAGTTCTGCAAGAGCGTCCTCGGCACCGGCGAGCCATTCTGGCCAGGTCGAATGTGGCATGAGGGTCGAGGCGGCGCGGTGCCCCGGGAGCTGGATGGCGCGTACCGTCCACCCGAGGTTTCGGTGAAGGTGCTCGCCCAGGAGCTGCAGCTCGTAGGGCCCACCGCCGAGGCCGTGAACGAGCAGCACGGCGCCGCCCGCCCCGGCCAGCGTGAACTCCTCTCGGGACAAGGGGCGGTTCATTGGTGCCATGTAGCTACCTCTGGGTGGCGCTCTTGAGCGCCACCTTGAACAGTTCCTTGGCGACGGTGGCCATGATGTCCTGAACCATCTCCTGGTCGATCAGCGGGTCCTTCTGCGCGAACTCGGCCACCATGTTCGGCAGCTCGTTGGCCAACTCCTCAGCCTCGTCGGCAGATGCCCAGAGCACGCCATTAGGGTCGAGAAGTCGAAACGGCTTCAACGGCAAGAAGACGTCGAGGGTCCTGTTGTACTGAATGCGCCAGCCACGCTCGTTCACCAGGTCGGTCCAGAACACGGCCCCTTCCATGAGGGTCTGCAGTCCTGAGAATCTTCTGATGCTCATGCGAGGGTCTCCTTGATTGAGTTGCAGCTGTTTTGAGGAAGGTCTGACTGTCCGGCGTGACACGGGAGGTCATCGACCACGCGTACGTGCGCCCCGAGGGGGGGCTCGTTGTGGCCGGTGGACCTGAGGGCATCCGCGTCGGCGACCAGCCACCTTCCAGTTGCTGGCGCAGACTCGTGGCCCCGATTGCCGGTCCACGGCAAGCGGGGTGGTGGCCGAGTATGTCACCACCGAGGTGACCGAGATCCACTTTCACCGAGATCACCGGAGACCCGGGTCCGTCGGTCGAGTGATCGCTGTCGTGTCGGCTGGCTCCGCCGGAGCGAGCGCAGCGAGCGAAGGCGCCCTGTCATCGGCACGCAA
>CAIVGN010000107.1 GCA_903905455.1 uncultured Archangium sp.
ACGACGCGCGGGTGCGCGAGGTGCTCGACGCTGCCCGGCGAACCATTTCGAACGTCTCGACGATGAAGGCCCTGGGGTTCTGCGTGAGCGTCGGCCACGCCCGGTTCATGGCGGATCGCTTCAACCGAGCGAACCTCCCTTCCGTGGCCATCACCGGCGAGTCGACCGAGACAGAGCGCCGGGACGCCCTGATTCGGCTCCAGTCCGGCGCCTTGCGCGCGGTTTTCACCGTCGACCTCTTCAACGAAGGCATCGACCTGCCCGATGTCGACACCCTCTTTCTCTTGCGGCCCACCGACAGCCCGACCCTGTTCATCCAACAATTGGGGCGTGGTCTTCGAAAGCGCCCGGGCAAGGTGCTCACGGTGCTCGACTTCATCGGTCGTCCGCACCAGGAGTTCCGTTTCGACCGGCGATACCGCGCGCTCGTCGGTGGCACTCGGCGCCAGCTCGCAGAGCGACTGCAGGAGGGCTTCGGCTTCCTGCCGCCGGGGTGCCACTTCGAGCTCGATCGAGTCGCCCAGGAGAACGTACTCGCGAACCTGCGCCTGGCACTCACGACGCAGTGGAACACCCTGGTGCAGGAGCTCCGCTCCCTGGGGGATGTGGCCCTGCCGCAGTGGCTGGCTGAGACAGGACTCGAGCTCGAGGAGTTCTATCGTGGCTCTGTTGGAGAGCGCGGGCTTGCGGCCTTGCGCTGCGCCGCGGCACAGGGAGCGCCAAAAGGACCTCACGAGAAGGGGCTCAGCCGCGCCGTGATGCGATGCCTGCACCTGAACGACGCGGCGCTGCTCGACACGTGGAGCGCCGCACTCGCATCGCCCAGGCCTCCACTGCCACTCACCAGCAGGGCGCGCGTGGAGTGGTCGATGCTCAGCGCCATCCTCTGGGACCGGCAAAAGTTCGCGTCGCTGGAGGAGGCACTCGAACTGCTCTGGCAACACCCCGGCATCCTGCGGGAACTCAAGGAACTCTTCGCCGTGTTGCGAGGGCGCGTTGATCATCACGGGATCCCCCTCGCCCGCCTCCCGGGCGTGCCCCTCAAAATCCACTGCCGCTACTCACTCTCGGAGGTCCTGGCGGCATTCGAGGAGCACCGGCCGGACCGGCCCTTTCGCACGCAGGCGGGTTGCCACTACGTGAAGTCACAGGGCGTCGACCTCTTCTTCGTCACGCTCCGGAAGAGCGACCGGGACTACTCGCCCACCACCATGTACCGGGACTTCGCGCTGACGCCGCACCTCTTCCACTGGGAGTCGCAGGCTGATCAGACGCCCGAGAGCGACGCAGCACAACGCTACGTACGCGATGCGCGCGAGGGCAAAGGGCCGCTGCTCTTCGTGCGTGAGTCCAAGCAGGACGCTCGCGGCGAGACCGCCGCCTACACGTTCCTGGGCTCCGTGGGATACGTGCGGCAAGAGGGTGCGAGGCCCATCGCCTTCACGTGGAGTCTCACGCAGCCCATGCCTCCAGACGTGTTCTCTGCGGCGCGCGCGGTCAGTGGTTGATTCGCCCGTCACTTCCCCCCCACAAAGCCCCCTTGCGCATCGCCATCCTCGGCCCCGGCTCCATCGGCAGCACCTTCGCCTTCCACCTCTCGCGCGCCGGCCACGACGTCTGCGTCATCGCCCGCACCACGCGCCTCGCGCAGCTCGAGGCCGACCGCGCCATCCTCACCACCTCCGGCCTGCGCGCGCCCATCACCCCGCTGCCGGCCCTCGCGCCCGACGACGTCTTCGACCTCGTGCTGGTCACCGTGCTCGCCTCCCAGGTCGACGCGGTGCTCCCCGCGCTCACGGCCAATGCCTCGAAGCGCGTGATGTTCATGTTCAACGCCTTCAACGGGCTCCCCGCGCTGCGTGACGCCGTCGGCCGCGAGCGCTTCGCCTGGGGCTTCCCCGCGGTCATCGCCAGCCTCGTCGACGGCAAGCTCGCCTCGCAGGTCGTCCCCCGCGCCATGGCCGCCCTGCAGATCACCACCGTCGGCGGCCTCGCCGACTTCGCGCCCCCGGGCCTCGACGACCTCGCCCGCACCTTCAGCGCCGCCGGCATCCCCACCGTCGTCCACCCCGACATGGAGAGCTGGCTGCGCACCCACGCCGCCTTCATGGTCCCCCTGATGTTGAGCGGCGTGCGCCCCCTCGCGTGGACCGAGGCGCGCGCGCTCGCGCTGCGGATGAAGGAGGGCTTCGCGCTCGTGCGCCGGCTCGGCCAGCGGGTCACCCCGTTCGGCATGGGCGTGATGGCCGGCCTGCCGCGCGTCGTGATCAATTGCCTGTTGTGGGTGATCAGCCGGTCCCAGGCAGGCAAGGCGCTGGGCGCGGGTGAGGTCGAGGCCAGGTGGCTCGGCGAGGAGATGAAGAAGAGCGGCCCCTCACCCTGGCCCTCTCCCCGCACGCGGGGCGAGGGAATCGCTTAGGTTCACGGGTTCGTGCGTGCCCTCAAAGCGTTGGTGAAGGTGTTGCTCGGCCTCTCTCTCGGACTCCTGCTCGCCGAAGGGGCGTTCTGGCTCCGCGACCGCGGCGCCTTCCCCCACCTGAACCTCTACCTCCCCGACGAGCGGCTCGGCGTGCGCCTCTGGCCCCACACCGAGATGAAGCTCCGCGTCGCCGACAACGCCGTCACCTCGGTGCGCATCAACAAGGAAGGCTTCCGCGGCGCCGACTGGCCCGAACCCTCCCCGAGCGAAGTCCTCGTCGTCGGTGACAGCCAGGTCTTCGGCCTCGGCGTCGAAGAAGGCGAGACCTTCTCCGCCCAGCTCACCGAGAAGCTCAAGCGCCCCGTGCTCAACGCCGGCGTGCCGACGTACGGCCCCCGCGAATACACCGCCGTCGTCGAGTCACTGATCCAACAACGCAAGATCGGCACCGTCGTCTACGTGCTCAACCTCTCGAATGATCTCTTCGAGGTCGACCGCCCGAACGTCCAACGCCACACCGTCTGGGACGGCTGGGCCGTGCGCGCCGAGACCGCCCCGGCACCGGGCGAGACCCGCGACTTCCCCTTCCGCCGCGAGCTCATGAGCCAGTCGCACCTCGTCTTCGCGCTGCGGCAGCTGATCAGCTCCACCGCCAAGCCAGTCACCGAGGGCTTCTCCACCGAGGGCACCTGGAAGGACGTGGTGCAGGCCAGCGCCGGCGTCACCCCGCCGCCCCCCGAAGACGCGGCCGCGCGCACCCTGCTCACGGCCCGCTCTGCCCTCGATACGCAGCTCGGCGACGTGGCCCGCGCGCTCGAGAGCCACTTCCAGGACAAGGTGAACGACGACCCCGCCTTCGCCGCCGCGGTGAAGCCCCTCGTGCCCCGCGGTGGTGACGCCCGCGACATCGTGCAGGTCACCTACGCCGAGGGCGCGCGCCCCGTCGATCGCACCGCCTACCACCTCTTCATGGCTGCCCTCGGCGAGGGTCGCAACGAGGTCTTCCTCGAGGAGCTCGCGAAGAAGCGAAAGGACCCCGCGCTCACCAAGCTGCTCGAGGAGCGTCGCGCGCTGCGCGGCAAGCTCGACGCGCTCAAGCCCCCGGGCGAGGCCGCCCACGCGCTCCCCATCGACGTGGTGCTCGCGAAGACCAAGGCTGCGTGTGACGCGGTGGGAGCGCGGTTGCTCGTCGTCGCCCTTCCCCTCGACGTCATGGTCTCCGCGGACGAGTGGCAGAAGTACGGCGTCGCGCCCCTCGACATGACGCCCACCCGGGTGCTCGTCGAGGACGTCGTCGCCCGTGCCGAGCGACTGGGCGCGGTGGGCCTCGACCCCACGTCCGCGCTCCTCGCCGCCGAGCCGGGCGCGTTCCTCCACGCCGACCTCCACCTCACCGCGAAGGGTCACGCGGCCCTCGCCGGCAGCATCGTCGAGGCCTTGAACCGCCCCGTGAAGCCGCGCAGCACCCTCGAGCTCCCCGCGGACCGCAGCTGGCCCCCCACCGACGATGAGTGGCGCCGCCAGGACGAGTGCACCGTCAAGGGCAGCACCGCCGCCGGCTGCGAGACCAAGCTGGTGCGCGAGTGGCTGCGCGTGCGCTGCCTGCCCAAGCCCGCTCCGGGTGACGACTACGGCGACGTGAAGCCCGAGGTCATCGAGCTGATCCGCGGTGGCCACGGGGACTGGCGCGCGTGGGCCGACGAGGCCGCGACGTTGATCATCCCCGTCGTCCCCGGCGATTCGGCGCGGGTGCGTTTCGCGTGGAACCAGGTCGACCGCGAGCTGACCCTCGAGTTCCCCCGCGACGGGAAGCTCGAGATGGCCTTCTCTTCCCCCCGCAAGCGCGTGAAGCGGCCCGTCGAGGAGCAGCTCTCCTACCGCGCGCCCCTCGTGGGTGACCCGCTCGCGCCTCCTTCCTGTCCCGCGGGCCAGCGCGCTGCCGGCTCGCTCTTGCGCTGCGCTCCTTCCTGCGTCGACGACGCGGGGTGCCACGTCGGACACTGCGAAGCCTGGCCCGGTGGTGGCTTCTGCGCGGTGCCGTGATGGAGGCGCCGACCCCGTCGCCGTGGGTGCGGCTCACGCGCCCGCTGAGGTGGCGCAGCGCGAAGGGCACCGCCCGCATGCTCCTGGCCTTCGCCCGCGCCGAGCGCTCGAGCTTCTACGACATGATGGAGGCCGCCAACGCCAGCGCCGACCTCGCGCGCAAGGCCCAGTACGTCGCCCACGCCGTCGACGAGGCCCGCCACGCGAAGATGTTCACCCTGCGCGCCCTCGAGCTCGACCCCTCGCGCGCCACGGATCCATCGTTGTTCCACGCCGACTTCGAGCACCTCTTCACCGTCCTCGGCGAGGCGAAGTTCATCGCCTTCGTGCACGTGGGCGAACGGCGCGCGCGCGGCCAGATGCAGCTGTTCCGCGAGGAACTGGCGCAGCTGGAAGGCACCCCGCGGGCCGACACGAAGACGAAGGCGCTGCTCGACGCCGTGATGCGCGATGAGGAACAGCACGAGACGTACTCGCTGGCGCTCTCCCAGGAACTCGGCGGTTCGCTCGGGAGCGCTCGCCTGTGGGAGCTCAAGCGCGGGTGGCTGCGCGCCGGCGCCACCTTGAGCGGCCTCGTGTACACCGCGCTGATGTCGGTGCTGTACGTGGCGCTCTTCCCCCTCGCGCTGATCGAGAAGGCCCGCCGCCCGTGAGCGCCATCCTCGGCATCAGCGCGAACTCCCACGACGCCGCCGCGGCCCTCGTCATCGACGGCCAGCTCATCGCCGCCATGCAGGAGGAGCGCTTCACCCGCATCAAGAACGACGCCCACCTGCCGCTCGGCGCCGCCCGCGCGTGCCTCGCGATGGCCAAGCTCGACCCCCGCGCCCTCGACGAGGTCGTGTTCTACGAGAACCCCTACGGGAAGCTCGAGCGGGTGCTGCTCTCCATGCTCCGCACGTTCCCGAAGTCGCTGCGCCAGTTCCCCCGCGCGCTCGCCTCGCAGCTGGGGAACAAGCTGTGGGTGCTCGATGCGCTCAGCGCCAAGCTCGGGGTCGACCGGGCCCGCGTCACCTTTCGCGACCACCACGCCTCGCACGCCGCCAGCGCGTACTTCGCCAGCCCCTTCTCCCGCGCCGCGGTGCTCACCGTCGACGCAGTGGGCGAAGAGACCAGCACCGGCCTGTGGCTCGGCGAGGGGAATTCGCTCACCTGCAAGGCGCGCATCGCGTTCCCCCATTCCCTTGGGCTCCTGTACTCCGCGCTCACCGCGTACCTCGGCTTCGAGGTCAACGAGGGCGAGTACAAGGTGATGGGCCTCGCCGCGTACGGCACGCCCCGGTTCCGCGCCGAGTTCGAGCGGTTGATCCAGGTGGATGACCAGGGCTTCACCCTGAGCCTCGAGTACTTCGACTCGCACACCAACACCGAGGTCGGGTTCTCGTCGAAGCTCGAGGCGTTGTTGGGGCCGCGGCGCATGCCGGGGACTCCGTGGCGGCTCGATGGGAATGCGGAGGACGCGCGCGCCGCGGACGTCGCCGCCACGCTGCAGGTGGTGCTCGAGGAGGCGTTGCTCCGCCTCGCCGCGCGGGTGAAGGCGCTCACCGGGGCCAACGCGCTGTGCCTCGCCGGGGGCGTGGCGCTCAACGCCGTGGCCAACGCACGGCTGTTTCGCGAGGCCGGGTTCGAGGAGTTCTTCGTGCAGCCCGCTGCGGGCGATGCCGGGGGCGCGCTCGGGGCTGCGCTGCTCGCGTCGGCGGAGCGCGGGGAGCCGCGAGGGACCTTTACGCACGCCGCCTGGGGCACCGGGGTGTCGGGCGACGTGGCCTTCGGGCTCGCGACGGCGCTGGGCTTGAAGGCCTCGCGCCTCGAGTCGGTCGTCGAGGGCACCGTGGAGCGGTTGGTGCGCGGGGAAGTGCTGGCCTTCGTGCAGGGTCGCTTCGAGTGGGGTCCGCGCGCGCTGGGTCACCGCAGCGTGCTGGCGCTGCCCGCGCCCGTCGAGGTCAAGGAGCGGATCAACCGGGTCATCAAACGCAGGGAGCCGTTTCGCCCCTTCGCGCCCATGGTCCTCGAGGGGGCGGCTGCGGCGTATTTTGGAGCGTTCGCCCCGCGGCTCGCGCCGTTCATGACCACCGTGGCCGAGGTGCGGGTGGAGGCGCGGGAGAAGTTGGCCGCGGTCACCCACGTGGATGGGAGCGCGCGGGTGCAGACGGTGAGCGCGGGGTCGCTGTGCGGCGAGGTGCTCACGCGCGTGGGTGCGGAGACCGGCGTGCCGGTGTTGCTGAACACGTCGCTCAATGGACAGGGCGAGCCCATCGTCGCGACCGAGGCTGATGCGGTGGCGTTCTTCTTGGCGCACCCGGTCGATGCGTTGATCATCGCGGACGTGGTGATCAGCCGATAGGTGGTCGGAGGTCCGGCCCCGCAGCGGTTAGTTCCCTCTCCCCTCGAGAGGGGAGAGGGTCAGGGTGAGGGGCCGAATTGGCACCACGCCCTGTGCTCGACATGGCCCCTCACCCCGACCCTCTCCCCGCTGTCGCAGGGCGAGGGAGTTTAGAGCGTCATCCCGCAGAGCGGACACGCGGACTCACCCGCCGGCACCACCGTCGCGCAGATGGAACAGCGCACCCCACCCTGCCCCGCCGGCGCCGCCACCTTCACCACCGGGGCCGCCGGCGCCCCCATCGAGGCGTCGACCCTCCGCTCCAACTCGGCGGCCTCGGGCAGTACCGCCCCCGGCGCGGCCGGCGCGAACACGAAGCGCGTGCGCACCGCGTCGACCCGCACCACCAACCGATGCGGCCCCGACTGCGGGTTCACGAACTGCAACTCACCCGTGGTGCGCGTGGACACCGTGTAGCCATGGGCCGACAGCCAGCGCTCCACCCGCTGCATCAGCCGCGACGGCTCCACCGCCCCGGCGCGATCGAACGTCACTTCCTTCATCAATGACACCCTTCCACTTGTGCCCGGCGCAACGTCTCCCGGGCCCCGTCCAGCTCCTGCTCGAGGGGCGCGGTGGGCGTCGCCGGCGCCGCTTCCTGCACGCCCGCCATGCAGCGCGCCCAGGCCGGCTGCCCCAACGTCCGCAGCACGCCCTGGCAACGCGCCCGCTCCTTCGCCTGCGCGGCCTCCTGGTCGGGCTTCACCTGCGCGAGGCGCTTCTCGACGTCGGCCACCTGCGCCTTCGCCCGCGCACAACTGTCGGGCCCCACCGTCGGTGCAGGCGTCGGCGTCGGCTTCACCGCGCGCGAGGGGCCCGCGTCGTCACCTGACACGGTGTTCAACGGCGCGCCGCTGGTGACCTTCGACTTCACCCCCCTGGGGATGGAGCCGGGGTCGTCGGTGAAGTGCGACTCACCCTTCGAGTCGACCCACTCGTACAGCGTCTGGCTCAACACCACCGTCATCAGGAGCGCGCGGAGCATCATGCGGGCACTGTAACGCCGGGGGGTTGATCAGCGCACGACGCAGGCCGTGCCCTCGACCGCGAGGGACTGGGTGGCGAGCACCTTCGCCCAGGCGTCGATCTCACACTCGAGCGCGCTGTCGCTGACCTGGAGCACCTCGCGGGCCCGCATGTCGCTGACCGGCTGCTTCTGGCCGTTCTTCGTCTCGAGCGTCGCCGCCCAGCCGCAGTGATTGCAGCACGCGTGGTCGCAGAACATCTTGGTGCACATCGTGGGGTTCACCGCGAGCAACCCGGCCGCCGCGCCCGGCTCGCACCGGGGCAACGCCGCGAGCACCGCGCGCAGCTTGTCCGCCGCCGCCACGTCCGCGCTCACCTTCGCGCTCTTCTTCTCCGTCGCTTCCGTCGTCACGCACCCGCCCAGCAGCGCGAGGCCCAGCAGCCACTTCTTCATGTTCCACCCTCCCACGAGACAGTGCGACACACGGTCAGCGCCGCCTCGACTTCTTCAGGCTTCGCGCTCGCCGTCGTCGCGCACCACACGACGCGCGGACCGGCCTGGCGCACGCCGAGAAAACCCTGCTTCACCGCGTCGGCGCCCAGCGTGTAGCGGGCGCCCACAAAGTCACTTTCAGACTCTTTCTGCACCACATTGACCTCATCTGCCTCGAGGGCAGCGAGGAGCGACTCCAGCTCGGGCAACGGGTTCCCGGTGCTCTCGATCTGCAGCACCACGCGCCCCTCGGGCCCGACCTGCAGCAGCCCGTCGGTGCCCACGGCCTGCTTCCAGCCCTCGGGCACCACCACGTGCAGCCGCGCCGCCGCCTCCGGGGCCACGGGCTTGCCCGGCGTGTCACACGCCGAGACCAGCACCGCCGCGCCGAGCAGCAGCCCCTTCACTTACTTCGCGCCGGGCGCCGGGGGAGCCGCGCGGTTGGCCGACAGGCTGTCCATCTTCATGGTGCCGTCGAAGGTGACGTCGCGCTCCATGGTGACGTTGGGCGACTCGATGGTGCCCTTCACCTTGGCGTTCTTGTGCAGCTCGACCACGTTGGTCGCGCGAATGATGCCCTCGACGTGGCCGCTGATGATCACCGTGCCCGCGGTGATCTCCGCGTTGACCCGCGCCGACGGGCCAATGACCAACACCTCGTCGGTCATGATCTGCCCGCTGTACTTCCCGTCGATGCGGACCTGGCCCTTGAAGACCAGCTTGCCTTCGAACTCGCTGCCCTTGCCCAACAGCGTGTCGATGTCACCACCACCCGTCTTCACAGACACAGCGCTCTCCTCACCTTTGGTGCTGCCCTTGTCGAACAAAGCCATTCCGCGGACTCCTTGGTTTCGGTGCCGTTCCCAGCGTCTTCAGCGACGGATGAGGGCGACGATGCGGTCGAGGTCTTCGTAGCTGAAGAACTCGACTTCCACCGTGCCTTTCCCGTTGCCCTTCTCGATCAGCCGCACCTTCGTGCCCAGCTTGCGCTGCAGGTCTTCCACCAGCTTCTTGGCCTCGGGGCTGCCCTTCTGGGGCTGCTTCTTCTTCCCCGGCAGGCCGGTGGGGCCGCGGGCCGCCTTCACCCGGGCCTCGGTCTCGCGCACGGTGAGCTTGTCGGTCACCACGTCGCGGGCGAGCAGCACCATCTCCTTGCTCGACGGCAGCCCGAGGATGGCGCGGGCGTGGCCCATGTCGAGGTCGCCCTCGGCCACCAGCTGCTTCACCTCGTTGGGGAGGTGCAGGAGGCGCAGCGCGTTGGCCACGCTGGAGCGGTCCTTGCCCACGCGGTCGGCGACCTGCTCGTGGGTGAGCTTCCGCTCTTCCACCAGGCGGCGGTAGGCCTCGGCCTCTTCCAGCGGGTTCAGGTCGGCGCGCTGGATGTTCTCCACCAGGGCCAGCTCGTAGGCCTCGGCGTCGGTGGCCTCGCGGATGACCACGGGCAGCTCCACGAGCCCGGCCTGCTTCGCCGCGCGCCAGCGTCGCTCGCCGGCGATGATGCGGTAGCCCTTGCCATCGCGGCGCACGAGGATCGGCTGCAGCACGCCCTGGTGCTTGAGGCTGGTGGCCAACTCCTCCAACTGGGCGGCGTCGAAGGTGCGGCGCGGGTTCGCCTTGTCGGCGTGAATCTGGTCGATGGGCACCCGGGCCACGCCGTTGGCCTGGGCGTTGGTGCGCTGCTCGGTCGGGGTGGGCGCCCGCGCGTCAGCCAGCAGCGCGCCGAGGCCTCGACCCAGCGCGGACTTCCGGTTCTGCGGAGGCAACATCTTGATGACGCCTGGCATGCGGCTCTACTCCCCTCTTTGGTGACGTGATGGCAAGGGCGATTGCACTCAGCGCGCCGACGCGTGGGGCGCCGGGGCCCCCTTCTTCAGGCGGGCCTTCTCGCGGCGCAGCAGCTCGCGGGCCACGCCGAGGTACGCCTCGCAGCCCTTGGAGCGGATGTCGTACAGCAGCACCGGCTTGCCGAAGCTGGGGCTCTCCGCGAGGCGCACGTTGCGCGGCACCACTGTGTTGAACACCAGCTGGGGGAACACCCGGCGCACCTCGTCGCTGACCTGGTGGCTGATGTTCGCCCGGGGGTCGAACATGGTGAGCACGATGCCCTCCAGGGTCAGCTTCGGGTTGAGCTGCTGCTGCACCAACTCCACGGTGCTCATGAGCTGCGCGAGGCCTTCCATCGCGTAGTACTCGGTCTGCAGGGGAATGAGGACGGCGTCGGCCGCGGCCAGGGCGTTGAGGGTCAAGAGGCCCAGCGACGGCGGGCAGTCGATGAGGATGTAGTCGTACTTGCGCTTGAGCGGCTCGAGGGCCTGCTTGAGGCGCAGCTCGCGGTGCTCCATGTTCACCAGCTCGACCTCGGCGCCGGTCAGGTCGGAGGTGGCCGGCACCACGTCCAGGAACCGGAGCTCGGTGGGCAGCAGCACCTCGGCCAGGGGCTGGCCGTCGATGAGGGCGTCGTAGACCGACCCCTGGAGCTGGGTCTTGTCGATGCCCAGCCCGCTCCCGGCGTTGCCCTGGGGGTCCAGGTCGATGAGGAGCGTCTTCCGCTCCGCCGCCGCCAATGATGCCGCGAGGTTGATGGCCGTGGTGGTCTTCCCCACGCCGCCCTTCTGGTTGGAAATGCAGAGAACTCGACCCATGACCGGGCTTCCTACTCGATGGGTCCGACAAGTGGGTGAAGGCCTTTCGACCTTCCTCTGCTTTTTGCGGGTTGTTTCACGTGGAACGTGAATCCGTCAGCCGAAGACGGCGACGCCGCGCGGGTCGTTGGAGTGCGGCAGCGTGAAAGTCCGGCGGCTCAGGAGCTTCAAACCGGCGTCGGCGGCCAGCTGGGCCAGGACTTCGGCCTTCGGGGTCTGGCCGAGCATGGTCACGACCCGGCCGCCGGGCACCAGGTAGTGGCGGGCGAGCTGGAGGAAGGGCCCGACGTCCATGAAGGCCCGGGAAATGACCAGGTCGACGGTGGGCAGGCCCTCGGCGGCCGGTTTCCCGTCCGCGCGCACGTGGATGGCCTTCACCCGGTCGATGACCCCGGCCTTCACCGCGCCGGACTTCATGAAGGAGACCTTCTTGGACACGGCGTCGACCAGGGTGGTGCGCAGCTGGGGGAGCGCGACCGCCAGGGGGATGCCGGGCAGCCCGGCGCCGGCGCCCAGGTCGAGGAGGTGGGTGGCGCCCTGGACCTCGGGGAGCACCGCCAGCGAGTCGAGCAGGTGCTTGTCCACCACCTCGTCGGTGCGGGTGATGGTGGTGAGGGAGATCTTCTCGTTCCACTTGAGCAGCTCGGCCACGTACGCCAGCAACCGGGCCTGGGCTTCGGCGGGGAGGGTCAGGCCGAGGCGCTCGAGGCCCTGGGAAAGAAGGAGGGGGGCTGAGTTATCCACAGGGGTACTCCGGAGGGAGGGTGTCAACCCGGTGGAATGAGGCGGCTCCGGGTGCGCCCGGGGGTTTCGCACATGTTGTCCACACCCCCAAGTTTCAGGACGGGGCTCGGTGGGTGTTCCACGTGGAACAGGGAGGGACGGACGGTCCCTGGGCTCCCTCGCCCTGCGGAGCGGGGAGAGGGCCGGGGTGAGGGGCGATCGCGGGCCACACACAGGACACTGAGGCCCCCTGCCCTGCCCAACCGTGTCGAGGTGGAGAGTTGGGACCTGGGCACGACTGTTCCACGTGGAACATCGATCGGCCTGGTCGGCTCGTGCCGGATTGGGGACTGCCGATGAAGGCTCTCCTCACCGCTTCTTCGTGGAGGCGCTCTTCACCGCTTCTTCGTGAATGACCGGCGTCACGCGGACTTCGCGTGTGCATCGATTGGTCGCGAAGGCCAAGAGCAAGGGACGGAGCGGCAACCAGTGTGAGGTATCTGTTCCACGTGGAACACATCTTCCGATCATCGGCACGTGCGGTTCCGTGCGACCGCAACCCCTGGCTCGAACGCTTCTTCCTCGTGCACCGGCTCGAACGCCTCTTCATCGCGCAGTGCTCGAACGCTCCTTCCTCGTGCACCGGCTCGAACGCCTCTTCATCGCGCAGTGCTCGAACGCTTCTTCATCGCGCAGTGCTCGAACGCTTCTTCGTCGCGCAGCGCTCGAGTGCTTCTTTGTCGCGAAGTGCTCGAGCGTGTCTTCATCGCGAAGTGCTCGAGCGTTTCTTCATCGCGAAGTGCTCGAGCTCTTCTTCGTCGCGCAGCGCTTGAGTGCATCTTCGTCGCGCTGCGCTCGAGTGCTTCTTTGTCGCGCAGCGCTTGAGTGCTTCTTTGTCGCGCAGCGCTTGAGTGCTTCTTCGTCGAGAAGTGCTCGAGCGTTTCTTCATCGCGAAGTGCTCGAACTCTTCTTCGTCGCGCAGCGCTTGAGTGCTTCTTCGTAGCGAAGTGCTCGAACTCTTCTTCGTCGCGCAGCGCTTGAGTGCTTCTTCGTCGCACGGCGCCCGAACGCCTATTCACCACGCAGTGTCCGAGTGCTTCTTCGTCGCGCAGTGCTCGCTTCTTCCTCGCGCGGCGCTCGAGTACTTCTTCGTCGCGCAGCGCTCGAGCACTTCTTCATCGCGCAGCGCTCGAGCACTTCTTCATCGCGCAGCGCTCGAGCACTTCTTCGTCGCGCAGCGCTCGAGCACTTCTTCATCGCGCGGCACTCGAGCACTTCTTCATCGCGCGGCACTCGAGTGCCTCTTCGTCGCGCAGCGCTCCAGTGCTTCTTCGCCGCACAGCGCTCGAGTGCTTGTTCAGCGCGCGGCGCTTGAGTGCCTCTTTAGCGCGCGGCGCTCGAGTTCTTCTTCGTCACGCAGCGCTCGAGTGCGTCTTCATCGCGCGGCGCTCGAGTTCTTCCTCGCCGCCCACCGCTCGAGTGCTTGTTCAGCGCGCAACGCTCGAGTTCTTCTTCGTCGCGCAGTTCTCGAGTCAGTCTCCGTCGCCCAGCACTTGAGTGCGTCTTCGTCGCGCAGTGCTCGCGTCTTCGTCGCACAGTGCTCGCGTCTTCGTCGCGCAGTGCTCGCGTCTTCGTCGCGCAGCGTTCGAACGCTTCTTCGTCGGGCCTGCTCGCCCGACCATCGCAGCCTGAACACGAAGCGAGTTGTTCCACGTGGAACGCGCTGGCGCTCAGCCTTCATCACCTGCGCGCAACTTCGGCCCCTCACCCTGGCCCTCTCCCCGCTCGCGGGGAGAGGGATCACGCCTTCGCGGCCCGCAACGCCACCAACAGCAAGCTCATCGCCGCCGGCGTCAACCCCTGCACCCGCCGCGCGTGGCCCACCGTGTCCGGCCGCACCAACTCCAGCTTCTCCACCGCTTCCCGACTCAACCCGCGCACCTCCGCGTAGCGAAACCCCTCGGGGATCCGCCAGGCGTCGTGCGACTCCACCTTCCGCGTCCACGTCGTCTGCGCCTGCTTCACGTAGCCCGCGTACTTCGCCTCCACCTCGACCTCCGCGCACAAGTCCTCGGGCAGGGCAGGGCGATGGACGTCCTCCGCCGCGAGTGACGCGTAGGTCACCTCCGGCCGGCGCAGCTTCGCCAACAACCGCGCGCCCTCGAGCCGCGCCAATTCCCCGCGCACCTGATCAGCTCGCTGCGCCGACGACGCGGCTTCCACCGCCGACACCAGGCCCACCCGCGCCCCGTGCGCGCGCAACCGAAACTCCGCGTTCCCTTCGCGCAAGGTCAACCGGTGCTCACTGCGGCTGGTCATCATGCGGAACGGCTCATCCACCCCGCGCGTGACGAGCTCGTCGAGCAACACCGCCCCGTGCGCCTCGTCACGCCCGAGCACCAACGCCGGCGCGCCCTGCACCTGCAGCCCCGCGTTGATCCCCGCGAGCAGCCCCTGGAACGCGGCCTCCTCGTAGCCCGAGGTTCCATTCAACTGCCCCGCGAAGAACAGCCCCGCGACGCGCTTGGTCTCGAGCGTGGCGTGCAACTGCGTGGGCGGCGCGTAGTCGTACTCCACCGCGTAGCCGTAGCGCGCGACCTGCACTTCCTCGAGGCCCACGATGCTGCGCAGGAACCGCAGCTGCACCTCGGCGGGCATGCTCGTCGACAGCCCCGCGGGGTACACCAACGGCGACTGGTGCCCCTCGGGCTCGAGGAACACCGTGTGCCGCGCGCGGTGGGCGAAGCGCACCACCTTGTCTTCCACCGACGGGCAGTACCGCGGCCCGCGCCCGACGATCTCCCCCTGGAACAGCGGCGACGCGTGCAGGTTGTCGCGCAAGATGCCGTGCGTCTGCGCGTTGGTGTGCGTGACGAAACAATCGAGCGGCGCGCGGAGCGGGAAGGGTGCGCGCGGCGTGCGCAATGAGAACGGGCGCGGCGACACTTCCCCCGGCTGCCGCTCGCAGCGCGCCCAGTCGATGGAGTCCTTGAGCAACCGCGCCGGCGTGCCGGTCTTGAATCTCCCGAGCGAAAAGCCGAGCGCGCGCAAGCTCACCGAGAGCCCCGTCGCCGCCGCGTCACCCAGCCGCCCACCCACCGACTTCTCGTCGCCGAGGTGCATCAGCGCCTGCAGGAACGTGCCCGTGGTCACCACCACCGCGCGCGCCGCGAAGCGCCGCCCGTCTTGCAGCGTGACGCCCACCACGCGCGCGCCCTCCACCTCGAGCACGCTCGCTTCGCCTTCCACCACCGTGAGCCGGGCCTGCGCGCGCACCGTGGCCTGCATCACCTCGGCGTACACGTCGCGTTCGCACAGCACGCGCGTCGCGCGCACCGCGGGGCCCTTCGAGCCGTTGAGGGTCACGAAGTGCGTGCCCGCTTGATCCGCCGCGCGCGCCATCTCGCCCCCGAGCGCGTCGAGCTCGCGCACCAGGTGCCCCTTGGCCGTGCCGCCGATGGCCGGGTTGCAGCTCATCAGGGCGATGCGGTCGGCGCGCATGGTGAGGCCGAGCGTCGAGAGCCCCATGCGCGCGCACGCGAGCGCTGCTTCACAGCCCGCGTGCCCCAGGCCCACCACGATGACGTCGTACGACTCCATGCTGATCAACCTGTACCACGGCAGCGAACGTTGACAGCCCCGCGCGCGTCCCGCACCGTTGGCCCCGTGAGCGACACGCCCGACGCACCTCCTGAAATGGACCCCCCGGCGTCGGCCAACGGCACCAACTGGGACCTCGTCAAGCGGCTCAAGGCCGAGGGCGTCACGCCGGCCGACGCCGTCGCCCGCCTCAAGGCCACGGGCCTCGACGACGAGTCGGCGAAGGTGCTGGTGAACTCGGTGATGGGCGCGATGCCCACCGACATTCCCAGCGCGCAGCTCACCCCGGGCACCAACATCCTCGCGCCGGCGGTCTTCACCCTGTCGGACATCGGGCTCACCGGCTCACCGACGGTGGTGGGCGTGTATTGGATTGGCTTCGGCGCGGCGATCCTCCTCGCGCTGGGCGTGGGCTTCATGATGACCGCGACGGACCTCGTGAAGCTGCCTGACGACGTCGGCTACTACGCGGTGCGCCTGTGCGGCGTGGCGTCGATGACCTGCATCGCCTGGGGCGCGTTCCGCTACTCGCAGGGCATCACCATTCGCCGCAAGTGAGCGGGGCGCTCAGCCCTTCGCCCGCCGCGCCCGCGCGCCCACCCCGAGGTACCCCAGCACCAGCGCGCTGAGCTCGTCGATCAACGTCTCGGTGTCGAGCTGCGCGGGGCGCTCGAGCACCTGCAGGTGCGCCACCGCCTCCACCGCGGTCACCAGGAGGTACGTGGCCACGTCGAGGTCCACGCGGCGAAGATGCGCGCGCTGCGTCTCGAGCCACTGCCGCACCAGCGCCGCCGACTGCTCCGAGCCGCGGGCCACCACCGCGCGCCCGCCCTTGAGCCGCGGCACCTGTTCCACCAGCACCCGGTGCAGCTTCGGGTCCACCGCGTGCACCATCACCATCGCGCGCAGGTAGTGGCGCACCGAGGCTTCGAGCGACCGCGGCCGCGCCGGGTCGTCCTGCACCGCCGCGAGCAACACCGCGAGGCCCTCGTCGGCGTGCTGCTCGGCGAGCGCCGCCACCAGCGCCTCCTTCGAGGGGAAGTATTGGTACAGCGAGCCGATGGACACGCCGGCCCGCTTCGCCACCGCGTTGGTGTTGCACGCGTCCCACCCGGCGGTGCGCAGAATGTGAGCAGTCGCTCGCAAGATGGCATCCACCGTGGCCTGGGCCCGGGCCTGGGTCGGTCGCTTGCGGGGGGACTCGGTTCGGGCGCGCGCCATGGGGCTCAAATGCGAGTTGAAGAACGCGAGCATTTACTCACATCATGTCCCCATGAACAACCCCACCGTGGTCCCCGGCAGCCGGCCCCTGGTCGGCGCGTTGCCCCTGCTCCAGGAAAACCCGCTGCGGGTGATGGAGCGCGCGGTGCTCGAGCACGGCCCGGTGACGCGGCTGCCGCTGCCGGGCGCCGACGGCTACGTGCTGGGCTCGCCGATGCTGGCGCAGCACGTGCTGGTCACCAACGTGAAGAACTACGTCAAGCAGACCCGGGCCTACGAGATGTTGCGCATGGTGCTGGGCAACGGCCTGGTCACCAGCGAAGGCGACTTCTGGAAGCGCCAGCGCCGCATCGCGCAGCCGGCCTTTCACCGCGAGCGCCTCGCGGGCTTCGGGCTGGTGATGACCCGGGCGGCGAACGAGATGGTGGGCCGCTGGGAGCTGGGCGTGCCCTTCGACTTCGCCACCGAGATGATGCGCTGCACCCTGCGCGTGGTGGGCGAAACGCTGCTCTCGGCCGACGTGATGAGCCAGGCCGACCACGTGGGGGCCGCGCTCACCGACGCGCTGGAGCACCTCATTCACCGCACGCTGCACCCGCTGAGCGCGCCCGACTGGGTGCCCACGGGGCGGAACCGGCGCTTTCACCGCGCGCTGGAGACGCTCGACGGGGTGGTGCTGGGGCTCATCGCCGAGCGGAGAAAGGGGCAGGGCCCAACCGGCGACCTGCTGGCGATGCTCATGGAGTCGAAGGACCCGGAGACCGGCGAGGGCATGACCGACGCCCAGCTGCGCGACGAGGCGATGACCATCTTCCTCGCGGGCCACGAGACGACGGCCAACAACCTCGCGTGGACCATGATGCTCGTGGGCCAGGCGCCGGAGGTGGAGCGCCGGTTGCTCGCGGAGGCGAGCGAGGTGCTGGGCACGGGGACGCCGAGCATGGAGTCGGTGCACCGGTTGCCGTACGGCACGAACGTCATCAAGGAGTCACTGCGGCTGTACCCGCCGGTATGGTCGCTGGGCCGGCGCGTGGTGGAGGAGGAGGTCGTCGACGGGTGGCGGTTCCCGAAGGACGCGCTGCTCTTCGTCTCCCCGTGGGCGATTCACCGGCTGCCGGAGTTCTGGCCCGAGCCGCTGAAGTTCAACCCCGACCGGTGGAACGTGGAGGACCCGCGGCGGCAACACGGGAGCTACCTCCCGTTCAGCATGGGCCAGCGCAAGTGCATCGGCGATTCGTTCGCGATGATGGAGGCACAGTTGATCTTCACCACCGTGCTGCAGCGCGTGCACCTCGAGCTGGTACCGGGGCAGGACTTCGAGCCCGAGCCGGTCATCACCCTGCGACCGAGTCACGGGGTGAAGGTGGTGGCGACGCGGCGGTGAGTCAGCGCGTGGCGGAGGCGAGCTGCGCGTCGCCGCCGTACGAATCGTAGAGCCGGCGGCCTTCGGCCTGGATCTGCTCGTTGGTCATGGGCCACGCCTTCTTCGTGCCGGGGAAGGCGACGTAGGAGACGCCGCTGCCAGCGCCGCCGTGGCGGGCGTCGGGGTTGATGCCCAGTTCCTGCGCGAGCTTGATGCTGCCTTCGCCGAGGTGGTCGCTGGGGCCGACGTCGGCCACCACAGCGAACACCGTCTTGCCGGTGCGCTCGTTGCGAACCGCGACGAGGTCACCCAGCTTGAGGCCCTGGTCTCTCAACTGCGGCGCCATGGCGATGAAGGGAATCTTCTCGGAGTCGACGTAGCGCCGCGGATCATTCGCGGGGTAGCGCGTGTCCTCGAGCGAGGTGGTGGACACGTAGTTGCCCGGCGAGGGGTCGTTGGGGCCCTGCACGAAGGGCTTGCCGTGGGAGTCGGTGGCGATGCCCCACCACTTGCCGGGGCGCCCCGCGTTGCCCAGCGCGTCGAGGCCGGTGTTCTGCTTGTTGTAGGCGTTGGGGGAGCCGTCGGCGTCCACGCTCATGCCGCTCTTGAAGGCCACGCCGTTCTTGCCGGCGACCTTGTAGGTGGAGACGCCGCCGATGCTGTCGGTGCGCGAGCGGGAGGTCTCGACGGGGGTCACGTCACCCGACGGCGTGGGCTGGGTAGGGCTCGGCGTGGGGGTGGAAGGGGAGGGCGTGGAGGGGGGCGGCGCGACGATGCCGCCGGCGAGGGCGTTGCGGGTGACCGGACCGACCACGCCGTCGACCGAGAGGCCATTGGCGCGCTGGAAGGCCCGCACCGCGCGTTCGGTCTTGTCGCCGAACTTCCCGTCGAGGGGTCCCGGGTCGAAGCCTTCGCGCGCCAGGGTGCGCTGGAGCTCGAGCACGTCAGCGCCGGACTGGCCCTTCTTGAGGGCGCTGCGGGACACGGCCGAGGTCTGCGTGCTCTGCGGAATGAAGGCCGGAGTCGAAGAAGTGACGCGCATACATTTGTTGTCGGCGGGTTCTCACCAGGAGTTGCGCACTGTTACCCGGCTTCACACGGGTGGTGCGCGGGTGTCTCAGTCTTCCTCGAAGCGGAGGGCGAAGTGGGGGCCTTCGACGAGGTCGCCGTGGATGAGGCGCGCGCCACTCGCATCGGCCTCGCCGTTGAGGACGAGGTCCTCGCCGTAGATGAACGCGGCGCCAGTCGCGGCCCTGCCGAGCCAGACCTCGCTGCTGGGTTGGTGCCCGAACGGCTCCGCAGGGTTGATGCGCCGCGCGTCGTACATGGTCTGGGTGTCAAACGTCACGACCGGCACCTGCGTCGTGGTGTGCGCGGGAGGCCACCACGGAGACGACCAACCCATGGTGAACCTGGGCGTCCCGGAGAGCGGGAACGCCTCGTCGGCCGAAGTACGCAGTGGGAGCCGCTTCGCGAGGGCGCGCCAGTCGCGCTCGAGGCCCGTGAGTGGGGCGGGGTCATGTCGACGACCCAGGGAGAGCGCGTGGAGCCGCGGAGGTTTCGTGGCGGCCAGCACCTGGAGCACCCGGCGGGCGTGTTCCAGTTCCTCGCCGTCGGGCGCGCAGGTCGCCACGTGGACCGTCAGGCGCTCGAGGGCATCGGCGAGTGGGCGCTCCAGCAGAAGCGCGAGCTCCGGCAACTCGATGGAGCGTACGGAAAGCGCGGTGAGCACGCCGTGGGTCCACACCGCGTCGAAGGTCCCGCTGGTGAAGGGGAACACCTCGTCGCCTGGGGTGCGTCCCTCGAGCACGCACTCCCCGAGGGGATCTCCGGCTTCGGCGAGCCGGTCTGCCCAAATCAACCGGGCCGTCTCGTCGCGGGGGTCGAGTCCGGGGCGAAGGGGCGGCTCGCCGCCGTAGCGAAAGCGCGCGTCGCCCATGCACACGAGGTCTCCGGGGTTGAGCCGTCGCGCTTCACCGGGGACGTTGGGGACTCCGTTGATCAACGTGGGTGACGCGATCGCGACGCCGCCGAGATACCAGTCGCCCTCCTTGAGCAGGAGGCGGGCGTGCTGCGAGGTAATCATCGGGTCGGTCAACTGGAGCGCGCAGGACGTGTCGGAGCCAATCAATCCCTCGCGGATTTCGAGGGTCTCGAGCAGCTCGAAGTCGTCGTTGCCCCCGCCCGCGCTGCCCAGAAAGCACCACACGCCGCCCATGCGCGAAGCCTCGCACACTGACGGACTCCGTGGTGGTGCGGACCCCCACGGAGTCCGTCAGTGTGAGCGCCACGCGGCGAAGCCCGAGGACGCGAGTCACCCGATGCTCGCGCCGAGGCGCTGCACGCGACGCGCAGGGCCCAGGTCGACGTGAGCGCCCCCTGTCCCCAGGGCAGTGGCCTTTCCCGACGTCGCTACCGGCAAGTCGCGCAGCAAACTGCAGCCTCGATGCGAGTGGGTGTTCAGGGGTCTTCTTGCCGTGCGCGTCGCCGGCGTGCTCCTCGATGGCGCGGCGTCTCTCTTCCTCCACACTGACGGACTCCGTGGTGGTGCGGACCCCCACCGAGTCCGTCAGTCGTCATCACGAAGCCTGCACGCGCGAGTCAACGAAGGCTCGGGCCACACGGCTGCACGCGCGGGCCACCCTGCGGCGAGCCCCCAACCATCACCGCGACCCCGGGGCCGTGGCCGTTCCCTTCCCGACGCAGGACCGCTGGAACACACTGACGGACTCCGTGGTGGTGCGGACCCCCACCGAGTCCGTCAGTCGTCATCACGAAGCCTGCACGCGTGAGTCAACGAAGGCTCGGGCCACGCGGCTGCACGCGCGGGGCACCACGCTGCGAGCTCCAGCCATCACCGCGACCCCAGGGCCGTGGCCGTTCACTTCCCGATGCAGAACCGCTGGAAGATGGCGTCGAGCAGGTCGGTGCTCGCGTCGGCGCCGGTGAGCTCGGAGAGCGCGTGCACCGCGAGCGAGAGTTCCCCCGCGACCACCTCGAGCGTGGCCACGTCCGCCGCCAACCGTGCGCGAGACAGGGCCTCTTCCACCTGTTCGAGCGCCAGCACGTGCCGCTCGCTCACGCTGATCACCGCGCCGGCGCCGCTGAGTCGGGCCACGAGCTCGTCGCGCAACTCCACGAGGCCGGCGCCCGTGAGCCCGGACACTGCGAGGCGATCCGGTGCGCCCTGCATGTCGCGCGAGGAAGAGCCACGGGTGCGCTGCTCCGCGCGCCCGGAGACCGCGACGAGATCGACCTGGCCCGGCACTGCGCGCGCATCAGCAACCTCGGAGCGTTGATCAGCGAGCACAGGGACCGCGACGAGCTCGACCTGGTTCGGCACTGCCCGCGGATCAGCAGCCTCGGAGCGTTGATCCTCGAGTCCGGACACAGTGCCCCGGCCTTGTCCCGAAGGTGAGGGAGTCGACCTCGGGCCGTAGTGCCCCGTGCGGCCCCTCACCCCGGCCCTCTCCCCGCTCTCGCAGGGCGAGGGAGAGAGATCCGCCTTTCCCCACACTTCGAGCGGCGCGTTCACCTCGGCCCCCCACGCCGCGCGTTGCTCCACGGTGGCCTCGGGAGGCAGCACCAGCACCGCCAGATCCGCACCCCGCAGCGCCTCCTTCGTGCGCTCAATGCCCAGCGCCTCCAACCGCCCAGCGCCCTCCCGCAGCCCCGCGGTGTCCACCAGGGTCACCGCGAGCCCAGCGAGTTCCACGCGGGCCTCGAGGGTGTCGCGCGTCGTCCCCGGCTCCGCATCGACGAGGGCGCGGTTCGCGCCGATGAGCGCATTGAAGAGCGTCGACTTCCCCGCATTGACCGGCCCATAGAGCACCACCCGCGCCCCGCGCCTGATCAACGCCCCCCGCTTCGCGTCACCCAGCAGCGAACGAACGTGCGCCACCAACGGCTCGAGCCGCGCCGCTGCGTCGGCCTCCGCGCCCTCGGCTTCCTCGGGGAAATCCAGGGCGCCCTCGACGTCGGCCTGGAGCGCCAGCAGCGGGGCGTGCAGGGCCTCGAGGCGCGCGGTGAGCTCACCGGACAGTTGGGCGGCGGCGGCGCGCACCTGGGCCTCCGACTCCGCGGCGATGAGGTCGGCGACGGCTTCGGCGCGGGTGAGGTCGACACGCCCGGACAGAAACGCGCGGCGGGTGAACTCGCCGGGGGTAGCCAAGCGCACGCCCTCATGGCGCAGCACCTCGGCGAGGAGCATCGACAGCAACCGCGGCGCACCGTGGGCGTGCAGCTCGACCACCGCTTCCCCGGTGAAGCTCTTCGGCGCCGCGAAGTACAGCGTGAGGCCCTCGTCGAGCACCGCGCCGGCCGCGTCGGTGAAGCGGGTGAAGTACGCATGCCGGGGCACGGGGGCGTCCGGCAACCCGCGCACCACGCGCCGCGCGGCCCCCAGGGCCTCCGGGCCAGACAGCCGAATGATGCCGACGCCGCCGGCCGAAGGGCCCGTCGCGAGGGCTGCGATGGTGGACATGTGCCCGGAATCACTAGCACGGCGGCGATCGACTTGATTTTTACGCACGCACGTTCTTATTTTCAGGGCATGTCGAAAGGTGAAGCCACCCGCGAGCGCATCCTCGACCGCGCCTTCCTGATGGCGGGGAGAGACGGGCTCGACGGGCTCACCATCGGCGCCCTGGCCGACGAACTCAAGCTCTCGAAGAGTGGGTTGTTCTCGCACTTCGGCAGCAAGGAAGAGCTGCAGGTGGCGGTCATCGACCTCGCGGAGAGCCGGTTCACCGAGCTGGTGATGTTGCCGGCGTTCAAGGCGCCGCGCGGGTTGCCCCGGTTCGAGCGCATCTTCGAGCAGTGGATCGACTGGGTGATGGACACGCGGACGCCGGGCGGCTGCATCTTCGCGCAGGCCATCGCGGAGCTCGATGATCGCCAGGGCCGGCCGCGAGACGTGCTCGTGCAGACCCAGGAAACGCTGGTCGATGCGCTGGCGAAGTCGGCGCAGCTGGCGGTGGACGAGGGGCACTTCAAGAAGGACACCGACGCGCGCCAGGTGGCCTTCGAGCTCCACGGCATCATGATGACGCTCAACATGTACACGCGGCTGCTCAAAGACCGTCGGGCCGTGGACCGCGCCCGCCAGGCCTTCAAGCGCCTCGTGCAGTTTCACACCCCGTAACCACCTGAGTTGAAAGGCACTTTCCATGGAATCGGCTCGCCCACAAACAAGCACGAACGTTCGATTTATCGTCCCCGTGGTCCGCATGCTGGAGCGGGTGGCGCCGGCCTGGGTGGAGGCGCGGGCGTTTCGGTTGTGGGGACGGCCTTCGCGCAACGCGGGGAAGGGCCACGTGGGCGGGAGGGCGTTCAGGCTCGAGGTGAGCGGCGTCACGCTGGCGGCGTGGGAATGGAATGCCGGAGGGGCGCGCGGGACCGCGTTGTTGGTGCACGGGTGGAGCGGCAACGCGTCGCAGATGAGCAGCTTCGTGGAGCCGCTGGTGGGCCTGGGGTTCCACGTGGTGGCGGTGGACTTGCCGGCGCATGGGGCGAGCCCGGGCGACTTCGCGACGGTGCTCTCGCTGGGGCTCACGGTGGCGGCGCTGGCGACCCGGTTTCGGCCGCGGGTGATCATCGCCCACTCGTTGGGGGCGACGGCGACGACCTACGCACTGACGAAGGGCGCCAGGCCTGAGCGGCTGGTGTTGCTCGCGCCGCCGGTGCAGTTGCCGCCGTACCTGAAACACTTCGCGGACCAGGTGGGTCTGTCGGGGGCGATGCAGGCGCGGTTGATCAAGCGGGTCGAGGCGATGTTGGGACAGCCGATCAGCGAACTCGACCTGCGCACCCACGCGCCCACCCTGGGCGACGTCGCGGCGCTGGTGGTGCACGACCGGGCCGATGCCGTGGTGCCCGTGGCGTCGTCACGGGAGTTGGTCGAGCGGTGGCCCGGGGCGCAGTTGATGGAGACGGAGGGGCTGTCGCACGACCGCGTGCGCCGGGAGAAGTCGGTGGTGGCGCGGGTGGTGGCGTTCGTTGGGGACGAGGGGACGCAGGTGAGTGCGCGCAGGTGAACGGCGGCTTCGATGGGAGGGGGGCGTCTCCTGCGATCGGCAGCGGTCGCATGCTTGTTTGGGTGCCCGGGATCGCCCCAATCCCTTCCTTTCCCCGCGGGGAAAGGCGAGCGCACAGAAGTTCGGGGCGTGGCCTCCATCTTCAGGAACGGTCGGCCGTGGTTGATCCACCGTCGGCCCTCGACGGTTTTCGTGAGTGGCGACGCGGAGCGCTGAAGCAGCAGCATCCTGCTGCGGCAGGTGCTGCCCTTCGGCAGCCACGACTGGACGTCAGGGGTTGCTGCCTGGGCCGTTGATCCGGCGCATGCGCAAATCATCGACGAGAAGCGTGGGTCGGCCAAGGCAAAGGCCAAAGCCATGGGAAGCGCGGGGATTGTGTGGCCCGGCGCCGTGCTCGGATTGATCAGCCCCTCGTCCCGGGCGCGACGATGACTGGTCCGTGCAGGCTTCGTCCCGGTGAGCGCACACTGACGGACTCCTGGTGTCGTCCCCATGCGCTGAAAGTCCGTCAGTGTTGATCAATCAAGGCACGACGATGACTCGTCCGCCCAGGCTTCGTCTCGGGCCATGCACTCTGACGGACTCGGTGGGGGTGCGCACCCCCACGGAGTCCGTCAGTCTTGCGGAATCGAGACGCCGCGCCTTCGCGGGGCTCACACGGGAGGCGCACGGCCGACGACCCGCGCACGCCCGCCACCCTTCCGGCTGCTGTTCACCACCTCGCGTCCGAGTTCCCCACGCGCGCCGACTCCACCACCCCATGCACGCCGCCCATGCGAGTCTGCCCCGATGCTGACCCGCGCCCGCTTCCGCAAGCTCGCCCTGTCACTCGACGGCGTGACCGAGGTCCCGCACCTGGCTCGCACCGCGTTCCGCACCAGGCGGGCCATCATCGCCACGCTGCCGCCCGACGGCCGCAGCGCGAACCTGAAGCTCAACCTCGAACTCCAGGCGACCGTCGTCGCCGCGGCGCCACACGCCTTCAGCCCCGTCCCCGGCGGCTGGGGTCGCCTGGGCTACACCACCGTCGACCTTCAGGTCGTCACGGAAGCCGTCCTCGTCTCCGCGCTGAAGGAAGCACACTGGCTGGCGAGCGCGCCACCTCCGCGCAAGAAGGCGAAGAAGCCGCGCCCGTGAGCCCGGCCCCTCAGCGCGTGAACGAGATCGACAGCACCGCGCCATTCTCGTTGCCGTTGGCGTCCACCACCGCCCCCGGGGCGAAGTCGATGCTGTACGCCCCCGTGGTCGTCAACGGCTCGCTCACCCACGCCGCCTCGGCCGAGTTCCAGGAGAGCGTGGTCATCGCCGACGTCGCGTCCGGCGACCGCAACAAACCCGTCACCATCGCCCCCACCGCGCCCAGGGCCCGGGCGCCATCCCTCGGGTTCACGAACGCGTCGCGCACCCGGTAGTTGTGCACCACGTCGTGCACGTCACTGGCGTACTCCGTCTCGTTGGGCGGGAAGCGCGGGTCGAGAGCCAGGCGCCCGTCGCTCGTCAACCGCGCGCGCACGTTGATCGCCCTGCTCTTCACCACCTGGAACACGCGGCTGATCAACTCGTAGGGCGACGTCACCCCCGCCACCTTCGTCGAGCCCCGGGCCACGAAGCGGTACGCCCCCAGCGGCGTCGTGGGCAGCGTCTCGAACTTCACCGTCCACAGGTGCCGCCGCGTGGTCGCCCCGGGGTCTGCCTTCGTCGTCGGCTCCGCGTCGTAGCGGATCATCAACTCCGGCCCGTTGATCACCGCCCGCGTGGGGCTGGCCTGCACCGGCCCGAAGACCCCGCCGTCCTGCACCTCCAGCGACACCTGCGGCAACCCGAACGCCGGGTCCCCACCCTCGAACACCATCACGTACGTCGCCAGGCGCTCCGAGTCAGGCGGCGGCGTCACCACCGCCACCGGCCCCGGGGCGTCGGCCGGCACGCGCTTCGTCGCCTCGGGCACCGGCAGCACGTCGGCCGGGGTCTGGGATTGATCCACCGTGGCCACGAACGACTGCACCTCGCCCAGCAGGTACGGCCCGAACTTCCAGCCCCACGCCGACACCGTCGGCTCGTAGCCCCCGCGCAGCCAGTCGTCTTCCTCGAGCAGGTACCCGTAGTGGTCCTGCGCGTAGCCCACGGTCAACGCGGTCTTCGCCCCCAGCGGCGCGAGCGCACCGGTGATCTTCCGCGACAGCCCCGTGCCCGGCTCCCCGGGCAGCGAGAGCAGCACCACGTCGTCCCCCAGGCGCAGCATCGACAGCGCGGTGTGAAACGGGGTGCGTCGCTCGAGCGGCAAGCAGACGACCTCGCTGGGCAACGACTTGTAGACCCCGCACGCCCCGGGCCCGCCAGCCGCGCACTGGATGCCGCCCCCCTCGGGGAACGCCCCCGGCGCGTAGCCGATGGCCTCCCGGCCCACGAGCACGCCGCGCTCCAGGAAGTCGAGCCGCTGCTTTGAAGGCGCCACGCCCGGCTGCGCACGCACGAAGGCCTCGCGGGCCAACGCCGCCCCGGCGCGCCCCTGCCGCTCGAGGCCCTGCAAGTCGTTGTGCCCGAACGGGCTGCCCCGCGGCGACACGTCGCCCGCCGCCCCCTGCACGTACATCACCGGCACCCCCACCAGGTCGCTGGCGTAGAGCTCGAGCGCACCCGGCGCCTCGGTGGACTGCAGGGTGTTGTCGCTGCCCAGCACCGTGCCGTGCATCGCGTAGTGCATCATCGCCACCATGGGCCTGATGGGCGTGCCCGCGGCGTCGACCTCGTCCAGGCGGATCATGGTCATCGCCGTGTCGCGAAAGTCGTGCCCGTACACCGGGTCGTTCTCGCAGCGCCGGTCGTTGTTGAAGTCCCCGGCCTCCATGGTGCCCACGCCTAAGCTCACCGGCTTGAGCGACGCGAAGGCCTCGGTGGTCGCCGCCACGATGGCCGTGGTGAGCCGCGTCTCGAGCTCGGCGTCGTACGAGTCCATCACCAGGGCCACGAAGTCGGAGCCCGTGCCCGGCGTCGACCCGGCCAGGCGCGCCGGCGGCATGAAGCGCGCGGGGCCGGCGTGGGTGTGGGTCGCGTACATCAACACGTGCGCCGGCTCCCCGGCGGCGGCGAGCGCGGCCAGCAACCGGCTGCGCAGCGTGGGCGAGATGATGGTCAGGTCCAGCCGCATGAAGGCCACCCGCGTCAGCCCGTTGGTCAGCGCCACCACCCGCACCGTCGGCTCGGTGTGCACCCCGCGGCTCGCCGGGAAGACCGTGGCCCAGGGAGACCCGGGGTCGGACAAGGGCCGCGTGCGCAGGTAGCCGCCCATGGACGTGCCCACCGGTTGATCCAGCTTGCGCGTGGCCACCGCGGCGAGCAGCGGGCCGGGCTCCGCGGGGGGCACGGGCTCGGGCTTCGGGCCGGGGCACGCGGTGGTGATGCAGAGAACGACCAGGGCAGGGAACGCACGGCGCAACGACATGGGCCGCCCCCTACTTCACCCGCCCGCGCACGGACATCACCGCGCACCGTTCCATTGCGACGCGTACGGGCTCCAGTGTGACCTCACCCGTCATCAACCACGGCGATGGTGGCTGCAGGTTGGCGGGTCGGGGAGGGCGGCAGCGCGGGCGAGTTGGTTCTTTCGGGGGGGGCGCTGCCGCCTCTGGTGTTTCGGAACGGCCCGGCGTCACGACGCCGTGCGCTTGACGATGTCGGCCACTTCCCGGGCGCGCGCGGCGTCGAGATCCAGCGACCAGCGCAGGCGACTGCCTTCACCCGCCTCCCGCTTGAGGGGAATGCCAGCCCCGGCGATGGCCTCCAGGTCGCGGCGAATGGTGCGCGTCGTGGTGCCGTGACGCTCGGCCAGCTCGTAGAGGTCGCAGCCGCCCTTGCGCGCGAGGTCGCTGATCAATTGCAGCACGCGCACCAGCTGCTCGTTCCGACCCGCCTGCGGCTCTTTCTTCACCACGCCCTGACCCCTTTCAGAAGGCACCAAACCCGAAGCCCGCACCGAGGGTGAAGATGACGCCCCCGGTGCTGAAGCTCAGCCCGCTCTGCAGCGACAACGCGAACGACGAGCCCAGCGAGAACACCCCCTGCGCGAGCAACGTGCCCACCAGGCCGGTGGCGCTGCCGAACACCGTGGGCACCGTCAGCAGCGTGAACGTAGGGCCCAGCGCGAGGAGGAAGTGGGAGCGGTCTCCGAAGCGCAGGCCGGGCGCGAGGGTCGCCGCCACCAGGCTCAAGCCCGGCTGGAACGACACGTTCACGTTCGCCAACCCCACCAAGCCGACCCCCGACCGAAACCGACCGCCCACCGCGAGCAACCCACCGAGCTGCGGGAGCACGGCCAGGCCGGTCGATGACACGACCGTCAGTCCCCCCTGGAACAGCGCGTCAATGACGAAGCGCCCCGTTGGCGCGGCCGGCACGGCGCCCTGATTTTCGTAACCGTCGGGTCGCGAAGGCTCCATGGAGCCCTCGCTGACCAACGGCCGCGCCCGCGCGCTCTCCCGCCGGCACGACTCCTCCACCAGCCCGCTGGGGGCGATGGACTGCACGCACACCTGCCCGTCGCGCCGCACCACGCGCGGGTAGGCCTCGGCGTCGGCCGGGGGACCCGGAGGCGGCGGCGGAACGAGCGGCGGTCGCGACGGGGGAGGCAGCGGCGCCGGCTCCAACAGCGAGCTCGCGGGCGCGGGCGCCGACACGCAGACGCCAGCTTCGCAGATGCGCTCGCCCTTGCAGTCCGTGTCCTTCGTACAGCCGCCAGCCACCTGCGCCATCAGCACGCCCACCACCACCGAGAATCCCATGCACCCACTCTCGCGGAAGGTGCTGACAGCGGAGGTCACACTGCCCCGGGCAGCGCCTAATTCTGGCCCGCAAACAGTGCGCCGCTTCGTTCCCACGCGCGCTCGGCCACGGCGCGGCCGAGGATTAACCCCGCGAGGTTGTCCGCCTGGATGTGGTAGCCGCCCAGGACCCGGGAGTAGCCCGCGAGCTCCGCCGTGGCGCTGAAGGTCGGCAACGAGAGCACCACGTCGCAGGCCTGTTCGTCGGCGCCCGACTTCTTCCCGTCGACGCTCTGCATCGCCGCGTGGGAGGCGCCCTTCTCGGTGAGCTGCCCCGCGCGCCGGGCATCTTCGTCTTCGAAGCGGTCTGACCCGGTGAAGCGCTCGAGGGTCCTGGAGGCCGCGCCGCTCACCGTGCTGTGCCCGCTGACGTAGCCGGGGAAGGGCGGGGTGACGAACGACGCGGGTGAGTAGGGCGCCCACTGCGCGGCCGGGACCTCGCCCACGCCCAGCCCCGGGCCCCGCCACCCGCGCACCTGCTGGCCCGCGTAGAGCACCCGCACCAGCGTCCACGGGCGCGACGAGTCGTAGGCGCGCTTGGTGTCCCAGGCGGCGATGAAGGCGTCGAAGCACGCGGCGGCCACCGAGAAGAAGAGCTTCACGTCGCGCTCGAGCGAGAGCCGGTCTCGCCGCGACACGGCCTGGGCGAAGCGCAGCCAGTGCCCCGACTGCCCGGTGGACCTCGGCCCGTCGCGCATGAACTCCACCGTGGCCTTCTGCTCCGGGGTGAGGTTCGCGTTGAGCTTCATCACCTCGTCGACCTCGGCCTTGAGCTGCGGGCTGCCGAACTTCGGCGGCGGCCCCGGGCGGAATTGATCCGCGCGGCTCAGCGCGTAGGGCTGCACCCGGTACCAGTGCGGCGTGAGGAACCCCGGGCGCACCACCTCGCCCGAGTCGAGCGTGAAGGGGATGGGCTGCCACCGGTCGGGGTCGAGCACCCGCGTGGGCCCGTTGACCGGCGCGTAGAACGTGTAGTCGGCATAGGGCGTGGCGCTGGCCGCGCCGCGTTCGTCGCCGAGCTGGTTGGCGCCGTCGTGGTGCCGGGCGGTGATCAGCTGCTGGCCGGCGACGAGGCCCCGTTGATCCGCCGCGCGCTTCGGGTCGAAGCCCCGGCGCGTGGTCTCGGCCTCGAGCCAGGCCCGCTGCGCCGGGTACAGGTCGAGGAGCACCGCGCGCAGGGAGGCGAGCATGGCGCGCTGGCGGTTGAGGTCGCTGCGCTCGGCGGCGGGCGCCCGGGGGAGCGCGCCGTGCGAGGGCCGGGCCACCGGGTCGTAGAGCGACCAGGCGTCGTAGAGCGCGGCGCTGGCGAGGAAGAGCTCGCGGGAGTTGATGGTGGGCCGGGCGCCGACGCGCTCGATCTCCCGGGCCGTGGCCTCGAGCGAGAGGTCGATCAGCTCGTAGGCCGGGGTGGGCTTGAAGTCGGGCGGCGGCGGGCGGGTCTGCCCGAGGCACAGCGTGGTCAGCAGCAGGACGGGCAGCATGGGGCCGCACTCTACCGCGCGACGCTAGGTCGTGAGCTGGGCCCAGCGGCGCGCCATGTCGGCCTCGAGGCGCACCAGGTCGACGCCCTTCTCGCGCGCCACCTCGACCTCGCGGCGGAACGAGGTGCCCATGGGCGTGGGGTCATCGCTGCCCAGCACGCAGTGCACCTGGGCCTGCTGCAGCGCCTTGAGCGGCGTGGCCCCACCGTGGGCCGCCTCGAGCTTCGCGAGCGCGGTGGGGATCAACAGGTGGTTGCTCGAGGGGCACACCTCGAGGGTCACCCCTTCCTTCGCGAGGCGCTCCAGCGTGGCCGGGCTCTGCAGCGCGTGCACCCCGTGGCCGATGCCCCGGGGCGCGAGCGCGAGGGTGCGGTCGACGGACGCGTGGCCGGCGAACTCGCCGGCGTGGATGGTCAGGTCGGGCAGGTCCCGGCGCATCAGCTCCAGCACCGAGAGCAGGCCCGGCGGCAGCGGCTCGGTGTCCGGGCCGGTGACGATGCCCAGCACGTCGAGCCCCACCAGCGCCCTGGCGTGCTCGCAGATCATCGGCGCCAGCGCGCGGTAGTGCGGCTCGCTCTCGAAGGTGCGCGAGAGCCCCACGCGCACCAGCATCGGCTTGCCCGTCTCGCGGGCCGCCTGGTCGCGGGCCGCCAGCACCGCGAGCAGCACCGGCCGGGCATGGGCCTCGGCGAACTCCACTGGCGGCACCTCGCGCCACGCCCGCTGCTGGTTCTCGAGCAGCGTGCGCGCCATCGAGAACAGCGAGAGCCGCATCTCGAAGCCGTCGGAGTCCTGGGCCGCCTCGCGGAAGGCCTCGAGGGCCAGGGCGCCGATGGCCGCCACGCTCACGTAGGCGGCCCGGGCCTTGAGGATGCACTGGTAGAAGACCGTGGCGTCGTCCGACGGGGCCTGCATGGTCAACTGCGCGGCGAGTTGATCCGGCGTGCGGAACTCGCCCTTCGTCTCGTCGAAGAAGAGCGGGTTCCTGATGTCGAACGCACGGGCAACGTCGAGCAACGCGCGGGGGCTGTGGGAGCCCTCGAGGTGCCGGTGGAGGTCGAGCAGCATGGGGGTCCTCTACGACACTGCGGCGGAAAGTGGGGCGCGGTCTGCGCCCCCTCGCGGCGCGCGCGGCCACGCCGGGCCTCCACCATCCTCGTGACACACTGCGTCTGCCCCGCGCGGTCCGGCTCCGTGTTTCAGGAGGAAAGGCCGGTGGCCACCAGCAGCTCGGCGATGCGCTGGCGCACGGTGTGCCCCGGGCCCGTCGCCGGGAGCACCACCACCGGCACGGCCCGGGCCCGCTCGAAGAGCGCCGGGGCCTCGGTGCCCAGGGCCTCGTCGCACTGCGCGCAGAAGCCGCCCTCGGCCATCTCCACGCGGTGGTGGGCGGTGAGCTGCTCCCAGAGGCCCTCGAGCCACTCGCGGCTGGGGTGCGGCGCGCAGAGCGAGACGAGGCCCCCGTGGTCCTTGGTCACGGCCCGCCGGTAGAGCGGCACGGCGTGCAGCCGGGCGATGAGCGCGGGGAACAACACCTTCTCTTCGACCGCGATGCGCTGCAGCAGCCGCTGGCGAAAGGCGTCGAACCGCACGAGGTCCACCGCACCGCCAGGCGAGACACAGGACCGGAGCTGATCGCCGAGCGCAACGTGCTCCGCTTCGAACCAGGCGGTGAACGGACCACCCATGCAGGACCCCCAAAAAACAGCGACCGTCCGGCTGCACGGCGCGTGCCCTGATCAGCTCCGCTGGGGCCAGGTGCTCACCCACCGCCTTCGAGGGCGCACGCACTGCTGACCTCACCAGCCACCGGCGCAGACAATGCGTGGCGGGCTTCGACGTGATGGCGGGCCCCCGGGAACCGGCGGGCGACCGGGTTGGTTCGGCGATGTTTCGACTTGAAACGCCTCGCGGCACACGCCCAGGGGAAACCGGGCTGGCGTGGGGGGTGCACCCGGGCCGGACATGCGTCTGCCGCTTGCGCCGAACGAGGTCCAGGGCCGCCGAACCCTTCACGTGGCGACGCGGTCGGCCCCGGTGGTCCTGACGCCGGCCTGGCCGGTGTTCGTGGTGGCGGCCTTCCTCTGCACCCTGACCGCGGGCGGGCTGACGGGCGCGCTCGACCTGTGGACGCTGCGCGTGGCCCACAACGCCGTGCCCCTCGACCACGCACGCGGCCACGCCCTGGCACAGGTCTTCGGCTTCCTGGGCCTGTTCACCATGGGCATCTCGCTGCACCTCGCGCCGCGGTTCTTCGGCGCGGGCCCTCCGAGCCGGGCGTTCACCCGGGCGCTGACGTGGCTGGGCGTGGGCGGGGTGGCCCTGGCCATCGTGGGGCGCCTGGGCGCGCTGGTGCCCGGGTCGGCGTGGTTCGGGCTCGTGGGCGTGGGGGCGGTGCTCGCGGCGAAGACGCTGTGGGCCTCGATGCTGGTGGGCTTCTGGCGCGAGCTCCCCGGCCCGAAGGACACCCTGCAGCGCTTCCTCGTGGCGGGCGTGGGCTGGTGGTGGCTGGCGGCGGTGACGCTGCTGGGGTGGCAGCTGGGGCAGTCGTTCGGCGGCCCGGGGGCGAGCATCCCCCTCGAGGCGGTGTGGGCGCCGGCGCTCTTCGGCGGGGTGGCCTCGTGGCTGTGGGGCATCTTCTTCCGCGCCGGCATCTGCACCCTGCACGTGCCCCGGCCTCCCGAGCGCGCGCAGCGCCGGCTCTTCCTCGCGTGGCAGCCGGCGGCGGCGCTGATGGTGTGCGCGAGCTGGGCCCAGGTGCCGCTGCTCGACGCGCTCGCGGGCGGAGCCATGGCCTGCGCGGTGGGGCTGCTGTGGTGGACGGTGCGGCCCTTCTCGGGCGAGGTCGGCGACGGCGGCGCGCTGCAGCCGCGCGCGGTGCAGGCGGGCCTCGGGTTCCTGCTGGTCTTCGCGGCCCTCGAGCTCTGGGTGGCGTTGAGCGCGCTGGGGGTGTGGGCGCCGGTGCTGCTGCGCGACGCGGCCCGGCACGCCTTCACCCTGGGCGGCGCGGTGCTGCTGGTGCTGGGCTTCGCCGGGCGCATGGTGCCCGGCTTCCGCGGCGTGGGGCTGCGCTGGCCGCGGGTCTACGACGCCGGGGTGATGGCGCTGATGCTCGGCGCCACGCTGCGCCTGGGCGAGCTCTTCAGCGCGCGCGCCGGCCTGGCCCTCGCCGGGGCGTCGGGGGGCCTCGCGTTCCTCGGCCTGGCCCTCGCGGCGACCTCGCTGCTGGGCAGCCTGCGGCTCAAGCCCGCTGCTTGAGCGCCGGCCACTCGCCGAAGGCCAGCAACAGCACCACGATCAACGGCCCGAAGCCGGGCACGAGGAAGAGGAAGGCGAAGGCGCCCGCGAAGCCCGCCTTCTCGAAGATGCGCCACCAGCAGAAGAGGAAGAACGCCACGGAGGCGAGGCCGATCAACGCGAAGACGAGCCACAGCCCCGCCATGGCCGCCAGGATTCCAGCCGCGGCCGCGTCATCGCCTCGCTGCGCCAACACCACGTCCAGCAGGTTCAGGGGGTTCATGTGAGCGCCAGTTAGCACGCGGGGTAGGCTCCCACGCGATGCGCCGCGCTTCGATGCTCAGCCGGTTGGCCCTCGCGCTGCTCGCGCTGTGGGGCTTCGTCGCCCCGCTGGCGCCCGAGCGCGATCGCGTGGCGCAGACCTGCGGGGCGGGCGCCGGCGCGCGGAAACTCGAGGCGCAGCCGGCCGGGGTCCAGCCGCGGATCACCCTCGCGGCCGTGCCCCGGGGAGTCGCGGTTCCGCCCGCTGCCCGGCCCTTCGAGGTCCAGACCTCCCGCCGCTACCTGCTGCACCGCGCCTGGCTCCTCTGAGCGGCTGACGAGCCCTCCTCGTCACGTTCCCCTCTGCTGGAGCTCCCCATGATCACCCGTTTCTTCCGCGCCGCCGCGCGCGCGCTGCTCGTCGGCCTGCGCGCCTTCTTCATCCTGCTGATGCTGGTCATCCCCATCCCCGTCGGGGAGCTGTTCCACCGCATGCTCGTCGGGGGGCGAAGGAGCCAGGTGTCCCAGGTGAAGAAGGAGGAGTGACTCCCCCTCACGGGGGCGAGGGAGTATGCGTCGGCGCATGAAGACCCCGCTCGACGAGCAGAAGATCGCCGCGTTCCTTGAGGCCCACCCCGGGTGGCGCGTGGAGAACGGCATGCTGTGCCGCACCTTCGAGGCCCCCACCTTCCTGCGCGCCGTCGACTTCGTGGTCGACATCGCCAAGCTCTCCGAGGCGGCGGATCACCACCCGGACATCGACGTGCGCTGGCGCAAGGTGACCCTGCGCTTCGTCACCCACGACGCCGGCAACCGCATCACCTCGCTCGACGCGCGGCTGGCCGCCGAGTGCTCGCTGGTGTTCGCCGCGCTCTGAGCCCGAGATGATCTCCGTACCCGCGGCGACGCTGACCTTCCCCGTCACCCTGCAGCGCCACGCCTTCGGGCCCCGGCTCGTCTCGCGGGCCGGCGACGTGTGGCGCGCCATGCAGGACGTGGTGGTCGACCAGTCGAGCTCCGTGGGCTGGACCCCCGAGCGCTACGTCGCGGCGAACGGCATGTTCGTGGTGCGCACCATGACCGTGAAGCACGAACGCGAGGTGCACATCGGCGAGCCGCTCCACGGCCGCACCTGGCCTTCCCGCGAGCGCCGCCAGATGTTGTTCACCCGCCAGGTGCGGCTCTTCGCGGGGGACGCCCTGGTCGCCGGCGCCACGCAGGAATGGGCCTACCTCTCGCGGTCCCTCCAGCCCACCCGCGCCGGGAAGGACCTCTTCGACGCCTTCCGCCTCGAGGAGGGCTTCCCCGAGGTCGAGCTGCCGTCGTTCGTCGCGGCGCCGGGGCACCCCCTGCACGTCTTCGACTTCACCACCTGGCACGGGTGGATGGACCCCCACGGCCACGTCAACCACGCGGCCTACGTCGACTACTGCGACGAGGGGGTGGCCCGGCTGGTGGCGTCCGAAGGCCACGATGCACAGGCGCTGGTGCCCGTCGCCGAGTCGGTGCATTTTCGCGCCGCCATCGGTGCGGGCGAGCTGATCACCGTCGAGACCACCGAGGCCGGCCACGCCCTGGGCGCCCGGGTCTTCCAGCACCGCATTCTCTCGGGCAACAAGGTCTGCGCCACGGGCACCACCCTGCGCCGCGGCTGAGCCCGTCTGCCTTCTGGCGCACCGGGTGGGAGTGGTTCAGTCTGCACACCCCATGCGACGTCCAGGTCCCGAAGACGCCGGCTTTCGCCGCTCCCACTCCTCTGATTCGTTGCGCGTGGCCGAGCGCAGCAACTCGCAGATGTCCCTGCACTTCAAGGTGCTGGTCAGCTACGTGCTGCTGTCGGGCACCATCGTCACCGTGCTGTACCTGGGGCAGAACTACGACTGGCCGCTGAAGATCGCCGCCTCGCTCATCGTGACCCTGGTGCTCGCCGTGGCGCTGCCGTCGGTGCTGCTGCGCGTGGAGCGCGTGAAGCGGCTCTCGCACACCGCCCACGAGATCTCGTCGGGCGACATCTCGCGCCGCGTGGCCCTCGCTGACTCGTCGGCCGTGCGCGACGACCTCGATGAGCTCGCCGTGGCCATCGCCATGATGCAGGACAACCTGCGCGAGCTGGTGAGCTCCATCCAGCACACCGCCGAGTCGGTGGCCGACGCCGCCACCGCCCTCGAGGGCAACGCCGCCGGCGTGGACACCCGCGCCGCCCAGGTCGGCGAGTCGATGAAGCGCATCGCCCAGGGCGCCGAGGTGCAGAGCGCCCTCGTCACCCGCGCCAGCCGGTCCATCACCGACATGGCCGCCGCGCTCCAGCGCACCACCGCGTCGGCCGAAGAGTCGACCAAGGCCACTGCCGCCACCTCGGCCGCCGCCGTCGAAGGCAGCACCGCCGCCAGGCTCGCCAGCGAGAAGCTGCGCAAGGTCTTCGCCCGCGTCGAGGCCGCCAGCCACGAGGTCTTCAAGTTCGGGGAGAAGACCCAGGAGATCTCGAAGATCGTCGACGCCATCACCTCGGTGGCCGCCCAGACCAACCTGCTGGCCCTCAACGCCACCATCGAGGCCGCCCGCGCCGGCGAGTACGGCCGCGGCTTCGCGGTGGTCGCCGACGAGGTCCGCAAGCTCGCCGAGTCCTCCGGCAAGTCCGCCGAGGCCATCTCCCGGCTGGCCCGCGACATCTCGCAGCACTCGACCCACGTGCTGGGCGCCATGAAGGAAGGCATCGAGGAGCTCGCCCAGTCGCGCGAAGACGTCACCACCATCGTGCGCAGCATGGGCAACATCTCCGACTCGGTGCGCAGCGGCGTCGAGAAGGTCTCGCAGATTCACCAGTCCGCGCGCGAGCAGCAGGTCGGCTCGGAGGCCATGGTGCAGGCGGTCAATGAGATCTCCGACGTCGCCAGGACCAACCTCCAGGCCACCGAGGCCGTGAAGCGGGTGATCGAAGAGCAGACCACCGCCGTGCGGCAGATGAAGAACGCGACGGAGGAGCTGACCAACCTGTCGCTGCAGCTGCAGAGCGTGATTCGCCGGTTCCGGGTCGGGAACTAGGACGGCCCCTCACCCTGCCCTCTCCCCGCTCGCAGGGAGAGGGAGGTGGCGCGGGCTGCGCGGATCAGTCGCCATGCGCGTGACAACCGCCGCCAGACCAGCCGCCGCGTTCGCCCCCAGGCGGTGAACGTCACCACCAGCAACCCCAGGAGCAACACCGCCACCGCGAGCTCCGGCTCGTGCGTGAGCAGCCGCGAGCCCGAGACGCCCACCATGGCCACGATGGGCGCCAACACCAGCAACGAGAACCCGAAGCCCAGCACCCGCGCCCCGGTGCCCGGGTTCTCGGCCCGCAGCGCCTTCTGCTCGGCACGGTCCAGCCACTGGGCCCAGGCCTCGGCCTCGCGCTCGAGTTGAACGGCCACCAGCTCGAGCTGCAGGTCGCTGACGCCCAGCAACTCCAGCTCCCGGAGCCTCGCCTGCAGGCGCTCCAGCTCGGCCCGGGCTTCGCTCATCGCGTGGCCTCGAAGACCAGCACGCCCAGGCAGAGCACGAGGCCCGCACCGCCGAGGCTGGCGTCGAAGGCCCAGGCGCCGGTGATGATCAACACGCAGCCCACCGAGAGGAGCACCGTGCGCGCCGCCGCCCGCTGTGCCGGGTCCCACAGGGGGAGCTGGCCGCGGTGCCGGTGACGCCGGATCACCTCGAGCGTGCGCTGGGCCTCGCGCAGCGCCTCGTGCCTCGACCCGTCGTCCGCCTCGAGCCACGCCACCCGCTCCCGGGTCTCCTGCAGCGTCGCCTCGAGCGCGTCGTCGTCGGGGGTCACGCTTCAGTCCGCGGGGAGGTCCTCGAGGCGGAACTTCTGCGGCGCGTTACGGCCGGGGAGCAGCTGCAACGACAACCGGCGCGCCACCCCGTCCCCACCGACCACCTTGAGCAGGTGCGTCCCGGCGGGCATCGACAGCTTGATCATCGTGCCCGAGCCCAGGCGCTGCGAACCCTTCGAGACCGTGGCCTCGGGGAAGATGATCAACGTCAGCTCGCCCTTTTCCCGGGCCACGCGGGGCGGGGTGGGCTCGGTCGTCCGCACCGGGTCGTTCTTCGGCTCCACCTTCGGCTCGACGGGATCCTTCGTGCCGGGCAGGGCAGGCGAGTCGGTGCCGGGCAGCTCCATGCCGGGGATCTCCACCGGGTCGACGGCGAGGCGGGGCGGGGGAGGCTCGGGCGTGGCCCGCATGGCCACCCACACCCCGGCGCCCACGCCGATGGCGAGCACCACCGCGAGGACGGGCCAGAGCTTCGAGTTGGAGGGCGGCGGGGTGGCGGGCACCATGGCCTCGGTGGGCAGCCATTCCCGGTCCTTCGGGGGCTCGTCCGAGGTGGCCTCGAGGCGCGCCTTGGAGACCTTCACCTTCTTCATCTTGTTGAGCGACGCCCCGGCCTTCGCGCCCACGGGCTTGAGCCGGTTGGCGGAGACCGAGGGCTTCTGGGGGCGCGGGTCCGGGCCGACGCCGGACTCGTCGGTGTCGCGCTCGTGGTCGTGGCCGGAGGCACGGCGGAACTCCTCGACGGCGGCGCCGACCTCGGAGTCGTCAGCGCTCGCAGCGACGTCGAACAGCCGCTGCGCCGAGACGATCTTCTCGGTGAAGCGCTGCTTCATGAAGTCGGCGCGCTCCTCGACATCGAACAGCAGGTGCCCGCACGTCGACGACAGCGCCCGGGCCATGTCGCGGGCCGTGCGGTAGCGCAGGTTCAGGTCGCGCTCGAGGGCCTTCATGGCCACCGCCGAGAGCTCCTTGGGCACCGACGCTTCGATCTCGCAGGGCGGCACGATGGGCTCGGAGAGGATCAGCCGCAGCTCGGCCAGCTCCGTGTCCGCGGCGAAGAGGCGGCGCCCGGTGATCATCTCCCAGAGCACCACGCCCAGGGCGAACACGTCGCTGCGACCGTCGATGGCCTCGCCGCGCACCTGCTCGGGCGACATGTAGCCGGCCGTGCCCTTCACCGTGCCAGCCCGCGTCTTCGAGAGCGCGCCCTTGGCCTTGGCGATGCCGAAGTCGAGCAGCTTCACCTGCCCGTCGTAGGTCACCATGATGTTTTTCTGCGCCACGTCTCGGTGGATGACCGGCGAGTCGTCGCCGTTGGGCAACTTGAAGGTGTGCGCGTAGTGCAGCGCCAGCGCACAGTCGTGCACCACCGACGCCGAGTAGCCCACCGGCAGCACGGCCTGCTGCTTGGCGCAGGCGGTGACCACCTGGTTCAGGTCCTGGCCGGCGATGAACTCCATGGCCACGAAGAGCCCGGTGCTCACGTCGTTGCCCAGCTCGAAGACCTGGCAGATGCCGGGGTGCGAGAAGGCGCCGGTGACGCGGGCCTCGTCGAGGAACATCTTCACGAAGTTCTCGTCGCCCGCCGCTTCAGGGAGGATGCGCTTGAGCACCACGAACTTGCGAAAGCCACCCGGGCCGGCCGTCGACGCCAACGAGAGCTCAGCCATGCCCCCCTTGGTCAGCCGCGCCAGGACGTCGTATCTACCCATGCGCGTGCCGGTCATGCGGGCCGCGAGCCTAGCCCAGAGGGCCCTGTGGGAAGCCCGTGTCGTGTTGGGGAAAACTCGCCGGGATCCTGTCGCCAGGTGTGGGGAACTCGGAGGACCCTGGCCACCATGTGGGATGCTGGGGAAAACAGGGGGTGTTTCCCACAGGGCTCATTTCAGGAAGGACCTGAAGTCGTTGGGGAATCTGGCTTACCCACAATTGAGTCGCCTCTACTGCTTCTACGGCTTGATCAGATGACAGATCCAACAAGCAGAAGCAGTGGCACGTGCGCCGCATTGAAACTCCGACGGGCTCAAAAGAGGGAGACTGACCCGACGTGACTGCCACCCGACCAGCGCTCTGCGCCCTCCTGCTCCTCGCGGTCGTGGGGGGCTGCAAGCGCGACGACCTCAGCGGGGTGACCGGCGGCCTGCGCTTCGACCCGGCCAACCTCGAGTTCGCGCCCACGTACGCTGACAGGGTCACCAGGCAACGCGAGGTGTCGGTGGTCAACGAGGGTCGAGCCGCCGTCGAAGTGAGCTGGGCGGGGCTCGCAGGGCCCTTTGAGGCCGATTTACCGGCCTCGCTGCCTCCCGGGGCGACGACGCTGATCATCCGCCTGACGCCCACCGTCGCCGGCCGCTTTTCGCAACTGGTCGAGGTCCAGGCAGGCACCGGGGGCCCCGCGAGCCTCGCGCTCGACGCCACGGTGAACGACGTTCCCGCGTGCGCGCCGAGCAACCCTTGCGTTTCCGCGCACTTCAACCTGTCGAGCGAGCAGTGCGAAGAGGAGGCCCTGGGCGAGGGCACCCCCTGCGACCCGGGCAGCCTGTGCCTGCTCAACGCCCACTGCTCCGCGGGGCGCTGCGTGGGCGAGGCGCGCACGTGCAAGGACGGCAACCGCTGCACCATCGACGTCTGCTACCCGCTGACCGGCTGTGAGTTCCTCCCGGCGCCGCCGTGCCCCGGTGACGGCCGCTGTCTCGAGGGGGTGTGCGACCCGGCCAGTGGCTGTGGCCTGCAGCCCAGGCCCGACGGCGTGTCGTGCGGAGGTTCGAACACCGGCTCGTGCACCGCGGTCGACGTGTGCATCGAGGGGGCGTGCGTCGTCCGGGATCCCCCCGATGGCTACGTGTGCGAAGAGGCCAGCCCCTGCAACGACGAGGGGCGTTGCGTCAGCGACGTCTGCTCGCGGGCGACCCCGGCGCGCGCGCTGGCGCCGTCCTGGCAACTCGACACCCTGGCCCTGGGCGACGTGGATGCCGGCATCCTCGCGCCGCGGCTGCACGACTTCGTGCTCGAGGCGACGGGCGAGCTCTCGCTCTCGGGCTTCTTCGACGTGCCCGCAGTGCTGCGGGCGAACTCGTCTGCGGCGGTGACCGCGCCCCTGGGGGCCTCGCGGCGCTGCATCTTGTGGAACACGCGCTACGTGTGCGCCGACTACCCGGCGAGCCCCAACGGCAAGGTCTCGGCCCTCGAGCTGGGCACCGGCGCCACCGCGTGGACCTTCGACATCCGCCTCGCCCGGCCCGACTTCCTCGAGGTGGCCTCGACCATCTTCCTCGCGCGGTTGGTGGTGCAGGGCAGCGATCGCCTCGCGGCGGTCTTCGAGGCCTACCCGCGCAACGCCGTGGGCGACGCCAACACCACCTGCCGCCGCTACTTCCTCGCCGTCATCGACGCCTCCGGGCGCCTGGTGCAGGCCCAGCAGGTGACCGACCCGTTGCTCGACGTCTGCAACCACCCGCACCCCTACGGCGTGGCGGCCGACGCGGCGGGCAACCTGTTCATCGCCTTCTCGCCCACGGTCTCCAACTCCGCGCCGCTGGTGCCCGCGGACACCACGTTGATCATGAGCTACTCGCGCGACGGCGTCTTCCGCTGGAAGCGCCTCAACGTCGGCGTGCGCGGCGGCGAGCTCGCGGTGGCCCGGGGCCTGCTCTACGCGGAGTACACCAGCGTGGTGCTCGACGCGGTCAGCGGCCAGCCCACCTTCGCCCTGCCTTCGGTGCTGGGCCGCGCGGTGGTCTCGCAGTCGCGGCTGATCCCCGCGCCGGTCGAGGACGGCAACACGCTGACGGGCTTCGAGGCCGGGGCGCTGCAGCTGCGTTGGACGGCGACGCTGCCCGGGCCGTGGCGCTTCTGGTCTGATCAGCTCCGGCTCGCGAAGTGGCAGACCTCGAAGGGGCCGCGCACCGTGGCGCTGACCTGGGTGAAGGACGAGACCGGGGGCCTGCAGCCGACCTATGGGCTGTATGGGTTCGACGTGCAGGACGGGTCCAGGGCGTTCCTCTGCGCGGTGGAGCTGCCGGCGCGCACGCCCCCGCAGCTCTTCGAGGTGGCCAACGGCTCGCTGGGGGTGATGAACGGCGCCCTCGACCCCTCCGGGAATCCCGGCTGCACCAAGTGCGACCCTCCGCTCGCGGGCAGCGCCGGGGCCTTCTTTTCGGTGCCCACCAGCAAGCTCTCGGTGGCCGACGAGCCCTGGGTGGGCACCTTCGGTGGCGCGGGCCACGATCACCGCGAGAACTGAGCCCGGGCCTCAGGCGGACCAGCGCTTGAGCGTCTCGCCGAGCACCTTCACGTTGACCGGCTTGCTCACGAAGTCATCCATGCCCGCTTCGAGGCAGCGCTCGCGGTCGCCGGACATGGCGTTGGCGGTCATGGCCACGATGGGCAGCCGCGCCCCGCCCTGGGCGACCTCCCACGCGCGGATCTGCCCCGCCGCCTCGTAGCCATCGAGCTCGGGCATCTGGCAGTCCATGAAGATGAGGTCGAAGCCGCCGGCCTGGGCGCGGGCCACCGCTTCGAGGCCGTTGGGGGCGATGACCACCTCCACGCCCAGCTTGCGCAGCATGGCCTCGCCCACCTTCTGGTTGATGAGGTTGTCCTCGGCGAGCAGCACCCGCATGGTGGCCTGGCGCGGCAACGCGGGGGGCGACTCCAGCGCGCGCGCCTCGGCGACGCTGTGCCGGGTGACGAGGCCCGGGGTGTGACTGCGCACGCGCTCGATGGCCGTGGCGATGACGCTGCCCAGCACGTCGCGGGGGCAGGGCTTGACCAGGTAGCCGGTGATGCCGTGCTCCTCGGTGCGCTTGGCGTCGCCGCGCTGGCCCGACGAGGTGAGCAAGATGAGCGGGAGGTGCGCACAGCCGGGCAGCGCCCGCACCGCCTCGGCCAACTGGAGCCCGTCGGAGTCGGCCAGGTTCCGGTCGAGCACCACCGCCTCGCACGGGTCCGGGGAGGCCTGCAGCAGGGGAAGGCGCCGCAGCGCCTCGGCCGCGGTGGTGAGGAACAGCGGCCGCGCCCCGAGCAGGGCCAGCTGCTCGGTCAAGATGCGCCCGTTGAGCTCGTTGTCGTCCACGATGACCACCTGCTTGCCCGCGAGCAACTGGGGCGAGAGCACCACCGGGGCGGGCGTGGGGTCGAGACGCAGCGGCAGGGTCACGGTGAAGGTCGAGCCCTGCTCGAGCACGCTCTGCAGCTCGAGGGTGCCGCCCATGAGCTCGGCGAGGCGCCGGCTGATGCTCAGGCCCAGGCCCGTGCCGCCGAAGCGCCGCGAGGTCGAGGCGTCGACCTGGCTGAAGGGCTTGAAGAGCGCGCCCATGCGGTCGGGCGGAATGCCGATGCCCGTGTCCACCACCATCATCACGAAGTCCTCGCCCTGGCGCGAGAGGTCGAGCAGCACGTGACCCTGCCTGGTGAACTTCACCGCGTTGCCCACGAGGTTGGCCAACACCTGGCGCACCCGGCCCGGGTCTCCCAGCGCGCGGTGCGGGGTGCCGGGGGCGATGCGCACCAGCAGCTCGACCGCGCCGTCGGCCAGGCGCGAGCGGAAGAGCTCGGCGATGTCGTAGAGCACCTGTGGCACGTCGAAGGAGATGTGCTCCAGGGTCATGTGCTGCGCCTCGATCTTCGAGAAGTCGAGGATGTCGTTGATGATGGTGAGCAGCGACTCGGCCGACCGCGAGGCGGTGCGCGCGTAGTCCTCCTGCTCGGGGTGCAGGCCGGTGCTCAAGAGCAGCTCGAGGGTGCCCATGATGCCGTTCATGGGGGTGCGGATCTCGTGGCTCATGTTCGCCAGGAACGAGCTCTTGGCCTCGCTCGCCAGCTCGGCCCGCGAGGCCATGTTGGCGGCGATGGAGGTCTGGCGCTCGAGGCTGCGGTTCATCTCCCGCTGTTCCTCTTCGGCCTCCTTGCGCGCGGTGATGTCGGTGTGCGAGCCGGCCATGCGCAGGGGCACGCCCTGGCTGTCGAAGACCGCGGCGCCGCGGCCCAGCACCCAGAGCCACGAGCCATCGCGGTGCGCCACGCGGTACTCGGCCTCGAAGTGCGGCACGCCGCCCTTGAGGTAGCGACGCACCAACTCGGTGACCCGGTGGAGATCGTCGCCGTGGATGCGACCCTCGAAGTTCTCGTAGCTGCTCGCCAGCTCGTCGTCGGCGAAGCCCAGCTGGGCCTTCCACCGCGGAGAGAGGAACATGGCCCGGGTCTTCAGGTCCCAGTCCCACAGGCCGTCGTTCGAGCCCTGCACCGCCAGGGCGAAGCGCTCGCGGCTCAGCCGGGTCTCGATCTCTGCCTGCCGGCTGGCGGTGATGTCCCGCCACGTGACGAGAATGCCCGAGCGCCCCGTGTCCTGGAGCGACGAGAGCGAGACGTCGACCAGGAAGCCCTCGCCGTTCATGCGCCGGTGCATCCACTCGAAGCGGGTCACGCCCCGGGCCCCGGTCTCGGCGAGGTACCGCGCCGCCAACTCGCTGGAGCGCTCGCCCCCCGGTTGCAGTGCGAACGACAGCGCGTCGGCGGAGTGGCCGAGTACCTGGTCGCGCGTCGCCCCCAGCATGCGCAGTGCCGCCTCGTTGCAGTCGGTGAAGAGGCCCTGGTCGATGATCAGGTACGCGTCGGGAGAGCGGGTGAAGAGCAGCCGGTGGTGCTCCTCGCTCTGCCGCAGGGCGACGGTGCGCCGCGCCACCTCGCGCTCGAGGGCGTCGCGCCGGCCTGATTCGTGGCTCACCACGACGCCCAGGGCGAGGGTCATCACCAGGCCCACGAGGAGCATCAGCCAGCCCGCGCGCAGGGGGTGCTGGGTCATGAAGTCGTCGTCGGCCCAGGCGGTGATGGAGAACGTCCGGCCGAAGGCCAGCACCTGGCGGCGCACCCAGGGGCGATCCGCGCCCGGCTGCAGGCCGGCCAGCGAGCTGCCGAGGGTGACGGTGCCCCCTTCGTCGCGCTGCCACGCGAACGTGAGCCGCGAGCCATCGGCCGCCGAGGTGATCTGCATCAACCGGTCGAGGCTCCACTGGGCAGCCACGAAGCCCTGGAGGTGCCGGGTGCCGTCGTACACCGGCTGCACGACCACCAGGCCGGGTTGGTCACCCCCCTGGAACTCGGTGCGCGCGGCGGCCAGCAACCCCGTCTCCCGCGCCTCGTCGAGGGCCGCGAGCACGCGCGGATCCGGCCGCAAGCCGATCAACGCCGCGTTGCCCGCGCGGGGGGCGACGAAGGCCACCTGCGGGAGGTGCCAGTCGTCTTCGGGCAGCCACGCCCAGGCCTGCACCCAGGGGTTGCGCGCGAACACCTCGGCGTGGCGGGCGAACTCTTCCTGGGTGCGCGAGGTTCCGGTGCCGAAAGTGGCGAGCGCCGGCAGCTCGAAGGTGCTCAGGTCTCGCAGGCGCTCGGTGAGGCGGGCCGTCTGGGCGCTGCCCAGGGTGTCGAAGGCCCCGTTGCGCGCCCGCTCTTCGGCTCTTCGCGCGAGGAAGGTGGCGCCGAGGGTGAACAGCAGCCCCAGGGCCACGGCCACGCCGACCTCGAGCCCCAGCACCGAGGCCCCGCGGCGGCGCCGGAGCTCGTGGAACCAGATGCCGGGCACCAGCACCAGCAGCAGCGAGAGGGTGAACAGCAGCGGGGGCACGGCCGCGCGCTGCCGCTCTGCGTCCCAGGCCTGGGCCGACATGTCCTGGCCGAGCACCGCGACGAGCGAGCCGCTCCCCCGGTAGGCGCCGGCAGCCAGCACCAGCTCCCCGGTGGCGTCGACCCAGGTGGTCTTGGCGTCGATGCTCCCCGTGGCCGGGTCTTCCCACTCGTATTCGATCCACCCCTTGCCGGGGCCGCGGAGCACGGCCTCGAGCGCCTGGCCCAGGGCCTTGCCGCCGGAGAGGTCGCGCATGGGCTTGAAGTCGCGGCCCACGAACTCCGGCTTCACCGGGTGGGCGCGCATGATCAGCTCCCGGTCGAGCACGAAGAGATACAGCTCGTCCTCGCGGAAGGGGCCGTGGGGGTCTTGCGCGGCCGCGAGGAACTTCTCCCGCCCCAGGGTCTGCAGCGCCGCGGCGGCGCGGTCCACGAGGCGCCGGGCGTCGTCAGGGCGCGAGGTGACGACGCGCGCGGTGCTGGGGTCTTGCAGCGGCACCAGGGCCGTCACCCAGGTGCCCCAGCGGTCGGTGTAGGGACCCTCGATGGTGGCCACGCGCGTGGTGAACACCTGGCGCAGCTCGGGGGTGGCCTCGGTGTAGACCTGCCCCGGCGGCGAGTACGACGCGGAGTCAGGCGGCTCGCTGTCGAGGTAGAAGAACGGGTCGCCGTCGGCGTGGCGGCCCATGAGGTACACGAAGCGGCAGCCCTCCACGCCCGCCCGCGCCGCCGTCACCTGCCGCTTGAGGTGCTCGTAGCCCGGTCGGCCGAAGTCTTCGGGACGGCCGCTGAGCGCCTGCACCTGATCGAGTTCGACGCCCTCGGCCAGCAGCCGCGCGTCGTGGAGCAGGTCTTCCTTGAGCTCCGTCTCCCGCGAACGCACCTGCCAGGCCGTGAGCAGCGCCCCGAGGGCGAGCACAGGCAACACCCACCACAGCCCCTTGAAGGACCCGGCTTGAGGCTGGCTGGCGCGCACGGTTTTCACGTCAAAGGCGTGACGGACCCTTTCTTCACGGAGACCGGCTGCAGCCTTCGCGCCGGGGTGAATGCGCTGCAACGGCGGGGGGCTGGGTCACCCGGGGGTGGTGCGCGGGTGACCCGGTGACAGGCCCCGACAGGCGGGCGGGCTGTAGTAGACGTGCGCGCCATGAGCCGCATCGCCGTGATCATGGGCAGCGCGAGTGACTGGGAAACGCTCCAGCACGCCACGCAGATTCTCGAGCAGTTCGAGGTTCCCTTCGAAGCGCGCGTCATCTCCGCGCACCGCACCCCGGAGTTGATGTTCCAGTTCGCGAAGTCGGCGGCTGACGACGGCTTCGCGGCCATCATCGCGGGCGCGGGCGGCGCGGCGCACCTGCCGGGCATGGTCGCGGCGCTCACGCCGCTGCCGGTGCTCGGCGTGCCCGTGGAGTCGCGGGTGCTGGCCGGCGTCGACTCGCTGTTGTCCATCGTGCAGATGCCCGCGGGCGTGCCCACCGCCACCTTCGCCATCGGGCCCGCGGGCGCGACCAACGCGGCGCTCTTCGCGGTGCGCATGCTGGCGGTCAACGACGGCGCGCTGCGCATCAAGCTCGCCGCGTACCGGGAAGGGCAGGCGCAGAAGGCCCGGGCCTCGAGCGCGCAGCTGATCAGCCCGAAGGCCGCGAAGGCGCCGCGAAAGAAGAAGCGCTGATGGCGACGGTCGGCATCCTCGGAGGCGGGCAGCTGGGCCTGATGCTCGCCGAGTCGCTGGATCGCCTCGGCCAGGGCGTGGTGGTGCTCGAGCCCGACCCCGAGTCGCCGTGTGCGCAGCGCCGCAGCCACGTCATCGCGGCGAAGCTGACCGACCCCACGGCCCTGGCCGACTTCTTCGCCCGCGTGGACATCGCCACCTTCGACTCCGAGAACACGCCCTCAGGTCCGCTGCAGCCCTACGCGGCGAAGCTCGCCCCCTCGCTGCGCGTGCTCGAGGTGAGCCAGGACCGGGCGAAGGAGAAGACCTTCCTTTCGACCCACGGCTTCCGCCCCGTCTCGTTCCGCGTGGTGGCCCCGGGGGAGGACGTGCGCGCCGCGGCCCTGTCCTTCGGGCTGCCGTGCATCGCCAAGTCGGCCCTCGGGGGCTACGACGGCAAGGGCCAGTACCGGCTGCGCACCGAGGGCGACGTCGAGGCCATGCCCCCGCAGGCCCCGGGTGGCTGGGTGCTGGAGGAGGTGCTGCAGCTCGACTCGGAAGTGTCGTGCCTGGTGGCCCGCGACGAGCGCAGCGCGGTGAGCTTCCCCATCTTCGAGAACCTCCACACCCACCACATCCTCGACCTGACGGTGGTGCCCGCGCGCGTGGAGCAGGCGCTGCAGGACGAGGCGCGGCAGGTGGCCGACGGCATCGCCAGCGCGCTGGGCCTCGTGGGGTTGCTCACGGTGGAGTTCTTCATCGGCACCGGCCGCGACGGGGTGCGCCGGTTGTATGTGAATGAATTGGCGCCGCGGGTGCACAACTCGGGGCACGTGACGCGGCAGGCGTGCACCGTGAGCCAGTTCGATGCCCTGGCCCGCATTCTCGCCGGCATCCCGGTGGTGCAGCCCGAGGTGCACCGCGGGGCGTGGTGCATGGGGCAGCTGCTGGGGGATGTCTGGTTGGCGCAGGGGCGTGCCGGCGGGGCGCTCGACTTGACCGCCTGGCGCGACTTCCCCGACGTGGTGGATGTGTATGTGTATGGAAAGCGCGAGGCCCGGAAGAACCGCAAGATGGGCCACTACGTGGTGCACGCCGACACGCCCGAGCGCGCCATGGAGAGGGCCCTGTCTTTCCGCGCGGCGCTCACGCACCCGGGGTGACGGGCCGATGCAAGCAGGGCCCTCGACCACCCCTCACCGCAGCAACTTCTTCACCGGCCGCGGCATGCCGATGCCGCACCCGTGGCCCGGCGTGCAGCCCTTGAGCACCCACAAGGAGATGACCCCGGCGGTCTCGTCGGCGCGGGCCTTCTCGGCCATGCCCAGCGGGGTGCGACCGGCGGTGGTCTTCGCGTTCACGTCGGCGCCCGCCTCGAGGAAGAGCAGCGCGTAGTCGGCCTGGCGGTGGAAGGCGGCCATGTGCAGCGGGGTGAAGCCCTCTTCATCCGCGGCCTTCACGTCGGCGCCGGCGGCGAGCAGCACCGCCACGGCCGTGGGGTCGGGGTTGATGGCCGCGAGGTGCAGGGGCGTCGAGCCCCGCACGTTCTTCACGTTGAGCAGCTCCGGGTGCGAGGCGAGCAGGGCCTGCACCTGCGCGCCGGTGCCCGCCTTGGCGAGGTCGTGGATCTCCAGGTTCCCCTGGGTGATGCGCTGGGCGGGCATCCGGGCCTCGCTCTGGGCGAGGGCGAGCGTGGCGAACGAGGCGACGAAGAGGGCGAGGGTTCGGGTCATGGGGCTGTTGGCTCGGGGCAGGACAGGGTGAACGGCAGGCGCGGCCGGGGCGGCGGCGCTTCGCCCACGCGGGGGCGCGGGTCGGACAGCAACAGCTCGGGCGAAGCGAAGGGCGCGAGGCGCTCGAGGAAGTCGAGCAGCTCGAAGGCCGGCGCGTTGCGGAAGAAGGTGGCCTGCGGCTCTTCCTGCCAGAGCCGGTCGGCGAAGGTGTACGCCTCGTAGGGGGTGTCGCCGATGCCGTCACCGTCGAGGTCGAAGCCCTCGTAGTCGTCGAAGGCGTTGTCGCGCCACTCGTTGCCCCGGGCGCTCATCGGCGCGCTCACCGAGACCTGCACCAGGTTGCGCTCGAAGCGGTTGCCGTGGATGAGGTGGCCTCCGTTCTCGCCGTAGAAGTCCATGCCCGCGAGGTTGTGAGCGAAGCGGTTGCGGGTGAAGGAGATGATGGCGTCGGGCGAGGTCGGCGCGTTCGTCTTGGCGCCCACCGCGCAGTGGATGATCTCGTTGTCCTCGACGATGGCCTGGCCGCTCTCCTTGAACGAGAGGCCGGTGCCCGACGCGCCGCGCGAGTGCTGCACGGTGTTGCGCCGCAGCACCACGTCGTTCGAATAGAGCACCGCGATGCCGGTGAGGTTGGCGTCGAGCACGTTGTCTTCGAGGGTGTTGCGCGGGGCGAAGACCAGCTGCAGGCCGTAGCGCCCGGCGCGGATGCGGTTGCCCGAGACCACGTTGTCGCTCGAGTTGGCCAGGGCCACGTCGCGGGCCGCGAAGACGTCGTTGCCCACCACCCGGTTGCCACGGCCGTTCCACACCCGCACCGCGTCGCCGCGCAGGCTGTGGTCCTCGTGCTTGGAGGTGATGGTGTTGCCACACACCACGTCGTCCCGGCCCGCCTTCACGAAGACCCCGAAGAGCACGTCGTCCAGCGTGTTGTGCTCGAGGCGCGCGTGGTTCGCCTCGAGCAGCACCGCGCTGTCCATGGCGTCGTGGCTCGCGCCGCTGCCGGTGATCCGCAGGCCGCGCAGGGTCACCCCGTCGGCGGTGATGGTGATGACCGTGCCGTGGCCGTTACCGGTCACGGTGGCCGCGCCGTCGCCGTCGAGCACCAGGGGCTTGTCGATCAGCAGTGGGCCCGCCCACAGGCCCGGGGGCACGTGGATCACCGCGCCCGGCGCCGCGGCGTCGATGAGCGGCTGCAGCGCGCGGGTGCTCTGCTCGGGAGGAACCTCGAGGCCCGGCGCCGCTGCGCAACTGGCCAGCAGGAGCAGGGACAGGTGCTTCACACCAGGTCGCCGCGCCGGAAGTTGACGTAGCCAATGCTCGCCGCGAGCGTGCCCAGGGCCGCCGGGTAGACCATGGAGTAGATGATGAAGTTCGGCCCGCCAAACCAATCGTAGATGACGAAGGCCGCCGGCCCGAAGACCACCAGCTGCGGGTCGAAGAGCATCAGCGCGCCGGTGCGGAAGACCTGCAGGGGGTTGATCAACGCAATGGCCACCACCGTCTCGGCCGGCACCCGGCCCTGGATCATCACCCCCAGGAGGATGAGGTCGAGGAACAGCAGGCAGGTCAGCCACAGCACGAAGGCCGAGCCCTGGGCCACGTCCGTCGAGCGCGCGAACGTCGAGAGCATCATCCCCAGGCCCAGGAAGCACCACGACATGGCCGCGAGCTGGCCGGTGTAGATGCCGAACATCCGCCAGGGTACCTCGATGTCCTTGAACGTCGCCCAGGCCGCCGCGCCCGCCATCGCCAGGAACACCGGCAGGAACACCGTGAAGAACCGCCCCACGATGCGCCCCCAGTACCAACTCGAGAGCGAGACCGGCAGCGACAGCAGGTACTCGAAGACGCCCGCCTCGCGGTCACCGGCCACGCTGCGCACCGTCGTCAACAAGATGAAGATGGGCATGATGGCCATCGCCAGCTGGATGTACGTCACCAGCAGCCGCGAGAGCCCCATGAAGCCCAAGACCCGCGACTCGGTCACCCCGAAGGCGAAGAACGCCGCGACGATGCCGCCGAAGATCAGCGAGTAGACGAAGAACCACTTCGCCCTGATGGATTCGGCGATGTCGAGGCGGGCGGTGAGCGCGAGGTGTCCCATGGGGTGCTCCGTGGATCAGTGGGTGTGGGCGGCCGCGCGGACCTGCGCGCGCTGCGTGGGGAGATCGTTGCCCGTGGGCCCCGGGTCGACGGCGCCGAAGTTGAACCCCATCGGCGTGGGCGGGCCCGGCACGTAGCGGGCCGTGCGCCCGTCGATGAAGGCGCCGTCGGTGCGGCGCGCCACCCAGAGCTCGGTCTTCGGGTCGTCCGCCCATGGCTGGGTGTCGAGCCACTTGAGCGCGCAGCCGACGTCGTCGAACTTGGTCACGTCGTGCCGCGGGCCCCCGCGGACTTGTGCCGCGTAGTGCGGGTCGCTGATCACCATGCCGCAGGCGCGGCAGGCGTCGCGATCCCATTTGATCTCCACCGGGCCCGTGGACGGGGTGTTGGTGCAGGCGGTGAGGAGCAGGAGGAGGGGGAGGGGGAGGAGTGTGAGGCTGAGGTGGGGTTGGCCCCTCACCCCGGCCCTCGCCCCGCTGGCGCAGGGCGAGGGAGTCATGAGACGACCCGCAGGGCCGGCTCGGCAGGGCCTTCTTCGAGCGACACGCGGGTCAACAGCCCCACGTACCGCGAGAGCATGCCCATGAAGCGCAGGCGATCCGCGCCGGCCACCGTGCCCGACCAGCTCACCCCGTCGTTGCCCTCGGAGAAGCCCCACTCGCGCAGGGCCTTCGCCACCGCGGCGTCGGGGCGGCGCAGGGTCACCTCGGTGCGCAGCACCCCGGTCAACGGCGCGTCGGCCACCTTGTCGTCGAGCACCACCTTGCCGCGGTCGAGCTCGATGACCCGGTTCACCAGGGCCGCCACTTCGTCGAGCCGGTGGCTGGAGATGATCATCGTGGCCTTCGACGCCCGCTCCGCCAGCAGCGAGAAGAAGACGTGCCGCGCCTCCGGGTCGAGGTTCGCAGCGGGCTCGTCCATGATGAGCAGCTCGGCGTCGCGCCCCAGGGCAATGGCGATGAGCAGCTTCTGCTTCTGCCCCCCCGAGAGCTTGAAGAAGGGCTGCTGCGCGAAGAGCTTCACGTCGAGCCCCAGGCGCGTGGCGATGGCCTCGATGGCCGCCACCTTCGTGCCCGAGACCGCGGCCGAGAACCGCAGCAGCTCCTTGACCGGCATCTTCAGCGGGGGCGGCAGCTGCGGCACGAAGCCCACCTTCTTGAGCACCTCGCTGCGGTGGGCCCGGGGGCTCTTGCCGTCGATCTCCACCGCGCCCGCGAAGGTGTACTCGCCGAGCATGCAGCGGATCATCGTGGTCTTGCCCGCCCCGTTGGAGCCGACCAGGGCGATGCGCTCGCCGGCCTCGACGTCGAGCTCCAGCGCGTCGAGCACCTTGAGCTTCTTGAAGACCTTCGTGAGCGCCTTGAGGCTGATCATTGCTTCACTCCTCCTGCTTCTTCGGGCCGCGGGGCGTGCGGGTGACGCCGGTGATGGAGAAGGTGAGCGCGCCGCCCTGGCACACGTCGATGCACATGCCGCAGCGGGTGCAGTCAGGGCCGATGTCGAGGTGCTCGGAGGTCGCGCGACCCTTGATGATGTGGTCGAGCACGTGCGGCACGAGGCACACCTTGCGGCACTCGCCTTCGTGCACGCACTTCTCGAGGTCGTAGTGCACCTTCACCGGGGAGAACGTGCCCACCACCCCGTAGGTCAGGCCGATGGGGCACAGGTACCGGCACCACGCGCGGCGCGAGTAGAAGACCTCGAAGGCCAGCAGCGCCAACACCCAGCCGAAGGCCAGGCCCGGGCCGTAGATCAACGAGCGCGAGACGATGCCCGTGGGCGAGATGGTCTCGTAGACCGTGTACCCCGTGCCGTAGGCCAGCAGCGCGAAGGTGGCCCAGATGACGGTGCGCAGCCCGCGGTGCAGCGGGTGGTCCTTCACGATCTTCTTCTTCGCCAGGAACAGGTGGAGCTTCTCCGCCCACTCCGAGAGGAAATGGTACGGGCACACCCACGAGCAGAAGCTCCGGCCGCCCAGCAGGAACCACACCGCGCCCACCGTCGCCGTGCCGATGAGCAGGTTCACGATGATGTGCTTGTGCGCCAGCATCAGCCCCAGCGCTGCGTTCAGGTCGATCATGTGAAAGCCGAGGAAGCGGCTGCCGGTCAGCGAGCCCTCCACCAGCTGCACGTCGATCCAATACGAGAGCGCGAACATGAGGTTGACGCTGATCAGCACCGCCCAGCGTCGCCGGGTCCACACGGCGCGCCGGCGGTGGGCTTCCTCAGCGGCCTGCAGGTCCACGTAGTCCTGCTTGGTGAGCTTCTGGGTGGCGTGGAGCCGCTTCGCGCCCGGGGTGAAGTCTTCGGGCTCGGGCTTCTTCGGCTCGCCGCCGAACATCAGGCGCAGCTGGTCCAGGGTCCGGTTCTTCATGACGCGCTCCAGGTCTTGCGGGCGTCGATGACGATGGCGGCGGGCTCGGCGGGGCACATCATCTCGCACACCCCGCAGCCCACGCAGGGCTCGTGCACCACCGGGGTCGGCTTGCCGCCCACGTCTTCGATGCTGATGGCGCCCTTGATGGGACACTCGCGCACGCACAGGTCGCAGCGCTCGAGCTCGTAGTCGTGGTCGCGCACCGGCTGCGGCTTCCAGCGGTCCACCTCCGACCAGCGCTTGTGGCCGCGGAACGAGCCGCCCCGCGCCGAGCCCTTCACCCCTTCCCCGCGCACCGAGAGGCACGCCTCGGGCCGCGCCAGCCGCGCCACGCCCATGCGCTCGGTGATCTGCAGCGTGGGCTCGGGCTCGTGTTCCTTGGCCAGCAGCACCGGGGCCGCTTCGAAGCGGGCACCTGGCCGCGGCTGGAGGAAGTCGGGCTTGTGGTACGCCAGCGCGCCGGTGGGGCAGGCGAGGATGCACTGGCCCACGTCGCACGAGAAGTCGCAGGCCTGGCGCCGCGGGTCGAGGTACGGCACGCCCACCCCGAAGCCGTCGAAGAGGTCGGCCGGCTCGAGCGCGTTCACCGGGCACACCTGCACGCACTGGCCACACTTGATGCACGACGCGAGGAAGTCGTGCTCGTCGAGCGCGCCCGGGGGCCGCAGCCGCTCGGTCTTGCGCAGCAGCACCGGCAGCAGGCCGGTCATCGACAGGCCCACCACGCCCGCGCCCACCGCGGCCGCCTGCAACAGCTTGCGCCGCTGCTCGAGCTGGCGCGGGTCCTTCGGCTTCTTCTCGTCGCTCATGGCGTCCCCCGCTGGGGCTTGTCGAAGAGGGGCGCCTCGTCCTTCACCAACAGGTCGGGCGTGGAGAACGGGGCCAGGCGCTCGAGGAAGTCGAGGGCCTCCAGCAGCGGCGCGTTCTTGAAGAAGCGCGCGGTGGGCTCCTCCATCCAGATGCGGTCGGAGTACGCGTAGAGCTCGTACGGGGTGTCCCCCACCGCGTCCGAGTTGCGGTCGAAGCCCTGGTAGTCGTCCCAGTAATTGCCGCGGTAGACGTGGTTGCCTTCGACGCCGCCGCTCTGCGCGGCCACCGGGTCGATGTTCCCCTCGAAGATGTTGCCCTCGATGGTGGTGCCCGGCTTGTCGCCCAGGAAGTTGAGGCCCACGCCGTTGTAGGCGATGCGGTTGTCCTTGATGCTGATGGTCGAGTCGGGCTCGAAGGGCGAGAGGTCCGAGCCGATGCCCACCGCGCAGTAGACGACGGAGTTGCCCTCGACCACCGAGTTCGAGGCCTCCTTGAAGCCGATGCCCAGGCCGGTGGCCCCGACCGAGTGGCTGATCAGGTTGCGGCGGATCTCGACCCCGTCCGTGTACATCACGTAGATGCCCACCGAGTTGTCGTCGTACTCGTTGTCTTCGACGACGTTGTGTTGGGCATACATGAAGTGCAGCGAGTAGCGGCCGCGCTTGCCCACGTTCTTGCGGATGACGTTGTCGTTCGAGTACCAGACCACCACGTCGCGCGAGTCCACGACCACGTTCTGTTCGACCACGTTCTTCATCGAGTACCAGAGGCGGATGGCGTCGCCCCGCAGCCCCAGGGTGCGGTCGAGGGAACGGATGTGATTCCTGCGCACCACGTTCTCGTTCGACTGCTTGAGGTCGATGCCGAAGAGGCAGTCTTCAAAGGCGTTGTCCTCCACCACGTTGTGGTGGCCGCGCACGTTGAGGCAGGTGTCGTCGTTGCTGTGCGAGTCGCCCGAGCCGGTGAAGGTCAGCCCGCGCAGGGTGGCGCCGCTGGTCTCCAGGGTGAACACCGTGCCCCGGCCGCCGCCGTCGATGATGGCCTTCCCGCCGCCGCCGTCGATGATCAGCTTCTTCTTCACCACCACCGGCCCCGAGTAGCGACCGGGCTTCAGCGCCAGCACTCCGCCCTCGGGCGTGGCGTCCACCAGCGCCTGCAGCCAGGGAACGTTCTTCAGCGTCGGCGCGGTGGGCAGCGGGGTCGGCTCCCACGAGGCGCCCCACTGGCCGGGCGCGGCCATGCCCGCGGGGCTCTCGCCGGGCTCACCCGGCTGGGCGGCCACCGCGAGCAGGCCCGCGAACACCAGCACGATGGCGACGCGCGCGCGCATGGCTCAGGCCTTCTCTCCGGCGTCGGCCAGCTCGTGGCGGCGCCGCAGCACGGCCACCAACATCAACACCGTCACCGCCGCCAGCAGCGCGAAGGCGGTGGTGGGGTACGAGTGCGTGGAGAACTGCGCCACCTTCCCGTCGCCGAAGACGGTGGGCATGAAGGGCTTCACGGTGAAGGCGCCCCAGGGGTGCATGTTGTGACCGAAGAAGTAGAGCCACGCCGCGAAGGCCCCGAGGAAGAACACCGGCAGCAGCGCGGGCACGATGCCCAGCACCAGCTGGAAGCCCGGCCACTTCCACGAGGCGAACGTCACCAGCACCATGAGGACGATGAGCACCACCGCCACGATGGTGGTCGCCGTGGTGAGCCGCTCCCCCCAGGTGGCGATGCGCTCCGCGTCGCGGAAGTACTTGCCCGCCTCTTCCGTGTACTCCTTGACGTGCGTCGCCAGGCGACCCTGGCCCCACACCTCGAACACCATCCACGCGCTGACCGCCGCGAAGCCCACCCCCAGCACCAGCACCCGCACCTTCTGGGATCCGATGGCGAAGCCCAGGAGCGCCACCGCGAAGAGCCCCACGATGTACTTGGACAGGAAGCGCTCCACAGGCGCCCCGACCCCGATGGGGTGCATGCCCACGTAGTGGTTGATGGTGTTCATCTCGTGCATGCAGTCGAGCACCGCCTCGGGCTTGTCTTTCGGGTCGGCCTTTTCGATGTCCCCTTCGCCCGAGCGCCAGCCGAGGTCTTCCTGCTGCGTCTCCTGGCCCAGGCGGCTGCCCTTGGGCACCGTGGTGCAACCGTTGGTGACGCCGGTGAAGCCAAACATGATGCGGATGCCGTCGGGGAACGCGTCGGGCGGGTAGTTCGGCGCGGTCAACGACACCCACCACAGGGGCATGGAAGACGCCGCGATCATCGCGAAGGTCGCCGCGACGGCGAGCAGGCTGATCAACGGTGACTGGCGGGTGGACGGCATGACGCGGCCTCGGAGGTGCTGCGGTGGATACACGCGGGGCGAGGAGGAGCCCCTCCATGCCCCGGCGTTGCTGATCAGCGGGTCACTTCTTCTTCGGCGCCTGCGAAGGCATCTCGAGGCGCGACATGAAGTCGACGATCGCGTCGATTTCCTTGTCGCTGTACGTCTTGATGATCTTCACCATGTCGGGGTTCGCGTTGCGGCGCTTGCCGTCACGAATGTCCGTCGCCTGGCGCAGCATGTACTTGTAATGCTGGCCCGCGAGCACCGGGTAGAACTTGTCCTTGATGCCTTCGCCGTTCTTCTGGTGGCAGGTCTCGCAGTCGCGGGCGTAGAGCTTCTTGCCCGTCTCGAGGTCCGTGCCCGGGCCCTTGCCGTTGTCGTGCGGCACCTTGAGCGTCGAGATGTACGTGGCCACGTCGGCCAGCTCCTGCGGGTCGACGAGCGTCGAGGCGAAGGGGTACATGATGGGGTTGTCCCGCAGCCCGGCGCGGATGTCGGCCATCTGCTTGATCAGCACCGTGGTGTGCTGGCCGGCGAGCTGGGGGAAGGTGCCGTCGGCCCGGCCGGCGCCGCTGGGCAGGTGGCACGCCGAGCACACCTCGAAGGCCTCCTCGCCGCGCGTGGCGTCACCCTTGAGCTTGAGCGCTTCGATCTTCTCGCCTTCCTGCGCGTTCCACTTGTAGCCCTTGCCCTCGATGCCCTCCTTCTTGGGTGCGGGCGGGCCCGCGAAGGCGGTGACGGAGACGACGGACACGAGGGCGATGAGGAGTCGGTTCATGGGCGTGCTCACAGGCTCGAGAGGAACTGCGCCAGGGCCTTGATCTCGGTCTCGTTGACCAGCGGCATGATGCCCTTCATGGCCGCGGTGTTGCCGTTGGCGCGGGCGCCGCTCTTGATGTCCAGCATCTGGCGCTCGGCGTAGGCGGCGCTCTGGCCGGCCAGCTTCGGGTACTCGGGGAGCAGCGGGGTCTTCGCGTCCTTGCCGTGGCACGCCAGGCAGGTCTTCGTGGCGAAGAGCTTCGCGCCTTCGGCGACCAGCTTCGGATCCGGCTTCACTTCAGGCTTCTTCTCGGCGGCGACGGCCAGCGAGGGCAACGCGAGGGCGACGATCAACCACTTCATGGGGCGAACTCCGGAAAAGGGGGTGGGGCGTGACGTGGTGAGAGGTCTGCAGAAACCGTGCGAGGCGAGGAGCCTGGAAAGGCCCCCCGCCCCACGACGGAGGGACGGCTACTTCACCTTCGTGGCGCCCTTCTGTTCCAGGTACGTCTTGGCGCGCAGGCCGATGTCGGCCGCCTTCACCTGGTACTGCCACCACTGACCGGCCCAGAGCGTGGCGTTCTGCCAATCCTCTTTCTTGGCGGCCTCTTCCATCTTCTTCTTGGGCTCTTCAGCGGCCTTGAGCTGGTCCGTCGCGTCTTCCACCAGCGCCACCGCGTCGGGGAAGTCCTTGAAGTTGGTCGCGACGATCCACCCCACCACGCTGTCGATGACCTTCTGGGTCTCGACGTTGGTGTTGAACTGCTTGTCGTAGTCGGCCTTGGTGTACTCGGCCTTCGCCGCGGTGCTCGCGGTGGCCTTGTAGCCCTTGGGCTTGACCAGGAAGTAGCCCTGCATCTCGAGGTGCAGCGCCGAGCAGAACTCGGTGCAGTAGTAGGGGAACACGCCCTCGCGGTCGGCCTTGAACTTCACCGAGATGGTCTTCCCGGGTTCCACCGAGGCGTGCACGTTCATCGCGCTGACGGTGAAGCCGTGGGTCTCGTCTTCGGCGCGCTCGAGGTTGGTCAAGTTGATGGTCACCTCGTCGCCCTTCTCCGCCTCGATGATCTCCGGGGTGATGTGCGAGCGGATCAACGTGCCGAACACCTCGACCTTGCCCGGCGAGCGCACGATCTTCTCTTCACCCGCGCGCACCGCGCCGGGGTGCTTCTCGTCGGTGCGGCTGTTGGTGCCCACCTTGTAGCGAACGCCCGGCTTGAGGGTCGAAGCGGCAATGGCCACCGAGTAGTGGGGCTCGCCCAGCGGCACCGGCATGTCGTACAGCAGCTGCATCTTGTCGCCGCTGATGTCGATGAGCTGGTGGTTCTGGGGGTGCAGCGGCCCGACCGGGTTGAAGCGGTCGATGGCCAGCTTGTTGAGGGCCACCAGGTAGTGACCCTTGGGGTTGACCGAGTCACCCTCCATCGTCATCAGGTGACCGATGTTGTAGTGCACCGACAACTTGTCGAGCACCTTGCCCTCGCAGTAGTCCCACTTGGCCACCTGCGAGTCGACGTACAGCGAGGTGTACGCGATGCACGGCTTGGAGTCGTACTGGGTGTGCAGCGGGCCCAGGCCCAGCTCCACCTGCTTCTGCAGCGCGTCCTTCATGGCGATGATCGGGATGCCGTACGGGTCCTTGCCCTCGAACTTGCCGGCGGCGATGGCGGCCTGAATCTTCTCGAACGAATAGACCATCGTGTGCGTGTCGAGCTTGCCCGACACGATGATGAACTTGCCGTCGGGGGTGACATCGCTGCCGTGCGGGCTCTTGGGCTCGGGCACGAGGAAGAGGATGCCTTCCTTGATGGCCAGCTCCATGGGGATGACGTTGTGCCCGTTGATCTTCTTCGCCTTGCCGGCCTTCACCAGCTCGGCGGCCTTCTTCCAGTTGGTGATGTGGAGGAAGTCGGTGTCCTTCGCGGAGCAGCCGGCTTCGAAGGGCGGGCGGCCCAGCTCGATGCCGCCGACGTAGCGCTCGGTGCAGAACGAGTTGGTGAAGCCGAAGCCCTCCGAGGGGCCCTTGCCCGCGTCCGAGAGGTCCTGGCTGTAGGGGGGCAGCTCGAACGAGAACGACTGCGCGGGGTCGATGCGGCCCTTGGTGCGGTCGAACTTCCAGTAGGTGAGCCCACCACGGTACTTGTCGTTGAACTGGTCGAGCGGCACGAAGCCGTTCTCCAGGGGCGCGGCGTACTGCGCGGCCTCCATGATGTACTCGGAGTTCGGGGTGACGAAGGCGCCGCCGTGCTCGCTCTTGAAGACCGGGTTGACGACGATCTGCTTCGTCTCGAAGTCGCGCAGGTCGATGACCGCGAGCCGCGGGTTGGCCTTGTCGTTGATGAAGAGGAACTGGCCGTCGTAGGCGCCGTTGGTCTCGGAGAGGGCGGGGTGGTGCGTGTCGCCCCAGGTGATCTCCTTGCCGCCGATGGAGCCGTCCTTGAGCACCTTCTTCGACTCTTCATCGAAGCCGTAGCCCTGCCACGGCTCGGGGGTGAAGACCGCGAGGTACTTCAAGATGCGCATCGAGGGGATGCCGTAGACGATGACCTGGCCCGACTGGCCGCCGGAGCTGAACGCGAGGAACTCGTCGCGCTTGCCCGTGGGCACGTAGGTCTTCGCCGCCGCCAGCAGGTCTTGCTGGGTGAGGTTTCGGCGCTTCAGGACTTCTTGCAGGGTCTCGTTGCCCGCCCACGCCGTCGCCGCCGAGGCCGACGCTGCGAGCACCGCGGCGAGGAGCCGCTTTTTTCCAAACATCATGTGTCCTCCCTTGAGCAGATGGCCGCTGGGTGCGGCAATCGGTCGCACCCCCCTGTGCATCGCCCGTACCCGGCTGATCAGCGGCGGCGCGTAGGCAGGCCCACGGCTTTCATGCACTTAGCGGCTGCAAGCGCTGCGTTCCGCGCGGCCGTGGCTGATTCGTTCCACCCAGTTTCACATCGAAACGCGCGCTCCCTCGCCCTGCGAAGCGGGGAGAGGGCCGGGGTGAGGGGCCGGCTCAAGCACGACCCCGCGACCCCGCGACCCCGCGGCCTTACGCCTCGAGCCCGTAGCCCTTCATCTTGCGCCACAGCGTCGTCCGCCCAATGCCCAGCACGCGCGCGGCATCCACCTGCTGCCCACCGCACGCCTCGAGCACGCGCAGCACGTGGCGTCGCTCGGCCTCCTCGAGGGTGACCAGCTCGCCCTCGTCCGGGGGCGGCGGCGCGACCATGGGCAGGCTCAACTCCTCCGGCAGGTGTTCCAGCTCGATCACCGCGCCCTGCGAGAGCACGGCCCCGTGCTTCACCGCGTTCTGCAGCTCGCGCACGTTGCCCGGCCACGGGTACTTGCCCATGGCCGCCATGGCCTTCGCCGAGAACCCGGCGCGGTGCCCTTCCTGCTCGAGGAACATGCCCGCGAGCATGGGGATGTCTTCGGTGCGCTCGCGCAGCGGGGGCACCACCAGGGTGAAGACCTTCAGGCGGAAGAACAGGTCTTCGCGGAAGCGCTTCTCGCGCACGCACTGCTGCAGGTTCTGGTGCGTGGCACAGAGGATCCGCACGTCGACGTGCACCGGCTGGGACTCGCCCACGCGGCGCACCTCGCCGTCCTGGAGCACGCGCAGCAGCTTGGCCTGCAGGGGAAGGGGCATCTCGGCCACCTCGTCGAGCAGCAGCGTCCCCCCGTCGGCCGTCTCGAAGAGCCCCTTCCGGGCGACCTGGGCGCCGGTAAACGCCCCCTTGGCGTGGCCGAAGAGCTCCGACTCCAGCAGCTCGCCGGGCAGGGCGGCGCAGTTCACCGCGATGAAGGGCTTCAACTTGCGCGCGCTGTTGGCGTGCAGGGCGCGGCCCACGACCTCCTTGCCCGAGCCGCTCTCGCCGCGGAGCACCACCGAGGCGTCGGTGTTGGCCACCGTCGAGGCGCGCTGCAGCAGCTGGCGCATGGCCGGGCTCCGGGCCACCAACCGCGCGCACTTCCGGCCCTGTGGCGACTCGGGCAGCAGCCGGCACAGCTTGCACAGCCCGCCCCCCCGCTCGAACGGCGTTTCACAGGTGTACGGCCCCAGGGTCTCGGTGTGTTCGCCCACGTTTCGATATGAAACACGGCGGCACCCGGGAGGCAAGGGTGGTGGAAGGAAGGGGGGGGTTGGCATTCCACTCGCATCACCGCCCCGCGTGCGGCTCGTGCTCCCGGCGCTGGTGGTGTTGGCTCTCGCGGCGACGCGCGCCGAGGCGGCGGCGTGTTGCCTGTCCGCGTCGGTGGTGGGGGTGGGGCGGCTGACGGTGTGGGAAGACGCCGCCGGCGGGCTGAGCACCTCGTACAGCCACGGCACCGGCCGGTGGGACGCCTGGAGCCAGTACCGGCCCTTGGGCGCCGGCCTCCGCGAAGACGAGCTGCGGCTCGAGGCGTGGGGCCTGGTTCGGTTGCACGAGGCCTGGCAGGTCTCGGCGCGCGTCCCCTGGGTGGTGGGGGTGCGCGCGGCCGGTGACGCGAGCTCGGTGGGCACGGGCGTGGGCGACGTGAGCGCGGCGGTGCGCTGGGAGGCCGTGTCGCTGGGGGCGTTTGAGCATGTGCCGGGGCTGGCGCTGTCGTTGGGGCTCACCACGCCCACCGGCCGACGCCCGGAGCTGGCCACGGATGCGCTGGGGGCCTCGGCCACGGGGCGCGGCGCGTGGACGGTGAGCGCGGGGCTGGCCGCCGAGTACGCCTGGGCGCCGTGGTTCGTGCGGCTCGACGTGGGCGCGCTCTACAACGCCCCCTTCGTGCGGGCGGATACGGGCGTGGTGCAGGCCTTCGGGCCCGGGGGGCAGGCCGCGCTGTCGGGCGGGCGCGAGCTGCTCTCCGAGCGACTCGTGCTCGCCGCGTCGCTGCGCTTCGAGCACGAGTTTCCCTTGTCGCTGAGAGGCGCGATGACTGCGCGCAGTGACAGCTCGAGCCTCGCGGTCTCGGTGTCGGGCGCCTTCAAGGTCACCTCGCACTGGACGGTGACCGCCGCCGTGAGCAGCGACGCCCCGGGGCACCTGGGCCTCGCGCAGAACCGGGAAGAGCGGCTGGGCTTCATGCTGGGGGTGCGACGTGGGTTCTTTTGAAGCGGTCCGTGGTCTCGGGTTGGCCCCTCACCCCCGCCCTCTCCCCGCTGTCGCAGGGCGAGGGAGCCTGGTGGTGCTGTTGCTCGCGGGGTGCGCGTCGTCCGGGGTCACCTCTCTTGCCGGGGCCACGCTCACGTCCACCAGTCGCCAGGTGCACAGCGCGCAGGACCTGGTCGCCGCCGCGCCCGCCACGGTCTTCGTCTTCTGGTCCGCCGGGTGTCCCTGCGTGCGCCGCTACCAGGAACGCATCGAGGCCCTGGCCGCCGCCTGGCGCCCCCGGGGCATCGCCTTCGTGCAGGTCTCGAGCAACGCCGGCGAGACCCTCGAGTCGCTCACCCTCGAGCACGCCCGCCGCGGCCTCGCCCTGCCGGTGTGGCGCGACGAGGGCGGGCAGCTCGCGCAGGCGCTCCAGGCGCGCAGCACGCCCACGGTGGTCTTCGTCGGGCGCGACGGCACGGTGCTCTTCCGCGGGTGGGTCGACAACGAGCGCACCCCCGGCGAGCCGGATCGCGAGGCCTGGCTCGAGGCCGCGTTGACCGGCTTCACCCGGGGCGAGGCCTTCGCCAGCCACACGCCCACCTGGGGCTGCACCATCACCCGTTCCCTCGGTCTCGCCACCACGCCCAGCTGCCACCAACCTTCCCCCGGAGAGACCCCATGAAGTCGATGCCTGTGATTGTCTTGTCTGTCATTGCGCTCGGCTGTGGCCCGGCGCCCACCACCAGGGTGCTCCCCGTGCTGGCCACGGCCACCAGCGGCGACCTCACCCTCGAACTGCTGGGCGCCGAGCCGCTGCACGTCGGGCAGAACTACGTGAGCTACCGGGTGACGAGCGCGGGCGTCACCGCGCCGCACGCCATGCTCACCCAGCACCCGCTGATGGACATGGGCACCCTGCAGCACGCCTGCCCGCTGCAGGACCCCGACCACGAACCGAACGCCGACGGGCTCTTCCCCGGGCTCCTCGTCTTCACCATGGCCTCGATGGCCGACGCCACCTGGTCCCTCGACGTCGAGGTGGCCCTGGAGCACGAAGACGTGCCGGTGAAGCTCTCGCTGGGCGCGCTGACGGTGGGCGACTCCACGCTCAAGCAGGTGATGACCCGCGACGGCCGCCGCGTCACCTTGACCCTCGGCTTCAGCGAGGGCGCGCCGCACGTGGGCAAGAACCCGCTGGTGGTCACCGCCCACGTCGCGCACGACGCCATGATGATGGCCTTCGACCCGGTCACCGACCTCGCCTTCGCCCTCACCCCGGAGATGCCGGCCATGGGTCACGGCTCGTCGAACAACCAGGCGCCCACGGTGGGTGAAGACGGCCTGTACCGCGGCACGGTGAACTTCAGCATGTCCGGGGACTGGGTGGTGCACCTCGGCGCCTCCGCCGGCGACGGCCGCGTGGGCACCTTCGACTTTCCCTTCAGTCTCTGAGGCGGCGTGCGGTGGCGGTAGGCTCGCGGGCAGGCCATGACCTTCCCCGAGCTCATCGACCACTGGCGCGCCGGCCGGCACCCCTCGACCTCGGAGCTGATCCAGCTCGTGGGCGAGCAGTTCGAGGTGACCGTGCCCTCGCTGCCGCCGAAGAAGGGCGACGCCGCGCGGGCCTGGCTCTCCGCGGTGAAGGCCGAGGCGCCTGATCACCTCACCGCGCGCCTGGCCCAGCTCGAGCGCTTCGCGACCACCACCACGGCCACCACGCTCTGGCCGCTCTTCGAGGCGCTGGCGAGGCTCCCGCCCGACCCGCGCCTCGCCACGCTCGCCACGCGGTACCTCGTGGGCGACCTGCGCCTGGCGTTGACCGCGAAGCTGCAGCGCCGGCTGCTCGACTGCGTCGAGACCCACGGCGACGACAGCCACTTCCGCAGCCTCGAGCTGGGGTTGGCGCTGCACCTGCTCCAGGACGGGCTCGCGGCCCGCGCGGTGCGGCTGATGCAGCGGGGCCTCGCCCTCAAGCCGGTGGGGCCGGAGCTCCCCCAGGCCGAGCGCGCGCGGCTGCTGGCGGCCGCCTGGGCGCCCGCGCCCGTGGCCCCGAAGCCCGACCCGCTGCGCGCCGTGTACGCCGCGCCCGGCGACGACGCCCGGCGCCAGGTGCTGGCCGACGTGCTGCTCGAGCAGGGCGACCCGCGCGGCGAGTTCATCTCCTTGCAGCTCGCCCAGGCCTCACCCAAACGCCAGCAGGCGCTGCTCGAGAAACACCAGAAGGAGTGGCTCGGCTCAATCGCAGACATCACCGAGTTCAAACGAGACACGCCGCTCTTCGCCGGCGGGTTCGTGAGCGAGCTCTCGGTGCGCGCGGTGAAGCGGGGGCAGTTCCTGCTGGCCGCGGACGCGCCCGAGTGGGCGACGGTGACGCGGGTACGCCGGGGGTTGCAGCGGCTGTCGCCCGCCATGGCGAGCCTCGCGCACCCCGGGCCCACCCCGCTGGAGGTGATCAAGGGCTGGGCCCGGGACGCGCCCGGGGTGCCCTTGCGCTCCATCGACGTGGCGGCGCCCCCGGCCCTGGTGGTGGACGTGCTGCGCGAGGCCCCGCGCCCGGTGCCCTGGGTGGCGGCGCGCTTCGGCGAGTGGGAGGCGTCGCGGCAGCTGCGCGACGGGCTGGCGTCGTTCGCCGAGCTCCCGGGCCTCGAGCGGCTGCGCCTGGGCGCCGAGGCCTTCCCCGTGTTGCCCGCGCTGCTCAAGGAGATGGGCCTGGAGTGGCTGCCCGCCTCCCTCGCCCAGCTCGACCTCGTCGACGACGCGGGCCACGTGCTGCGGCTCCAGCGCGACGGCCGCCGCTGGGCGCTGACCCTCCTCGACTTCCGCGGCACCCGGGCGGCGACCTCCGAGTGGCGGGACGCGCTGTCGAACCTGCGGTGGCTGACGCCCTCCAGCGTGCGGGTGCGGTTCTCGGCCCTGCAGGCCGAGGAGAACGTCGCGCACTTCGAGGCGCTGCTCCGGGGCTTCAAGATGCCGGTGGGCGTGACAGCCGACGCAGACCCACCTGGGTGGTGAGGGCGCGCATCGAGCCGCCCAGCAGCCGCAGGCCCGGCGTGAAGTCGGTCACCGGCGAGAGCGAGGCGATGATCCGCAGCAGCTTCTCGGGCAGCGCCGGGGTGACGAAGGGCTTGGCGATGAAGCCGTTGGCCCCGGCCTCGATGGCCTCCACCACCCGCCTGGGCGTCACGTCCCCGGTGAGCACCACCACCGGCGTGTCACGCCGCTCGAGGCTGGCGCGAATGGCCTTGAGCAGCCCGATGCCGTCGAGCCGCGGCATGTGCCAGTCGGTGACCACCACGTCGTAGGCCGTGCGCTGGAACGCCTCGAGGCCGGCGGCGCCATCGGCGGCCTCGTCGATGGTGGTGATGCCCACGTCCTGCAGCACCTCGCGAATCACCTCGCGGATGCTGCTGCTGTCGTCGACCACGAGGAGCCTGGCGTTGTTCGGTTTCATCGGTGGATCCCTTCGGCAGAACAGACACGACGTTCACGACACGAAGGGCGCGCGCGACGGGTCGCGGCCCAGGAACACATCGAGCGTCACTCCGAGCGTGGTCAGCCCGAAGGGCCGGGGGAGGAACGCGCTGACCCCACTGTCCGCGGCCTCCTGCACCAGGGCCGGCGTCACCACGTCGGCGATGATCACCGGCAGGTATCCCCGGTCGGGTGACTGGCGGATCAGCCACAGCAGGTCGCGCGCCTCGAGCTGCGGCGGGCGCCAGGTGCTGATCAGCAGGTCGTAGCGCCCCACGGCCAGGGCGTTGAGCGCGGCGATGCCATCGGAGACCTCGTCGATGTGCCGGCAGCCCAGGGCCCGCAGCGCGTGGTGGGTGATGAGCCGCGTGGTGGCGGTGGGGTCGACCACCAGCAGGCGCGCACTCGCCCGCTTGACGCCGTGAACACGGTGCTGCGCCTCGACTGCCCCGTCGATGGACTGCGTTCGTTTCATGGCTCCCCCCGGAGCACGCGATGGAACCTCATCGCGGTGTGAGTAGGGATACTGCACGGCCCGATTTGCCGCGGGTATCCCGTCGATCCGGGGTGTCGAAAGGGCCGCGCGCCCGAAGGCCTCCAGGCAACCCGTGAAATCACTCGAGCGGCGCGAGACCGACGCGAATCGCGAAGCGCGTGAGGGCCGCCACCGAGTGCAGCCCGAGCTTGAGCATGAGCTGCTTGCGGTAGGTCTCGACGGTGGAGATGGCCACGGTGAGCTGCGTGGCCATCTCCTTCGAGGTGAAGCCCTCGGCGATGAGCCGCAGCACCTCGGCCTCGCGCGGGCTGAGGCCGGCGGCATGATCAGGCAGCGGCGCGCAGGCCCACGCCTCGCCCCGCGCCACGAGGCGAATGGCGCGCAGCAGCTCTTCCCCATTGCCGCCCGGCGACACCCAGGCGCGCAGCCCGGCCTCGCGCAGCGCCTGGGCCTGGCTCCGCTCGACGCAGCTCGAGAGCCCCACCACCTGGGCGAGCGCGAAGTGCAGGGCGACCTGCCGGGTCAGCTCCAGGCTCTTCGACCCGGGCACCCCCACGTCGAGCACCACCACTTCGGGCTGGATCCCCAGGGCCCGGGCGCGCGGGGCATCGGGCGCGTCTCCGACGACGCGCAGATCCGCCTGCTGCGAGAGCAGCGCGCGCAGGCCGTCCCTCAGCAGCGCGCGCTCGACGACCAGCATGATGTTCGTGACTTGCATCGGATCCCCCCCGGGCGCCGAACTGTGCCGCACTGTGGCATGAATGCCCGGCGTGAGAACACGGGGACACCTACCATGTGTGCAACACAGCCGAACCGCTGCGTTTTTCCCACCTGAACAAAGGGAGACGCGGCGCGACAACGCGGTACAGTTCGCGCCGGGGAACGGTGGCCAACAACTCTTTCATCGCGCCGAGCACCGCGCTCGACCGTCGTCATCTCGGCAAGTACGAGGTGCTCTGTCGCCTTTCGACGGGCGGCATGAGCGCCATCTACCTCGCGCACCAGACGGGGTTGGCGGGCTTCAAGAAGCTGGTGGTGCTCAAGACCATCCTCCCCGACATCGGCGGTGAAGAGGACTTCGTGGGCATGTTCCTCGAGGAAGCGCGGATCACCGCCGTCTTCAACCACCCCAACATCGCCCAGGTCTTCGAGCTCGATACCGACGAAGGCCAGCTCTACATGGCCATGGAGTTCGTGCAGGGGTGCACGCTGGTGGAGATGGCCCGGGCCTGCCGCCAGGCGAAGGAGGCCATTCCCCTCGGGCTGACGCTGGCGTCCACGCGCGACACCGCGCTGGCCCTGCACTACGCGCACAACTTCACCGACGCGCGCGGCCGCAAGCAGATCGTCATTCACCGCGACGTCGCCGAGAAGAACATCATGGTGACCTACGAGGGCGTGACCAAGCTCCTCGACTTCGGCATCGCCAAGGCGCTCGGGCGCAGCGGCCGCACCAGCATCGGCATGGTCAAGGGCACGTCGGGCTACATGTCGCCCGAGCAGATTCGCGGCGAGCCGCTGGACCCGCGCAGCGACATCTTCGCCCTGGGCGTGGTGATGCACGAGTGCCTCACCGGCCTGCGCCTCTTCCACGGCAAGACCCCCGAGGAAGGCATGATGGCCGCGCTGCGCGAAGCGGTGCAGCCGCCCTCGAAGTGGAACAAGGGCGTCAACGCCGAGCTCGACGCGGTGGTGCTCAAGGCCCTGCAGCGCGACCGCGAGAAGCGCTTCGGCACCGCGCTGGAATTCGCCCGGGCCATCGAGAAGGCCGCGCCGGGCCTCATCTGGCACCCGGAGCAGTGCGGCGAGGTGGTGACGCGCTACTTCGCCGACCGCCGCATCGAGACCCGGCGCCTCCTCGAGTCGGCCGAGTTCGGCAGCGAGACCACCGGCGAGGTGCGGGTGCAGAACGTGCTCGCCAAGGTGCGCGCCTCGGCCAACCCCGCGCCGTCGAGCCCCGGCCCCGCAGTGCCGCCGGGCCTCGAGCCGCGGGCCACCGATGCGCCCCGCAAGCCCTCGTTGGTGACGGCGCCGAAGGTGGCGCTGCCTCGCGAAGGCGACGAGTCCACCCGGCCCGGGGTGATGCCCGGCGACCTGGCCCCGGCGCCCCGGCGCGACGAGCCGGCCACCAACCCCGCCCGGCCCCGGTCGCTGCGGGGCCCGGTCACCGCCCACGAGCCCGCCCTCGCGCGGCCGTCGTTCAACTACGACGAAGACGACGACGACGTGGGCGACAAGACCATCCCCGCGGCCGCGCTGCCCGACGAGATCCGCAACCTGCGCGCCCAGTTCGCCGCGGCGCGGAAGAACGTCGCCACCCAGCAGTCCGCCGCCTCGCTGCGTCCCGGGGAGTCCCCCGCGGCGAGCCGGCCGCCGGAGCGCGCCCACGACGAGGCCGTCACCGCGCCCCGCGCCGAGCCCGTCGCCGCCGCGAACCCCGCTCCGCCCGCGCGCACCGTCAGCGGCGAGACCTTGTCCATCACCCACAAGGGCAACCCGATGGACTGGGACGACGACGACGACGAGGGGGCGAAGACCGCCATCGCCCGGCCCAACGAGCTGCCGGGCCTCATCGCCGCGCGGGCCCAGGCCCAGCAGGCCCGCCGGCCGCCCCCCTCGCCGGTCGCGTTCAACGCCGCCGAGGTGCAGCAGCCCGGCTCGGTCTCCGACCTGCCCTCGGTGTCCGGCACCGACTTCCAGCCCACCGACGGCCGGGCCATGGACCCGGCCGACTCGCAGGTGGACCTCGAGGGCGTGCGGCCCCGGCGCACCGGCCTCGTCGTGGCGCTGCTGGTGCTCGCGGTCCTCGCCGTGCTGGGCGTGCTGGTGTTGCTCGACGTGGTGCCCCTGCCGCGCCTCGGGGGCAAGGCCGTGGGCGTGGTCCTCGTCGCGTCTGCGCGCCCGTGTTGATCAGCCGGCGCGGCGTGTTGATCAGCGGCGCCTCGTCGCTCGCCCTGGGCGCCACCCCGGCCCCCTTCTCCGTCGAAGAGCAGTCGGTGGCCACGCTGCAGGCGGCCCTCACCGCGCGGCGCATCACCTCGGTCGACCTGGTCTCGCTCTACACCCAGCGCATCGAGCGCCTCGACCGCCGGGGCCCCGCGCTCCAGAGCGTGCTCGCGCTCAACCCCGAGGCCGTCGCCATCGCCCGGGCCCTCGATGACGAGCGCACCCGCACCGGGCCCCGGGGGCCGCTGCATGGCATCCCCGTGCTGCTCAAGGACAACCTCGACACCGCTGATCAGCAGCTCACCACCGCCGGCTCGCGGGCCCTGCTCGACGCCCCGGCCCCGAAGCGCGACGCGGCCGTGGTGGCGCGGCTGCGCGCGGCGGGCGCGGTGCTCCTGGGAAAGACCAACCTCTCGGAGTGGGCCAACCTGCGCGGCCGCAACTCGACCTCCGGTTGGAGCGCGCGCGGCGGGCTCACGAAGAACCCCTACGTCACCACCCGCAACCCCTCGGGCTCGTCGTCGGGCTCGGCGGTGGCCGTGGCCGCGAGCCTGTGCGCCGTGGCCGTGGGTACCGAGACCGACGGCTCCATCGTCTCGCCGGCCTCGGTCTGCGGGGTGGTCGGCTTCAAGCCCACGCTGGGCCGCGTGCCCACCCAGGGCGTGCTGCCGCTCGCGCACAGCCAGGACACCGTGGGCCCGCTGGCCCGCTCGGTGGCCGACGCGGCGGTGCTCTTCGAGGTGCTCGCCGGGGCCGACCCGCGCGACCCGGTGCGCGCCACGCCGCCCTCGCTCGAAGGGGTGCGGCTGGGCGTGGTGCGCCGCCTGGTGGACGCCAACTGGCACGTGGCCCCGGTGGCCCGCGAGGCCCTCGCCGCGATGCAGGCCGCCGGCGCGACGCTGGTCGACGTCGAACTGAGCAGCGACGCCTACGAGGCCGCCGAGCTCGAGGTGCTGCTCTTCGAGCTCCAGGCCGACCTGGGCGCGTACCTCGCCGCCCGCGGGGGCCCCCTGGCCTCGCTCGCCGACGTGGTGGCCTTCAACCGCGCCCACGCGGACGCCGAGCTGGGCTTCTTCGGGCAGCAGCTCTTCGAGGACGCTTTGACCCGCGGGCCGCTCTCGAGCCCGGCCTACCGCGCAGCCCTTGCGACGTGCGCGCAAGCCAGGCGAGACCTCGAGGGGTTGATCCAGACGCACCACCTCGACGCCCTCGTCGCGCCCACCGGCTCGCCGGCGTGGCTCACCGACTTCGTCCACGGCGACCCCCCTGCTTTTTCCTTCTCCACCCCGGCCGCCGTCGCCGGCTGGCCCCACCTCACCGTGCCCATGGGCTTCGTCGGGGAACTCCCCGTGGCCCTGAGCTTCGTCGGCCCGGCCTTCAGCGACCACGCCGTGCTCCGGCTGGGGGCGGCCTTCGAGTCGCTGACACACGCCCGCAAAGCCCCCCGTTATTTCACGCGCTAGGGGTCGAGGTGACCCTGGCGACGGGGATGACCCGCCGTAGGCGGTAGGGCTGGCGACTGGGGGGGCGGTGTCGGCCTTCTTGCAGCCCAGCAGGGCCATGGGGGCTCCGGACACGACGCTCGACGCAGAGCTGAAGCAACTGCGTCGCGCGGTGGCGCTGGCCGGGGTGAGGGCCTGGTCGTTTGATTCGCTGCACAGCGAGGTGCACTGGTCACCCTCGTGCCGCGAGCTGTACGGCCTGGGAGCCGAGGAGTTGGTGACCGCCGACGGGTTGGTGGCGTTCTTCGAGGAGGACGACCGGGAGCGCATCTCGGTGCTGGTGCGCGCGGCGGTGCGCGTGGGCGCGGCGTTCGAGTGCGAGGGCACCATTCTCCGTCGGGGTGGTGGCCGACGCCAACTGACCTTTCGCGGGGAGCCGTTGCGCGACGACGACGGGGCGTTGGCCGGGTACCACGGGGTGATCATCGATCGCACCGAGCACGACGAGCGCGAGGCGAAGCTGCGGCAACTGGCGATGCTCGCCGAGCGCACGCGCAACGGCGTGGTGGTGGCCGATCGCCACGGCCGGGTGGAGTGGGTGAGCGCCGGCTTCACCCGCCTGACGGGCTACGTGCTCGCCGAGGTCGTGGGCAAGGTGGTGGGGGCGGTGCTTCAGGGCCCGGCGAGTGATCCGGCGGTCAGGGAGTTGATGCACGACCGCGTCGAGCGCCTCGAGCCCTTCCACGTGGAGCTGATCAACTACACCAGGGGCGGGGTGCCCTACTGGGTGGACATCGACGTGCAGCCGGTGGTCGACGAGGCCGGGGTGGTGACCCACTTCATGGGCATCCAGACCGACATCTCCGAGCGCAAGGCGACGGAGACCGCCCAGGGCGAGGCGCGGGCGCTGCTCGAGCGCAGCCTCTCGCTGCTCCAGGTGGTGCTCGGCTCCACGGACCACGCGGTCATCGCCACCGATGCGACCGGCGCCATCACGCTCTTCAACGCGGGCGCCGAGCGCATGCTGGGGTGGACCGCCGCGGAGGTGGTGGGGCAGCGCAATGCGTCGGTGCTGCACCTCGAAGCCGAGGTGCGGGACCACGGAGCGGCGTTGACCCGCTCGTTGGGGGAGCCGGTCGCGGGCTTCGACGCCCTGGTGGCCCTCGCACGCCGGGGGGGCCGCGACGTGCGCGAGTGGACCTTCGTGCGCAAGGACCGCTCGACGCTCACCGTGTCGTTGACGTCGACCGCGCTGCGCGGCGAGGGGGGCGTGCTCCAGGGCTTCGTGGGGGTGGCCAGCGACGTGACGGCGGCGCACGCCGTCGAGTGGGCCAAGCGGGACGCCCTCGAGCGGCTCACCAAGCTCGGCCAGAACCTGCCGGGCGTGGCCTACCAGTACCAGCTCTTCGCCGACGGGCGCTCGTGCTTCCCCTGGGCCAGCGAGGGCATGCGCGACATCTACGGGGTCTCGCCGCAGGACGTGCTCACCGACGCCGGCCCGGTCTTCGCCGTGGTGCACCCCGACGATCTCCCGTGGATCGCGGCCAGCATCACCCGCTCGGCCGCGGAGCTCTCGCGGTGGACCGCCGAGTACCGCGTGCGCCGCCCCGACGGCTCGGTGCGCTGGGTGCTGGGCAACGCCACGCCCGAGCGCCAGCCCGACGGCAGCGTGCTGTGGCACGGCTACATCTTCGACAACACCGAGCGGAAGGCCTTCGAGAGCGAGCTGGTGCGCGCCCGCGAGGCCGCTCTCGACGCGAGCCAGGTGAAGAGCCAGTTCCTGGCGAACATGAGCCACGAGATCCGCACCCCGCTCAACGGCATCCTCGGCATGACCCAGCTGCTGCTCGAGTCGGAGGTCACGGCCGAGCAGCGCATCTTCCTCGACGCGACGCGCACCTCGGGGCAGCTGCTGCTGGCGTTGATCAACGACATCCTCGATCTGGCGAAGGTCGAGTCGGGGCGCCTGGAACTCGAGGTGTTGGCCTTCTCGCCCCGCGAGCTGCTGACGCGGGTGGTGCAGACGCTCTCGGTCCGCGCCGAAGAACGCGGGCTGATCCTGGGCCTCGAGGTCGACGCGGCCGTGCCGGCGCTCCTCAAAGGCGATCCCACGCGGCTGCTGCAGGTGTTGATCAACCTCGCGGGCAACGGCGTGAAGTTCACCGCGAAGGGGAGCGTGCGGCTGGCGATGACGCGCACCGCGCAGGGCCTGCTGCGCATCGCGGTGCGGGACACCGGCATCGGCATCGCCCCTGAGCGCCTGGCGCGGCTCTTTCAGCCCTTCACCCAGGTGGACGGGACCATCTCCCGCCGCTACGGAGGCACCGGCCTGGGCCTGACCATCAGCCGCAAGCTGGTGGAGCGCATGGGCGGGACCCTCGGCGTGGAGAGCGTCGAGGGCCAGGGCGCGTGCTTCACGGTGGAGCTGCCGCTGCCCGAGGCTGCGTCGGGCGCCGTCGTCGCCTTGTCCTCACCGGCGGCCCCCACGAGGCCTTCGCTTCCGAGGTCGGTGCTGGTGGCCGAAGACAACGCCATCAACGCCCTGGTGGTGCGCACCCTGCTCGAGCGCGACGGGCACCGGGTGGTGCACGTGACCACCGGGCTGGCCGCGGTGGAGGCGGTGGCCCGGGGGTACTTCGACCTGGTGTTGATGGACATTCAGATGCCGGAGCTCGACGGGCTGGAGGCCACCCTGCGCATTCGCGACGGCGAGCGGGCGCGCGGCGGGCACGTGCCCATCTGCGCGCTGACGGCCAACGCCATGAAGGGCGACGTCGAGCGCTGCCTGGCGGCGGGCATGGACGACTACCTCACCAAGCCGGTGGAGCTGGCGGTGCTGCGGCAGAAACTGGCCGCCCATCCCCCTCGCCCTGCGCCAGCGGGGAGAGGGTTGGGGTGAGGGACCGCTCCTCCTCCGGGCCGCGCTGTGTTCTTCTTCCCCCGTGCGACGCGCGTGGATCCCCGTGCTGGCCGTGCTCGTGGCGGGCCTGGCCGTGGCCCTGGTGAGCCGCGAGCGCCCCTTCCCCCCGGAGCCGCACGACGACGAGGTCTCTGCCCACCTGCACCGGACCGCCCGGGTCATCCTCATCACCCTCGACGGCCCGCTGCGCGACGACGTGTTGTCCGGGGCGTTGATGCCGGGGCTCCACGAGGCGCTGCGGACGCACGGCGTGGCCTTCCCGGCCGAGGTCAGCTCGCCCATGGCCCTGAGCCTGCCGGGCTACCAGGCGCTCGCGGCGGGGCACGCCACCGACTGCCGCGACAACGACTGCCCGCGCATCGAGGTGGAGACCCTGGCCGAGGGCGTGGCCCGGCGCCTCTCCTTGCCACCCGGCGACGTCGCGGTCTTCGCGTCCTGGTCGAAGCTGGCGCGGGCGGCGAGCTCGCACGACGGCACGGTGTTCGTGGACGCGCCGCCCGACGGGCCCCCGGTGGAAGGAGGGCCGCCGTGGCGCAACGCGCGCTTCGACGCGCAGACCTTCGCCCGGGCGCGCACCTACTGGGAGGCGCACCACCCGCGGTTCCTGCACCTCGCCTTCCTCGACACCGACGAGTACGCGCACCAGGGCCTGCGAGAGGACTACGAGCAGGCGCTGCACCAGGCCGACGCCCGGGTGCTCGAGGTGCTGCGCTGGGTCGAGGCCCTGCCGGTGGCCGAGCGGGCGGTGACCACGGTGTTGCTCACGGCGGACCACGGCCGGGGCCGCGGTGACTGGAAGGAGCACGGCTTCTTCGATCGCGGGAGCGGCGAGGTGTTCATCGTCGCGCTGGGGCCGGTGGTGCGCGGGGGTGATCAGTCCCGCGCGGATCAACGCGACGTACGGCCCACGGTGGAGCGGCTCTTTGGCCTGTGCCCACCGCATGCGCGTGACGACGGCCGCGCGCTGGAAGCGGTGGTCGGCTCCCTGCCCTGCATGAACTAACGCAGGGTGAGCGCCCCGTCGAACGACTCCCCGTCCCGGTCGACGTAGAAATGATCCCCCACGAGGGTGACGGTGAGCTTGTTCCTGCGCGCTTCGACCTCGGCCAGGCCGGCGAGGAAGTCGGGGTCCACCGCCGCCAGCTGCGCCTTGCTGACGCGCGTGGCCTTCGCCTCGGCCGCCTCCACGAGGAAGGCCTCCATCCGCTCGGGGGAATCGAAGAGCACGCACACCTTCGCGTTGCCGTTCTGGTCCACCGCGCGCTGCAGCTTGGTGGGGTCGACCTTGCCCACGCGCACCCAGCGGGTGACCACGTTGGTGTAGTCGCGGGTCTCGAGGTCGGGCGAGTCGGGCTCGCTCAGGCCCGGGCCGAAGGCCAGCCGGTCTTCCCACAGCCAGCAGTACGCGAGCACGCGCAGCCACACGCGCTCCATGGTCTCCGACGGGTGCCGCGCCACCTTGAAGGACAGCTGCTGTTCGAGCGCGCGGTCGGGGTTCGAGAAGGAGATCTGGAAGTCGTAGAGCGTGGACGCGAGCGCCATGGCGGCGCACCCTAACCGTTCAACCACCCCAGCAGCTGATCCACGTCGAGCGGCTTGCCGAGCACCACGTTGACCGCGTCGGATGCGGGCACCACGCCGGGGTTGCCGGTCATGAGCACGATGGGTCCGTTGAACCCGCGCTCGCGCAGCTGCCTGGCGAGGTCGAGGCCGGTGCCGTCGCGCATCGAGTAGTCGGTGACCACCGCGTGCCAGGGGGCCCCGAACGTGGCCACCGCCTCTTCCACGCCCTCGGCGACCTGGACCTCGAAGCCGCTGCGCCGCAGCACGCGGGCCAGGGACTTGCCCACCAGGGGCTCGTCGTCGACCACCAGCACCTTGCCGGCGCTTGGCGCGGCGACTTTCGGCGCGGCGACCGCGGTGGTCTTCACCTGGGCAGGCGCCACGGTGGCGGGCAGCCACGCATGAAACGCCGTGCGCCCCGGCTGGCTCTCGAGCTGGAGATGGCCCTGCCAGCCATGCACCAGGCCATGGGCCACCGAGAGCCCCAGCCCGCTGCCGCCGCGCTCGCTGCGGGTGGTGAAGAAGGGTTCGAAGACGCGCGACTGCAGTTCGGGGGTGATGCCCGGGCCGTCGTCGATGACGCTGATCCGCACCCCGGGGCCGAGCAGGGGCTGGTGACACGAGGCGCACAGGCCCTGGCCGTCGTGCGAGGCCACCTCCACCACGATGTGCCCGCGGCCGGCGAGCACGTCGCGGGCGTTGACGCAGAGGTTGAGCAGCACCTGCACCAGGCCCGAGCGCTCGGCCCGGGCCCAGGCCGCGTCTGGGGCGCGCAGCTCGACGGTGATGCCCTGCAGCGTGGGCTCGAGCAACGCGCGCACCTCCTTCACCGCGGCCACCACGTCGACGGCGCCGGGCTCCACGCCGTTGCCGCGCCCGAAGGCGAGCACCTGGGCCGCGATGCCCGCCGCCCGTTGCGCGGCCTGGGTGATGGTGTCGAGGTCTTGCTGCTGCTGGGGGTTGGTCGCCTCCTGCCGGGCGAGCGTCGCGTGGGCCTGGATGGCGGCGAGCATGTTGTTGAAGTCGTGGGCCACGCCGCCGGCGAGCCGGCCGAGGGCTTCCATCTTCTGCGCCTCGAGCAGCCGCCGGTGCAGCGCCGCGGCCTCGTCTTCGTGGCGGCGCAGGTCGGTGACGTCGACGATGGTGCCGTCGATGGGTCCGTCCGGCTGATCACTGCGGCCCGAGCCGCGCACCTGCACCGTGAGCCAGCGCCCGTCGGCGTGGCGCACCCGGAGGTCACCCTTGAGCGGGTGGCCTTTGCCCTCGCGCATGGCCTGGGCCCACGCCAGGGCGAGGGGCAGGTCGCCGGGGTAGATCAACGCCTGCAGCTCCTTCTCCCCCCGCGTCGCGCCGCGCCGGGTGCGCTCGCCTTCCCACCCGAGGCCGCCGTTGCCGCGCACCCACAGCGTCACTTCGCGGCCCTGGGGGTCGTAGCTCCACAAGAACTCGCTGGCGCTGGCGATGGCCCGCTCGAGGTGGGCCTCGCTGCGCTCGAGCTCCGCGCGCAGCGCGTCACCCGCGCGCTGCTGCTCGAGGAGCCGGTCGAGCATGGCGTTGAAGCCCAGGCCCAGGCGGCCCAGCTCGTCGTGCCGGTGCACCACGTGGCGCACCACCTCGCCCTGGCGCACGCGGTCGGCGACGGAGGCCAGGGCCTCGACTTCCTTCGTCAGCTGCCCGGCGATGAGCAGCGCCAGCAGCACCCCGGCCAGCACGGCGAGGGCGACGTACATCGCGCCGGCGCGGCCCACCTCGGCCACGGCCTTGTCCACCATGGCGAGCGAGAACTGCACCCGCACCCAGCCGATGGTGCGCCCGGTGCCGGTGATGATGGGCGCGGCGGCGTCGAGGGCCCGGGCGTCGATGAGGTGGGGCGCGCGGGTCGTGGTGAGGGTGCGGCTGGCGGGGTCGGTGAGCCAGGTGCCGACCCTGGTGGGGTCTCCGTGGGCCAGCACCTTGAGCTCGGGGCTGAGCACCATCACTGCGTTCGCCACCGGGTAGCGGGTGGCGCTGGAGATGGTCTCCGCGAGACCCTCGGTGTCGTTGGCCAGCACCCAGCTGGTGCTGCTCGCGGCGAGCGCCTCGGCGAGGGCCAGCGCCTCCTGGGCCGACGTCTCGCGGAGCGCCGCGCGTTGGCGCGCGACGAGGTCGGTCACGAAGACACCCAGCAGCACCGCCTGGGTCAGGGCGATGCTCACCACCAGGCGCTTGCGGATCGAGCCCGCCCACACCGCGTCGAGCATCCGCTGCAGGAGGTTCACGGGGGTGGCCCGACTTCCTGGGTGTAGGCCTCGAGGAAGACCATCACCGGCTCGTAAGTGGCGTCGTCGGCGGCCACGAAGCGGCGCTCGGGGCCCTGGAGGTCGGGGCTGAAGGCGAGCAGGGTGTCGCGCACCAGGGCCACCAGCGCCGGGTCGACGTCGTCGCGGGCCATGACGCTGTTGTTGACCAGGGCGGCGGTCTGCCAGCGCACCTCGAGCTGGGACGCCAGCTCCGGGCGCTCGGCGGTGAGGGCTTCCCACGGGGGCGGCCAGGTCACGCCCAGGGCCACGTCACCCGTGGCGACGCTCATGATGGAGGACTCCTGGGAGCCCACGTAGACCGGCTCGTAGTCGCGGCCCACCTTGAGCCCGGCCCGGGCGAGGAAGAGCTGGGGCAGCATCGCGGCGGCGAGCGCGGTGGAGGCGGGGAAGGCCACCTTCTTGCCCCGCACGTCGTCGAGCGTCGCGGGACCATCTCCCTTGCGCGCGAGGAACAGGCCCCGGAAGCGCGAGTCGTCGGCCTCCTTGGCGAACACCGTGTACCCGTGCTCGCGGGCGCGCAGCGTCTGGTAGGGGTTGGGGAGGGCGAACTCGAACTCCCGGTGCGCGAGCTTCTCTTCGAAGGCGGCGTAGCTGCGCGAGGCCTCGAGGCGGAAGGGCCGGCCGGTGGCAGCGCTGAGCTGCGAGATGAGCGGGCCGTAGACGGCCTCGAGGCGGCGCGGGTTGTAGAGCGGGTGGACCGCGAGCACCAACGGCACCACCGTGCCCTCGGGGCGCACCGTGGAGTACGTGGTGGAGACCGGCTGCTCCCCTGAATTGTTGCAGGCAAACAGTGAGGAGATCAGCAGGGACAGGATCAGCGGGCGCGACATGGCGACAGGATTGGTCGTCAGGGCGTCACCACCAAGGCACCCCCCATCTTCAGTGATGGGGGTCCCCTTTGATGGGGGGGCCTGCTTCCAGCGGTGGCAGAAACGGCCTGCGCGCGCCTACCGCCACCTACCCTCGCCTCGGTGCCGGCAAACGGTGGATGATGCCGACCACGGAGGCTGATCAACGAACTCGCTGGCCGTGAGCTTGAAGTGAGACGGGCTGAGGGTGACCCGGTGAAAGTGGTCATCGCGGTCGGGCCGCCGATCAAACAGTCCACCGGTGAGTGGACCTGCGAAGTCGAAGCGGCGGGGCTGTTCGAGCGGCTGCCTGCGGCGCGCGGGGTCGATGCGTTGCAAGCCGTGGTCATGGCGCTGTCGCTGCTGCGGACGCTGCTCGCGGCGGAGGTCGAGCGGGGCGCGCACCTCTGCTGGCCGGGCGGGGAGAGCATCAGTCTGGGCGAGCTGTTTGGACGGGTTGGGTAGTCCCGAGCGAGACAAGCCTGGGGTGCGTGGGGGGTGAGGGGTCTTGCGGGTTGCTCGGCGCGGACGTGCCCCTCGAATTGCGGCCCGTTTCACGCACGTGGAGAGGCCGGGGGTCGCGTTGTTTTCCGACCGTCATCGCGGATGACGAAAGCGTCATCCTGGGTCTACGCACTCACGCGGGCCGTGATGGGGCGCCGTCGAAAAGTACGGCTCGGAGGCGTCGGGAACGGGTGGTGTACACATCTGCCTGCCAAGGCCCACGGGGGCCTTCAGGTGCGTGTCCTTGCGGGTGCTGCGATGCCCGAAAACGGCTTCTGTAATCCCGGGATGACGCTTTGGTCATCCGTGATGACGGTCGGAAACGAGCGGCCCTCCACCTCCCCTGATGTGCGTGAACGCGGCTCGAATTCGAGGGGCACGCGGGCGCGAGTCAGGGCGCATGCACCCCTCACCCCTCGCGGTGCCCAGGGCTGTTTTCTGCTTCGGAGCGCCCACCCCGGTGTTCGCGGGCTGGGAAAGAGTGCATGGTGCTGATCAGTGACGCCGACCTCAAACGCTCAACAACGGCGGCGCGCGCACGACTGGCACCACACCGCGGCCTGAGTGAGCCACGAACGCCGCGTGGCCCGAGGGGTGCCTCCCGCCCCCGAGCAACAACCGCATTGACGCCACCAACCCCCCGCCCCTACAACGAGCCCGCTGTCAGGTCATAAGGGAAGCCGGTGAGAATCCGGCGCGGTCGCGCCACTGTGACCGGGAAGCTCCGCCGCGTGGCGGGGCCCGTGAAGCTCGAAGTACCACTGGGGTGCCCGCACCGGCCCCGGGAAGGTGAGCGACGCGGGGAAGCCCGGGAGCCAGGAAACCTGCCTGACAGTGCGGAGCAGCCAATGCGCTCCGTGAGTCCTCTCTCTTCGCGAAAAGAGAGACGAGGGCGACACCGTGGGTCCAGCGGTCCTCCTGCTCGCAGCAGCCCTCGGCATCGACGCCGGCGTCACCGACTTGCCTCCCGTCGACGTGCCCTTGCCCGCGGTGATGGCCGAAGCGTTGCCCTCGTCCCCCACCGTCCGCGACCCGTCGGCGACCCTCACCGCCCGCGACGCGACCGAGGCCCGGGCCGAAGCGAAGGACGCGGCCGAGCTCCTCACCACCACCCCCGGTAGCTCGGTGCAGGACTCCGGAGGTGCCGGCCAGCGCAAGACGCTCTCGCTGCGAGGCGCGTCACCCAACGCGGTGCTGGTGCTGCTCGACGGCGTGCCGCTGGCGGGCCCCGGCGCGGCCATGGACCTCTCGCGCATTCCCGTGTCGGCCCTCGAGCGCATCGAGGTGCTCCGCGGCGGAGGCTCGGCCCGCTACGGCCCCGGCGCCATGGGCGGGGTGGTGAACCTCGTCACCCGCACGCCCGACGGCCGCGCCCGCGTCTTCGCCGACGTCACCCAGGGCAGCTTCGTCACCACCCAGCTCTCCGCCGGCGCCACCTCGCAGTTGCTGGGCGGCGACGGGCTGGTGCTGCTCCACGGGCTGCGCACCGAGGGCACCTTCGACTACCGCTACGACGACCAGCCGGCCTTCGCAGGCAACGCCCCGACGACCTTGACCCGCGCCAACAACGCCGCGCTCTCGGGCGGTGGCCTGGTGCGCTACCGCAAGCGAATCGGGACGACGCAGGCCGATTTCCTGGGCGAGGGCACGTACGAGGCGCGCGGCCTCGCGGGGCCGGTGCAGAACCCCTCGGCGTCCGCCTCCCAGGCCACGGGCCGGGGCACCTTCTCGGCGCGCACGCAGACCAGCTTCGAGGCCGGCGGCACGCTGTCCACCCTGGGCTTCGCGCGCTTCGACGACACCACGCTGCGCGGCACCTTCTTCGGCTCCGGCGTGTACCGGCAGCTCGAGGCCTCGGCCGGCGTGGAGGCCGTCTACGCGCGGCTCTTCGCCGGGCGCCACGGGGTGACGGCGCTGCTGACGGGCGGCGGTGACTGGCTGCGCGAGCCGTCGGGCACCAACCCCTCGTGGGGCCGCTTCGGGGCCATGCTCGCCGACGAGGTGTTGTTCTTCGACGGGGCCCTCGCGCTCAACGGCAGCGCCCGCGTCGACGTGGCCGGGCGGTTCGTCGTCTTCTCTCCCAAGCTGGGCGTGGTGGTGGAGCTGCCGAAGGGCTTCTCGCTCCGGGCCAACGCGGGCCAGGCGAGCCGACCTCCGGCCTTCGCCGAGCTGTACGTGGTGCAGGGCACGCTGCTTCCCAACGCCGACCTGCGCCCCGAGCGCGCGCTGACCGGCGACGTGGGCGCGGCCTTCACCACGCAGAAGGCGAAGCTTGCGGTGACGGGCTTCCTCTCGCTCTACGAAGACCTGATCAGCTACGAGTACTACCCGCCCAACCTCGCGCGCCCGTACAACTTCGCTGCCGCCCGCGTCGCCGGGCTCGAGGTCGAAGGCACGCTCACCCCGTGGAAGTGGCTCGAGGCCAGCGCCAGCTACACGTACCTCGACACGCAGAACCTGAAGGACGACCCGCGGTACTACTTGAAGTCGCTCCCCTTCCGCCCGCATCACCGGGTGCACGCGCGGGTCAGCGGCGGCTTCGACTGGCTCAAGGCCCGGGCCGAGGTGCTCTTCCAGTCGGCGCAGTTCACCAACCGCACCGAGACCCTGAGCCTGCCCGAGCGCGCCTTCGTCAACGTGGGGCTGACCGCGATGCCGTGGAAGGATCCGCAGGTCACCATCAGCGCGGAGCTGAAGAACGTGCTCGACGTGCAGACGCAGGACCTGGACGGGTACCCGCTCCCGCCGCGCGCGTTCTTCGTGACCGTGGGCTTTGCCTGGGAGCCGCGCCCTGCAGTGCGTGACTCGGTGGTGGCGACGCGCTAACCGCGTGCGCTGGTTCTTTTCTCGAAGGGGTTCACCGATGAAGCAGCTGTCGCTCGTGTATCTGGCCTCGTTGGCGTTGTTCACCGCGTGCCCCGCGACGGGCGTGGTGTGCAAGGCCGGCACGGTGCCCTGCGGCACGGGCTGCATCGACCCCGCCTCCGACCGGCGCAACTGCGGCGCGTGTGGCACCTCGTGTGGCGCCCAGCAGGACTGCAACGCGGGCGTGTGTGGTTGCCGCCCGGGCACGACGCTGTGTGAGGGCGCCTGCGTGGTGACCGCCTACGACGTCGAGCACTGCGGCACCGGCACCAGCTGCGGCGTGAAGTGCGCGGCCGGCCAGGTGTGCGAGCTGGGCGTGTGTGGCGCGTCGTGCAGCGCGGGCGCCACCCGGTGCGGGGCGTCGTGCGTCGCAGCGCAGACCGACGTGGGCAACTGCGGCGGCTGCGACGTGCAGTGCGCCCAGGGACAGACCTGCGTGGCCGGGGTGTGCGACTTCCCCGCCGTCGCCGCCTGCTACTGGAGCGGCCAGGTCGTCGGCTTCAACCCGTCCACCGGCGTCAAGGGCCCGCTGTCCGACGTCGGCAGCAACCCCGCGGCGCTCGCGCGTGTCGACTCCACGCTCTTCGTGGCCGATGGCACCGACCGGCGGCTGTATTCGGCCCGGCCCTCGGTCAGCGGTGCGTACGCGCAGGCTTCGTTGGTGACGCCCACGGGCGCCGTGCCCAACCAGGTGCTCGTCGATCGCCCGTTCGTGTACGTGGTCAACGCGGGCTCCGGCACGCTGTTGGTGTTGAAGGAAGGTGTCGACGCGGGCGTGGTGCGGCTCGACGCCGGCGTGGAGGGCGCGCTGGTGCTGGGCGCCGTCGCCGAGGTCGCGCTGGGGATGAACACCTTCCCCCAGGGCGTGGCGAAGGTCGGCTCCATGCTCTACGTGCCGCTGTACGGCGGGTATGGCGCCGAGGCCGCGGACGCCGGCCAGGAGCTGGCGAAGATTGACGTCACCGTGCCCGCCCAGGCGATGCTCGCGGGCCGGGTGTCGTTGAAGGGCCTCGACCTGCAGGCCTTCGATGGCGGCGCTCCCGTGGCGCGCCCGTGGGCCATCACCACCAAGGGCGGCCAGGTCTACGTGGCGCTCAACAACCTGAACCCCGACACCTATGTGCCGGAAGGCCCGGGCCTCGTGGTGAAGCTGAACCCGGCCAACGACGCGCTGACCGTCATCAACCTCGGGGCGACGGAGTGCTTGAACCCGCAGTGGCTCGCGCCCATGGGCGAGCGGTTGATCATCTCGTGCGGTGGGCACATCTCGTATGCCCCGGACTTCTCCGTGCAGTCGGTGGTCGCGGCCGGCGTGGTGGCGCTCGATGGACAGGACGCGCGGCTGGGCTCGGTGTGGGCCACCGCGGCCGATGCCGGCGTGATGCCGATGATGCCGGGCCGCTTCGCCGTGATGGGCGAGCAGGTCTCGGTGTCTGATCAGAACGGTGGGCGCGTGGTGGTGTTGTCGGTCAGCGACGCGGGCCTCGCGGAAGTTCGCGGCCTCGACGTGTGCCCGGTGAGCCCGAACTCGGGCGTGGGCAACGTGGCCGACATCCTCGCGCGTTGATCATCCTCCCTCGCCCTGCGCCAGCGGGGAGAGGGTTGGGGTGAGGGGCCAATCCATGCACAGCGCACTTCTCCTCGTCGTCCTCGCATCCTCCCCCGCGCAGTGGCTCGGTCCGCCGCCTCCGCCCGCGGCGAAGCGCGTCATCACCCTCGCGCCCTCCATCACCGAGACCGCCCTCGCGCTCGGCGCCCGGGACTCCCTCATTGCCGTCTCGCGCTTCTGCGACTTCCCCGAGGTCGCCGCGCTCCCCCGCGCCGGTGGCTTCAACGACCTCTCCGTCGAGACCATCGTCGCTCTCAAGCCCGACCTCGTCGTCGTCCAGAAGTCCCCCGGCAACCAGAAGCCCGTCGAGACCCTCGCGCGCCTCGGAATCTCGGTGCTCGCCCTCCCGCTCACCTCGGTCGATGACGTGAGCGTCGCCATGACTGCCCTCGGCCATGCGCTGGGGAAGGACGCCGAGGCGAAGGTCCTCGTGAAGGAGCTCGCAGATGCCCGCGCCCACGAGCGCTCGCTGCAGGCCGCGAGTCCCAAGCGGGTGTTGTTCGTGTACGGGTTTTCGCCCCTCGTCGTCGCCGGGCCCGGGAGCTTTGCGCACGAGCTGTTGATGGACTGCGGCGCCCGGAACGCCGCCCTGCGCGCTCCCACCGCGTACCCCACGTATTCCATGGAGTCCGTCGTCGCCCTCGCCCCGGAGGTCGTCATCGACGCCGCGGATGTACGCGAAGGCCGCGCCGCCATGGAGGCACTGGGTCCGCTGAAGAAGGCGAAGTGGGTGATGGTGCCCACCCAGGCACTGCTGCACCCCGGGCCTGCGCTGGCCAGGGCGCTGCCGTCGTTGTGTGAGGTTGTTCGGTAGGGGGTTCGGGTTGGCCCCTCACCCCGGCCCTCTCCCCGCTTCGCAGGGCGAGGGAGTGTCAGGTCGGGCTGACCCTTGCTGGGCCTCGTCCGCTCGGGTGTAGTGACGGCTTGGCTCGAATTGCGATCCTCGGAGCGTCGGGAAAACTCGGGGAGCGCCTCGTCAACCGCGCCCTCGAGCTCGGTTACAGCGTCAACGCCCTCGCCCGCGACCCCCGCCGCATCAAGCGCCAGAACGAGAACCTCACCGTCATCAGCGGCGACGCCGAGACCGGCGAAGGCCTCGATGCCGTCGTCGACCGGTGCCACTTCGTCATCAGCGCCGTCGGCTCGCTGCGCCCCATGATGACCCCGGCCATGAACCAGTTGGTCCCCAAGCTCGAGACCCTCAAGCGCTTCGAGCGCTTCGTGTTGATCAGCCGCCTGGGCACCGGTGAATCGCTGCTGCAGAGCGCCAAGGTCTCCGGCCCCGTCCAGTCGCGGCTCCCGGTGCTGCTCACCCCGATTTTCCGCGACATCAACGGCGCCGAGCAGCGCGTGCGCCAGAGCGCGTTGCCGTACACCATCCTCCGCTCCACCCGGCTCACCGACGACCCCGCCACCGGCAAGGTGCTCACCGTCGGCCCCGCAGAGCCGCCGCCCCATCGCATCACCCGGGCCGACCTCGCGAACTACGTGCTGGCGCTGCTCGAGAGCCGAGATGGGTTGCGCGCAGAGGTCACCGTCGGGTCGGCGTGAGGTGTCCAGGGTTGGCCCCTCACCCCGGCCCTCTCCCCGCTATCGCAGGGAGAGGGAGGTGGTATGTCCGCGCGCTCATGTTGCGCCGCTCGTTGGTCCTCCTCGCGCTGATCAGCCTCCCTTCCCTGGCCTTCGACGCCATCCTCTCGGGCTCCGCGGCCCTCGACTACCGCTACATCGCCGGGCCCAACCCCCAGGAAAACCCCTCGCCCCTGGGCATCGCCGGGCTCACCTTCGAGGTCGCCCAGAAGGTGGTGGCCGAGGTGGGCCACGGCTTCAGCTTCACCGTGAAGGCCTGCGGTGGGTGCCACGGCATCGAGGTCGACCAGGGCTTCGGCGAGCTGCGCCTCAAGCCCTTCTTCAACCTCCGCGCCGGCCGCATCAACGTGCCCTTCGGCGAGTTCACCGTGCGCCACGACCCGGCGAACTTCTCCACCCCCTCCAAGCCGCTGCCCTACGCCATGGGCGACATGCTCCAGTACGGCCGCGAGGGCTTCAACCTGGGCATCGTGCCCGGCCCCTGGGTGGACAACGGCCTCGAGCTCTTCGGCAGCGCCTCGCTGGGGAAGACCACCCAGCTCGACTACGCGGTGTACGTAGTCAAGGGGCTGGCGGGGGACAACGACTTCGACTTCGCGCACTCGCGCAGCTACCTCGACAACAACCGCACCCCGGCCTTCGGCGCGCGCCTGGTGCTCACCGGTGACGACTGGGCCATCGGCGGCTCGTTCAGCGCGGGTACCTACGACTCGAAGGACGCGCTCTGGTACGCCATGGGCGGCCTCGAGGCCTACGCGCGCTTCGGGCCGGTGACCCTGCGGGCCGAGGCGCTCGCGCGCAGGACCGACCTCGACCCCGTGGCCAGCGGCTACGCCTACCGGCTCATCGACGCGTGGTTCCTCAAGGCCGGGTGGTACGCGCAGCTGGACTGGGCGGTGATTCCCCAGCTCACGCTCATCGTCCGCTCCGACGGGTTGCAGCGCTGGGGCATGCCCTTGCCGGGCTCGGAGCTGGCCCCGGTGGCCGGCGTGCAGCGACAGACCGTGGCCGCCCTGGTGCGGGTGCACGAGAACGTGGCCCTCAAGGCCGACTACGAGCTGTGGACCTTCAGCGGCGCGCCGTACCAGTTGCGCCACGTGGCCCGCGCTGGCGTGGTGGTGGGGTACTGATGATGCTCGCTCTCGTCCTCGCGTTGACCGTCGCCGCGCCGCCCAATGCGCGTCTCACCTACGAGCACAAGTGCCTGTACTGCCACTCGGAAGAGGTGGCCGAGGGGCGCCGCTTCACCGAGCCGCAGTGGCGCCGGGTCATCGAGCAGATGCGCAAGAAGGCGCCGCTGTTGATCAGCCGCAGCGACGTGGACCTGCTCACCCGCTACATGACGCAGACCCTCAAGCTGGGGGTGGCGACCCCGCGCCCGGCGACGCCGCCCGTGAAGCCCGAGGTGAAGCCGCCCCCGCTCACCTTCCCCACGGTGGAGCTCAAGCCGGAGCCCGTCGAGGAGCCCGTGGCCGAAGCGTCCTTGCCCCTCGACGAGGTCCCGCCCGCCGACGCCGCCCTCGAGCAGCAGGCCACCGCGCTCATCTCGCAGCGCTGCTCCAAGTGCCACTCGCTGGGCCGGGTCTACGGGCGCCTCGACACCTTCGAGCGCTCCATGGCGACCCTCTCGCGCATGCGCTTCAAGACCGGCTCGGGCATCACCGACGACGAGCTCAAGCTGCTCGAGGGCTACCTGCGCACGCAGTTCTGATCAGCGCGCGGCCGAGGTCACAGGCAGCAGCGCAGGCCCAGCGACTTCTCGCCGCCCAGGCCCGGGAGCCGGTAGTCGCGCGACTCGCAGCTCAGCCGCGGGTCCCCCTGGCCGAACGAGCCGCCGCGGTGCACCCGCTGGGGCTTGTCGTCCTGCAGCGCGCTCGAGGTCCACTCGGCCACGTTGCCCGAGAGGTCGAAGACGCCGGCGGGGGTGACGCAGCCGGGGCGTGAGCCCGAGGCGGCCGCGCGGGCGTTCTTCTTGTCCTTCGAGACGCAGCGGCCCTTCTCGTAGGTCGCGCCGTAGGGGTAGGCGTGGGCTGCGTCGCCGTTGCGGCAGGCGGCCTCCCACTCCTGCTCGGTGCACAGGTGCTTGCCGGCGTCTTCGCAGAGCTTCACCGCGTCGGCCCAGTCGACCTCGGTGGTGGGCACGGCGCCCTGGCGGTTGGGGTACTCGTAGCGGTCGATGAAGACGTCGCCCACGTGGACCATGCCGTTGTGCAGCGCGAACGAGGTGCGCTTGACGGCGAGCGACAGGGGGTCGTCCTTGCCCACGGGGCTCAGCTTGCCGAGCGAGGCGAGCAGCTGCGCGGCGTGGTCGGCGTCGTCCTTCTGCAGCGCGGCCTCGGCCTCGCGGCGCAGCGTGGTGCCCAGGCGGCCGCGCAGGGCGACCCAGGCGGGCCTCCCGGGGAAGCTGGCCTCGGCGCCGAGCAGCGCGTCGACGGCGCGCGCGGGCGAGGTCTCGAGCTGGCGTTCGACGTCGGCCGCGACCTGGGCGGCGGCGGTGGCGATGGGGTCTTCGACGGCGCGCGGGGGCGGGGCGACGACGTCCGCGGGGCGCGTCACGGCGTAACCGCCGAGGCCCAGGGCCAGCACGGCGATGGCGGCGACGAGTGCCCAGAGGGGGCGGCGGGAGGGCGGCGGGGCGGGGGCCGGAGCGGGGAGCGGCGGCGCGCGGAGGACCTCTTCGCGGATGCGCAGCAGCTCGGCGCGCACGGCGGCGGCGGAGGCCGGGCGGTGGGCGGCCTCGGTGCTCATCATCGACTGCACCAGGGCGTCGAGGGCGGGCGGCACGTCGACGTGCAGCGAGAGGCTCGGGCGGGGCGCCTCGCGGTGGGCGCGCATCAGCTCGTTCCAGCTCTCGCCGGCAAACGGGAGCTGGCCTGAGAGCATCTCGAACATCAGGCAGCCCAGGGCGTAGAGGTCGGCCTTGGCGCCCACGTTGACGTTCGCGGCCTGCTCGGGCGCGATGTACGCGGGGGTGCCCATGGCGTCGGGCGAGCCGACCTTGATCTGCTGCGCGATGCCGAAGTCGAGGAGCTTGGGGAAGGGCGCGCGGTTGGTGCGGCGCACGATGAAGACGTTGGCCGACTTGATGTCGCGGTGCACGAAGCCCGAGGCGTGGGCGGCCTCGAGGGCCTGGAGCAGCGGCACGAGGATGTCGATGGCCTCGGGCACGGTGAGCAGCTTCTCGCGGGCGAGCCTGACGTCGAGGCCCTCGCCTTCGAGGAGCTCCATCACCAGGTACGAGCGGCCGTCGGGCAGGGTGCCGAAGGCGAAGATGTCGACGATGCCCTCGTCGCCGATGGCGTTGACCGCGCGGGCCTCGGCGAGCAGCGGGGGGAGCCGCGGGTCGGCGCTGAGGTGCGGGTGGACGATCTTCAGCGCCGCGCGCTTCTCGATGTTCGCCTCGAGCCCCTCGTAGACCGCGCCCATGCCGCCGATGCCCAGCCGGCGGATCACGCGGTACGTGCCCACCATCTGGCCGAGCATGGGGTCGTGGTCGGCGGTCACCAGCTCGGTGGCGTCGTGCTGACAGACCACGGAGAAGGGCAACGGCTTGGCGCCGCAGGTGGGGCAGACGTCGAGTTGCACGGAGCTCAGCGGACGACCTCGATGGCTCCGGCCATGCCCGCGCCAGAGGAGAAGCCATGCATGCCGCAGTAGTACCCGAAGGTGCCCAGCGACTTGTCCAGGGTGGCCGTGAAGGTCTGCCCGGATCTCGCGCCGAGCACGCCGCTCACCGGGCCACAGCTCTGGGTGAGCGGGTGCATCGAGAGCTGGCCGCTGAAGGTGACCGTCTGTCCGAAGCGAACCCGGACGCAGCTGGGGCTGTATTGCAGGCCGTTGACGGGGAAGCGGATGGTGATCGTGCCTGCGTCGGTCAGGTCGGTGAAGGAGGTGCAGCCGGCGAAGGCGCCAGGGCACGGGTTGGCGGGCGGGGCGCAGTGGCCGGTGGTGCACAGCCCGGAGCTGCAGTCCGGGGAGGTGGTGCAGGTGGAGGCGAGGGCGCAGGCAGGGCACGTGCCGCCGCAGTCGACGTCCGATTCGGTGCCGTTGAGGATGGTGTCGGTGCAGGTGGGCGTGATGACCCCGCCGCCGCCGCCGCCGCCGCCGCCGCCGCCGCCGCCGCCGCCGCCACCGCCACCGCCACCGCCACCGCCACCGCCACCGCCACCGCCACCGCCACCGC
>CAIVGN010000108.1 GCA_903905455.1 uncultured Archangium sp.
GGCGATCGACCACCGCGACTCGACCCGCGAGACCAGCGGACCCGGCACGCGCACGTCGGCGACCAATTCGAAGTGCTGCGAGGGGGCGATGAACTTCGCCTGGCTCCCGTCACTCGAGCCGAGCGCGTCGGTGTCGAGCCGCAGGCCCGTCGCGTGGGGGCGCACGAAGGGCGTGGGCGTCAGCTCAACCGCGAGCGATCCCACCGGCGAGCCGCGGTGCGTGTCGGCCAACCCGAGGCGCAGCGTCGATGGCGTGGTGCAGTCTGATGGGAAGTACGCCCACAGCGAGACGCTCGCCCTCCCCCCCGGCGCCATCTCGCCCACGACGACAGTGCGCTTGACGTCGACCCACGCGCACCCGCTCACGCGCGGAAAGGCCGAGGTGCTGAACCACGGCTGCTTGGTGGCGTTGCTGAAGGTCACCTCGAGCCGCACCCACTCGCCGGGGTCGATGAGCTGGTTGACCAGGCCCTCGCTGCCGATCTCTTCCGCCACAGCGAGGTGCTCGAAGACGAAGCGTTCGGCGCCTTCGAGCTGCGTGGCCTGCGACCAGGTACCGGTGGTGGGCAGGACCTCCGGCAGGGTGAGCGGCGGCAACGAGAGCCACGCGTTGATTCCCTGCTCGGCGAACTGGGGGGTGGTCACCAGCCGCACCAGTCGTTCCCACGCTTCGCGGCGCGCGAGACCCGGCTGCGGGGGAATGGTGGAGAGTTCGGCTTCCAGCTGGCGGATCAGCCGCGCCCGCAACCACTCCTGCGCGGCGCCGTCGAGCGGCACGCCCTCTCGCTCGAAGAGGTTCTCGGCCTGCGCCATGGCCGCGAGCAGCAGCCCCGAAGGCACCGGGTCACCCGACCTCGGCGCGCGCGTGGCCGCCTGGTTCGAGGCCAGCTCCATCAACGCCTGCACGCTCGGTCCATCGCCTTGCGCCGCCATCACCGCCACCACCACTGCCGTCAGCATCATGGCGCAGGACTAGCGGCCGCCCCTGACACCGGAGGTCAGTGCCTTGTTCGCCGAGCTTCGCGAAGATGGCGGCAATACATGTTCTGGGTCGTGATTCTTCGGGGCGGGGGTGGCGGGCGTCCTGTGAGCCGTGCACGACCACAGACCAACGCGGCGTTCCCATCAGCACGGACCAACACGGGAGCAACCATGTCGTTGCGCATGAAGTTGTTCTGCGGGTTCCTCGCGGTGGCCGCGGTGCTCTGCCTGGTGGGCCTTGCGGGCGTGGTCGGATTGCATACCACCAGCGCGGCGATCGCCGAACTGGGGAGCAACCGGCTCCCCAGCATCCAGGCGCTGCTGGTCATCAGCGAGGCGCAGTCGGCCATCGATGGGTCCGAGAACGCGCTGCTGCAGCAGGACATCACGCCGGAACACCGGGCCGCCGCCTTCAAGCGCTTCGACGACTCCGCGCGACGGGTCGACGAGGCGTGGAAGCGCTACGAGCCGCTGCCCCAATCGGCCGAGGAAGCCGGCGTGTGGAAGAAGTTCGTGCCGGCCTGGCAGCACTGGCTCCAGGACCACGACGACTACGTGCGGGTGGTGCACGCCTACCAGCAGAGCAAGAGCGCCGCCGACTACGACAGGCTCACCTTCCAGGCGCTCGAGACCAACGGACGGTCGTTCGCCGAGGCAGAGACGCTGCTCAATGAACTGGTGCGCATCAACGAAGTGCTGGCCAGCCAGGCGACGGTGGGGTCGCTGTCCGATGCGGCGACCGCGCGCCTGACCATGGTGCTGGGCATCGTGCTGGGGGTGGTGCTCGCGCTGTTGATTGGACTGGTGCTCTCGAACTCCATCGCGAAGGCGCTCACCAGCATCGTGGCGTCGATGACCAGCGCCTCGCAACAGGTGGCGGCGGCCGCCTCGCAGGTCTCCTCGTCGGGGCAGCAGCTCGCCAATGGCGCCAGCAGCCAGGCCGCGAACCTCGAGGAGATCTCCTCGTCGCTCGAAGAGGTGACCTCGATGACGCGGCAGAACGCCGAGCACGCGAGCCTCGCCAACGATAAGGCCCAGGAGGCGTCGCGCGCGGCGAGCCGGGGCAGCGGCGCGGTGGAGCGGATGACGAGTGCCATCTCGAAGATCAAGGCCTCGGCCCTGGAGACGGCGCGGATCATCAAGACCATCGACGAGATCGCCTTCCAGACGAACCTCCTGGCGCTCAACGCGGCGGTCGAGGCGGCGCGGGCGGGCGAGTCGGGCAAGGGCTTCGCGGTGGTCGCCGAGGAGGTGCGCAACCTGGCGATGCGCAGCGCCGAGGCGGCGAAGAGCACGGCCGCGATGATCGAAGAGTCGCAGCGCAACGCCGACAGCGGAGTCACCGTGTCGACCGAGGTGGCCGAGGTGCTGACCGAGCTGGCGAAGAGCAGCGAGGCGGTGACGCGCCTGGTGGCCGACATGGCCACGGCGGGCACGCAGCAGACCTCGGGCATCCAGCAGATCGCCACCTCGGTCTCGCTGCTCGACCGGGTGACGCAGTCGACGGCGGCCAACGCCGAGGAGTCGGCGTCCGCGAGCGAGGAACTCACCGGGCAGGCGGAAGAGTTGCACGGCATGGTCGACGCGCTGCTGCGCCTGGTGAACGGAAACGGCAGCGCCCCCGCCCGGGCGGCCTGAGGGGTCCCGCGCGCGCCGAAGCGACTCCGGGCCCGCGCCGGCTCACCGCGCGAGTAGCCTTCGCCGCGCATGTTCTTCTTCCTGCCGACGGGGTCGACCGCCGAGACCTCGCGCAAGCCGCTGGTCACGATGAGCCTCGCGGCGACCTGCGTGGCGGTCTTCGCGTGGTCCGCCCTCGTCGAGCCCCGCCCGCGTGACGCGGTCGCCTTCCGCGAGGCCGAGGCCTACGCGCGTGAGCGGCCGTACCTCGTGGACCCCGACTCCGACGGCGACCAGCCGGAGCGGGCCGAGTTCGAAGCACAGAAGCGGGAGTTCGAGACGCTGCTGATGCGCGGCGCGGATCGCAGCGGAGGCGCCGAGCGCAGGCTGAGCCTCGTGCCCCGGCGCGGCGTCGCGCAGGTCGGCTGGCTGACCAACCTCTTCGTGCACTTCAACCTCATGCACCTGCTGGGGAACCTGCTGTTCCTCTGGCTGGTGGGGCCGCTGCTCGAGGAGGCGTGGGGGCGGCGGCGGTTCCTCGCCTTCTACCTGGCCGCGGGCCTGGTCGCGTCCCTGGTGCAGTTCTTCCTCGAGCGCACGAGCCCGGCGAGCATCGGTGGCGCCTCGGGGGCCATCGCCGGGTGCATGGGCGCTTTCACCCTGCGCTTCGCGGCCACGAAGATCCGCTTCCACTACTTCCTCTGGTTCATCCGCATCTTCATGGGCTCGGTGCACGTGCCGGCGTGGCTCTGCGGGTTGTTGTGGTTCGGGCGGGAGTTGCTCGACCTCGAGGGAGGCGGGGCCGCGGGCGTGGCCACCGGCGCGCACGTGGGCGGCTTCGTGCTCGGCGGCATGGTCGCCTTGAGCATGCGCGCGCTCGGCTCGGAGAAGACGCTGCTCACCGTCGCCGAGTCGGCCGAGGAGCGCGCGCGGCGCACCGAGCGCTTCGCCGACGCCCAGTCAGCCCTCTCGCGGGGAGACTCCGAGCGGGCCCGCGAGTCGCTCACGGCCCTGCAGCGCGAGGCCCCCGACTACCCCGGCGCGGCGATGTTGCTGGCGGAGGTCGACGTGCACAGCCAGCGCGGGCTGGCGCGGCTGGAGAAGGTGCTGCGGCCGCTGCTCGCCAGGCCGGAGCAGGCCAGCGAGGTGCGCACCACGTTGCACCGGCTGTGGCCGGCGATCGACGCGCGCGGCTTCTCACCGGCCTTCGCGTGGCAGCTGGCTGAGCAGCTCCGCGCGTGGCGGTCGAGCGAAGAGATGATCGCCGCGCTGCTCGAGGCCGTCGCCGGGGGCACGGGCGCGCTGGCCATCAAGGCGCGCGCGCTGCTCGACGCCGCGCCGCCCCGGGAGGTGCCCGCGCACGTGGAGGTCGAGGCGCCGGACGCGCCCGTCAGTGACGACGCCCGCGTGCTGCCGGTGACGCTGGTGGCGGCGAAGCGCGAGGGGCTCGAGGTCATCGTCAACGGTGTCTCGCGGCTGGTGCCCTTCCAGGTCATCGCGGGCGTGCACGGCGGCCTGGTGGGGCGCGCGCTGTGGGTCGACGTGCTGATCCACCAGTCAGGCCCTCGCACCGCGTTGCGCTTGAGCGGCGCCGACCCCTTCGTCCCCACGTTGTTCCCCGGCACGCCGGTGCCGAAGGCCTGGCAGGACTTCATCGCCGCGACGCGACGGGCCGCCGGGGTTCAGCCCGGGAGCGCGCCGTGGGAGCACTTCGAGTCGGTCGACGCGCTCACCGCGAGCTGGGCCACGGCGAACTGAGCGCCCGTCTCACGGCTCCCCGAGGCTCGCGAGCGGCGCCGGCAGCAAGATGCCCTCGCGTTGGAGGGTTTCGATGAGCAGGCGCGGCGACACCCCATTTTCACCGACCACGGCGGCGTGGCCTTCCCGGAGGGTCACGCTGTCCCACGTGGGGTCACGGGCGATGAGCTCGTTGCGCTGCTCGGCGAGGCCAAAGACGAAGTCGTCGACCTCGCACCGGCCGTCGGCGCGGCGCGTGCGGCAGGACTCGCGCTCATCGGTGATGATCTGCAGGTGCCGGGTGACCGACACCGGCGCGGGGTTCTTCATGAAGCCCGAGCCGGGGAAGATCTCCGTCCACTTGTTGCCGGTGATGACCAGGCAGACGACGACGGTGGTGGAGAGGCTGACGACGTGGAGCCACGTCTTGCCGCAGTCGGCGGAGGAGGCGATGCCCGCGAACGGCGTCGACACGGTGACGAGGCGGTAGGTGAAGCCCGGCCTGGTGCGCACCGGCCGGGGGAGATCCGCCTGCAAGGCGCGTCGGGCCACGAGGCCGCCCTGGCTGTGCCCGAGGATCGTCAGTTGCTGCGGCGCGAGGCGGCCCTGGAGAAACGACAGCGCCTCCGCGAGTTGCGTGGCCGAGGTGTTGAGGTAGTCGCGGTCGTTGTAGTTGAAGCAGAGGGTCTGCTGACCGCTCGCCTCGAAGACGTTCGCCAGCGTCTTGAAGCGCGCGCCCGACGAACTGCAGCCGTGCACGAGCAGCGTCAGCGGCTTCTCCGGGTCGAGGTCGATGACGCCGCGACCGCCTTCGGTGCAGGGGTAGAGGCCGGGAATGCGCGCGTCCGAGAGGGCCTCGCGCGCGCCGATGACGGCCCCCACGTTGCGCTTGCAGCCCGTCAGGAACGTGGCGCTCACCAGCGTGAGCAGGACGACTCGAACCAGGACGGGAACGGGCACCAGGAAAAGGTAGCTGCCGCGGGATTTCGGCGCACCACTCCAGCCTGGCCGCGGGCCACCACGGCACGTGAGCCTGCGAGGGCGGCCGGGCCCGCTGTGCCCCTGGAACCAGCACAGCTCGCTCACGGTCTCCACGAGGCCCCGGCGGGTCGCGGTGAGCTCCGTCACTTCCAGCCGCTCGCGGTTCAGCAGGCGCAAGCTGCCGAGTGGAGGCAACGCTCAGGGCGCGGGGAACCGCAGCGTGATGCGCGTGCCCTGCCCCGGCGCACTGTCTACCGCGAGGTGCCCGTGGTGCGCGGTCACCAGCGAATAGACGATGGACATGCCCAGGCCCGTGCCCTGCCCGGGGTCCTTGGTGGTGAAGAAGGGCTCGAACAACCGGGCCTGCACCTCGGCGCTCATGCCCTCTCCCTGGTCGCTGACCACCAACTCCACCTCGGACGCCAGGCGCCGCGCGGTGACGGTCACCACCGAGTCGGCGGGCGAAGCGGCCACGGCGTTGGACAGCAGGTTCACCAGCACCTGGATGAGCTCGCCGGCCACGCCCTGCACCGCGAGGCCCTCCTCGAGCTGCGCCTCGATGCGCCGGTGCTTCGTCATGGACACCAGGGACACCGCGTCGCGCACCACCGCGTCGAGGAACACCAGCCGCGGCTGGCGCCCACCCTGCTGCTCGCCCCGCGCGAAGGTGACCAGCGCCTTGACGATGTCGTCGATGCGCCGGCCCTGCTCCACGATGTCGCCGAGGCGCTCGCGGAGATCGACCGGGTGCTCCTCGGCGGCGAGGTTCTGGGCCACCATCAACAGCCCGGCCAGGGGGTTGCCGATTTCATGCGCCACGCCGGCCCCGAGGCGCCCGATGGAGGCGAGGCGCTCCTGGTGGGCCATGGTCCGCTCGAGCGCGCGCCGGGTGGTGAGGTCTTCGACCACCAGCACCCGCCCGCCCGGCAGCGGCCCCTCGCCGGTGACTTCCGCGCTGGTGACGCTCAGCGTGCGCGCGCCCACCACCAGCTCGCCGACGCTCGGGAGTTGACGCAGGGCTTCAGGCTTCGGCGCGCCGGCGAGCGTGGTCCACGCGTCGTTCCACCACACCGCGTCGCCCTGGGGGCTCACCACGCACACGCCCACCGGCAACGACGCGAAGACGTTCGAGAGCCACGCGCGCAGGGCCTCGGCCGCCGCGCTGCCACCGCGCCGGGCCTCCTCTTCGAGCAGCTGCAGGCGGGTGGCCAGCGGCACCAGCTGCCCCGGCACTTCGTCGCCCTCGGTGGTCAACGCGGCGTGGCTGAGCACGGGCCCCAGCAGGCCGGTCAGGTTGGCCTCGAGCCGCTCGGCCACGCGCTGCAGCGCCGCGGCCCCGGTCTCGTCGCGCGAGAGCTGGAGTTCGGTGGTGACACGCTCGACCTCCACCCGCGCCGCCGCGCGACCCAGCACGCGCGCCACCCGGTCCACGAAGCCCTCGAGCGAGGCCGGCAGCCGCCCCGGGGACAACGAGTCCACCTCGTCGCGGCACAGCTGCGCGGCGCGCAACTCCACGGCTGACGAGGGAGCCAGCGACGAGCCCACCAGCGCCGCGAGCACGTTGAGCGTGAGGCTGACCAGGGCGCTGACGCCCAGCGCGTCGTGGCCCGTGAGCCAGCCCGGCAGCGCCACGCCCGACAGCCCGATGACCGGCAACGCGAGCAAGAGGCCCCACGTCACCAGGCCGGCGACCAGGCCCGCGAGCACCCCGGCGCTGCTCAGGCGCGGCAGGAACAGGACCCCCACCAGCCCGGGCACCAGCTGCAGCACCGCGGCGAACGACACGAGGCCCACCTGGGCCAGCGCCCCGCCCCGGGCCTGCGCCCCGCCCGTGTGGTCCAGCGCGAGGAACACCACGAAGGTCGCCAGCAGCAACAACCCCACCACCACCCGGCGCTGGCGCACCAACGTGCCGTACACGTCGGGGTCGTCCGCGCGCCGCCACGGCAACACGAGGTGGGTGAGGCTCATCGACGACAGGGCCAGCGAGGCGACGATGACCATGGCGCTGGAGGCCGACACGCCGCCCAGCCACACCACCGGCGCCAGCCACGGCACCTTCTCGGCGACCAGCAGCACGTAGAGGTCTCCGTCGGCCTGCGGCGCGAGGGCCTCACCCGCCCACAGCACGAGGGGGATGGGCAGGTTCATCACCAGCAGCAGCAGCGGGAAGGCCCAGGTCGCGCGGCGCAGCGCGCGCTCCCCCCGCTCTCCCTCGGGAGCCTCGGTGAAGGCCATGTGGAATTGGCGCGGCAGCAGGAACGTCGCGCCCACCGAGAGCAGCAGCACCGAGGTGAAGCCGCCGGTGCGCGCGGGCTCGAGGAAGGCCTCCACGCGGGCGGGCGTGGGGGTGACGTCGAGCTGAAAGGCCACCACGCCCACGGCGAGCAGCGCGAGGGTCTTGAAGGCCGACTCGAAGGCGATGGCCATCACCAGCCCGGGGTGCCGCTCGCGGGTGGTGGCGTGGCGCGCCCCGAAGAGCGTGGCGAACACCAGCATCACCGCGCAGAACGAGAAGCCGACGACGTGCGGGTCGAGGCCGGGCACCAGGGCCACCGCGGTGGTAGCCACGGCGCGCACCTGCACCGCGAGGTAGGGCAACACGCCCAGCAACATGGCGACGGTGACCGCCACGCCCAGCGCCTGGCTCCGGTAGCGGAAGGCGAAGAGGTCGGCGGTCGTGGCCAGCTGGTGTCGCCGCACCAGGCGCAGCAGCGGCAGGAAGACGGCGGGGATGAGCAGGCACGCCAGCGTCGGCCCCAGCGAGACGGCGATGAAGCTCACCCCTTGCGTGCGCGCGAAGCCCACCGCGCCGAAGAAGGTCCAGCTCGAGGCGTAGACGCCCAGGGACATCGCGTAGACGAGGGGGTGCTCCGAGAGGCGCTGCCACGAGGGCCGCGAGTCGGCCAGCCGCGCCAGGGCGAAGAGCAGCGAGAGCCAACCCAGGGTGAAGGCGAGGAGCAGCATCAGCCGCGCCGTTCCTTGCTGAGCCAGAGCCCCGCGACGACGAGCCCGGCCCAGGCCACGAAGACCGCCCCTGCCCACGCCCCGGGGCGCGCCCACACCAGCCGCAGCGGCGACGCCAGGAGCAGCACGCCGAAGCCGAAGGTGAGCCACGATCGCGCCATGCCCCCAGCCTATTCAGGAAACGACTCCCTCGCCCTGCGAAGCGGGGAGCGGGCCTGAGGTGAGGGGCTAAACTGGAGCCTCCGCGCGCCACGGACTCTCCGCATTCGAGAAACCCACTCCTTCCGCGGCCTCAAGCTGAGCCCGAAACCTGCACAGCCGCGGGAGCATGACCACTCCTGCACTCCGCACCCTCGAAGCGCTGCTCACCCGCGACGACGACCGCCTCGAGGTCGACGACGCGAACCTGCTGATCACCTCGAGCCGGGACGGAGGCGCGGTCACCGCCGACGAGCGCGCCGAGCTCCGCGCGTTCTCGACCTCCCCGCGCACCACGCTCGCGGCGCGCAACGTGCTCGAGACCTTCCTCGACACGAAGGCGTCCAACACGCCTGCTCCCCTTCGTGCGGTGACCGGCGCCGAGCCCAGCCGCTTCACCGACGACGCGCTGGTCCTCGGGCCGGACGGCAGCACGAAGGGCACCTCGAGCGTGACGCCCTACACCCGGGCCTACGACGCGGTGCACACCGGCCCCTTGCGTGAGGCCCACGGCAGCCCCCCGCCGCGCTCCTCGATCCTCACGGACGCAGAGCGCGCGCAGCTCGAAACCCAGACACCGGCGGAGGCCCTCGACGCCGCCGCCCGCGAGCGGGGCCTCCCCCTGGGCGAAGGCTTCGTGGCGCTCTCCACCTCGAAGTCGGCGTGGGATCCCGAGGCGCCGAGCTGGTGGGGCAAGTGTCACGCCTGGGCCTGGAGCGCGCTCTCCACCGAGCTCAGCGCCCGGGTCGACGTCGGCGGCCCCGAAGGCGAGCGCGGGCTGTGGCTCTCCGGCCAGTGGCTCAGCCGCGCGGACCTGGGGAACTTCCTGATGGGCGTGTCCGACACCATCGCGCTCGCGGACGACAACGAGCTGTTCCAGGGCCCGGTGAGCGCGACGGATCTCCTCGAGGCCACGGCGCAGTACCTGCTCGAGGGTGGCGGCGGCTTCGTGGCCGACCTGCACAACGACGCGGTGCACGGAGGCGAGCGCGAGGTGTGGAACCAGCCCTTCGTGGCGGCCGACGTGGACACGAAGACGCTGACCGGTGAAGGCGCTGCGGCGGTGCTGAAGCTCGCGCACGAAGACGGTCACGCGGGCGTCGCGGTGAAGCACGTGCACCTCGTGGGGCGCTACGGCAACGAGCGCGCCGATGACTGGGAAGGTGCGTGGAACGCCTCGAGCCGGAGCTGGAACCTCTACGCGGTCACCGACGCGAGCGGCCGGGTCCTCACCGCGTACATGGCCGACGACGCGCGCCTCGACGACGCGCAGGGCCTGCCGACCCGCGCCAGCCACGAGCTGCCCGAGTACATCTGGAAGCCGACGCTGCGCGCCGTGACGTCGGGGCTCGCCGGCACGAAGGACCCGGCCATCGACACCGACGCGCTGGCGACCGAGTACCGGTTCCTGGTGGGCACGGTGCTCACGCACGGGGTGCCCGGCGCGAGGCGCGCGGCCTTCGAGGCGGAGGTGGCCGCGCTGCCCGCGGGCGCACTGAGCACCGAAGCGAAGGCGGCGTTGCAGGCGAAGTTCAGCGGCGTGGCCGAGGCGTACACCGGGGCGCAGTGGGCGCGCGCGTTCGGGAGCCGGGGTCTCGCGGCGAAGGACTTCGGCCACTGAAGGATGGAGCCGACGAGGGGCGCCCCGCGCCTACCGGCAGTCGTAGCCCGTGATGCCTTGGATGTAGGAGCCACAACAGGAGAGGGAGGTGGGGACGTTGCCTGCGGACTGGCACCGCCTGACACTGAACGGCTCCACGTCGATGAGGTCGCTGAGCGCAGCTGCCAGGTTGAGGGGGATGCGCCACGTCTCATTCATGTCGATCCCGGCGACCGCCTTGATGGTGACCGAGTCCGTCGGCAACGGGACGCTGACACCGAGCTGCGCCGGCCCGCAGAAATCCACCGTCCGGCTGGGCAGATTCCCGTCGAAGTAGAGGTCTGAGGGGAGTCGGATCCGGGTGTTCCCCGCCATGATGTCGACCAGGGACAGGCCGGGAATGGCAACGCAGGTGCCCGTCGGGACCTGCAGCGTGCCGGTCACGTTCGCTCGCAGTCTGGCACGCAGGTTGAGTGCGAGCTCCGGGCTCGGCGCGAACTGTGCGCTGGGGTCGCTGGCCGTGAGCGCGAAGTGCCCGAGGGTGAAGTCGGCCATTCCAGGCGTGACGCTCTGGAAGGACAAGTCCACGGTCGAGGTGTTCGCGGCGACTTGCAGGCCGCCGCCGACCACGGTGCTCGAGCAAATGGGGTCCCGGTAGAACGTGCCCACCCCGCTCACACCGGTCGCGGTGAGGTTGACCGTGCTCGTCTGCGTCGTCTGCGCGGGGCTTCCGTCGGCGCAAAGGAACTGAAGCGTCAGGCTCTGACAGCCACCGGCATTGAGATTCTGCGCGGCGCTCAGCAACTGCAACTTGGGAGCACTGCAGGCAGTCCCACCACCCGTGCCTCCGCCTGCGCTCGCGCCTGTGCCTCCGCCTGCGCTGGCCCCCGTGCCGCCACCGGCCGAACCACCGCCCGCGCTCCCGCCACCGGCCGAGCCTCCTCCCGCGCTCCCGCCGCCTGCGGAGCCGCCACCCGCACTCCCGCCGCCGACCGAGCCGCCACCCGCGCTCCCGCCGCCGACCGAGCCGCCACCCGCGCTCCCGCCGCCGGCCGAACCGCCGCCCGCACTCCCGCCGCCGGCCGAGCCTCCGCCCATCCCGCCGTCGCACCCGCCCTCCGCGCACCGCTCGGCGAGCAGCGTGTCGAAGTCACAAGCCGCGAAGAACGCCGTGAGTCCCAACAACACCAGAGAAGTGCGCATCACGGAGTTCCTCAAAACGTTCCCGATACCACGACGCTCGCGCGCTCGGCGCTGATCGACGCGCTGATCATCGGCGCCTGCGGCGGCGCACCCACCAGCAGCCACACGAGGCTCCCGACCACCACCGCTCCGCCCACGCCGACGAGCGTGAGCCCGATGGCCTGCTTGGTCTTGCCGCTCTCACTGAGCCTGTTGAGGCTCGTGCTCACCGGCGCGGTGCGCAGGGTCGCGTAGTCGGCCATGGCCAGCCCCTCGGTCACCGCGCCACCGACCAGCACCGCGCCCCCGACGGCCAGCACCACCCACGGCGCGACGCGCGGAGCCGAAGCCTCCCCCCTGGGCGCCGTCTTCTCGACGACGGGCGCCTCGGTCACCACCGGCTTTGGTTCGGGCACAGGCACCGGCGCGACCACCTTCGCCGGCACGTTCGCGCGCAGCGCCGCGGTGACCTTCTTCGCCGCGTCCACGGCGACGCGATCGAGCTCCTCGAGCACCTCTTCCTCGCCCTTCACGCGCTTGAGCACCTGGTACAGCGGGCGCCCGTCCTTGGGAGAGAGGACCTTGATGGTCAGCTGGTACACCTTGCCGACCAGCGCGATCTCCCCGGTGATGATGCCCTCGGCCCCCAGCGCGCCGGCCAACTCGGCGAGGCAGCTCGTCTGCGCGTCGGCACAGCCCAGCAGCTGCTTCTGGCGCTCGACACCGAGAATCGAGGCCACGTCACGCGGCGTGGTGACGCGCACCAGGCCCGTCTCGGCGAGCCGCAGCGCGAAGGTCTCTTCGAAGGACACGGCCAGGTCCCGCTTGATGCGCACCTGGTTGAAGCCCACCGACGCCAGCCTGATGGGCTCAGCCACCGGGGCCTGGGCGAGCACGAGCAACGACAACGCGAGGAACATGGTGCTTGGACCGTAGCCCGGGGAGGCGGCCCGTGGTCATTGAGAACCCGGCCGAGTCACCCTGCCCGGCGCGCCCAGAGGCTGCGCTGCCACCAAACCCCGCGGCGAAGGCGAGGAGACGCGCTCCCAGGTCTCGCCACGGCTGTTCCGTGGGGAAAGCGGGCGTGCTGGGGGTGGCAGCCGTGCTCTATGCGCGCGTGCCCCGCGAGCTCCGGCAAGGTGTTCCACGTATGGCTCCCGACCGAGCAGGGGCACCACGGAGGCTGCCGGGGGTCACAGGTGCATCAACAAAGTTGACAAAGTTCTGGTCAGCTTTGTCAATTTTGATGACGCACTTGCAGACCCGCGCGGTCACCGCACCTCCAGCCCCGAAGCTGGGTCACCGAGTCTCCACGAGCGCGGGTCGAGGGGCTGCCTGCTACGAGCACGTGCTCGCGAGCACCTGCCGACACCACGCTCCGTCAGGGCAGTTGCCGCTGGGGAGAGAGGGGAAGACCGAACCTGGCGAAGCGGAAGGGAGCCCCTGCCCCGGGACTTGCCGAGTCATCCCGAGGGGTTCTGCGTTGGCGCGGCTCCTGCTTTGAGCCGCCGGGTCCGCTCACCCCCGAGGTCCGCATGCCACGCTTTGCGCTCGTCGCGCTCCTGCTCGCCGCCACCCCCGCCCTCGCCGGGCTCGACGTGGTCTTCCTCATCGACACCACCGGCTCGATGGGCGGCGAGCTGGGCGAAGTGAAGGACCGGGTGCGCCAGTTGTCGGAGGCGTTGCGCGAAGCGCGCGGCACTGAGCGGGTGCGCATCGGCGTGGTGGCCTACCGCGACAAGGGCGACGCCTACGTCACCAAGGGCTCGCCGCTGGAGACCGACGTCGAGACGAGCTTCCGCTTCCTCGCCGCGCTCACCGCGGAAGGGGGCGGTGATGGCCCCGAGGACGTGCTCTCGGGCCTGGCGACCGCCATCCGCGACCTCAACTGGGACCCGGGCGACGACGTGGAGCGGGAGATCTTCCTCATCGGTGATGCGCCGCCGCACCTCGACTACCCGGGCCACGTGAAGCCCGAGCAGCTCCTCGAGGAAGCGCAGCGCGCGCGCATCGTGGTGCACGCGCTGGGGTGTCGGTCGCTGCCGGCCAACGGCGTCGAGTTCTTCCAGCGCGTCGCCTACGCGACCGAGGGCAGCTACCAGCACGTGGGCCAGGTGCGCTCCGGTCCGGCGGGCGTGGCCAACGCGATGCTCAAGGCGCTGCAGCGGCCTTCGGGGAAGACGGGGCAACTGCTCGGCGCGCCGCTCGACGTCACCACCGCCTCCGCGCGGCCCGAGACCGAGGGCCTCACTCTCACCCCCATCGTGGACCAGGCGCAGGTCTGCACCGTGCGCGTCACGTTGCCCGACGGCCTCACCCTCGACGGCGCCCCGGGGGCGACGAGCGCCGACCACGAGGTCGAGCTGTCCGCGCGCGTGGCCCCGGGTCCGGGCGGGACGTGGGTCTTCGCCCTGGGCCATTGCGTCGCACCGGGGACCCGGCTGCGGCTCGCGTTGCACGACTGATTCGTTCACCTGGGAAACCACGCCATGAAACTGCCCCTGCGTTCGACGCTGCTGCTCCTCGTGTGTCTCGCCCTTCCCGCGCTCGCGCAGGAAGACCGCCCCGCCGGCCTCTTCACCCGGGCCCGCCAATTGCCCCTCGTGAGCCAGTCGGTGCGGGTGACGGCCGCCGACGGCGTGGCGAGCATCGAGGTGGTGCAGGTGTTCCACAACGACGGCCCCGACGAGGCCCAGGCTGACTTCCAGTTTCGCTTGCCCTCGGGCGCCACGGTGGCGGGCTTCGGGTTCTGGGACGGCGACACGCTGCGACGCGCCGAACTCAAGGAGCGGGAGGCGGCCCGCGAGGCGCACCAGGCCGCGGCCGACGCCCATCGCACGACGGCGCTGCTCGAGGTGGACGGCGCGGTGCAGAAGTTCTCGGTGTACCCGCTGCGCGCGGGCGAGTTGAAGCGCGTGGTGACGACGCTGCGCGTGCCGGTGGCGCGCGAGCTGGGGCGCTCGCAGGTGCGCTTGCCGCTCGACGCGTTCCTCGGCCAGGCGCCGGTGGTCTCGACGGTCAGCGTGCAGCTCGAGTCGGAGGATCCGCTGGCCGAGCTCGGCGTCGACGGCGCGGCCATGAAGCTCGTCTCGCGCTCGGAGCGCCGCGCGCAGCTCGTCTTCCAGGCCCAGTCCCTGGCCGACGTGTGGTGGGTCGAGCGCGGTGAGCCGCTGGTGCTCTCGGCCGACGCGGTGCGCCTCGATGACGGGAAGTTCGCGCTGCAGGTTCGCGCGGCGCTCAACGATGCGGGGCCGTGGAAGGCGTCGTTCAAGCAGGTGCACGTGCTGGTCGACGGCTCGTTCTCGATGAAGCGTCGCTCGGCGGCGGTGCAGGCGCTCGTGGCGCGCCTCGTGGCGCAGTCGGCCGCGCCGGTCTCGGTGCACGTCGTGGCCGGGCGCACGCTGCGCTTCGACAAGGGAGACGTCGCGCTCGCCGCGGTCGACGCGGTGATGAAGGGCAAGGCGGGCTTCTCCACTTCGCTCAAGGACGTCGCGGGGTTGATGCACACGCTCGAGTGTCACGCGGCCGGCGTGCGCTGCATCCTCGTGACCGACCCCGAGCTGACGAAGGACTCCGCCGACGAGGACCTTCGGCAGCTCGACCTGCCCGCCGTGGTGCTCGCCGACGCGTTCGAGCGCACCTGGGCGCAGGGGCGGTTGCCGAAGGACTCACGCGTGGTCGACCCGGACGTGGATGCGCCGGCGCGGCTCGCGTCGTTGGCGGATCAGCTCGTGTTGCCGGTGCTCGACGTGCAGATGCTCGACGCGAAGGGCCTCCAGTTGTCCGAGCGCCAGGAGCGCCGGGTCGCGGAAGGCGGCCTCCTTCGACTCTCTGCGTTGATGGATCAGGTCGTCACCGTCACCGTGCGCGGCGAACTGGCGGGCCACGCGTTCGAGCGGAGCTTGGAGCCCGTGGTGCACGCGCCCGACAGCAGCACCGGCCAAGCGGTGCGGCGCGCGTACTTCGAGCGTCGCCTCGCGGATCAACTCCTCGAGTACGCCACGTCGCGGGACCCGGCGCTCAAGCAGGCCATCATCGAGCTGAGTCTGCGCGAGAAGATCCCCACCTCGCTCACCTCGATGCACGTCGCGTCGCCCGAGCTGTCGATGGTGGACATCAAGCCGGGAGACCCGCTGCTCGTGGTGCCGCTCGAGCCGGGCCTCGTCGAGGCGACGGCCTGGTACCCGTTCGGGGATTGGCGGCGCCTGGTGAAGGACGGCGCCAACGCGCGCCTGGTGGACCGCTTCCTCGTGCCGCGGGGCTGGGCCGAGCGCTGGTACGCGGTCGAGGTCTTCAAGCGCTACGAAGACGGAACGGTGCGGCAGCAGCAGGCCTGGTACCGCGTCGACGAGACCAGCCCCGGCCTGGCAGTCACCAGCGAGGGGGGCGTGCTGGTGGTGCGCAGCGCGGACGACTCGAAGGACCTCTCGTCCGTGCTGGCTCACCTCTCGGACGGGCGGGTGGTCACGCTCTCGGCGATGGGCGAGATCTTCTCCGTTCGCCTCGACGCGCTGACACGGTCGTTCGCCCTGGTGTTGCGCGACCGCGCCGGCAACCGCACCACGCAGCACTTCGAGGTGGTCGACGGCGCGGCCCGGCCGGTGTCGGCTGATCAACGCGAGGACCGCAGCACGGCCCGCGGCGCGCTCCAGGTCGACGGTGTCGGAAGCGGTCTCTCGGTGGCGCGAGGCGTCGCGACCCTGTCCACGGAAGGCAAGCGCCTCTCGTTCCCGGCGCCACACCTGCGTTCACTCGAGGTGACCGCGTCTCTCACCGAGGGCGACATGCACTTCGTCGGCACCTCGGGCGGAGACTTCTTCGTCGTGCGTTGCGGCGCCACCTGCGAGGTGGTGTTCAGTGGCGGCTCACCCGGAGGCCATCCCATCTCCGGCATGGCCCGCGCTCCGGGAGTGCACGCAGACGCCCTGCTGGTGGGCATCCTGGGCGAAGGCGTGCAGCGCTACGACGGGCGGAGCCTGAAGCCCTCGGGTCTCTCGTTCGGCAGCGTCTTCGTCACCGCGCTCGCCGTCTCGGGCAAGGACGTGCTCGTGGGCACGGCCTACAACGGGCTGTGGCGCGTCGTGGCTGACGGCCGCGTGCTCAAGAGCCGCTTCCCCGGGACGCACGTCGGCGCGCTCACCGGCACGGAGTTGCTCAGCGGTGCGGGGCGCTTCCGGTTGCTGGGCCGAGACCAGTTCAAGCGCGTGGGCGAGGAACTCCCCTGCGCTCCGGCGCGCGCCCCCGCAGTCACCTCGGGCGTGCTCGTCGATGGGGTGCTCGTGGTCGGCACCTTCGACGCGGGCGTGCAGCGATGGGTTGATGGCGCGCTCTGGCCCCTGCCCCTCGCGCTGACGCCGATGCAGCGCCAGGTCAACGCGATGCTCACGCGGGGTCATCAACTCTGGCTCGCGACCGAGGGCGGCGTGGTGGAGGTGGACCTCGGCTCGCAGCGGGTGACGACCCACTCGTCGCGACCCGCGCATGACCTCGCTGTCTGCGACGTGGGCCTCGTGGCGGCGACCGAGGAGGGCCTGCTGAAGCTCACCGCAGGGAACGTGGAGCGCGTCGACACCCAGGGCGTGGGCACCGGGAAGTACATGGCCGTGACCTGCGTCGGCGCAGACGTCTATGCAGGCGGCCTCGAGGGCCTGTACCGCTTCTCGAAGGGCACGGGCGAACACCTCGGCGTCGCGCGGGGCTTCGATGCGGGCTGGGTCACCGCGCTCACGGTGCACGACGGCCGGCTCGTGGTGGGCACCTATGCCAACGGCGTCTTCGAGCTGCGCGACGGTGCCTGGTCGCCGGTGCGCGGCCTCGAGCACCAGTGGGTCACGCCGCATGGCCTCAAGTCCGTCGAGGGCGCGCTGTGGGTCGGTGGCCTGGGCATGGCTGCCAGCGCGGGGGGTGCGCCGCTCGACGTCCCGGCGCGCGACACCTTCGACTTCGTCGCCACGCCGTCGGAGATCTTCGTGCTGACCTCGCAGGGGGTGATGACCATGCCGCGCCTGACGACGGCCTCGGTGCCTTAGGGGGCCGGCGCGACTCGCGGCCTCGGAGCATTTCCTTCTGAGCCTCCCTTTACGCACCGCCGTCTTCAGGGCGACCATGCCGCCATGAAAGCGATTCTGGTTGTGGGGTTGGTGGCGAGCGCAGGCTGGGCGCAGTCGTCCGTCGAGCTGACGCTGGTGCCCGTGGCGGTACAGCTCAACGGTATGTGCAGGGTTGCGTCAGACGTCAGACACATTCCCCCGACATGATCATCCGGGGGAGCCGATCACCTGGGGGCTCTGCGGAATGCAACCCACTGTTCGACACGATCAGTTCGGACCTGCAGCACCACGCCGCGCTCTCACTCGGCGTCGGCTGGGTGTTCTGACTCCGCTCGGCGCTGCGAGAGTTGAACGCGGGGCTTCTCGAGATGTTTGGGAATGAGCGCCAGACGTCGAGGCCGAAGGTGCCACTTGGGTTGTTTCAGGGTCGCCCTGACGTGCTCCAGCCAACCCGAGTGCACCGGCGGCCAAGGTGGCGCGCAGTGCCGCCGCCAGCGGGATGGGTCACCGGAACCCGGGCGTCCCCACATCCCCCACGAAGGTGTTGTTGAAGGTGACGATCCACGCGTCCGGCGTGCGCGGGGCCGCCCACACCCCGACGCGGGTCACCTGGCGCAGCGCGCTCTGGGGTGCGCCATCCATGCGGGCTGGGTCACGGCGCTCACGGTGCATGACGGCCGGCTCGTGGTGGGCACCGATGCCCACGGCGTCTTCGAGCTGCGAGACGGCACCTGGTCGCCGGTGCGTGGCCTCGAGCACCAGTGGGTCACGCCGCATGGCCTCAAGTCCCTCGATGGTGCGCTGTGGGTCGGTGGCCTGGGCATGCCCGCGAGCGCAGGGGGCGCAGCGCTCGAGGTCCCGGCACGCGACACCTTCGACGTCGTCGCCACGCCCTCGGAGAGCTTCGTGCTGACCTCGCAGGGGGTGATGACCATGCCGCGCCTGGCGACGGCCTCGGTGCCTCAGGGGGCCGGGGCTGGACCGAGGCGCGACAAGAAGCCGTCGATGTCCTTCTGGGGGCCGCCGCGCTTCTTCGCTTGCGTGAGCAACTCCACGGCGCGCGCGGCATCCGTCGCGGCGTAGACCGTGCCCGCGAAGAAGTACGGCTGCCACCCCGCGAAGCCGAGAGAGATGGAGCGCTCCGCCGAGCGCTTGACCAACTCGACGTCATCGACGTGCCACGCGACGTACGAGAGGGCAGCACAGAGATCAGCGCGCGAGCAGGCGCGTTGCCGGAAGTAGCCGAGGTTCGAGTCGAGGTCGGCCTGCTGCGTGGACGTCAGCGATTTCTGGCGCACCAACGCCGTGAGGAGCCCGAGCTGCGCAGACTCGGTGACGCGCAGCCCGAGGGCCTTGCGGTAGGCAGCCTCGGCCTCGGGCCACTGGCTCTTCATGCTCAACGCGCCGCCGAGCGCGATGAAGTACGGCTCGACCTTCGCGGCACATGTCTCGAGCGGGCGGAGCAACTCGACGCGCTGGTCGGAGAGAGCGCTCCCCAGCTGCTCGATGGCCGCCCGGTGCGCGGGACACTTCGCGAGCAACTGGCTGCGCAGCTCGGCTTGCTCGCGATCGAAACGGGCAGCGGCACTTTCGACGGGGGCGGCGACGAGGACCAGCGCGAGCAGCGGAGACATGGAAGCGAGGACCCTACCCGACTCGGGCCACGCGACGACTGCCGTGGGACCGGAGCGTTCGACGAGCCCAAACCAGAGTAGGAGGCGCAGCGTGCGAGCCCTCGTCGTCGTCGCCCTTGCGTTGGTCGCCGGCTGCCAGTGTCAACCGGACCCGGACCTCTGTGTCCCCGAGGTGTGCAGCTCGCACTGCTGCCGCGAGAACATCTGCGAACCGGCCGAGGTGTGCCTGGCGCCGGTGGGCCTCGACGCAGGAACGCCCGACGCAGGGGCTCAGGATGCCGGCACGCTCGACGCAGGCACGCCCGACGCAGGCACGCCCGACGCAGGCACGCCCGACGCAGGCACGCCCGACGCAGGAACTCACGATGCCGGTACGCTCGACGCGGGCACGCTCGACGCAGGAACTCACGATGCCGGCACACCCGACGCCGGTATGCGGGACGCAGGCACCTCCGACGCAGGCCCTTGCGTGCGCCAGTTCTCCGCGGCCCCGGAGCGCCTCGGCAACGCCGCACCCGAGGGCATGACGACCGCCGACTTCAACCTCGATGGCATCCCCGACGTGGTGGCGACCGCGGCGAACTCGGTCGACCTGTACCTGTCATCGGGCACCGTCGCGCTCGCGGCGCCGCTGGCGACCGGGCTGCGCGGCGAACGTGTCACGAGCGGCGACTTCACCGGCGACCACAAGCCCGACCTCATCACCCACGACAACTTCTCCGCGCGCTATTCGATGGCTGCGGGCAACGGCGACGGCACCTTCCAGAGCCCCACGACCGTGCCCTGCATCGGCGCCAGCTCGGTGGCATCGCTCGAGGCCGCGGATCTCAACGGCGACGGCCGGCTCGACCTCTTCGCGGGCGCCACCGGCGGGACCGCCTGCGTCGCGCTGGGTAGCGGCGACGGCGGCTTCCAGGTGTCCTCCCTCACGCTCGACACGCAGCTCAATGACGTCGCGGTCGCGGACTTCAACCGGGACACGAAGCTCGATCTCCTCAGCGTAGGCAGTGCGGGCATGCAGTTCCGGGCCGGGGTGGGCAACGGCACCTTCCTCGCGCCGACCACCGTCTCGCCCCTCTCCTGGGCGAGCGTGATCGCCGGCGACTTCGACGCCGACGGCAAGCTCGACCTCGTCGCAGCGTTCACCGAGCCGAGCGGCACGACCTTCCAGGTGATGCGCGGCGTGGGCAACGGCACGTTCCTCGCGCCGAGCACCCTCCCGCTGGGCCCCTTCACGTGGATCGGCCGGCTGACGCGCGGGGAGCTCACCGGCGACGGCATCGACGACCTGGTCATCAGCAGCATGGAAGACAACTGGGTGCAGGTGTTCGCCGGCAGCGCGACGGGCCTGCACCTCGACCGCCGCTACTCCACGGGCAGCAACCCCTACTTCTCGGTGGTGACCGACGTCGACCGCGACGGGGCCGGCGACCTGGTGGTGGCCGTGTACGGACTGCCCTATTCGCTCATGGTGCTGCGAGGCGCGGGCGCGAGGATGGAGGGCGCGCAGTCCCTCGAGCTGATTCCCAGGTTCGAGGTCTTGCTCCAATCGGCCGTGGGCGACCTCAACCGCGACCGGAGAGACGACCTCGTGGCGGCGACGAGCGTCGGGCTGGTGTTCCTGACGAGCGTCGATGGCGGGACCTGGGCGCGCACCTGGAGCGACGCTGGCGTGTCCGGCGTGGCGCTCGGCGACTTCAACGGCAATGGCGTGGTCGACCTCGCCACCACGTCGCGCAGCGGGTTGAGCGTGGGCGTCGACTGGGGCACGGGCTCCGGGTCGTTCTCCCCGGGGCTCACCGTTCCGCTGCCGGTGCAGGTGGCGCAGTTGGTCAGCGGCGACTTCAACGAGGACGGCCACCCCGACCTCGCCGCGCTGGAGGCCTACGGCGGCGGCATCTACCTCTTGCGCTCGAACGGCAGCGGGGGCTTCGCGCCGGCGGTGCGGTACGCCACGAGCAGCGGCGCGACGCAGTTGAGCGTGGGCGACTTCAACGGGGACCACCACCTCGATCTCTCGGTGGTCAGCACGGGTACCATCACCGTGCTGCGGGGCTCGGGCACCGGCACGCTGACCGCCGACGCGCCCATCCAGCTCTCGGCCGGGGACCTCCAGGTCGCCACCGGTGACCTCGACGGAGACGGCCGCACGGATCTCGCCCTCGCCAGCGGGAGTGGCGCGGGGGTCGGCGTGGGGCTGAGCCTGCCCGCGGGCGGCTTCGCGGTGAGCTGGGTGCAGATCGCGACCACCCGGGCCACCGCCGAAGAAGTGCGCATCGCCGACCTCGACGGTGATGGCCGCGGGGAGGTGGTGGTCACCATGCGTTGGTCGAGCGAGATCGCCACGCTGCGTCGCATCAGCGACGGGGGCTTCGCGGCCGAGTTCTTCGCCGTCGCAGAGGACCCCAGGCGGCCGGCCATCGGAGACTTCGACGGCGACGGCAAGCCTGATCTCGTCGTGCTCGACGCGGTGACGAACTCGGTGGGCCTGCTGATCAACCGCTGTCGGTGAGCGACTGCTGCGGCCCACGCGCTCATGCCCAAGGAGGAGGTACGAGCTCAGTCTTCGATGGCTTCCACGCCCTGCGCCGCGAGTCGCGCGACGGAGTCCTTCATGGCCTGGAGTTGCGCGGGTGGGTGGCCCTGCCAGTCCACGATCTCCCCGGTGACCCGGAGCGGATCCCGAGAGCGGTAGGACTTCGTGGGGTTGCCCGGGAACTTCTTGTCGGTGAGGTTGGGATCATCCTCGATCGGCCCGGTCGGCTCGACGACGTAGATCCTTCCCCGCCCCTCGCCCACCGCCAGCTCGGCCCCCCAGGTCGCCGCGTCGAGGGTGGCCGTCAGGTAGACGAAGGCCGCCTTCTTCTTCATGCCGTAGTTGGAGCTCCACCCCGGCTCGAGCAGGTCGCCAGGCTTCAGGGCCGCCTTCGTGCCGTGGAAGTACCGCGGTGAGTTCGAGGGGTCGATGTCAGTCATGCGCGTGTCGCTCACGGCTTGCGCGGCCGCTTCGCCTGGATGGGCTGGGCGTCACCGGCGGTGCGCGCCTTCGCCAGCTTCAGCACCTCGGTGCGGGCGGTCAGCGCCTCGAGCGCGCCCTCCACGGTGAGCTCGAGGCCCCCGGGCACGGCCCGCAGGAAGACGATGCGACGCGGGTCCGGCTTGCCGCTGGCGTCCTTCTGCTGGTCGAGCTTCACGGCCCGGGGCGAGTCGTAGCTCTCGATGAGCACGATCTTGTTCACCTGCTCGAACTCGCGGCGCGCCTGCACCTCGAGCCACATGCCGTCGTGGGCGCGGCGCACCTCGAGGACGTCCCCCGCGCCGACCCCGCTCCCGTCGAGCACCTCGCGCACGGTCCACGCCTGGAGGTGCCGCTCCACGGGCTTCGAGCGCCCCGGCGGCAAGCCCGCCTCGGCGCGCGGCACGAGGGCGATGGTCTCGGTGCGATCCGCCGCGGGGGTGCGCTCGGCGATGACGATGAGGGTCGAGAACTCGACGACCTGCTCCAGGGAGACCGGCTGCTGTCGTCCGCTCGTAAGGCCTCGGTGGCTGGTGAGGAGCATCAGGGTGGCGGCGAGCGCCGCGCAGGTCCGCATGGGCCCGCGAGCTTCGCAGAGTTCACCCCGCACCTCACTCGAGGTCGAACACGTCGAAGCGCCCGTCGGTGCCGAGGTACGCGCGCGTGCCGGCGATGGTCACGCCCGCGTGCTGCGTGCAGGACGGCGACGACACGGTGTGCGCCGTCGGAGCCTGGCCCATCAGGAAGGGCTCGTCAGGCGTGCCCACGTCGAACGACAGGACGACGTCCTCGAGGCCGCGTTGGCCGATCATCACCACCGTGGTGCCCGCGACGTCGAGCGCGATGGGCCGCAACACCGAGATGAGCGGGCTGACCAGCATGTCGGCCCACGCCACCTTCGTCGTCACGTTGCCGTCAGCCGCCGCGGCCGCGTTGAAGGTGTACAGGCCGTTGCCCGACACGGCGTTGAGGTCCTGGGCGGCGAGGTAGAGCGTGCCGTTGCTCAGCTTCCCGTCGAACGATTGGAAGACGGTGCCCACCGGCGGCACCAACCGCCCGACGAGCTGGTTCGCGCCCATGGTCGTGGCCGGCGCGTCGTCGATCAGGGGGTTGATGTCCACCAGCCAGGCCGTCGGCTCGGGGTTGGCAGTGCCCGTGGCCCGCGTGACCACCGCGATGCCGTTGGTCACCCGCACCCGCAGCGTGGTGCTGGCCTGCGCGCTGGTGGTGGTGTCGAACTGGAACTCCCCGAGCTTGTCGGCCGCGGTGAGGGTGCGGGGCGTGTTGGTCGCCTGCGAGCGCAGCCCGCTGAGCCGGTACACCTCGAGCCACAGCGAGGTGGGCACGGTGTTCCGCACCGCCGCCACCACCGCGTAGTTGCCCACGCGGTCGATGCTCGTGGGGCGCTCGGCGACGGGCGGCGTGAAGCTCGCGCTGGCCGCGGTCACCGTGCTGGGCGTCGAGACGCGGTTGAACGAGTCTTCCAGCCGGGTGATGCGGAAGTCGGCGGTGCGCACGGCTACCAGCGTGTCGTCGACCACGATGCCGTCGAAGGAGCACGCCTCGGTGTTGCTCGCAGGCGTCATGCGCCGCGTGGGCAGCGGCCCGCTCATGAAGTCGAACACCTGGCCCGACGCGCCCACCACGAAGCCCGGCCCGACCCGCGGCGTGCCCATGGGGTACTGGACCGAGTAGCGCTGGTGCAGCGAGGTCGCGCTCGACATTTCCCAGGCGTGCAGCGACGCCGACTGCCCGCCCGACGCGTCGGAGCCGGTGAAGGCGTAGTTGCCGACCACCGCCAGCGCGGTGCCCGAACCCAGCCTGGTGCCGCGCACGTCGGAGGTGAGCCGCGGCGCGCTGGGCGTACTCAGGTCGCCGGCGCCGAAGTGCGAGGTCGGGGCGGTCGAACTGAAGAAGTACTGCTCGGCCACCAGTTGCCCCTGGCCGACGGCCGCGAAGGTCGTGCGGCTGATCTCCTGGAAGTAGACCCCCGTCCTGGCCCACAGGCTGGGCAGCGAGACCACCGAGGCCAGCCCATTGTTCGAGACCAGGCAGATGTCGCCACTGGTGATGGGCTGGTACCGCGCGGGCGTCGAGGTCACGCCGAGGTAGAAGCGGTCGGCGACCGAGAGGTTGGTGACGGCGCTGGCGTCCAACGCGTTGGTCAGGTCGAAGGCCGCCGTGATGCTCGAGGACAGCGTGCTGGCGAGGCGATCGCGGGACCACAACAACTGGGCGGGAGTCGCGACCGCGCTCTGCACCGCGGCCTTCAACGCCGTGGGGAACGACGGGGCCCCCGCGACGTTGTCGTAGAGCGCCGAGACGTCGAAGTGCAGCACCACGTCGGTCGCGCCGGTGAAGCCCACGGCGAACAGGTTGTTGCCCCGCACCTCGAGGCCCGTGAGGTTGACGGTGAAGGCGAGGTTCGGCGCGCGGCAGTCGAGATCCGAGATCAGCACCGGCGAGCCCGTGGCCACCGAGAAGATGCGCACGTGGCTGCCCGACGCCGTGTAGAGCCACGGGTACTCGAGCTTCATGCTCGCCGAATAGGGCAGCGTGTTGCCGTCGCTGATGACCAGCGGCTGTCGCGCGACCGGCTGGTAGCCCACACCGTAGGCATTCCCGGTCGTGCCCGGCGCGACCTTCGTCTCCCAGGACCCGAGCACGAGGTGGCCCTGGGACGAAGCCCCCGCCGCCCACACCACGTCCCCGCTGGTCTCCAGCGCCGACGCGGCGACCAGCACCTGGCCGCCACCATCGGGGTTGCCCGCGTCAGGAAAGAGGGGCATCGACCCGATCAAGTCCGCGGGAACCTCGTTGGGTTCGAGGAGCACCTCGGCGAGCCCACCATCGTTGGGCGGGGTGCCCAGGAGCCCACCTTCGTCGACGGGGACCACGGTGACGTAGGTGGTCGCGCCTTGCGGCAAGCCCGAGAGCGTGATCGAGCTGCCGGTGACGAAGAGGGGCGAGGGACCCTGTGCCGCGTAGCCGCCGAGGTAGCTGGTGGCCGGGAACACAGGGTCGCCCGTCGCCGCCGCGTAGTAGACCTTGTAGCCCACCACGTCGGGGCTGGGCGACGCGGTCCAGCCGAACGCCGCGTGCGTGGTGCCGTTGGTGACCCACGACTGGCGCAGGCCGACGGGCTTCGGGCGCTGGTAGTCGAGTGTCATCACCACGCGGCCCGGGTCGCTCACGTTGCCGGCCTTGTCGCTCTCGGTGATGAGGTACTCGTTCGCGTCGCCCGCCTCGCTGCCGAAGTTGCGGCCGAAGACCGGCAGCGGGAGCGCGCTCTCGCCGTACTTGATGACCGCGGCCTGGGGGGTGACCGCCAGGCGCACCACGTGGTCACCGCCGACGTAGGCCCAGGCCTGGTGCTGCGCGTCGACCACGTTGGCGACGTGCAAGGTGAAGCCGGCCATCGACAGCTGCGTGCCGGGGTCGAAGGTCTGGCTGGGCGTGAGCACCCGCGGCGTCGCCGGCGCCACCCGGTCCAGGAGCACCACCTGCGAGGTCACGGCCGAGGGGTTGCCCGCGAGATCACGCGCCAGGCCGCACACGGTATACGCGCCGTCGGCGCCCAGCAGCAGCACGGTGTACGCCGCCTGCACGCCCGCGGGGCTCACCCCGGGCAGCGCCGCGGTGCACGTCGCGAGGTCGACGCCCTGGGCGAGCTGCACGGTGATGGCGCCGGGCGCGGCCACCGTCACCGAGGCCGCCTCGTTGTTGATGAAGCCGCTCACCCCGCCGGTGGGGCGCACGGTCAGGGTCGGCGTCACGGGCGCGACCAGGTCGACGTCGATGGTGTCGCTGGTGTCGCTCACGTTGCCCACCGCGTCGCGGAAGCGCGCGTAGAGGGTCAGCGGTACGCCGTCAGTGACGGGCACGCCCGGCAGGTTGCGGACCGCCCCGGTGAAGGCCACGAAGTTGGTCGGCGCGGTGCTGGTGCCCACGGCCCAGTCGCTGGCCCCCAGCGCGAGGCCGGTGAGCGACGCCGTGGCCTGGCCGGTGGTGACCTGCGCGAGGTTGATGAAGGCCGCGCCCGCGTTGATGCGCAGCGCTGCGCCCGTGGGGGGCGTGGTGTCGAGGGTGATGGAGCCGGCGGTGACGCTGGCCACGTTGCGCGCGGCGTCGCGCACGCACGCCTGGAAGGTGTGGAGCCCATCGGCGCCCAGCTGCAGCCCGGCCAGCGTCGAGAGCGTGGCCCACGAAAGCGTGGTCGAGGTGCACGTCAGCGCGCTCGCCGTCTCCACCAGCGCGACCTCGCGCGGCGTCTCGATGCAGCCCGCGAGGCTCGCGGCGACGGCGCGGGTGGCCGTCGAGCCGGCCGGCGGCACCACGCCGTTGAGGCCCACGCCCGGCAGCACCAGCGCGCAGCCCGTCGGCGCCTGGGTGTCGACGACCAGCGAGGCGGGCGTCAGCGCCGCCACGTTGCCCGCGGCGTCGCGCAGGCACACGTTCACCGTGGCCGTGCCCGCGCCGGTGCCGAGGTTGAAGGCGTTGAGCGAGGCGCTGCCGGGGGCCACGAACGAGCCCGCCGCGACGGCGGCGCAACTGGCGATGGCGCTCGTCGAGGCGAACACCCCCGTCGCGCCGTCCTGCACCACCTGCAGGCGCACCACCGGGTCCGAGACCACCGAGCCCGCGACGTCGGAGCTGACCGGCGAGCCGTCGGCGGCGCGCCCGATGAGCGCGAAGCTCCCGCTGGGCCCGAGGCGGTCGAGCGTGAAGGTGGTGGTGGGGCTCGAGGCCACGTTGCCGGCCGCGTCCTTGAACGAGACGCGCGCGGTGTGCAGCCCGTCGACGGAAGGCAGCGTGAAGGCCACGGGGCCGGTGACGGTGGTGCTGCTCGTGGGCGGGGTGGGCAGCAGCGGCGCCCCGTCGATCTCCAGCTGCACCGCCTCGGTGGGCGAGAGCTCGCGGTCGTCACGCACCGTCGCGGTGTACGTGCCGGCGAGCGCGTTGGTGGTGGTGGGGCTGGCGAGGGTGACCAGCACCAGCGACGGCGAGAGCGGCGCGGGCGCCTGGCGGTCGAGGGTGATGGTGGCCGTCTGCGGCGCCGACTGGTTGCCCGCCGAGTCGATGAAGCTGAACCACACCGTCTTGAGCCCGTCGGCGGCCTGGTCGAGGAAGCCGGTCATCGCCGCGCTCACCGGCTGCGGCGTCGCCGTGGCCAGCTCGGTCATCGAGTTGCCGAGGCGCACGCGCACCGGGCCCCCGTTGGCCTCCGCCACCGCCGCGACCTGCAGCGTGACGGTGGCCTGCGTGGTGTAGCCCACCTTCGTCGCCAGCGGCCCCTGCTGCACCGAGAGCGTGCCGCTGGGCAGGACGGTGTCGACGACCGCCGTGGCCGAGGTGGCGACGCTGACGTTGCCCGCGTTGTCGATGAGCTGGGCGTAGAGCGTGACCGGGCCCTGGGCGCTGCTGCCGCGGGTGAAGAGCGCGTCGCGCTGGTACGGGAGCTGCCCGGCGGTGACCTGGCCCGCGGTCAGCGCGAGGCCCAGGCGCATGAAGGCGAGGCCCGACGAGGTGCCCGCGGCGCCGGGGTCGAGGCCGTTGAGGGTGAAGGGCAGCGGGTCGGTCTGGGCGATGTAGCCCGTGCCGTCACCGATGCGCAGCGAGAGGCCGCTGGGCGGCGCGGTGTCCACCACGATGGACGCCGAGACGACCGGGCCGATGGCCCCGGTGCCGTCCTTGAGCTGGAGGTAGATGGTCTTCTCGCCGTCGCCGCCCGAGAGCGGGAAGGCGATGCCGGTGCCCCCGTCGGCGCCGAACGTGGTGAAGGGGAGATTGGCGACGGAGGGGTCGCTCTCGGCCGCGCGGTAGTCCGCGACGCCGGTCACGTCATTGAGCACCAGCAGCACGGCGTGCAGGTGCGTGAAGCCCGGCGCGCTGGTGCTGTCTGCGTCGTCGATGCCGAAGGCACCCGCGACGCGCGTCAGCCGCGGCAGGGCCGGCAGGTCGGTCTGCCGGTTGGCGGTGATGGAGAACGTGCCCGAGTTGACGGTGCGGTAGCCGGTGCGCTCGGCCCGCAGCGAGTAGGTGCCCACGGGCACGCCGGTGATGAGGAAGGTGCCGCGCGCGGGGCTGCTGGGCAGGGCGGCGACGGGCGCGGAATAGGGCGTACCGTCGATGAACACGGCGACGTCGCGCAGGGGGCTGCCGTCACCCATCTCCACGAAGCCCTGGACGCCGCCGCGGTCGAGGAAGAGCGGCACCTCGGCCAGGGCGGTGTCGGCGCCCGGCTGCACCTGCACCGTGAGCGCGTCGAAGAGGGCGTGGTGGTTGGCCAACACCACCCGCAGCACGCGGGCACCGCCCGGCAGCCCGCCCAGCGTGAAGGTGCCGTCGGCGGCGGTGGTGGTCGACGAGCCCGAATCGGAGCTGATGATCACGTTGGCCGCGTCGACGGGCGCGCCGCTGCCTTCGACTTCCCGGACCACCTTGCCCACCACGCGGCCGGGGTTGAGCTGCAGCACCAGCGCGTCGTCGGCCAGCGGGACCTGGGCCTTCGAGGCGACCACCACGTCGGCCTTGCTCGCGGTCACGAAGTTCGGGTGCGTGACGCGCAGGGTGAAGGTGCCGGGGGGCACCTGCAGGGCGAAGAGCCCGGAGGCACCCACCGCGGCCGTGGCCAGCAGCTTCATCTCCGGCTGGAGCAGCGCTTCGATGGTGGCGCCCTGCACCTCGCCGGGGCCCGAGGCGACGTGCACCGTGCCCGTCACCGTGCCCGCGCTCTCGTCGATGGTCTCGGCGAAGAGGGGAATGGTCCCCAGCTCCCGCAGCTGGCCGCTGGCGATGGTGAAGGTGCGGTCGAGGGGGATGAAGCCGTCGCGGCGCCCGGCCAACTCCCACAGGCCCGGCCGCAGACCGTCGAGGTGGAACGCGCCGTCAGCGCCGGTGGTGACGTCGCGGCCCGGGCCCGTCTCGGGCGTCAGGGTCAGCGCGAGGCCGGCCACGGGTGCGTCGTCTCGCGTGGCCACGACGCCTTGCACCGAGCCCACCTGGGGGGCGGGTACGACGAGGTCACGGCAACCCGCCAGCATCAACACCAGCGCGGCGGCACCACGGATCAGCCAGGAGCGGGAAGACATCCGGGCACTGTACCGGTCGCGCGGCCCCGTGCGCGAGTCGTCGCAAGGAAGTCGCTCGTCCGGCGCGTACCGGGGCAGAACTGCACCGGCGGCGGCTCACAGCCGGGCCGAAAAGGGAACCAGGTCGAGCTTCGCCTGCAGCGCGCGCCCCATGCTGTACACGCCGCCCAGCTTGCGGTGCAGGAACAACAACTGCGCCGGCGGCGGGGAACAGGTCAGCGCCCGGTAGTACGCCTTGAGCCGCTCGCCGGCCTCGTCCACGAAGCGCTTGTCCTGGAAGTTCACCGGCTGGAACGCGGGCTGGAACACGCGCAGCACCGTCTCCAGCAGCCCGTGCAACGCCTCGCGGCTCGCGGCCGGTTCCGCCGGGTCGATGAGGCTCAGCTCCTGCGCGGCGTGGAGCGCCCCCGGGCGGTCTCCCCTGATGGTGCTCGTCAAGAGGGCCCGGTACTGCTCGCGAAACGCGGCCGGGTATTCGCGCGTGGCCCCGAAGTCGAGCAGCACCAGCTCGCCCGTCTCGGGGCGGAAGAGGAAGTTCGCGAAGTTCGCGTCGGTCTGCACCAACCCCCAGTCGAAGAACTCGCGGAAGTAGAGGTCGAGCACCTGGCTGGCCACCTGGTTGCGCGCCGCCTGGTCGGGCCCCGTGGCGAGGTACGCATCGAGCGTCAGGCCCGCCTCGTAGGAGAGCGCCAGCACCCGCTTCGTGGACATCCCGCGGAACACCTCGGGCACGCGCAGCCCCGGCACCCGGTGCGCCAGGGCGCGGTAACGCTCGAGCGCGTCGGCCTCGTGCAGGTAGTCGGTCTCGCGGGTGAGCACGTCGCGCAGCTCGTCGAACACCGCGGTGACGTCGAAGTGCTTGAGCTGCACGGTGAGGAACAGCCGGGCGATGCGCTCGAGCAGCGAGAGGTCGCTGTCGATGGTCTGGGCGATGCCGCGAAACTGCACCTTGAGCGCCAGCTCGTGCACCCCGCCGTCGGGCGAGCGCCACGTGGCCCGGTGCACCTGGCCGATGCTCGCGCTGGCCAGCGGCACCTTCGAGATCTCCAGCTGCGCGAACCGCTCGTCGCCCAGCTCGTCGCGCAGGATGTCTTCGATTTCGGCGAAGTCGACGGTGGCGCCCGAGGCCTGCAGCTGGCTGAGCACCGCGATGACCTCCGGCGGGAGCACGTCGCGCAGCTCCATGCTCAACAGCTGCCCGGCCTTCATCGCCGCGCCCTTGAGCTGGCCCAGGCTCTCGACGATGGCCCGCGCCTGCTCGACCTGCACCCGCAGCTGCTGGGCCTGGTGCACCAGCGCTTCGCCGCGATCCACCGCGCGCGTCACCCGGCCCTGGAGCTCCTGCTTCGCGAGGCCCGCGGCCAGCTGCACCAGGCGCGACGAGCGGCTCCACACCGAGCGCGGAGGGGCGTTCTTGCTCATGACAGCGGCCTCACGGGGAGCTCGAAGGGCACTTCTGATTTTCCAAAGGTGAGCTCCACGGTGCGCCGCCAATACTGGGCGCCGAGGCGCAGGGCCTGTTCGCGCGCGCCCGGCACGTGGCGCAGCGCCCGGTCCACCGGGCCCACCAGGTGGCGCAGCAGCTTCGGGGCGAGCTCCCAGGGCCCCCGCGGCAGCTCGAGCGCGTCGGCGTAGCGCGGGCCGATGAGGTGCCGGCACAGGGCGTAGCCGAAGTCGATGGCCGCCGGGGGCGCGCCGCGCTCCGCGCCGTCGAGGATCAACGCATGGGTCAGCTTGCGCGAGTCGAGATCCGGCTCGCCCTGCGTGGCCTCGTAGAGCGCCCACAGCGCGCGGGCCTCCGACGCGGAGGTGCACAGCAGCTCGTCCTCGACGCCCATCAACCGGCCCGCGTAGCGCCACTGGTGCAGGGTGGCGTCTTCTTCGGCCCCGGTGACGGTGGCGCCCAGCTGCCGCAGCCCTTCGATCAACACCGACGAGAAGAGCAGCGTGGTGCCGGCCAGGTCGTACTGGTTGATGGGCGCGCCCCAGTCGGCCGCGCGCCACGCGGGCGACTGGCGCAGCGCGTGCCGCACCCGCGCGTGAATGAGCCGCACCCGCACCGTGGCCACGAAGCCCGGGGCCCCCAGCCGCAGGCCGCCGGGGTGGCTGACCGCCTCCACGAAGCGCGACGTCTCGGCGAGGCGCTTGTTGACGTCACCGGTGAGGCGCCCCGAGAAGGCCAGCGGCTTGTTCCCGGCCGGCGAGCAGTAGCCGATGACCAGCGACTTGAAGCCCAGCACCAGGCCCGAGAGGAGCCCCGAGCGCAGCAGCACCTCGCCGCCGGCGTTCGCGCGCGCCTCGTCGAACCACAGCGGCACCTCGCGCAACGACTCGTGCAGCGTGGCCAGGGGCGCGGGCAGGGCCCCGGGGGTGGTCGAGACCAGCCGGGAGATGAGGGCCTCCTGCTCGGCGCGCGGCAGCGGCACCAGCGCGTGCATCACCGCGTCGGCGAGGGGGTCTTCGCGCTCGAGGAACCGGGCGAGGCGTTGATGCCGGGGGCTTTCAGGGGACGACGACAGGAACCGCGACGGAGGCATCGCGGGGCTGACTAACGGGCCCAGTTCAGGTCTTCACGACCTTCGAGATGGCCGCCACCACCGAGGCCTCGAGGCGCGAGCTGAGGAAGCGCAGGGCCAGGGCGTTGATCGCCGACGACTCGCGCGCGTGCACGCTGAAGCGCTCCAGCAGCGCGTGGAGCTCGGCCTGGTCACCCAGTCCCCGGGGCGACGGCTGGAGGTCCGCGAGGAACAACGAGCCGGGGCGCAGGGTGGGCGCCGAGACCTGCCACTGGGCCATCTCCGGCACCGCGTCGCGCAGCCGCGCGGCGACCCCGAAGCTGACCTGCTCGCGCACCGTGTCTTCGATGAGCCCGAGCACCTGGCCGGCCAGGCCGCGGGCGGCGTTCTCGGGGAGCTGGAGCTGCGTGGCGAGGGCGTCGACGAGATCCATGAACGCTCGACCCTACCCTGCTTCGGGCGCCCCCCACGGTCCGTTGACGCAGGTCCTGCGTCCCCCAGGCGGCCGGAGTTCCCAGACGCGCAAGAACAAGCTCCACCTACGTGACCACGGCACCGGCCGCTGACCCACGACGCTCTGGCCCGACGCGCCGAGCAGGACTACGAGCCTTGCTCATGTCAGCGGTCGGCGCGTGGTCTGGCTGGGTGGAGCGGCGGTTGCCACCGGAGCTCTCGCCCATCGACAAGCCCCGGGCGCGCGTCTTCCTCATCACCCTCGCGTTCGGCTGGGGCCTGAGCCTGGTCTCGGCGGTGCTCGCCGCGACGTCGTCACTGTGGGTGTTGGCGGTGGCGAACGTGGTGAGCGTGGTCGTCACCTCCATCGCCATGCAGCGTCTCTCGCGCCAGGCCGACCTCGCGCCGTCGGTGCGGCTGATGCTCTGGGGCTTCAGCGTCACGTTGCCGGTGGGGGCCCTGGCCACCACGCCCATCGAGCTCACGGGGCTGGGCTACCTCTTCATCCTGCCGCTCGTGGCCGCGACGATGCTCGAGCGCCGCGAGGCGACGGTGTGGTTCTTCCGGGTGATGCTCATCGGGAGCCTCGCGGTCATCGCCGACGCGCTGGGCCTCCGGGTCCCGGAGATCGACCCGCTGCCGCTGGTGACACGGGTGATGAACTTCACCTGCGCGCTGACCGCGGCCATGGCGCTGCTCGGGGCGCTCGCCGACGAGCGGGAACGCGACGTCGAGCGCCTTCGCCAGACCGAGCGCGCCAAGAGCGCCTTCTTCGCCAACATGGGCCACGAGATCCGCACGCCGATGAACGGGGTGCTGGGCATGACCGACGCGCTGCTCTCGGCCGACCTGGGCGCCGAGGAGCGGACCATGGCCCAGACCATTCGCTCGAGCGGGGCGCTGCTGCTCACGTTGATCAACGATCTCCTCGACCTCTCGAAGCTGGAGGTCGGGCGCCTCGAACTCCACGCCACGGTGGTGCCGCTGCAGCCGCTGGCCGACGAAGTGCGCGCCCTGTGGACCCCGCTCGCCGCGCAGAAACACCTGGCCTTCACGGTGATCCTCGACCCCGCGCTCCCGAAGGCGGTGCGCCTCGACGGGCTGCGGCTGCGCCAGATCATCGGCAACCTCGTGAGCAACGCGCTCAAGTTCACCGAGCACGGGCAGATCTCCGTCTGGCTCGGCGTGGTGGAGGGGCGGCTGTGCTGCACCGTGCAGGACACGGGCATCGGCATCACCACGGATCAGCGGGACCGGCTCTTCGAGCGCTTCGTGCAGGCCGATGACGCGCGCGTGCGCCGACACCAGGGCACGGGCCTGGGCCTTTCGCTGTCGCGGGAGCTCGCGGGGTTGATGGGCGGCACGCTGGAGCTCGCCCCGGCGCCGGTGGCCGGGAGCTGCTTCGTGTGCACCCTGCCGCTCGAGCCGGCCGAGCTCGTCCCCGCCCCCGCGCCCACCCACGGGGGACACGAGCTCCCGCGGGCGCTGCACGTGCTGGTGGTCGACGACAACGCGGTGAACCGCCTCGTCGCCCAGCGGCTGCTCGACAAGAGCGGCTGCGTGGTGGTCGTGGCCGTCGACGGTCAGGGCGCCATGGCGGCCGTGGAGCGCGAGCGCTTCGACGTGGTGCTGATGGACGTGCACATGCCCGACATGGACGGCCTGGAGGCGACGCGCCGCATCCGCGCGCGGCCCGGCGGCGAGATGGTCCCCATCATCGGGGTGTCGGCCTCGGCCGAGCGCGAGGACGTCGAGAGCTGCCGGGCCGCCGGCATGAACGACTTCCTCGCCAAGCCGGTGACGAAGGACCGGCTCGTCGCGGCCATGCTGCGCAACCTCTGATCAGCTCAGAGGTTGGAGCCCTGCAGCAGCACCGCGCCGATGGCGAAGCAGGCGTACGGCACCATGCCCGCGGCGGCCGCGTAGTCCTTCGCGAGGCGCTGCCCGAAGAAGAGGGCCACCACGTTGAGCCCCGCGAGCGCCGCGCCCACGAAGGCCAGGCCCGCGTTCCTCGTGAGGAACACCGTCACGCAGCCCGCCGCCGACGCCACGCCGGCGAAGACCTCGAGCACGGTGATGTTGAAGAGCAGGAAGGTGCTGAAGCGCCGCAGCGGCGTCTTGGCGAAGTACCCGCCGAGGTATTCCCTGTTCCCCTTCCAATCGAGCACCTTGTCGAGGCCCGACTGCAGGAAAAGGATGGCGAGGAAGGCGGCGGCCAGCGTCTGCGCGACCCACAGCGAAAGGGAGCTCATTCGGCGCAGCGGGTTAGCACGAAGGAGAATGATAGAGGCGCGGCGTGAAGACGCTCCCGTACCTCGGCCTCGGCTTGTCGACCAACGCGCAGCTGCAGGACCAGCCACACCCCTACGCGCTGCTCGACGCCACCCCCGGGCTCTTCGACTACGTCGAGTACAGCGCGCCCCTCGACGTGGCCCAGGCCCGGCTCGAGGCCTCGCTGTGGCCCCAGATGGAAGCGCGCCGCACGCAGGTGCCGCTCGTCTACCACCCGGTGCACCTGAACCTCTTCGGGGCCGAACTGGAGTCGCAAGAGCGCCTCGCCCTGGCCGCCACCCACGTCACGGCCATGGGCAGCCCGTGGGTGTCCAACGACGTCGGCTGGTGGCACCACGCCGGCACCGCCCTGCCCGGCTACCTGTACCTCACGCCCCCGCTCACCTCCGAGGGCCTGGCGCTGGCGGTACGGCACGTGAAGCACGTGCGGGACGCGATGCCCGTGCCGGTGCTCATCGAGAACCCGGTGGTGATGACCCGCCGCGGCACCATGCACGTCCTGGAGTTCATGAGCCGCCTGCACGAGGCCACCGGCTGCCCGCTGCTGCTCGACGTGGGACACCTCGTGGCGCACCAGCTGACGTACGGGCTGCCGCTCGACGCCGGGCTCCTGGGCGTGCCCTGGGGCCAGGTGGCGCAGCTCCACGTCGCCGGCGGGGTCATCAGCCAGGGGGGCGTGTACGCCGATGATCACCCCCAGCCCATTCGCGACGAGGCCTGGGCGCTGTTCGGCGAACTGGTGAAGCGCGCGGGCTCGCTGCGGGCGGTGACCTACGAGGCGGACGGGCACCCCGACCCGGTGGCGCGGCGGAACCTGGTCCGGCTGCGGCGTGACGTGCCGGCGACCCGGGACACGGGCTTCGAGGTGCACGCCCCGGCCGTCGCCACCGCCGAGGTCGAGGGCGCGGCCTGCTGGAAGTTGTTCGCAGAGGTGCACGCCACGCCCGGCCCTGAGCGGGACTTCCGCCTCGCGGTGCTGGCCGAGCGGCTCGACGCCGAGGTGCCGCTGGCCCGCGCCGCGGTGGCGCCGACCCTCGCGCAGCTCGCGCCGTTCATGGCGGGCCCCGCGTTCCTCGAGTGGTTCCAGCGGGGCACCCGGCCGCTGGGGGATTCCTTCCTGAACTGGGCCCTCGGGGAGTGCCGCCGCCCGGAGCTGGCCGGCGCCGACGCCCTGGTCGCGCTCGAGGTCTGGGCCCGCACCACCTGGGGACGCGCGCGGAAGCCCGGCGTGGCCCATCTCGACACCGTGTTCCCCGCCGACCTCACCGAGGCGGTGCACGCGGCCTATGCGCTCAAGCGCCACGTGCGCGGGCGCGAGCTGGGCGAGGCCTCGGCGTGGGAAGGGCTGCTGCAGTGCGCCCGGCGGGCGGAGAAGGGCCCGTGGGCCGTGCGCTTGAGTGAAGAGGGCCCGCGGGTGGTGGTGTCACCGCGGATCTAAACTCCCTCGCCCTGCGACAGCGGGGAGAGGGCCGGGGTGAGGGGCCGCGCCGGGCCACCCCTTGACGGCCATCCACCCCAGAAATACCGTCCTGCCAAACGCGAAATACGAAAGGACGTCATGGAGTCCATGTCCATCAAGCTGCCACGCGCGCTGAGCGCCAAGGTCTCCCGCCTGGCGAAGCGACGCAACGTGAGCCGCACCGAGATCGTCAGAGACGCCCTCGAGTCCTATACCGCGGAGGAGGGCTCGTCAGCGGGCAGCGCGGTCAGCGATCTCAAGGGCTGCCTCGAGGGGCTGCCTCGAGACCTTTCCACCAACCCTCGGCACCTCAAGGGCTACGGGGAGTGACCCGCATCACGTTGCTGGACACGGGTCCGCTCGTCGCGTTCCTGTCGGCAGGAGACCAGCATCACCGCTGGGCCGCGGAGTCCTTCGACGCGTTGACCGGGCGGTTGATCAGCTGCGAGGCGGTGGTCAGCGAGGCGAGCTTCTTCGTGGCCCGCGGCGGACATCGACGGTCGGTGGTCCTCGAACTCGTCGAACGCATGGGCATCGAGGTCCAGCCACTCGGCGCGGAACTGCGGACGCTGCGTCAGTTGATGGACAAGTACGCCTCGGTGCCGATGTCCTTCGCCGACGCCTGCCTCGTGCGGCTGTCCGAAGTTCACCCGAGCAGCGTGGTCATGACCTGCGATGCCGACTTCCGCACGTACCGCCGGAGCAACCGCAGGGTCATCAATACCCTGATGCCGCCCTGAGACCGGCGCCGACGCGATGGTCGCCCTCGAGGTCTGGGCCCGCACCACCGCGGCGCGAGCTCACGGGCACTTCTGCAGACGCATGGCCCCGATGGTGTAGGTCGGCGCCGCGTAGCCACCACCGCCCGAGTAGGTCTCGTGGGCCGTCCACTGGCGGTACTCGCACCACTTGCCCTTGCCCTTGGAGAGCATCGCGCCGGTTCGGTAGCGCTCGGTGGGAATGCCCAGGGCGTTCTTGTCGATGCTGGCCGCCTGCACGAGGAGCCCCGTCTTGAGCACCTGCCCCTGGTAGATGCGCTTGAAGTACGCGCTGGCACCCGCCTCGAGCTGCGGCGCGTGGAAGCTGGCGACGAACGGCCAGGTCGGCGCGAGGCGATCGATCTCCGCCGCGAAGGCGTCGAGCTTCTCGTCGAGCTCCTTGAAGGCCTTCTGTTCGTCGAAGGTCTCGCCCGCCGCGGCGAGGGCCGGCTTCAGGTTTCCGGCCACGGTGGTCTTCGTCTTCGCGCGGTCGAGCAGCGCCTTGTAGGGGCGACCGTCTTCGGCGATCAGACCTTCGTTCTTCGCGAGGTTCTCGCGCGCCTCGTCGATCTCCGCGAGCACGCCCTTCCACGCCTTCTCGACCCCTTCCTTGACCGCGGTCTTGAAGATCTCCTCCCGGCGCGAGGCCACGCTGCACCAGGTGCCCGGCTCGATGGCGAGCTGGAAGGAGAGGTACTGGTCGTCCGCGATGCCCGGGTACTTCGACTTGCACAGCGCGTCGAGCTTCGCCAGCTCGGCCACGCCGGCCTGCAGCTCCGAGACGGTGCCATGCGGCCCGTTGCGGAAGGAGCCCACCACGCGCGCCCAGGGCCTGGTCTCTTCGCGGAAGGCGCGGAACTGACCGTCGGCCGCGGCGCTCGCCTTGGAGCCGCCCTCGAGCGAGGCCTTGAGCTGGTCGCGGACGGTGGCGAACTCGGCGAGCTTCTTCGTCACCTCGACCACCACCGGGTCTTCCTTGTCGGCCTCCGGCACGCGCGAGAGCTCGCCTTCCCCGCGCTTGAGCGCGTACTCGAGGTCCCGCAGCAGGTTCTCGGCCGTCTGCTTCTTCTCGCGGGGGATGGGCCCCGTGAGCAGCTCGGGCAGGAGCTGCACGCTGTTGATGGCACTCTTCACGTTGTTCATCGCCCGGTTCGTCGAAGGCGAACCCGCGAACGAGAGCGTGCTGCAGAACACGACGGCACCAGCCAGAAGGCGACTCGCAAGACGCATGTGGTGTTCCCCCAGGGAATTGAAGTCACCCATCGTGCTCAAGGGACTCGGGGTCCGCAACCTTCGAGACGCGAGCGTCAGGGCGTTGACGCAGCCTGGAGCGAGCGGGCGGGCGACGCTTCAGCGCGCGGCGCGGGCCCGCTGCACCCGGGGCACGTTGGCTTCGATCCAATCCACCAGGCTCTCCACCTTCACCGCCACCTCGCGGCCCAGCGGCGTGAGCCGGTACTCCACCCGGGGCGGCACCTCGGGGTACGCGGTGCGCTCCACGAACCCGTCTTCCTCCAGCGTCACCAGGGTCTGCGCGAGCATCTTCTCGCTCACCCCGCCAATCTTCCGGCGCAGCGCGCTGAAGCGGTGCATCTCCTCCGCCAGCGCCACGAGCACCAGCACGCCCCAGCGGCTCGTGAGGTGGTCGAGCACGCCCCGGGAAGGGCACTGCGCCGCGTACACGTCTGCCGGGGGGTTCCGCTTCGCGAGGCCAGCCATGTTCGTTACTTACCAAAAGGTAGGTACTTACGCAAAGTGAGTGTCCCCGTTACACGGCGCCCACACCCGCAGTCCACCTGGAGTCACCCCATGATCGCCATCACCGGAGCCACTGGTCACCTCGGCCGCCTCGTCATCACCGCCCTGCTGGAGAAGGTCCCCGCCAGGGACATCGTCGCCCTCGTGCGCACGCCCTCGAAGGCCTCGGACCTCGCCGCGAAGGGCGTCACCGTGCGCGCCTTCGACTATGCCCAGCCCGCGACCCTCGCGGCCTCGCTGCAGGGCATCGACGCGCTGCTGCTCATCTCGTCGAGCGAAGTGGGCCAGCGCGCCACCCAGCACCAGGCGGTCCTCGACGCGGCGAAGGCGGCCGGCGTGAAGCACGTCGCGTACACCAGCATCCTCCACGGCACGGGCTCGAAGCTGGCGCTGGCCGCCGAGCACGTCACCACCGAGCAGGCGCTGGCGGCCTCGGGCGTGCCCTTCACCCTGCTGCGCAACGGCTGGTACTTCGAGAACTATACCGACCACCTCGCCACCTCGCTGGCCCATGGCTTCGCGGGCAGCGCGGGCACCGGGCGCATCGCCGCCGCCTCGCGGGCCGACTACGCCGCCGCCGCCGTGGCCGTGCTCACCGCCCCGGGGCACGCGGGCAAGGTCTACGAGCTGGCCGGCGACACCGCCTTCACCATGACCGAGCTGGCCGCGGAGACCTCGAAGCAGAGCGGCAAGCAGCTGGCCTACGCGGACCTCCCGCCCGAGCAGTTCAAGGGCGTGCTGCTGGGCGCGGGCCTCCCGGGCGTGGTGGCCGACATCTTCGTCGACGCCGACGTGAACATCACCACGGGCCAGCTCGACGACGGCAGCGGTGACTTGAAGCGCCTCATCGGCCGGCCCACGACCACCCTGGCGGCGGCCGTCAAGGCGGGCCTCGCGCGCCTGGGCTGATCACCCGGCCTTCGTCTCCTGGCCCCAGGCCGCGACCAGCCGCTTCGCCCGCCGGCTCGTCGAGCCGCCGTGGGCGGTGCGGGGCTGATCAGGCCTCGCGGCGCAGGAGTTCCAGGCGCTGCTTCAGCTCCGGGTTGAGCACCACCAGTTGCCCGTCGCGGAAGAACACCCGCTCCTGTGAGCCGGCCCCCGAAAGCGAGCCGTCGAGCAACTCGCCCAGCCGCGTCAGGAGCACCTGCGGGGCCTCCCCGTCGCTCCACAGCCCGTGGGGCGTGCCCCCGAGGGTCACCATCAGGCCCGCGCCCTCGCGCACGTCTTCCCGCACCGCGCCCAGCGAGCAGCCCTCGCGCGACAACACGGGCTGCAGCAACTCGAGCAGGTCGCCCACGCCGCCCTTGATCAACACCTCCGGCTCGGCCTCGAACGAACGCCCGGCGGCCACCAGCCACTCGTCGGGACCGTCGGCGACGGCGGCCTTCACCCGGGTCAGCACCTCGGGGTCGACGTACTTGTAGAAGCCCAGCGGCTCGACCTCGTCGACGACCGGGGGCAGCGGCCCCGAGGGCGCGGGGGACGCACCGGTGCCCATGCGCAGCAGCGTCGCGTCGAGGTCCTCGAGGGTGCCGGACAGGAACTCGGCGTCGTACTTCGGGCGGTACTCGCTGAACCGGAAGGTGCGCTTGGGCCGCGCCGGCTTCACCACCGCGCCCTGGGCGGTGCTGCCCAGCACGAACACCTGGTCTTCGTGGCGGGCCCAGACGAGCGAGAGGCGCGCCCGGACCTCGTCGGGTTCCCAGAGGCAGAGCACCTGGTCCGGCGCGACCTGGAGGAACCACGCATCGTCGCCCCCATCGTGCAGCACCACCGCCCGGGACACGTCGAGCGCGACCTCTTCGACCTGCCCGCTGGCGAGGGTGGCTTCGAGCAACAGCAGCCGCGAGGAGCGTGGCTTGACGTGCTTCGGCGCCAGGGCCCCCTCGACGAGCCAGCCGACGAAGAGTCCCACGGAGCCGAAGCCCACCGCGGCCTCCCACACCACCTGCCGCCACACGACGAACAGCAGCACCGCGAGGCCGAGCCCGAAGGAGAGCCCGATCCACTTCGCGGGGCGCCGCGCGGGCACCACCGGCTCGTGCGCGCGCCGTCGCTCGAGGGCCTTGCGCACCCGCTCGCGCTCGGGAACCGTCAGCTGCCGCGTCTGGCGATCGACCATGGCCGGGGAACCTACTTCGGCAGCCCTGATCACCCCTTCAGTTTGATGACGTCACTTTGGGCTGATGGCTCGGGGCGCAGTCCAGGTCGAGCAAACACGGGCAGGTGCGCGGGGCACGCGGGGTGCACACACGCCGCCCATGACCACCGAATCGAAGGAGCAGACCGTCGTCGCCGTGTACCCGTCCCACACACTCGCCGAAGACGCCGTGAAGGCGCTGCAGCTCTCGGGGGTCGACATGAAGCGGCTGTCCATCGTGGGGAAGGACTTCCACACCGAAGAGCACGCCGTGGGCTTCATCAACGCGGGCGACCGCATGCAGTTCTGGGCGGGCCGGGGCGCCGTCTGGGGCGGGCTGTGGGGCACGCTGTTCGGCAGCGCCTTCTTCCTCCTTCCGGCCATCGGGCCGCTGCTGGTGATGGGCCCGCTCGTGGGGTGGATCGCCGGCGCCCTCGAAGGCGCGGCCATCGGCGCGGCGGCGGGTGCGCTCGGCGCGGCGCTCACCAGCGTCGGCATCCCCGAGGACAGCGTCGTGAAGTACGAGCTCGAGGTGAAGGCTGGCCGGTTCCTGGTGCTCGCCCGCGGCGACGCCGCCCTCATCGAGCGCGCCAGGGCCGCCCTCGCCCCGACCCACCCGTCGATGTTGACCGCCCACGGAGCCTGAGCGCACCCATGAACGCCACCACGCGAGCCGAGATGACCACCCGCGACATCGTCTTGATGCTCCTCGATGACGAGGAGCTGGCGCGGGCCACCACGTCCGAGAACAAGCCCCGACTGCTGGACGGTGACGAGTACGTCGAGCTCGACCACCTCGACCGGGGCGTGCGGCGGGCGCACGGCTCGCGCACCCCGATGCACCGGGTGATCCCCCGCTGGTCGGTGCACCCCACCACCTGGGAGCGCATCCTCTCGAAGCTCTCGAGCAACGCTCCGCGCGGTGGAACGAAGCGGGCCACGCCGTGATCCGCGTCATCTCCGGGGGGATTCTCGCGGGCGGCATCGGGCTCACCGCGTACGGCATCAACGCCTCGCACGCCTTTGGCTCGGAAGTGACCCGGTTCTTCACCGGCAACCCGAGCGACCACTCGATGCTGATGATCATCGCCGGCGTGGTGCTCATCGGCGCCGGGCTCGCTGGCCTCTTCGCGGGTGGGAAGAAGGGCTGACTCGGAGGCGACGCAGCGGGCATGCTGCGCCGCATGCGACGACTGTGCGGCGGCGTGCTGGTGCTCTTCCTCGGTGCGTGCAGCGCGCCTGGTGCCCCGGTGGACGCGGGCTCGCCGGGCGGTGGGACGGCCACCGGCGGGGGTAACGCCGCAGCAGGGGGAGGAAGCGCGGCCAGCGGCGGAGGGAGCGGCGCGACGGGTGGAGGCGGCGGGACCGCCTCGACGCACCCCGGGCTCTTCGAGCAACTCCATGCCTGGAACACGGACGTCTCCACGTCTGCGAAGTCTGGGCGCTCTGACGCCATCACCGCGGCGTTGATCCGCTCGGGGGGCTGGGGCAACGGCGACGTGCTGCAGGCCGACTTCTCCTTCGCGCTGTTGAGCGCCGACGCCTCGACCCCGCGGCGCACCATCACCGGCGTTCCCCACTA
>CAIVGN010000109.1 GCA_903905455.1 uncultured Archangium sp.
CGCCGCCACGATGCCGGTGGCGATGACGTTGCAATCCATGATGCCGCCAAAAATGTTCACCAAGATGCCCTTCACCTTCGGGTCTTGCAGGATGATCTTGAAAGCCGCCGTGACCTGTTCCTTCGTCGCACCGCCCCCCACGTCGAGAAAATTCGCCGGACTGCCGCCGAAATGCTGGATGATGTCCATCGTCGCCATCGCGAGGCCGGCGCCGTTCACCATGCAGCCGATGTTGCCCTCGAGGGCGATGTAGGCGAGGTCGAACTCCTTGGCCTGGGCCTCGCGCGGGTCTTCTTCGGCCACGTCGCGCATGTCGACGATGTCCTTGTGCTTGAAGAGCGCGTTGTCGTCGAAGGTCATCTTCGAGTCGAGGGCCACGATGTCGCCGTTCTTCAGCTTCACCAGGGGGTTGATCTCGGCGAGCGCCGCGTCGGTCTCGATGTAGACCGTGTAGAGCGCCGCGCAGAACTTCACGAACTTGCCGACCGAGTCACCGGTCAGGCCGAGCCCGAAGGCCATCTTGCGGCCCTGGTAGGGCATGAAGCCCACGGCCGGGTCGACGGCCTCGCGGAGGATCTTCTCGGGGTGCGACTCGGCGACCTCTTCGATCTCCACGCCGCCTTCGGTGGAGGCCATGAAGGTGATGCGCGAGGTGGCGCGATCGAGCGTCAGTCCGAGGTAGTACTCCTTCTCGATGTCGAGGCCTTCCTCGATGTACAGGGTCTGCACCAGCTGGCCCTCGGGGCCGGTCTGGGGCGACTTGAGCATCATGCCCAGGATCTTCGAGGCGTGTTCCTTCGCCTCGGCAGGGGACTTCGCCAGCTTCACGCCGCCGGCCTTGCCGCGACCGCCTGCGTGGACCTGCGCCTTGACGACGGTCACCTTCGTGCCCAGCTCGGCGGCGGCCTTCTCAGCCTCCTCGGGGGTCTTCGCGAGGATGCCGCGCGGCACGGGGACGCCGTACTTCTTGAAGATCTGCTTGCCCTGATACTCGTGGATTTTCATGCGGTTCTTGAGCTCCGGTGGCCTTCGAAATCAGCGGGCCGGAAATAGCCGCGTTGCGCGGAGTTGTCTTGAAAGATCGGGCTTCTGCACTCCATCAGCGCCAACCGGGTGCGAGACCTGCACACATTCAATTTGAAACCCGATGCTGCACCTGCGAAGGGCCTCCCCATGCGCCGACTTCACCTCCTGCTGCTCCTCTCTGTGTTCGCCGCGGGCTGCAACTGCGGAAAGAAGCCGGCCGCGCCCACGCTGCTCAACGAAGGCGAGGCCTGCGAGAACGACGAGCGCTGCAGCACCGGGCTGTGTGACGCGGTGCCGGGCGCGACGCCGACCTGCGTGCGCCGCTGCGCCGACCAGTGCAAGGCCACCGAGGTCTGCGTGCAGCTGACGCCCAACCGGTTCGCCTGCCAGCCGGACCTGCGCAAGCTCTGCCAGCCGTGCATGGCCGACAGCGACTGCCCTTACCCGTCCGACAAGTGCCTCGTGGTGAACAACGAGCGGGTGTGCGGCCGGGATTGCGCCTTCGATCAGAACTGCCCCACCGGCTACCGCTGCGTCAACGGCCAGGGTGTCGACGGGCAGCCCAAGGTGCAGCAGTGCGTGCCGGTCAACGCCAGCTGCGCGTGCCTGGCCCGCGGTGACTTCCAGCAGCCCTGCCAGGTGACCAACGCGGTGGGCACGTGCCTGGGCATCAAGCAGTGCGATCTCGTCTCGAACACCGTGGTGTGCGACGCGCACGAGGCCGCGGCCGAGACCTGCAACGGCGTCGACGACAACTGCGATGGCACCGTCGACGAGGGCCAGATGGCGGCGACCTGCGGCGTGGGCGCGTGCGTGCGCAACACCGCGGCCTGCGTCGATGGCGGCATCGCCATGTGCACCCCCGGCGCGCCGACCACCGAGACCTGCAACGGCGTCGACGACGACTGCGACGGCACCGTCGACGACGGCTTCGACACCATGACCGACGTGCGCCAGTGCGGCGCCTGCGGGAACGTGTGCAACCTGCCCAACGCCACGCCGACCTGCACCGCGGGCACCTGCAGGGTCGCCACCTGCAACGCGGGCTTCCAGAACTGCAACACCACGGACCCCGACGGCTGCGAGGTCAACACCAACACCGACTCGGCCAACTGCGGCAGCTGCGGCAACACCTGCACCCGGGCGCACAGCACCGGCACCTGCGTCGCGGCGAGCTGCCAGTTCGCCTGCGCCGCGGGCTACGTCGATCTCAACCTCGACCCCACCGACGGCTGCGAATACCAGTGCACGGTCACCTCGAGCACCGATCTCCCCGACCTGCTCTTCGTGGACGCGAACTGCGACGGCATCGACGGCGAGGTGAACAACGGCATCTTCGTGCGGCCCACCGGCCTCGACACCAACGCGGGCACCCGCGCCGCGCCGAAGCAGACGCTGGCGGGCGCGCTCTCGGCCCTGGGCACCACCGGCAAGCGCGACATCTACCTCGCCGAGGGCAACTACACCGGCCCCATGGACCTGCTGGGCATCTCCGGCGCCAACATCGCTGGCGCGTACCACCCGACCACCTGGGCGCGCGCCTTCACCCAGGCGGTGGTGGTGCAGAACGGCAACCCCTCGCTCAAGATCGATGGCTCGTCGAACGTGCTCATCCAGGCGATTCGTTTCGAGGGCGCCAACGGCACCACGCTCGCCCCGACCGCCTACGGGGCGTTCATCCGCGAATCGTCGGGCATCGTCCTCGAGAGCCTCGACCTCCGCGCGGGCAACGGGCTTGCGGGTGCGGCCGGCGCGCCGGGCTCACCGGGCAACCCGGGCCAGCAGGGCGGCGATGGCGACATCGGCTGCGTGCAAGACGCGCAGGGCGGCAACTTCTCGAGCTTCTGCAACTTCAACCCATTCCTCAGGACCTGTGGAGGCCGGCGGCCCAATGCAGGTGCCGGCGGCAATTCGGGCCTGAGTTCCTGCGGCTATGCGGGCGGTGGCGGAGGGCAGCCGTCGAAGCAGACCTCCGTCAACCAGAGTCTCAGCAGCGTCGTGAACGGAGATAACGGCTCCGCAGCCCCTGCGGGCACCGGAGTCGCCGGCATCGGCGTCGCGGAGAGCAGCACACCGACGGGCACTCCCCAGTTCGGTGGCACCGGACAGGGCGGCGTGCAGGGTAGCAATGGTCCTGCCGCGGTCGCAGGCACGTTCAGCGTGACCGGCTACCAGGCGGCTAACGGAGGGGGAGGCATGCCCGGCACGGCGGGTCGCGGTGGTGGCGGCGGCGGTGGCGGCGCCGGCGGCTGGGTGCCCTGGACGGGCATCACTGTGGGCAACCCCTGCCAGGGCTACGGCTCGGCTGGCGGCGGCGGTGGTGAAGGTGGTTGTGGCGGCGGCTCCGGTGGCGGTGGCCAGGGGGGCGGCGCGTCGATCGGCGTCTTCCTCTACCACGCGAAGGTCAGCGCCCAGGGCGTCCTCATCCGCACCGGCAACGGCGGCCCGGGCGGCGCCGGTGGTGGCTCTGGCGTCGGCGGTACCGGGGGCCTCGGCGGCATCTCGCCCACCCCTGGTGACACGAGCCGGGCTACCCGCGGCGGCAGTGGTGGCCCTGGCGGCACCGGGGGCGCGGGTGGCCTCGGCGGCGGTGGCGCGGGCGGCGCGGCTTACGGACTGGTGAAGGACAGCGCTCCCACCCTCACCTCGTGGACCCAGTTGGCGGGCACCTCGTTCATGGTCGGGACGCCCGGCGCAGGCGGCGCCTCCAGCGGCAACGCAGGCCCCACCGGCGCCACGGGAGTACAGTCCAGCTTCTGATGCGCTCGTTCTTCCTCGCGCTGCTGTGCTGCGGTTCGGCAGCGTCCGCGCAGACGATCTACCGGTGGACCGACAAGCACGGGGAGGTCCACTACTCCGACGATCCGGCCGCGGCTCCGAAGGGCGCCAAGGTCGAAGCCACCACCGGCGAAGAGCTGATGGTGGTCCCTGCCGCGCCCGTGGCCCCGCGGGCCGCGGTGCGCCCGGCGGCCTCCTCTCCTCCCGTGGCCACCCGCGCGAAGCAGCAGGGCCCGGTCGAGGTGCGCCTCACGAAGATCGAGGTCGAGCTCAGCGACGAGGATCGCCGCTACATCGAAGAGGCGCTGCGCACCGCCGCCGAGTCACCGCGCCTCGCCGCGTGGGGCGAACTGCAGGAGTCGATCAGCGTGGAGATCGCCCCCGTCACCCGCATGGGCGTCGAGGCCTTCGGGCTCGCGGTGGGCATGAACCGCATGTTGCTGCGCGCGCCGAAAGAGACGCCCGCCTGGGGCCACCCCTTGCCCTACGCCGACACCGCGGTGCACGAACTGGCGCACCTGCTCGAGCACCACCTCGCGGGCATGGCGCGCCCGCGCTGGTTCGCCGAGGGCTTCGCCTCGCTCGTCACCGGGGACACGCGCCAGGCGAGCCTCGATGACATCGCGTGGTGGGTGATTCACGAGGGGGGCCCGCGACCGCTCGATCGCATGTTCGCCGTGCGCGGGGCCTGCATGATTCACGTGGCCTACGCCATCGCCCGCGAGGCGCTCGTCTACCTCGTGGAGCTCGTCGGAGAGGCCGGCATCAAGCGCATGTTCGACGAGCGCCACGCCGGAGCGACCTTCGAGGCCGCGTTTCGCGACGTCTCGGGCCTGGGCCTCGACGAGTTCCAGGCGCAGTTCGCCCAGTGGCTCAAGCCCCACTACTACGAGCGCGCGCGGTGATGACCCGGGAGCGCCGACATCACCTGCTCGTCGCCGCGGCCATGGTGCTGGTGGTGGTGCTGGTCGATGCGTGGCTGCGCCCCGCGACGTTCTCCGCGTTCTCGTTTCGGCTCGCGCGCGAGTACGGCGCCGCCGTGGTGGGCTCGCTGCTCGTCTGGTGGGGCCTCGCGGCGCTGATCGGCCGGTTCCAACGGGGCTGGCTCCTCGGGCTCGTGGCGGTCCCGGTGCTCTTCACGCAGGGCGCGGTGATGCTGGCGTACCGGCGGCTCCCTGATGAGGAGGGTGCGCTCTTCTTCGCCAACCAGTGGCGCTTCACGCTCAAGACGGCGCTGCAGAGCCGGGACGTGCGCGCGCTGCTGATGCTGCTGGCAATCGCCGCCCTGGTCGCCGCCTTCACCGCCCTCTCGCGTCGCGTGCGCACCGACCCGAAGATGCTCGGCGCAGCGGTCGTCGGGATGGTGATCTCCTCCAGCCTCGCCGTGGCCATGAACCTGTCGGCAGTGATGCCGATCACCCCGGACCTCAACGCGCTGCGCTTCACCGCGAAGGTCGCCAGCTGGGGTGGCTCGCCGCCGCCGTTCTTCGCGGTGATCGATCGCCAGCCGGCCGCGCCGCCCGTCGGCCCCCTGCCCTTCAACGTGTTGTGGGTGGTGCACGAGACGTTCGGGGCGAAGTACCTGCGCACGCCGGATGGCCGGCCGGTGACGGGCGCGTTGCTCTCGTTGCAGGACGACCCGTCGGTCGTGTGGTTCGATCGACTCCACGCGGTGTCCACGTGCACCGACGTCTCCATGCCGGCCCTGTTCTCCGGCGTCTCCGCGGTGGCCGACCACCCCGCCCAGGCCTCGGCCACCCTGCCCTTCGATCTCGCCCACGACGCGCACGCGTTCACCTTCATCGTCTCGGCGCAGTCGCTGACCTGGGCGAACCAGGAGCGCTACCTCGGCCCGCAGCACTTCGACGTCTTCCGCGGCGCGGAGAGCTTCGACCCCGCCGCCGATGGAGATGAAGGCGTGCCTGACGAGTTGGCCTTCGACGAGGCCCTCGTCCTGGGCGACCGGGCCGCCGCCGAGGGGCGCCCGTTCATGGGCGTGGTGCGCACCAATGGGCCGCACGGCCCGTACCGGGTCGACCCTGCGGATTCACCGTGGACCGCGGATCCCGGCTTCGGCCCCGGCGAGACCGGCGGCTTCGTGCGCTACCTCAATGCGCTGCACCGCCTCGATCGGAAGTTCGACGACTTCTGGCAGGCCGCGCGCGGTCGCCCGTGGTTCGAGAACACGCTGGTGATCCTCACCGCGGACCACGGCGAGGCCTTCAATCAACACGGGCTCCTGTGGCACTGCGGCTCGTTCTACCCGGAGGAGACCTTCGTCCCGGGCGTGCTGCGGCTCCCCCGGAGCTGGCGGGAGGCGCACCCAGACGCCGAGGCCGCGCTGCGACAGCGGGCCCACGAAACGACGTTCCTCACCGAGCTCGCGCCGACCGTCGCCGAACTGCTCTCGTGGCCCCCCCTGGTGCCGCAGTTCGACGGGCAGTCCCTGCTGGGCCCGCGCGGTGGGAGCCCTGTGCCGCTGACCAACTGCTCCGACTTCCGGGCGTGCGCCACGGCGGACTTCGGCCTCTACGACCAGGGGCTGCGCTGGGTCTACGCGGGCGCGGAGCACCGGTGGCAGGCGTTTGACGAGGCTACGGACCCCGACGCGCTGCACGACGTGGCTGGGCAACACGGCGGCGCGCCGACCGCGGCCCTTTCGTGGCTGCGCAGCCAGGAACGCCTGCGCTCAGTCACCAATCGCCTCGTGGGCACCGAGTAGTTCAGGTCGCCAGGGCGCGCTGCGAGCGCCGGCGCAAGGCGACGACGACCGAGAACAACTGCGCGACGCCGGCCGCGAGGAACACCGCACGGTAGGCCGTGCCCCGATCGACGCCCGCAGACAGCAGCGCGCTCGAGAGCCCGCCCGCCAGCGCCGACCCGAGGAACATGCCCAGGGTGCCCGCGGCGTTGAGCACCGCCATGGCCGACGCCCGCGCCGTGTCGGGCACGGCCTGCGCGGCCAACCCGAGGCTCGGACCGTAGATCGCCGCCGAGGCGAGACCCGCCACGCCCACCACCACCACGATCAACCCCACCGGCGTGAAGCCGAGCACCGCGTAGGTCAGCGCATAGGCCAGCGCGCCGAAGGCGATCAGCAGCCACCGATCGACCCGCTCGCCGAGCTGCGCCATGGGCCAGGTGGCCAGCGCGAAGATCATCAGGAACGCCGAGAACCACCCGTTCACCTTCGCGTCGGGCACGCCCAGCACGTGGTGCCCATACAGCTGCAGGGGCACGATGAACGCGCCCACCGCGAAGCGCTCGAGCGCCACCACGAAGGTCGGGGCCCGCAGCGCCGGAGCGTCGAACACCAGCGACCTGAAGGTGACCTGCGACTGCTCGGCGTCCGTGGCCTTCGGCAACACCACCAGCGCCACCAACCCGGTGAGCACGCCTAACACCCCGCCGACCACCAGCGGCAGCGCCGGGTCGTTCTTCGCGAGGATCGCCCCCAGCGGGATGCCGATCAGAATGGACATCACCACCGCCCCGCCCACCACGCCCATCGAGGCCGCCGACTTCGACTGCCGGCGAATGGTGCCCATCAAGATGGACACCGCCGCGATGTAGACCGCGCCCTGCACGAAGCGCAGCGTCAGCAGCAGCCACACCGGCGGCGAGAGCGTCACCCCGAGGAGGAACGCCCCATCGAGCATCGCCGACACCCCGGCCACCAGGCGGCGACGACCCAGGCGCTCGGCGCGCACGGCGAGCAGCGGCCCGCCCACCACCGCGCCCAGCAGGTTGACGGCGATGAAGGCGTGCATCAGCCACTCGGCGCCGGGCCAGCCCGCGGTGATGAAGCTGCGCACCACGGGGATGACGATGGTCCCCGGCAGCATCGCCCCCAGCACCAGCAACGCCCCCAGGCCGAGGCGAAGAGAGCTGCGGCTCGGCGACGGGGAGGACGACACGCGGGCTCCCTATCCATCAACAATGCTTTCGGCACGCACGATTTTCCTTGTTGGTCCGCGCCGCGGGCGGCAAACGCGACATGGCTTGAACGGGCCTCGCCGCATATGAGGCCCGCACAGCAGCAAGCACCTCCTGGAAGGAAGAGCGATGGCCGATGCGATGGAGCTGAAGCGCGGATCGACGGGGCCAACCCTGTTCGGTTCGCTGGTGAAGTTCATGTCGAGCTCAGTGGGCTCGAAAGTGGTGATGGCGGTCACGGGCCTGGGCCTGTGCGCTTTCATCATGGGCCACATGGCCGGCAACCTCCTGGCCTTCGTCGGCCGCGATGCGTTCAACCACTACGCCGCGACGCTCAAGGGCACGCCGTTGCTGCTGTGGGGCACCCGCCTGGCGCTCCTCATCGGCTTCCCGCTGCACATCTGGACCGCGGTTCGCACGGTGCAGTTGAACCGCGCCGCCCGGCCCGTCGCCTACGCGGTGCCCTCCAAGGCCCCGGCGCGCGCGGCCGCCAAGACGATGATGCTCAGCGGCGCCGTGGTGCTCGCGTACTTCGCGTACCACCTCGCCCACTTCACCCTGCACCTCACCGGCCCGCAGCCGGCGACGTTGCTGGCTGACGGCCACTACGACGCCTACTCGATGATGGTGATGGGCTTTCAGCAGCCGCTGATCGCCATCTTCTACGTCACCGCGATGGTGCTGCTGGCCGCGCACATCTCCCACGGCATCTACAGCCTCTTCCAGCACCTCGGGTTCTGGGGGGCGAAGTGGACGCCCTTCCTCAAGAACGTCGCGCTGGTGCTCGGGTACGGGCTCTGCGCCGGGTTCGCCTCCATTCCCCTTTCCGTTCTCCTGGGGTTGATCAAGCCATGAAGCTCGAAGCCAAGATTCCCGAAGGGCCGATCGAACAGAAGTGGACGAAGCACAAGCTGGCGCTTCCCCTCATCAACCCGGCCAACAAGCGCAAGTTCAAGATCATCGTGGTGGGCACGGGCCTGGCGGGCAGCAGCGCCGCGGCCACGCTCTCCGAGCTGGGCTACCAGGTCGACGCGTTCTGCTTCCAGGACTCGCCGCGCCGCGCGCACTCCATCGCCGCGCAGGGTGGCATCAACGCCGCGAAGAACTACCAGAACGACGGCGACTCCGTTCGCCGGCTCGCCTACGACACCGTCAAGGGCGGCGACTTCCGCGCCCGCGAGGCCAACGTCTACCGGCTCGCCGAAGTGTCGGTGAACATCATCGACCAGTGCGTCGCCCAGGGCGTGCCCTTCGCGCGTGAGTACGGCGGCCACCTCGCCAACCGCTCGTTCGGCGGCGCCCAGGTCTCGCGCACCTTCTACGCGCGCGGCCAGACGGGGCAGCAACTGCTCATCGGCGCCTACCAGGCCCTCGAGAAGCAGGTGCAGACCGGCAGCGTGAAGATGCACGCGCGCCACGAGATGCTGGAGTTGGTGATGGTCGACGGGCACGCCCGCGGCATCGTCACCCGCGACATGGTGAGCGGGAAGATCGAGTCCTGGGCGGCCGACGCGGTGGTGCTCGCGACCGGCGGCTACGGCAACGTCTTCTTCCTCTCCACCAACGCCAAGGGCTGCAACGTCACGGCGACCTGGCGCGCGGCCAAGAAGGGCGCTGGCTTCGCCAACCCCTGCTACACGCAGATTCACCCCACCTGCATTCCCCAGGCGGGCGACTACCAGTCGAAGCTCACGCTGATGAGCGAGTCGCTGCGCAACGACGGCCGGGTGTGGGTGCCCAAGAAGGGCGGCGACAACCGTCCGCCCGCGCAGATCCCCGAGGACGAGCGCGACTACTACCTCGAGCGCAAGTACCCCTCGTTCGGCAACCTCGCACCCCGCGACATCGCCTCGCGCGCCGCCAAGCAGGTCTGCGACGAAGGCCGCGGCGTGGGCCCCGGTGGCCGCGGCGTGTTCCTCGACTTCGCCGACTCGATCAAGCGCCTCGGCCAGAAGGTCATCGCCGAGCGCTACGGCAACCTGTTCGACATGTACTCCACCATCACCGGTGAGGACCCGTACACGGTGCCCATGCGCATCTACCCGGCCGTCCACTACACGATGGGTGGGCTGTGGGTGGACTACAACCTGATGTCGAACCTCCCGGGCCTGCACGTGATCGGCGAGGCGAACTTCAGCGATCACGGCGCCAACCGCCTCGGCGCCTCGGCGCTGATGCAGGGCCTCGCCGACGGCTACTTCGTGTTGCCGTACACCATCGGTGCGTACCTCGCGACGGCCAAGCAGCCCAAGGTCACCACCGATCACCCGGAGTTCAAGAAGGCCGTCGCGGACACCAACGCGCGCATGGCGAAGTTCTTGAGCATCAAGGGCAAGCGCACCGTGGACAGCTTCCACCGGCAGCTCGGCCAGATGATGTGGGAAAAGTGCGGCATGGCCCGCACCGCGAAGGGCCTGAAGGAACTGCTGGTCGAGATCCCCAGGCTCCGCGAGGAGTTCTGGCGCGACGTGAACGTGCTGGGCTCGGCCGAGAGCCTCAACACCTCGCTGGAGAAGGCCGGCCGCGTGGCCGACTTCTTCGAGTTCGCCGAGATGATGGTGCTCGACGCGCTCGAGCGCGACGAGTCGTGCGGCGGTCACTACCGCGAGGAGCACGACGACGAGGGCGAGGCCAAGCGCGACGACAACAAGTTCATGCACGCCGCCGTCTGGGAATACCAGGGCGAGGGCAAGCAGCCTGTGCGTCACGTCGAGCCGCTGGTGTTCGAAGCGTTCAAGCCGTCGATCCGGAGCTACAAGTAATGAGCGACAAACTGATGAAGCTGAAGGTCAACGTCTGGCGTCAGACGAACAAGGACCAGTCCGGCGAGATGAAGGGCTACGTGGTCGAGAACGTCGACCCGCACATGTCCTTCCTCGAGATGATGGACACGCTCAACGAGCAGCTCCAGCACAAGGGCGAAGAGCCGGTGGCCTTCGATCACGACTGCCGCGAAGGCATCTGCGGCATGTGCTCGATGGTGATCAACGGCATCCCCCACGGCGGCCACAAGGGCGTCACGGCGTGCCAGCTGCACATGCGGCACTTCAACGATGGTGACGAGATCTTCGTGGAGCCGTGGCGCGCCAAGGCGTTCCCCGTGCTGCGCGACCTGGTCGTCGATCGCTCGGCGCTCGATCGCATCGTCGCCTCCGGCGGCTACGTCTCGGTGAACACCGGCGGCGCCCCCGACGCGAACTGCCTGCCCATCCCCAAGAAGGAAGCAGACCTGTCCATGGACGCGGCGGCCTGCATCGGCTGTGGCGCCTGCGTGGCGGCCTGCAAGAACGCCTCGGCGATGCTCTTCGTCGCGGCCAAGGCCTCGCACCTCGCGCACCTGCCCCAGGGCGAGCCCGAGCGGTACGTGCGGGCCCAGAACATGGCCCAGCAGATGGACGCCGAGGGCTTCGGCACCTGCAGCAACCTCTCGCAGTGCGAGGCGGTCTGCCCGAAGGAAATCCCGGTGCGGGTGATCGCCGAGTTCAACAGCGATCTCATCAAGGCCCAGTTCAAGGGCTGAGCAGTCTCCACACGGGCCGTGCGCGCCGGAAACGGTGCGCACGGGCTCGTGGTTTCGGTGAGCGCAGCGCGAGCCCGAAGTCGCCGGGCAGGCTGATCCACCCCATGTCGCAGATGGCCCGTCGCAAGTTGCGACTGCAGGCCGCGCGACCGCCCCAAGCAGTCCCAGGTCCGCGAGTTCACGGCAATCTCCGCAGGGTCTCAAAAGTGCATTCGCTCGCGCCGTCTCTTGCCGGAGTGCCCCCTGAGTCCCGACGTAGCCACGCCAGCGCCGACCACCGGCTCGGCGCCACCCTGCAGGTGGCGTGGTCCTGACCTGTTCGCGCGCGGATTCCCCGCACGCCTGTTGAGGAGAAGTCCCCCATGAAGAAGTTCATCGCCGTTGGAGTGCTCGCCGGTTCACTGGCTCTCGCGCAGGGCATGCCCCCGATCCGAGGCCAGGGGCGGCGAGCTGACCGACAAGGCCACCGCCAAGGTGAACGTGCCCGTGGCCTCGCCGGTCGCCAACGCCCTGGCCAGGCAGGGCATGAAGACGGGCGTGGGCGCGGCCAAGTCGAAGGTCGGCATCAAGCCGGCCCCGGCGCCGACGAAGTGATCCTGAGGGCCGGGGGGCTCGAACCGCCCCGGCCTTTCATTTCGAGCCACCGCTGGGTAAGGGGAGCGCCGTTCGTTCCACCCCCTCAAAGGACCCAGCCGTGCGCATCATCGTCACTGGATCACTCGCCTACGACTACATCATGAACTTCCCCGGGAAGTTCTCGGACCACATCCTCCCGGACAAGGTCCACATGCTGACGGTCAGCTTCCTCGTCGACTCGATGAAGAAGATGCGCGGCGGCACCGCCGGCAACATCGCGTACACGGTGGCCATGCTCGGCGGGAAGAGCGCGGTGGTCTCGGCCGCCGGCCAGGACTTCAACGAGTACCGCGACTTCATGCAGGGCAAGGGCATCGACACCCGCGGCATCAAGCTGGTGTCCAACGAGTTCACCGCGTCGTGCTTCATCAACACCGACCAGGTGAACAACCAGATCGTCGCGTTCTACCCGGGCGCCGTGGTGCACGCGCGCGAGGTGACGCTGGAGTCGCTGGGCCTCGAGAAGGGCGACTGGGTGATCATCAGCCCCACCGACCCGGAGTCGATGGCCAAGCACACCGCCGAGTGCAAGAAGGCCGGCGTCTCGTACATCTTCGACCCGGGCAAGCAGGTGCCGCGGCTCGACAAGGCGCAGATCCTCGCGGGCCTCGACGGCTGCGCGGCGCTGGTGGGCAACGACTACGAGTTCGGCATGATGGCGCGTTCCACGGGCCTCACCGAGCAGCAGCTCTTCGACATGGCGCCGTTGACGGTCATGACCCGCGGCGCGGAAGGCTCGCGCTTCATCGTCAAGGGCCAGCCGACCATCGAGATCCCCATCGCCAAGCCCAACGAGGTGCTCGACCCCACGGGCGCCGGTGACGCGTACCTCGGTGCGCTCGCTTACGGCCTGGCCAAGAAGCTGCCCTACGAGGTCACCGGCCGCATCGCCGCGCTCGCCGCGACGTACGCCATCGAGCTCAAGGGCTGCCAGGAGCACTTCTTCTCGGTCGACGACTTCGCCCGCCGCTACCAGGACACCTTCGGCGAGAAGCTCGTGATGGGCTGAAGTCGCCTTCGCCTTCGGGTGGGCCCCGCGCCTCTCACGGCGTGGGGATCACCGGGAGCAGCGACTTGATGTCGGCGTCGGTGAAGTACACGCCGGCGCCGACGAAGAAGTCCCGGCCGCTGATGAGGCGGTTGGTGAGCGTGTCGCGGTTGGGCGCGTTCAAGATGTCGTCCATGCCGGCGTTGACGTAGATGTGCTCGAAGGGCGTGAAGCGAAGCGTCGCGCGCAAGCGGGGCAGCCGCAGCGCTTCGATCGAGAAGTTGAAGGCGTCGACCTTGAGCACCAGGGCGTCTTCGAGCCACCGCGAGTACCACGGGAAGCGGATCGGCACGTTCAAGTCGGCGCCGATGCCACCGGTGGACTCGATGATGCCGAAGCGCAGCGTGAGGAACGAGAAGCGCTTGGCGAACTGGGCGCTGAACTTGATCGCCTCGGTGGTGATCGTCTGCTTCTGCACCACCGGGTCGCCGGCGCCAGGCGGGTTCTGCTGCAGGTAGATGGTCTCCACCTTGCCGCGCGGGTCGTCGATGGCTTCGATCAGGTAGTACTTGTCGGGCTTGGGGATGAGGCGCAGCTGCAGGAACGTCTTCGCCCCGTTCTGGTTGAAGAGGTAGTCGACCTTCACGCCCACCTCCACCTCGAGGTTGGTGAGCCGGCCCGCGAAGTCGGCCACGTCTTCCACGGTGTCGGAGATCTTCTGGCCGAGGCGCTCATTGGACACCAGCGCGCCCAGGGCCCCCTTCCCGTCCTTCACGTCGGCGGTGACCTTCTCGATGTTGTCCAGCGAGCGGTCGAGCTTGGCGAGGGTCTCCTTGAGGCTGGAGACGCCCTTGCCCACCTCGCCCTCGTTCTCGCCGACGATCTTCTTGATCGACGAGATCACGTCGCGCACGTCGTTGGACACCACCTCGACGTTCTTCACGATGTGGGAGATGGAGTCTGATTCCCGCCCCGTCAGCCGCTTCACGTCGCCCGACACGCCCTCGACGTTGATGAGGATCTGGTCGAGCTTCGAGGCGCTGTCGCCGATCATCTTCTGCATCGTCTCGGTGAGCGCCACGAGGTTCTTGACGATGGCCTCCATGCTCCCCTGCCCCGAGGCGCCGCCGAGCACCGTGCGCAGCGAGCCGGTGACGGCCTGGATGTCGGAGGTGATCGCAGTCAGCGATCCGAACAACTGCTCCATGCCCTGGGCGTCGACCACCCGCTTGATCTCCTCGCCGTCCTTGAGTTCGCGGAAGTTCTCGGTGCCCGGGGTCAGGTCGAGCATGTAGTCGCCGAGCAGCGACTCGGAGCGCTTGGTCAACGTCGCGTCTTCGCGCACGTGGATCTCGCGCTTGATGCGAATGGTGGCCCTGGCCCGCACCCCTTCGAGGCGGATGTCGATGATCTCGCCCACGCCGATGCCGGCGATCTGCACGCGGCTGCGCTGGTTGAGGCCCGAGGCGTCACGGAAGTAACCGAAGACCGTGACCGACTCGTCTGCCTTCATGCCGCCCTTCTTCACGAAGGTCAGGAAGAAGAAGAGGATCGCCCCCGCCGCGATGACGAGGAGCCCTACCCGGAACGGTGTGATCAGTTTCTTCACGAACGGCGCACCTTAGTTCTTCCCGAACCACGTCTGGAGGAACAACTTCACCCCCGGGTGCTCGGAGTGGCGGAGCTTCGAGGGATGCCCCTGGTCGACGATCACGCCCTGGTAGAGGAAGGCGATGTTGTCGGCGACCTTGAAGGCCGAGGCGATGTCGTGGCTGATGACCACCGAGGTCACCCCCAGCTGCTTCTTGGCGTCGAGGATCATCTCGTCGACGTAGTCGGTGGTGATGGGGTCGAGGCCGGTGGTGGGCTCGTCGTAGAGCACGATCTTCGGGTCGAGCACGATGGCCCGGGCCAGGCCCACGCGCTTGCGCATGCCGCCCGAGAGGTCCGAGGGGAACTTGGATTCGACGTTCTTCAGGCCGACGATGGACAGCTTCTCGCGCACCAGGTCGTGCATCTGCTCTTCGCTCAGGTCCTTGCGGTGCTCGCGCAGCGGGAACGACACGTTCTCGTACACCGTCATCGAGTCGAAGAGCGCCGCGGCCTGGAAGACCATGCCGAACTTGCGCCGCATCTTCTCCAGCTGCTCGGCGCTCATGGGCACGATGTCTTCGCCGTCGACGATCACCCGGCCGCTGTCGGGCTTGAGCAGGCCGATCATGTGCTTCATGAGCACCGTCTTGCCGCTGCCCGAGCCCCCGAGGATCACCAGGGTGCTGCCGGCGGGCACCGAGAGCGTGATGCCCGAGAGCACCTCGTGAGACCCGAAGGACTTGTGCAGGTCCTTGATCTCGATGATGGGCGCGCCGGGCGCCGTGACCTGGGTCTTCTCGTCAGCCATGTCAGTGGAGGAGCACGCCGACGAAATAGTCGAGGATGAAGATGCCCAGCGCGCTGGCGACCATCGCCTCGGTGGTGGCCTGGCCCACGCCCTTGGCGCCGCCGCTGGCGTTGAAGCCCTTGTAACAAGCGACCAGGGCGATGAAGAGGCCGAACACCGCGCCCTTGATCAGGCCCTCGGCGATGTCTTCCGGGTCGAGCCACTGCTGGGTGCGGGTGACGAAGGTGCCGGCCGACAGGCCCTTGACCGTCACCGCCACGAAGTAGCCGCCAGTCAGCCCGAGGAGGTCGAAGATGAGGACCAGCAGCGGCACCATGATCAACCCGGCCAGCACCCGCGGCACCAGGAGGTACTGGATGGGGTTGACGGCCATGGTCTCGAGCGCATCCACCTGCTCGGTGACCCGCATGGTGCCCAGCTCGGTGCACATCGCCGAGCCCGCGCGCATGGTCACCATCAGGGCGGCGAACACCGGGGCCAGCTCGCGGGTGATGGTCAGAGACACCGTGGGGCCGACCAGGCTCTCGGCGTTGAAGAGATCGAAGGCGCGCCAGCTCTGGTGGGCGAAGACCATGCCCGAGAAGATGCCGGTCAAGGCCACGATGAAGATCGAGCCCACGCCCACGAAGTCGAGCTGCGCGAAGAGGTTCGCCACGCGGTACGGGGGACGCACGGCCCACTTGACGATCTGGAAGAGCATCGCCGCGAGTCCGCCGAGCTCCTCGACGAAGCTGAAGATCCCGGTGCCGATGCTCTCGATCGCGGAGTACAGCATCGAGGGCGGGCGTGGTTCTGCGGGGGTCTCCGACGACATAGGCGCGGCGGCACTCTACGTGAGTGGGCCGCTCGAACAAGCGCCCCCGCACGGCAGAGTTTCTGTTATTCGCCCGCGCAATGAACCTGCCTAACGCGATTCGGACCGGCGGTGAGATCGACGCTGCCTGCGGAAAGTGCGAGTTGAACCTCGCGCACACCATCATCGCGATGGTGGGACCGAAGGTCATCAAGGTGAAGTGCAACACCTGCGGCGGGGAGCACAACTACCGCGGTACGCAGCCCCTGGTGAAGGCGGTGTCCTTCGCCGCCCCCAAGCGCGCCTCGTCGTCCTCGGCGGCCAAGCCGAAGTCGAAGGCGCCGGTGGTGATCGTGTCCTGGGAAGACCAGTTCAAGGGCAAGGATCTCGGCCACGCCCGGCGCTACACGCCCCGCGACACCTACGCGGTCGACGACGTGATCGACCACCCCACCTTCGGGCTGGGCATCGTGCGCGCGGTGCGCGACGGCAAGGTCGAGGTCGGCTTCAAGCAGGAAGACAAGGTGCTCGTGCACGGCAAGACCCCGCCGCCCGAGAACGCCTGACGCCTCGGTAGGAAGCAGTCACCTCGAGGGAGAGGGTTCGAGCGCACGCAGGTGCCAGCCGCTTCGGCCGCGCGCCCAGATCTCGTGCTCGACCGGGTCCACCTGGCACAGCGAGAGCCACTGGTTCTCGACGAGCGCGCGGACCTTCGCGTGCTTCTGGAGCACGGCCTCGATGGCCTCGCGAGGGGCAGCGATGAAGACGCTCAGGCGGCGCGGAGTGTGCACCCACCGCTCCCCGTCGTGCAGCGACTGCCGCGGGAGCCCGATGCGGAGATCGCCGCCGTTGCCCTCGAAGACCCCGAGATGCCCGCCGACCACGTTGTGGAGCACCTTGTTGCCGCTGCCGTAGCGGAGGTTGTCGACCGTCGAGGCGTAGTACTGGAGGTTGATCCAATGGGCGACCACCAGCGGCGCGGTCATGAGGAGCTCGAGGATGCCGAAGCCCTCGTCTTCTTCGAAGCGGTAGTCGTGAAGAAACGCGCGCCCGCCGAGATCGAGCCGCCGGGTGAGTTCGCGCGGGCCCACGATGAAGGCCGCGTTGTCGGCCAGCCCCCACTCGGGCCGGACCTGCGCCCAGTCTGACCCGCGCGCCTGGAGCGCCTCCAGGAGCAGGCGATCGTCGCGTTTGACGCGGGCCGGCAGATCGAGGCGCGCCGCGCGCTCGCGCCGCGCGCCGTTGCCGGCTACGGCGAGCGCCAGCGACAAGCGGGAGACGTCGGCGGCGTGGGTGGGGGGAACGTCATCGACTTCGAAGAGCCGCACCTCGTCGGTGGTGGTGAGGTGCAGGCCCGCGATGAAGCGCGTGCTGTCGGGAACCACGAGCCCCCGCTTCTGGAGCTCCGCCCGGACCTCGGGCGCATTGAGGAGCGCGGCGGCGGCCCGGGCGTTGACCTCGCCGGTCTGGCCGCAGCACGCGCCGCAGTCGAGGCCCGCGGCGTGCGGGTTGTTGCGGGTCTGGCTCCCGTGACCGATGAGCACCACGAGGCGCGCGAAGTCGTGGGTGAGGCTCATGGCCCGAAGCACTCCGGCCGCGAGATCGGCGCGCGCGCCCAACTCGAGCACCCCTCCGCCCACCGGGCCGCCGAGCCGGGGGAGCCGCTGCTGGTCCTCGCGCGCCGTCAACCCCGCCGCCTCGGCCGAGACCTGCGCGGGCCGACCAAACGTCTCGCGCACCAGGTCGAGCGCCGCCAGGGGGCCCATCGCTTCGACGAATGAGAACCCCGAGAAGGCAGAGGCTTTGAGTTCCTCACCGAAGGCCCGCGCCGCCAGCCGCGCCGTCCGCGTGACGGCGACCCCGGGCGAGAGGCCCTCGTCGTTCGCCTCGAACCGCGCCCCGAGGAGCCCCGGCAGCTGGGGGCGCGCGCTGGTCGCCCCGAGCGCCCGGTACTCGATGGGGAGCCCGAAGAAGCCCGCGAACCCGAGCGTCTGTGCCTCCGGGCACGCCGCCTCGAGGGCCCTCCGGAAGACCTCCGAGCGCACGTCGATGCAGAAGACGGCTTGAAAGGCCGGGGCCTTCGCCGAAGGGGACGAGGCTTCGCAGAGCCCGCGCGCGACCTCGTCTTCGGCGGCGAGCTCCAGGGCGCGTTGCAGGATCCAGTCCTCGGCAGTCGCCTCCACGGCGGCGGCATCACAGCGTCCCCAGCGGGCGATCGCCCGGGGCCACGCGTCCCGGCGCGCTGGGTCGACGAGCTGCAACGAGATCCACTCCCAGGCGAGCCACACGATCAACAACTCCCGCAGGCTCGCATCGCCGCGACCGGCGAGCCGCGCCGTCCAGCGCTGGTAGGCACCCCAGGCGGCCCAGCCGTTGAGGTCGAGCAACAGGCCGAGCAGATACGCCTCGAGTTCCTCGGCCGGCACGGCCAACTCGGCGAGCGCCAACCGCGCCATCTCGTCAGCCGTGCGCGGCAACAGGGCCACCAGCGCCCCAAAGCCATCGATCCCCATCAAGCGGTGCGGGCGCTGGTCGGTCAGCGCATGCCGTCGCCAGGTCGCATAGAGGCCCTCGGCGCGCGACGGGGGCAGCAGGGCCTGGCCCTCGTCGAAGAATGACGCGCAGAACTGGCTGACGCTGCCGGTGACGAACTCGCGCCAACTGGGCCGCAACCCGGGCGGTAGTCCCACCGAGCCCTCGTCGACGACGTCCATCACGCGCGCACGCACGGCGACGGAAGGCGCTGGCTCCGCGAGCACCTGCTCGAGGCGATGCACGGAGAAGGAACTCGCCCGCTCCTCGAGGGCGCGTTGCAGGTGAGCATGCGTGAAGCGCCCCGCCTGCCATTGCTCGGCAAACCACGCTCGCGACATGAGCAGCCGTGTCCCCGACAACGCCGCGAGCCGTGCAGCGACCCGCTCGAAGGGCTCGTCGACGTGCTCCCAGAACGGGTTGACGGCGATGAAGCGGTCGAG
>CAIVGN010000110.1 GCA_903905455.1 uncultured Archangium sp.
CCCACCGCCCCGGGCCCCACCGGCCGCACGGTCATCGTGCAGCGCGACACCACCTCGACCGCCGGCAACTTCGGCTTCACCACCCCGCTGCGCCGCGACTCGCCCGAGTTCCTCGCGCTGTTCATCGCCCTCTCGTACTTCGGAGAGCACCGCCAGGAGCACGGCGTGCTCTTCCAGGAGGTGCGCGATCGCCGCGGCCTCAACTACGGCACCTACGCCTACGCCCAGCACTACCGCCAGGACGGCTGGTCCTCGCTGCCCCGCACCAACGTGCTGCGCAGCCAGCAAGACGTGACGCTGTGGCTGCGCCCGGTGCAGCCCGCCAACGCGGTGTTCGCCACGCGCACCATCCTCCACTTCCTCGAGCGCCTGCGAAACGAGCCCATCCCCGCCGAGCGCTTCGAGACCGCCCGTGGGTTCCTCTCCGGCGCCACCCGCATCTGGGCCACGACGGATCAGCGCCGCCTCGGCTGGGCCATCGACGATCTGATCAGCGGCACGCCCGACTTCCTCGGCTCGGTGCGCAAGTCCCTCGAGACCATCACCCCCGCCGACGCCCAGGCCGCGGTGAAGAAGCACCTGCCCCCGGGCGCGCTCAACTTCGTGTTCGTCACCAAGGACGCCGAAGGCCTCGCCGCCGCGCTGAAGAGCGGCCAGCCCAGCCCCATCAGCTACCCGTCACCCAAGCCGGCCGACGTGCTCGCCGACGACGTGTTGATCGCGAAGGAGCCCATTCCGCTGACACGTGATCAGGTCACGATCGTGCCCGCGGCCCAGCTCATGACGCACTGAAGCGACCTGTAGCAGCGCAGATTCCTTTTCTGCGCTCCCTCGCGGGGTACACTTTTTCACACCGTGCGTACGCCTCGACTGATCAGCCTCCTCGCGTTGACGCTCGCCTCTCTGGCGGGAGCGCAGAGCGTCGACCCGTTCACCGCGCGCGGCATCGACCTGGTGCCCACCAAGTACACCCCGGCCATGGAGTCGGGCCTGGCCCTGGAGGGTGGCGAGCTGCAGCTCACGCGCTCGTACCTGCTCCAGGCGCTGCTCGACTTCAACGTCGGCATCCTCGTGGCGAAGAACGGCAGCCAGCGCATCGGCGACCTGCTGCCCTTCCGCGCCGACCTGCACATCCTCGGGGCCTACCAGCTGCACCCGCGCGTCGAGGTCTCGGCCGATCTCCCCATCACCATCGGCCAGGTGAACAACTTCCAGATCCTCGCGGACCAGGGCTTCCCGGTGAAGGCGCCCAACGCCGCGGGCCTCGGTGCGCCGCGCCTCATGGGCCGCGTGCAGATCCTCAAGCAGAGCGAGTTCCCCATCGTCGGCCTCGCCGGCGTGCTCGAGGTCCGCATCCCCATCGGTGACACCTCGAGCTTCCTCTCGGACCGCGGCTTCGTCTTCGCCCCCCGCCTCGCCATCGAGCGCAGCATCGGCCCGGTGCGCCTGCTGGCGAACGTCGGCTGGCGACTGCGCACCGCCCCCGGCCGCTTCATCAACCTCTACGTCGGCCAGGAGTTCACCCTGGGCGGCGGCGCCATCGTCGAGCTGCCCAGCTTCGGGCGCTTCCAGAACAACCAACTGCTCGGCGAGCTGAACCTCGCCACGCCGGCCGAGGCCCCCTTCACCTTCACCGAGGCCGAGGCGCTCAAGTCGCCCTTCGAGCTCCTCATCGGCGCCCGCACCCAGTTCGCCGGCAAGTGGGGCGCCCAGCTCTCCATCGGCAAGGGCCTGGGCGACAACGGCTACGGCCGCGAGACCATCCGCTTCTCCCTCGCCCTCACCTACCAGCACGTGCCCGACCCCGACGATGACGGCGACGGCATCCCCAACCGCATCGACGGGTGCCCCGACCAGCCCGAAGACAAGGACGGCATCGACGACGGCGACGGCTGCCCCGACGAACGCGAGCCCGACCGCGACAACGACGGCGTGCCGGACAAGCTCGACGCGTGCCCCGACGTGCTCGGCCTCCAGGAGTTCGATGGCTGCCCCGACAAGGACGGCGATCAGATCCCCGACCACGTCGACAAGTGCCCCGGCCAGGCCGGTCCCCCGGATCTCCAGGGCTGCCCGCCCCCCGAAGAAGAGGAAGAGGTCGTCCTCGAGTCCGAGCGCATTCGCATCAACAACCAGATCCTCTTCGAGTTCGGCAGCGATCGCATCGACCCGCGCTCGTTCAAGCTCCTCGACGAGGTCGCCGCCGTGCTCACCAAGAACCCCGACGCCGGGCCGGTGATGATCGAAGGCCATACCGACAACGTGGGATCGCGCGAGGCGAACATCAGCCTCTCACGGCGCCGCGCCAAGGCCGTCGAGAACTACCTCATCACCAAGGGCATCGCGACCCGGCGCCTGCGCAGCGAGGGCTACGGCTTCGACAAGCCGCTGTCGACCAACGACACCCCGCTCGGCCGCGCCAAGAACCGCCGCACCGAGTTCAAGCTGCTCGATGAGATCGAGACCAAGAAGAACGAGCCGGTCACGAAGTAGAGAGTTCGGCCCCTCACCCCGGCCCTCTCCCCGCTGTCGCAGGGCGAGGGAGGGTTACGGCTTGAGCGCGTCTTGAATCCAGCCGCGCAGCTGGGACTCGGTCGCCTGCCCCTGGTGTGACGCCACCAGGTGACCCTGGCGATCGAGCACGAAGATCGAAGGCAGCGCCTTGACCTGGTACGCGAAGCCGATCTCCGGGCGCCCCAGCGCCGCGAACTTCTCGAGCCCCGGGTAGCCCTTCACGAAGGCCGCCACCGCCTCGCGCTGCCCCACGAGTTCGTCGTTGCTGATGGCCACCAGCGTGACGCCCTGGCCCTCGAGCTCCTGCACCGTGCTCAGCAGGTACGGCATCTCCTCGCGGCACGGCGGGCACCACGTGGCCCAGAAGTTCACTACCACCACCTTGCCCCTGAGCGACTCGAGCGACAGCGGCGCGCCCTGGAGCCGCTCCACGATGAACGGCGGGGCCTCGCTGCCCCCGGGGAGGATCTCGGAGTGCGCCTCCTGCCACCCCATGAGGATCGCCCCCAGCAACAGCGCGCCCACGAACACCCAGGTCATGCGGTCGGTCTTCTGCGGCTCGCTCACGCGATCTTCTCCAGGAAAGGCACCACCAGCCGCAACGCGCCCCGCGTCGCCGCGCGCAACCACGGCCGCGCCTGCACCGAGCCCGCGAGCGCCGGGCCCTCGCGGTAGTACCACCCGATGAAGGCCCGCCCCGGCCCGCTGCGCGTCAACACGCGATCGCGGAACGCGCGCAGGGTGTCGAGCTCCGGCGCGTCTTCCCCGAAGGCCACCGTCGCCACGAAGCACGAGCCCGGCTGCGAGACCCACAACACCCGGCTGGTGTTGAGGTTGAGCACCCCGCGGAGCACGCCTTGTGGCGCGTACAGGAACGCCAGCAGGTCACGCTTCGAGGCCCCCAGCTCCCCGGGCGCGGAGTCGTCGAACTCCACCAGGGTCTGCGCGCCGGCGAGCTCCTCGACGCGGAAGTGGTAGCGGCGACGGCTGCGCCCCAGCGGCTGCACCTCGAGCGACCGCAGCTCGGCCACGTAGGCCACGAAGAGGCCCGCGCAATGGAGACACTTGAGCTCGTGCGAGGCGATGCGCGGAGAGAGAGAGAACGGCCCCACCTTGCGGCAGCTCGGGCACACCAGCTTCGCCTCCACCTGGGCCTCGGGCCGCGGGTCGAAGCGGGAACGCCGCGTCTGGGGGTCGAAGACGGTCGGCCTCCCCTCATCCGTGCGGCTCCACAAGCGCAGCGGCGCCGTGGCCTCGCGCTCGCGGTGGAGTGCGTCGTGCCACGCGGGCTCCGCGGCCTCCACCCGCCCCTCGGCCATCAGCGAGAGCGCCACGAAGTGCCCCTCGATGGCCGCGGTGAAGGTCAGCACCTCCGTGCCCAGGCGCCACGAGCGCGCCAAGAGCACCTCGGCCTCTTCCAGCAGGGCCCTGGCCTGGGCGCGCGAGGGGTCGTCGCGGCGGCGGTAGAGCGGGGGCTCGGGTACGCGCGAAAAGAACGCGAGCGTGTCCCGGTGAAAGGCGTCGAGCCCGTCATTGGGTTGCGCCGCGAGCAGCCGCAGCCGCGCCTTCGCGCGGGCCCTGAGTTCTTCCAACTCCACGGAATCGTTCTACGCAGAAAGCCGCGGCGCCGTCAGCAGGCTGAAAAATGGATCGCCATGTGCGCAGAAGTAGGAAGGGGGCATGGGCATCCTTCGCGTCATCCTGTGGACGGGTCTGTGTGTCGGCCTCGGCATCTTCCTCGGCACCTACGAGATCCACGGGCGCACCCCGTGGCAGACGGTGCAGGGCGCCTGGAAGCAGCAGGGCCCGCGCCTCGAGAAGGTCAAGGACGGCGCCGAGGATCTCGTCGACGGGGTGAAGAAGCGGGTCTCGCAGGAGACCGCGCCCGCCCAGCCGAAGGAGCGCCACTCGAAAGAAGATCGCGAGGCGATCGATCAGCTCATTTCGAAGCGTTCGAAGGGCTGAGGTTGCGCCGCAGGTGCTCGAAGGCGGCCAGCCAGACCTGGGCCTCGCGCTGGGTCAGGTGGTGCCGCACCAGCGATCTCGAGAGCTCGAAGAGCACGTGCTCCGGGGCCTGGGGGTTCAGGAACTCGGCGGCCAGCAGCGTGTCCTTCATCTTCGCCTCGAGCCGGTGCACGAGACCCAACGGCGCCCCGGGCTGTTCGGCCGGCGCGGCCACCCCCTGGCGGGAACACAGGTAGAGCAACACGGAGGCGGCATGGCTCAGGTTCATCGACGGTTGCGGGCCCGGCGTCGGGATCACCAGCACGTCCTGGCAGCGCGCAAGCTCGTCGTCCGACAGGCCGCGCTTCTCGCCGCCCAGCACCAGCGCAACCTTGCCGCGGGCCGCATGCTCACCGAGCTTTGCGACCGCCTGCTCGGGCGTGAGCGGGGTGAAGCGCTTGAGCTCGGTACGTGACGTGGTGCCCACCGCGTAGACCACCCCCGTCAGCGCCTCGTCGAGGGTCTGGGCGACCGAGAACGAGTCCATCACGCTGTCGGCCTTGACCGCGATGCGCCCCCCCGCCCGGAACTCGTGGGTCTGGGGGTCGGAGAGGATGAGCTCCGAGAACCCGAAGTTGGCCATGGACCGGGCGATGGCCGCGAGGTTGTCCGGCGAGCGGAGCTGATGGCAGACGACGACGGGGCTCACCATGCGGGGGGGGGACCTTCGGCTGGCTGGAGGGTGCTGATCAAGGTATAGTGGAGGAGCCGTGTTGCGCATCGCACTGATCACCCTCTCGTTGCTGTTCGCCGCCGGCTGCGGCGTGGGTCCCAACCCGGCCCGCGGCGTGTCGAGCGGCCAGGCCCTCACCGGCACCGCGGAGTGGCTCGAGTTCGAGACCCCGGCGGTGCGCCTCGAGCTGTTCCGCGACGTCGCCCGCCAGTCGTCCGCCCAGGCCGGCACCCGCGGCGCCGTGCTCTTCCCCATGCTGGTCAACGGCGAGTTCGTCGCCGCCCCCGCCCTCGAGCCCTCCTCCGATCTCCTCGGGGCCGGTGACGCCGGTGCGCCGACCGACCTCGTGTTCGAGACCCGGGGCGATCGCTTCGCCGAAGACCGCCGCGACGCCTTCCAGGGCCTGTCCGAGCGCGAGGCCGCCGAGCTCATCGCCCGCTCGCTGCTCACCTCGTGGAACCTCAAGCCGTCCGGCCCGGTGACCGTGGTGCGCGTGCCCGGGGCCCCCTACGCCGCCGCGTGGATCGACGGGCAGCTCCGGCTCAACCCCTCGTTCGTCTACATGGCCTCGACGCCGACCCGCTGACGATGAGCGCGGTGCGTGCTACGCGCCGCTCATGCCTGACGCCCGGCTGACCGCGCAGCTCCCCCACACCCTCTCTTCCACCGACTTCCCCACGCTCGGTCAGAAGTACCAGGGTAAGGTGCGTGACACCTACGCCCAGGGGGATCGCCTGGTGCTCATCACCACCGACCGGCTCTCGGCCTTCGACCACGTGCTGACCACCCTGCCCTTCAAGGGCGACCTGCTCAACACCCTCGCCCACTTCTGGTTTCAGAAGACCGCGCACGTGGTGAAGAACCACGTGCTCGACATGCCCGACCCCTGCGTGATCGTCGGCCGCCGGGCCGAGCCCTTCAAGGTGGAGTTCGTGGTGCGCGGCTACCTCACGGGGAGCCTGTGGCGCGACTACGAGGCCGGCCGCGACCCCTACGCGCTCGCGTTGCCCCCGGGGATGAAGAAGGACCAGAAGTTCGACCGCGCCCTCCTCACCCCCTCCACCAAGGCCCCCATCGGCGAGCACGACGAGCCGATGAGCGAGCAGGCGGTGGTCGATCGCGGGCTGCTCTCGTCCAGGGACTGGGCGCGCGCGAAGGAAGCCGCGCTGGGGCTCTTCGCCGAGGGGCAGCAGCAGTCCGCGCGCCACGGGATGATCCTCGTCGACACCAAGTACGAGTTCGGGCTCATCGGCCAGGAGCTGGTGGTGATCGACGAGATGCACACCCCCGACTCCAGCCGCTTCTGGATCGCCGAGGGCTCGCAGGAGCGCTTCGACCGCGGCGAGCCCCAGCAGATGCTCGACAAGGAGAACCTGCGGCAGTGGCTCATCCAGGAGCGCGGCTTCTCCGGCCAGGGCACGCCCCCGCCGATCCCCGACGAGGTGCGGGTGATGCTCGCCGACAAGTACCTCTCGGCCTTCGAGCGCATCACCGGACAGCAGTTCAAGCTCGAGGTCGGCGACGTGCGCGCGCGGCTCGAGAAGAACCTCCGCGCGGCGAAGCTGCTCTGATCAGGCGGCCTGCTTCGGCGAGGGGAACTCCAGCGGCTCATCGCCCGGGCGCCCCTCCACGGTGATCGGCTGGGTGGCGCGCCCGAACGGCATGGGCGACCACTCGCTCCGCGGCCCTTCGGGCTGGCGGTCCTCGTTCTTCGCCCTCACCAACACCAGCCGCTGCAGTTCCGATTCGAGGTCCATGCACCCCGTCAATGCAATGGCGCCGCCAGCGCAAGCCCTGCGGAATCTGCAGCGTCGCGCCGAGTCACCCTCCCCTCGCGGGTCGACGGTCACCCCGCCCGGCCGAAGACGCGCTCGAAGATCTGGTCGACGTGGCGCAGGTGGTAGCCGGTGGTGAAGCACGCCTCGATGTCGGACGGCGGCATCACCTTGACCAGGTCGGGGTCGGCCAACAGCGCGGTCTTGAAGTCGGTGCCCTGCTCGTAGAAGCGCATCGCGCTGCGCTGCACGATGACGTAGGCGGCCTGGCGGTCCATGCCGCGGCGCGCGAGCTCGAGGAGCAGCCGCTGCGAGTTGACCACCCCGCCCAGCAGGTCGAGGTTCTTCTGCATGTTCTGCGGGTAGACCTTGAGGTTCTCCATCAGCCCCGCGAAGCGGTGGAGCATGAAGTCGGCGACCACCGTGGCGTCGGGCCCGATCATCCGCTCCACCGAGGAGTGCGAGATGTCGCGCTCGTGCCACAGGGGCACGTTCTCCATCGCCGAGAGGCAGTAGCCGCGCAGCAACCGCGAGAGCCCGGTGAGGTTCTCCGCGAGGATGGGGTTGCGCTTGTGGGGCATGGCCGAGCTGCCCTTCTGGCCGGCCGAGAACGCCTCTTCGACCTCGCGCACCTCGGTGCGCTGCAGGTGGCGGACCTCCACGGCGAACTTCTCGATGCTCGAGCCCAACAGCGCCAGGGAGGTGAAGAACTCGGCGTGGCGATCGCGCTGGATGATCTGGCTCGAGGCCGGGGCCCCGGTGAGGCCCAGGCGGGCCATGGCGTGCGTCTCCACCGAGGGCGGCAGGTGCGCGAAGGTGCCCACCGCACCGGAGACCTTGCCGAAGGAGATGACTGCGCGGGCCTGCTCGAGGCGTACCCGGGCCCGGCGCAGCTCGTCGAACCAGATGGCCAGCTTGTGCCCGAAGGAGATGGGCTCGGCGTGGATGCCGTGGCTGCGGCCCATCATCGCGGTGTTCTTGTGCTCGAAGGCCCGCGCCTCGACGGCCTTCATCACCCGGTCGACGCCGCTGATCAGCAGCGTGGCCGCGTCGCGCAAGATGAGCCCCAGCGAGGTATCGAGCACGTCGCTCGAGGTCATGCCCCAGTGCAGCCAGCGCGCCTCGGGCCCGATGCGCTCTTCCATGAACGTGAGGAAGGCGATGACGTCGTGCTTGGTGGTCTTCTCGATCTCGTCGATCTTCGCCACGTCTTCGGCGGTGAAGTCCCCGGCCCGGGCCACGCACACCGCGAGCGCTTCCTTCGGGGCGATGCCGGCGGCCACCATGCCCTCGAGGGCGGCGAGCTCCACGTCACGCCAGCGGCGCAGCCGTGCCTCGTTGGACCACAGGGCCGTCATCTCGGGGCGGGAGTAGCGCGGGATCATGCGCTGCTCCCTACTCCACCGCGGACCTACTCGGCGACCTTCACCGTGAGGCTCTGGCGCGCCGCGAAGGTGACCACGTCGAGGGCGAAGGTCTCGGCCGAGCCCAGGCGCCGGGCCGTGGTGAGGTTGACGTGCAGCTCGAGGCCCTCGGGGTTGGCCACCGCCATGGCCCCCGGGTCGACCTTCTCGACGAGCACGCGGTTGGCCAGGCGCCCGGCCTGCTGACCGATCGCCAGCGGCGCGGGGGCCAGCGCGAAGAGCGCGCCCTGCTTCACCTGCGCCGAGGCGAGGCCCACCGCGGGCACCTTCTCGTCCTGGCTCCAGGCCAGCAGCCTCTCGACGACCGAGGCGTTGCCCACGGTCTTGTCGGAGACGATC
>CAIVGN010000111.1 GCA_903905455.1 uncultured Archangium sp.
CCCTTGCGCTCGGTGACGATGGCGTCGTTGGCGCGACCCGACTCGAAGACCAGCGCGGCCTGGCTGCCGGCGATGACGTTCCGAATGAGCGGCGCCCCTTCCGGCGAGCCGACCTCTTCATCGGCGACGATCACCAGGCGCAGCGAAGGAATCGACGAGAGCCCGGTGAACTTCGCCACCGCCTTCAACGCCCAGGCGATGACCACCAGCCCACCCTTCATGTCGAGCACGCCCGGCCCGCGACGCAGGGCGCCGTCCACGCGGTAGCCCTCGAAGGTGCCCGGGGGAAACACCGTGTCGAGGTGGCCGAGCAACGCGATGGGGGCCACGCCCTCGCGCCCGGTCGAACGGAAGACGAGGTGATCGGCGAAGCGCTCGCTGCCGATGCGCTCGCCCTCGAGGCCCGGCATGGCGAAGACGTCTTCCAGCAGCCGCACCACGCGCTGCCCACCCAGGCGGTTGCCGGTGAACGAGTTTTGCTCCACGAGCGCCGCGAGCGCCGCTTCCATCGCCGGGAGCTGGTCCCTCAACCACGTCGCCGCGGACACCATGGCCACGGACCTTACCTGCTTCGGAGAATGGAGCTGTGGTAGAGGATTCCCCATGCTGCTGCTTCGCGACGTGGCCAGGGGGGACCTCGGCGGACTCAAGCGCCTTGCAGCGACGCTCAACAGCGTCAACCTCCCCAACAATGAAAAGGTGCTCGCAGGCCTCATCGACAAGTCGGTGCAGAGCTTCTCGGGCAAGATCGAAAACCCCTTCGAGCGCGAGTACCTCTTCGTGCTCGAGGACCTGCGCAACGAGACGATCATCGGCACCTCGATGATCATCGCGCAGCACGGCACGAAGGACGCGCCGCACATCTACTTCCAGGTCACCGAGGCGGAGCACTACTCGGCGAGCATCGACAAGCACTTCCGGCACAAGGTGTTGTCGATTGGCTACAACTACGACGGCCCCACGGAGATCGGCGGCCTGGTGGTCGACCCTCCGCACCGCAGCGGGTCGGAGAAGCCCGGCAAGCAGCTGAGCTACGTGCGTTTCCTCTTCATGGCCATGCACCGGCCCCTGTTCCGGGAGCGCGTGCTGGCCGAGCTGCTGCCCCCGCTGATGGAAGACGGGCGCTCGCTGCTCTGGGAGTCGATCGGCAAGAAGTTCACCGGTCTCGACTACGCGGAAGCCGACAAGCTCTCGCGGCGCAACAAGGAGTTCATCAAGGAGCTCTTTCCCGCCTCCGACATCTACGCCTCGTTCTTCCCCGCGAAGGCGCAGAAGATCATCGGCGAGGTGGGCACCAACACCCTGGGCGTGCAGCGCATGCTCGAGCGCATCGGGTTCAAGTACTCGAACCACATCGACCCCTTCGACGGCGGCCCGCACTACGAGGCCAACCTGTCCGACGTCAGCCTGGTGCGCCACTTCCGCACCGCGAGCGTGGGCAAGGAACCGTGGGACCTCGAGGCCCAGGACGTGCTCATCGGCGTCACCCGCGCCACCGGGGCCAACCGCTTCCGCGCCATTCGCACCCAGGTGCGCTTCGATGACCAGGTCGTCTACTTCCCCAAGGCCGTGCGCGAGATGCTCAAGGTGAAGGCCGGCGAGAAGGTCTCGATCATTCCGTTCGAGTAGGAACGCGAAACGCCTACATTCCGGCGCTGGCGCTGCTGATCAATGATGCGCCGCGTTCAACCATGGCACCCGCGTTCCTTCTCACGTTGCTGTTGTCGCAGAGCGCTCCGTCGCTGGGCCAGGGACGCGCGCACGTCGAGGCGCTCCGCTCGGGGAACCTGCTCAAGACCTGGTCGCAGGTGGCGAACCTCCCGGGGCAGCAGTTCACCTCGCTGGCCGCGCTGCAGAAGTTCGCCGCCGGGTTTCGCAGCTACGGTACCGAGTCGAAGCTGGTCAGCGAGGGCCTCGGCCAGCGCAACGGCGTCACCGTCTACACCCGCGTGATGGCGGTCTCGAACTGGGCCCGCGGGGTGACCGTCGACGTGCAGATGGACGAGCACGGGCGGCTGGTCGGCGCGGCGATGAACTTCGCCACCAGGGAAGCCCCCACCACCTACGGCGCCTACCGCTGCCTGGTGAAGCTGCGGCTGCCGCTCGAAGAGACGTGGCACGTGCTGTGGGGGGGTCGCAGCTACGACGACAACCGCCACGCCTCGATGTCCGACATGCGCTTCGCCCTCGATCTCCTGCAGCGCAAGAACGGCAGCAGCGCGATGAGCAGCGGGCTCACCAATGAAGACTACTTCGCGTGGAACCAGCCGGTGGTCGCGCCCGCGGACGGGGTGATCGTCGTGGCCGATGACGGCGTCGTCGACAACGTGCCCAACAAGCCGGTCGGCGGGAACCTCTACGGCAACCTGCTGGTGATCGATCACGGCACCGGCGAATTCACCCTCCTGGGTCACCTCCGCCAGGGCTCGCTGCAGGTGAAGGCCGGCGAGCGGGTGGTGAAGGGGCAGCGGCTGGCGCGCGTGGGCAACAGCGGCATGTCCACCGAGCCGCACCTGCACTTCCACCTGATGGACACCGGGGACTGGAAGACCGCCAACGGGTTGCCCCTGCAACTGACCGACTTCGTGCGCAACGGCACCCTGGTCGATCGCGCCGAGCCCCGCCGCGGTGACGTGTTGACCGCGGTCGCCGCCGAAGCCAGCCGCTGAAGGAAGCGGCGTTACGACGCCAGCCAGATCTCCTCGAAGCGCACCTGCGGGGGCGTCTGGTGCAACCGCAGCCCCTGCACGTCATGGCTCGCCGCCGCGTGGAACCGCTCGTGGTACAGCGGCACGAGCACGCAGTCTTCGCGAACGAGTGACTCGGCCTTCCGGTAGAGCTGCTCGCGCAACCCCGGGTCGATGGACACGCGCGCTTCGTCGGTGAGGCGGTCGAACTCGGCGTTCTGGTAGCCGACGCCGTAGTAGCTCTGGGCCTTCGAGTTGAGCAGCACGTAGAGGAAGTTGTCGGGGTCGGCGACGTCGGCGATCCAGTTGCCGCGGAAGACCCCGAGGCGCCCTTCGCGCACGCGCTCCCAGAAGTCCCGCGCTTCGACATGCTCCAGCTCGACCAGGCCCGCGTCGGTCAGCGGCTTGAACAGCGCGCGATCTTCGTCTCGCGTGTCGCGGTCGGGGGCGTAGTTGAGCGTCACCCGGATCCTGGTGTGCCCCGCTTCGGACAGCAGGCGCCGGGCCAGGGTCACGTCGGTGCGCGGCTCGTGCACGCGATCGCTCTCGAGCAACGCCGGCGGCGTCAGCGAGCGCGCCACCCGGGCCCCGGGGTGGAACCCGTCCACCACCGCGCGCACGTCGAGCCCCGCGCGGATGGCCCGGCGCACCCGCACGTCGTCGAACGGCGCCGTCGTGGCGTGGAAGGCGAGGAACCACACCGAGGGCGTGTTGACGGTGAGCGCCTCCGAGGGGTCGAGGCCCACTTCCTTCAGGTTCTCGGCGTGGAGATACGAGACCACCTGCACCTGGCCCCTGGTGAAGGCCTCGAGCGCCGCGTGCCGCGACGAGAAGAGGTGGAACTCGAGCCGCGCCAGCAACGGCAGCCCGGCGACGTAGAAGGTCGGGTTGCGCTCGAGGGTCACGCGGTCGCTGGTGGCCGTGGCCAGGCGGAAGGGCCCCGTGCCCATGATGCGCCCCGCGTCGCGCCGGGTGATGCCCGTGGAGGGCAACGCCAGCAACCGCTGGAAGAACGCGCGCGGCTCGTCGAGCCGGAACTCGATGGTGTGCTCGTCGAGCACCTCGATGCCCGCCACCGACCTGGCCTCGCCCGAGAAGTAGGCCGCGGCGCCGGTGATGTCCTTGAAGAGCACGCCGTCGGGGGCGCCCACCTTGGGGTCGAGCAGCCGCTCGAAGTGCTGCTTCACGTGCGTCGCGTTGAGCGCCACCCCGTCGGGGAAGGTCACGCCCTTGCGCAGGGTGAAGCGGTAGCGCCGCGCGGTGCGATCGGCCTCCCAGGTCTCGGCGAGGTCCGGCACCAGCACGCCGTCTTCGTAGCGGATCAGCGTCGAATACAGCGCCGCCGACATCTCGGAGATCTGCAGGTCGATGGTGAGCAGCGGGTCGAGGCCGTGCGTCTCGTCGATGGTGAGCGCCCGGTGCAGGCCGACCTGCAACGTGCCGCCCGCGCGCTTCTCGGGCAGCTTGAAGCGGAACACCTCGTTGCCCAGCGTGTCGGCCTCGTGGGACAGCTGCTCCACCAGCCGGCTCAAGGTGTCGCCGATGCGCACCACGCGCTGCGCGTCTTCACCCACCTCCGCGACCTCTTCGCTGATCGCCGCGTCGCCCTTCTTGAGCACCAACTGCGCGGTGCGGATCTCGTCGATGGCCGCGGTCAGGCGCAGCACCGAGTCGGAGAGCTCGCGGCCCGTGGTGACCTGCCCCTCGGCGCGCGTCGAGGCCTGGTTCGCGGTGCGCGACATGTCCTGCATGTGCTTGACCAGCTCGCGGCCCTGCGAGGCCTGGTCGGAGGCCAACCGCATCACCTCGTCGACGCGCTCGGTCACCTGCTGGCTCACCTCGACCAGCGACACGCCCTGGGTCTCGAGCCGCGCCGCCTCGGCCTGGGTGGCCTCCACGGCGGTCAACGCGCGCTGCGAGGTGCTCTGGATGGCCCGCAGGGCGTCGGCCGCCTTCTCACCGAGCTGCACGCCGGCGGCCGCTTCGTCGCGGCTGCGCATGACCAACTCCACGGCGCTCTCGACGCCTTCGCGCACCGCCTTGACCTTGGTGGCGATCTCCCGCGTCGAGCGGCCGGTCTTCTCGGCGAGGTTGCGCACCTCGGCGGCCACCACGGCGAAGGCCTTGCCGCTCTCGCCCGCCTGGCTGGCGATGATCGCCGCGTTGAGCGCAAGCAGGTTCGTCTGGTCGGCGATCTCCTGGATGACGTCGACCACGCGGCCGATCTCCAGCGAAGACACGCCGAGCGCCTCGACCAGGCGCGCCGTGCGACCGACCGTCTCGTCGATGCGGCGGATGCCCTTGAGCGCGTCGCCCACGAGGTGCGCGCCCTGGGTCGCGGTCGAGGTCACCTCGCGCGCCAGCTCGCCCGTCTCGTCGCTGCGGCGGCGCACGGCGTCGATGCTGTGCTCGGCGGCCGTGACGGCCTCGCGCGACTGCACCGTCAACCGCGCCACCGTGCCGCTCGCCTCCACCACCATGTGGCTGCGCTGGCTGATGGCGTCGACGCGCGCCGAGGTCTTCTCGGAGGCCACGTTGAGCTGGCCGAGCGCCTGGGCCACCTGCTCGATGCTCTCGGTCATCTCGGTCAACGACGCGGTGGTCTCGCGCGCGAACGACTCGAGCTGGGTCACCCGGCGCTGGCTGCCGTCGAGGCTCTCGCCCATGGCGGTGACGGCCTTCTGGCTGCGATCGACCGCGCCGCCCTGGCGACGGGCCGCCTCGAGCACCGTGCGCGCCTGCTCCTTGACCCCGCGCGCCGTGTTGTGGAGCGAGAGGGTGACGCGCTGCACCTGCCACAGTGCGCGCCGCAACGAGAGGGCGAGGCGCTGCAGCTCGGCGTCGTCGGTCTGCTCGCCGGCCGGGAGCACCGTCAGATCGCCCGCGGCGAAGCGCTCGACCACCTCCCGGCGACGCTGCGTGCGCCGCGCGCCCAGTTGGTAGAACGTGAGCCACGCCGACGCGGTGAAGCCCGCCACGGTGGTCAGCAGCAGCGCGGTCCACGCCCAGAACGTCGAGGGGTGGCCGGTCAACGCGAAGAGCACGATGCCCGCGACGAACCCCGACAGGAGTCCGCCGAGCGGGCCGAACAGCACCAAATACCAGCGGTTCTCCATGAGTGCGCGCGACCCTATTCCCGCGGGCCGCCAGCGTCACTTCTTGCCGACCGGTGACGTGCGAAGCTGCCTACCGTGCCCCTGCTGCTCCTCGCCGCCCTCGCCGCCACGCCCGTCAGCGGCCGCTTCGTGCTCGAGGTCGAGGGGCTCCCGGTCGCCGAGCTGAGGGTCACGAGCGATGGGGCCCGCTACGTCTACGAGGCCACCCACTTCCTCGACGAGGGCCCGGCCGAGACCCGCTTCGAGTTTGCCCTCGCCACCCTGCCCGCCCCGCCCGAGGTGCTCACGCTGCTCTCGCGGCCCGCCCCCGGCTGCCGGGAGGTGCTGGAGGAGCGCACCCGCGCGCTCGAGACCCTGTGCGTCGAGGGGCCTGCGCGAAAGGCCGTCACCGGGACCATCGCCGGGGACCGCTTCGTCGCCCACTACGACGCAAAGCACGCGCTCCGGGACATCAAGGTGGGCTCGGCCTCGTGGCGCGCCGTCAGCACCGCCACCACCCCTCCGCTGGAGAGCCCCTTCACCCGCGGAGTCGCCGTCGAAGAAGGTGCGCTGCGGCTCGAGCCCGCCGTGGCCGGCGCCCGCTGGCTCACCACCGCGCCGCTCGGGGTGGGCTCCGAGGACGAGCTCGGTCGAGCGCGCTGCCTGGTGCTCTCCCGCCGGGCCCTCGAGGGACACCCGCAGCGCCGCCTCGCCGTGGGCCTGGTGATCGAAGCCGGTCGCGCCTTTCCCCACGCGTGGGTCGTCGAGGCCGACCGCGCGCTCGACCCGTCGGTGGCCGCCGGCGACGAGGTGCTGCAACGGCGCCAGTACCTGGAGCTCCCGAAGGCCCGCAGCGGCGTGTTCTACCTCCAGCTCTTCGACGGGGCGGTGAAGCTGGTGCCGCGGTGATGTGGCTCGCGTTCACGCTCGGCCTGCTC
>CAIVGN010000112.1 GCA_903905455.1 uncultured Archangium sp.
CCGGCCTTCTCGACGATGGGGATGACGCAGTTGGCGATCTGGGAGGGGCCACCCACCGGGTAGTACGCGCCGTCGCGATAGTGGAAGAGGTTGGCCGAGTGGAAGGAGAAGGGCGAGTGCTCCGGCGTCTTCCCGTGGTTGCCGTACATGTACGAGAAGATGGCGGTCAGCCGCTTGGAGAAGCCCAGCTCCTTCTGGAATACCTCGGCGGTCTTGCGGTGCATGTACTTGCGCCACTGGCCGCCAAACGCGCCGTAGAACGCCTCCCGCATCCCCTCGGGCACCCAGGGGGGCGCCATCTTGGTGATGGCCCACGACCATGCGTCGGCCTGAATCTGGTCCTCCAGCTTGTAATAGCCGCGGACATCCCCCTCGCCGGGGAACTGCTTCTCCACCCACGCGATGTTCTTCTCTACCGAGGAGAAGAACTCGTAGGTGTCGTCGCCGAAGGTGGCCGTCTCGTGTGCGTCGGGCATCTTCGCCCACTGCAGCTGGCCGCCGGTGATGAAGTCGGCGGTGGCGCGGAAGAGCCCGCGGCCCACCCGCGGGTCCATGTCGCCGATGGAGTCGACGCCGCTGTTGAACTCGAAGCCGTCGATCTCGTGACAGTGGGTCGAGCCGCCCGGCACCTTCTGGTGCTCGAGCATCAGCACCCGCATGCCCTTCTTCTGCGCCAGGGTGCTGGCGATGGAAAGCCCGCCAATTCCCGTGCCGATGACGATGGCGTCCGGGTTCTCGAGCAGCGTCTCGGGCTTGCGGTACCGCTGCGAGGCGGGCCGTGCGCTGGTGATGTACTCGGGCCCGGGGTTCGGCTTTCCGGGGACGAAGAAGAGCTCGGCGTCTGTCTTCAGCGGGCACACCTTTTCATCGGCGCCCGATACAGGATCCTCGCCACGTTCCGCTTGATCTCGAGCAAGGCGGAAGTCCGCGCGTGTAGTTTCTGGGTCATTCCGTAGCGGGCGCACACGGAAACCCGCTCGGCACCAGGAACGAGGACCAGGGCTCCGTCATCGGGTTGGCGGTCACTCCAGACGACCAGCTGATCATCTCGGCGAACGACGACCCGGACAGCCTCCGCATCTGGGACGCGAAGACGTTCACCCAACTCGCCGCGGCGCCCAACGCGGTCGGTCGGCTCAGCGCCTTCAGCCTTTTCCCCGACGGCAAGACCATCGTCGTGGGCGGTACCTTCGGGCGTGGAGAGATCGCGTGCCTCGGCCTGAGAGTTGGGTTCTGCTCAGCCGCACCGCATGACCGACCGCGACCATCCGGACGCACTCGAGCCGACGACGTTCCTCGAACTGCACCTCGAGACGGACGTGCCAGACGCGCCCGTACGCGCGCTGGATCTGCAGGTCGCGCGAGGCCGCTCGCTGCCGATGTACGTCGCCGTGCCGACCGCGTTCGAAGTCGGCGTACCGCTGCGCTCGGTGTTGCGGCACCCGCGGCGCCACGAGCTCGCGGTGAAGTTCCTCGGAGAAGTAGGCCTCGATGGCTGCGCGCGCCTCGGCCGGCCGTCTGACCCGATGCTGCTCGGGCGCCTCTTCGCCGCGCTCAACGGCGTCGACAGCCCCCTTCCCCGCTTCGAGGCCCGGCCCCAGGGCAGCACCTCGCGGAGCCCATGGGGCCTGCTGGCGTGGGCGCTCGTCACCGGGGGCGCGTGCTTCCTCACGCTCGGGCCTGCTTCCCGGTTCACCTCCACCGACCTGCCCACGGCCGTTGCCTGGCTCGTCACGTCGGCGTTGGCGTCGGTCGCGCTCAAGCAACTCGTGCGCGCAGCGCCGCCAAGCAACGTGACGAGCGCGGCGTGGTGTCTCGCCAGCGGGCTCGCGCTCTCCCTCGCCGCGGCGCTGCTCGACGACTGGCAGTGGGCGGGCCCGGCGCCGGCGCTCTTCTGGGGCGCGCTGCGCTTGTTCACCTCGCGGCACGCGCGGGACTGGAAGTCGTTCGCGTGGCTTTCGTCGGCGAACTGGGCGCGCGCCTCGATGACGCGGAGCCGGGCGTGTCAGCTCTGCGGGCGCCGACACCTTCCGGCGGCGCAGTTCGTCACCTGCCAGTTCGGAAACTGCCGAGCGCCGATGCCGTCCGACTGGGGCTGCGCCTGCCCGGAATGCTGCGAGATCGTCGAGGTGCGCGGCACCGAAGCCGAGAGCCGCTTCTACCGGGACTCACTGAAGGCCAACCAGAAGGCCTTCCGGCAGCACCAGAAAGACCAGGAAACCTGGGCCCGGAACTACTACGACTGACTCCGTTTTTCGCACGCGCTTCGAGGCCTCGCTGCACGGTACCGGTGGCCTCCAGCGCCTGTCGCGTGCGCACCCCAACGTGCCCAGTCGCGTGACGTTGCTGGCCTCGGAAGCGGCGCGAGGTTGGCCCCCGGCGACGGTCCACTGGCACGACGGGCACTTCGTGCTCAGCGCGCGATCACACCCCGGCCTCGAGGTGCGGCGCGATGGGCAACTCCTCGACGATGGGCTGTACCCGCTGACCGCAGGCGACTCCTTCGTGCTGGGCGCGACCTCCCTTTCCCTCGAGGTGAAGGAGGAGCGGTGGCCCGTCGATCTCGCGCGCGAGTCGGCGTTGCTCACGGCCAGCGATGCGGACTGGAAGGTGTACGCCGACCAACTGCTCTCCGTGGGTGACCCGCTGGGTACCTGCCTCGTCGACCCCAGCCTGCGCGCGTTCGACATCAGCCTCGGAGTCGAAGTGCAGCCGCTCATCGCGGGGCGGACGCTGTACTGCACCCCCGGGTTGCGCGGGCTGTGGCGGGGGCTCAGGTTCATCGACTACCCCGGCGCAGAGCTGTCGAGCGAAGGCCGCTTCGCGGCGGTGCTCGGACACCCGATGGCGTGGTTCGCGCAGGCCATCACCGTGGTGTTCAAGACGCCGGATCGGGACGTGGACCTCGTGGCGCTGCAACGCCGGGTGGCCGACACGACGGCCTTCATCGGCCGCTACGCCGGGCCGTTCGTGGTCAACGTCGTCTTCCCGGGGCTCGACGCCGCGGTCCTCGTCCAGACGCCCCGCGCCGGCATGAGGGTCGCGCGATCCGGCTCGAGTTCGAGGGCGACGCCTTGACGTGCACTCTCCGGCCCGGGCTCGGAGCCAGCCTCCCGAGCGCTTGAACGCGCGCCGGAAGTCGTTGAAGTCGGCGGCGGCCTTCGTCACGACGAGGTCACAGGCCGGCAACGTCTTCGCGGCGAGGGAGTTCCACGCCTCGCGCGGGCACGTCGCTGTGTAGACGGCGCGCGTGCGTCACGCCCTGTTCCTGAGCCTCGCCCTGGCCGCCTGCGCTCCCCCGGGGGACGCGCGCGAAGCGACCCTGGTGCAGGTGCTGGTGAAGGCCGACGAGGTGGTGCTGCGCACGCGGCCCCAGCTGGTGCGCGGCAAGTTCGCGCGCATGGCGGCGAGCCCCTTCGACTTCTACCGGGGCAGCGTCCCGCTCTTCCGCGCCGACTGGGAGTCCGGGCGCACCTCGCACAGTGGCTTCCTCGCGGGCGCGCCGCCGGTGCTGGGCCTGGGCGATCCCCACCCGGAAAACTTCGGGCTGCTGCTGGACCGTGACGGCACCCTCGCCCTCGAGCCCAACGACTTCGACAGCGCCGACCGGGTGCCCTTCCTCTTCGACCTGCGGCGCCTGGTGACCGGCCTGGCGCTGGGCGCCCGCATGCAGCAGCCCGACGCGCGCCCCGAGGAGATCGCCCGCGCGACGGCCGAGGCCTACGCCACCACCTTCCTCGCGCTCGCCGACGGCGCCCCTCCCGACCGCGTGACCGACGACCGGGGCTCCGCCGTGCTGCAGGACCTCTTCAAGCGAGGCCGGCGCGATCTCCTCTCCCGGGCCGAGCTGAGCCAACTCACGGAGGTCACCGACGGCCGGCGTCGCTTCCTGCGCGGCCCTCCCGACCCGGCCGACCCGAGCGCCCGCCTGGAAACGCTGAGCGCCCCGCTGGCCCAGACGGTGCCGCAGGCCCTGCTGCGGCTGGGGCCCGACCCCCGCGTGCTCGACGTGGTCCGCCAGCTCGGCAGCGGCGTCGCCAGCTGGCCCCGGGTGCGCGTGCTGGTGCTGCTCGACGGCCCCACGGCCGCCCTCGAAGACGACGTGCTGCTCGAACTCAAGGAGCTCGCCGAGTCCTCCCTCGCGGGCTGGTACGGCCCTGCCCCCGTGGCCAGCGACACGCCCACGCGCGTCGAGGCCGCGGTGCGCCGGGCCTGGGCGGTGCCCGACGCCGACCCGCGGTGGTTCGCCACCACGTGGTGGGGCCTTCCGCTGCAGGTGCGCACGAAGTCCGAGGCGAACAAGGGCGTGAACGTCGATCGCTGGGCCGGCGCGCGCGGGGCCGGCGATGAGCTGGCGAAGCTCGGCGCGGTGCTGGGCGCCGTGCTGGCCCGGGTGCACGCGCGCAGCGAGCCTGCGGTGGTGGCGGCGGTGAGCGCGCAGCTGCGCCGGGATCCCCAGGCCTTCGCGCGCGAGCAGGGGGCCTTCGCCGCCGAAGAGAGCCTGCAGGTGCTGGCGGACACCGAGCATTTCCGAACGGCCCTCGAGCGGTTGGGGCCGCAGCTGGGCCTGACGGTCGATGCGCGCGAGCTCCCCGCCCAGCTGCCGGCCGGCGTGTTCGGTGGAGACTTCGAAGGAGACATGCCGTGAACCTGTTGCTGCTCTCGCTGCTGCTCGCCCAGGCCCCCGACGCGTCGGCCGACGCCGGGCTCCCGCTGCCGACCTTCACCCCCCGCGTGGACGCCATCGGCGACTACGCCTCCCGGTTTCCCACGGAGGGCCCGCACCAGAACGCGTTCTCCGCGCCGCGCGTGCAGCTGGGCGTCGACGGCCAGTGGCTGGGCGCGACGGCGCGAGTGCTGGTCGAGGGCGCCTACGCCACCTCCGGCGGCGCGTTGGTGGGCGTCTCGGGGGACAGCGTGGTGATTCGCCTGCGCGAGGCCTGGGGCGGTTACCGCTGGCGCTGGCTCGAGGGTCGCCTGGGCATGGTCCCCACGCTCGCCATTCCCGAGCTCGAGCGCGGCTTCCGCTTTCGCGGCCTGGCGGCCGACGCGCTGGAGAGCACCCGGCTGCTCGCCCCGGCCGACTTCGGCGCCACCCTGAAGGTCCACCTGCCGGGGGACTTCGGCTGGATCGGCGCCGCCGTCACCAACGGCGAGGGCTACACCTCGCGAGAACTCAACGAGGGCAAGAACGTCGAGGTCACCGCGCTGGTGCGCCCCCTGGCGGGCGTGGGGCTCAAACCGCTCGAGCTGCTGGCCATGGGCAGCGCCGGGAGCACCGGTCTCCCGGAGATCGCCACCACGCGCGTCGGCGGAGGCATGCAATGGAGCACCCGGGGGCTCGGCGTGGGCGCGTCGGCCTTCTACGCGCGGGGCCTGTTGTCCGACCCCTCGCGGGAGGCCCTGGTGCTCCAGGCCTTCGCGCGGGCCACGCTCTTCGAGCACCTCCTCCTTGCGGGCCGGGTGCAGTGGTTCAAGCGCTCGCTTACGGCCGACGACGCGGTGGTGGACACCTTGCTGGGCGTGGGGGGCTCCATCGCCTTCCTCGAGGCCTTCGTGGCCTGGGGCCGCACCCTCGCCCTGGGCGCCGCGCGCACCGCGCTGCCCGGCCTCGACGGCCACGAACTGCGCGTGGTGCTCCGCTTGCGCTGGCCCGAGTGGAGCCCGTGACTCTTTCTTTCCCCTGTGACACCTCGGAGACGACCATGACGACCACACGCGGAGCGATGCTGGGTTTCTTCACCGGGCTGACGTTCGCCCTCCTCGCGAGCTGCGGCCCGAAGGTGGCCTGTGACGCGGCCAGCTGCGCGCTGGGCTGCTGCGACGCGGAAGGGATCTGCCAGCCGGGCACCACCGAGCTGGCCTGTGGCGTCGGCGCGCGTGCCTGCGTGGCGTGCCAGGGCTCGCAGCGCTGTGACGTCGGCTCGTGCACGTCCACCGGCGGAGGTACCGGGGCGGACGCAGGCACCGGCGGTGGTGACGGAGGCAGCGCCCCCAGCGCCGTGGTGATCAACGAGGTGGCCGCGAGCGACGGCGACTTCTTCGAGTTGATGAACACCGGCAGCACCCCGGTCGACCTCTCGGGCTACCAGGTGGCCGATCGCGACGACGTCACCATGGGGCCGAAGTTGGCCACCGCGGTGACCCTGCCGGCGGGCACGCAGTTGGCCCCCGGTGCGCTGCTGCTCTTCACCGAGGGCGTCACCGCGGGCCCCTCGACCACGTGCCTCGAGGCGACCGTGGCCACGTGCTTCAACTTCACCTTCGGGTTGTCGGCCAACAACGGCGACGCGGTGTTCCTGGTCGACGCGGCCGGCGCGGTGAAGGCGCAGCTCGTCGTGCCGGCGATGGCCCACGGACCGATGTTGAGCTGGGGCCGGCTGCCCAACGGCACCGGCGCCTTCGTGGAGACGGCGCGCACGCCCGGCGCGGCCAACCATGCCCCGGCGGTGGTGGACGCAGGGGTCGCCGACGCGGGTCTCCTCGGAACCTTCGCCGTGGTGCGCGTCGGCCCGGCCGCGGACGGTGGCAGCCTGTCGAACGCGAGCGCGCCGGTGCGCCTCGAGTGGCGCGACCTGGCCACGGGCGCCGTGCTGCGGACCGCGACGTTGCCCACCGTTGACACCGGCGCACAGCACGCCTTCGCGCTCTCCGGCTCGGCCAGCTCGGACGGGCTGCTCGCTTCGTCCGGCGGGTACTGGACGATCGCCGGCTACGGAGCGGCGCCCGGCGTGGCCACCGTCAACTCGGTCGCCGGCGTGTCCCGCGTGGTGGCGCGGATCGGCGACGACGGCGGCATCGACACCTCGACGGCGGTGACCGACGCCTACCCGGGGAACAACTTCCGCGCGGCCGCGACCGCCGACGGCACGCGCTTCTGGCTGGCCGGCACCGCGGCGATGAATGCCGGCGTGCGCACCGCCGCCCTGGGCAGCGTGACCAGCACCGACGTGCTCTCGACCCCGGTGACGAACGTGCGCGCGGTGAAGGTGATGGGCGGCCAGCTCTACGCCTCGACGGCCACCGATGCGGGCGCGGGCGTGCCCCGGGTCTTCGCGGTCGGCCAGGGGTTGCCCGCCAGCACCACGGCCCAACTCAGCCCGTTGACGGGGGTGACGCTGCTCACCGCGGGGGACTTCGTGTTGCTCGACCTCGGTGCCACCGGGGCGCCCGACACGCTCTACGTGGCAGACACCACCAACGGCGCGGGCGTGCACCGGTACACGTTGTCGGGCGGCACGTGGCGCGAGACCTCGCAGCTGCGCGTGCCGGCCACGGCGGCGTGCACGTCGGTCGCCGCGCGGGCCGAAGGCGCAGGCCCGGTGACCGTGCTGTGCAGCGCCAGCGACGGCACGGTGTACCGCTGGGCCGACGAGGGCTTCCTGCCTGACGGGGGCGCCACGACGGGCGCCGCCTTCCTCACCGCGCCCGCGGGCACGGCGTTCCGCGGCCTCGGCTTCTGACGGCCCGCGGACTTTAAGTCTCGACCTGGCCGGTGAGCAGACCGGCCAGCTCGCCCGAGGCCGTGCGGCCGACGATGAAGGTCGAGATGTTCCGGCTGCCGAACCGGATCACCGTGAGGTCGGTGAGGTTGGCCTGCAGCAGCGTCTTGAGCTGGGCGAAGCGCTGGGCGCTCGCCACCGAGGCCGGGTCGCCCGGATCCATCGGGGTGGCCAGCTTGGCGAGGAAGGCGTTGGCGCTGCGCTGCTCCGTCTTCGTGCGCGAGGCCAGCGGTGAAGCGCCGTACATCACGTCAGGCATCAGCACGTCGTGCTGGGCGCGGAGCTGCGCGCGCACCAACGCCGGCGAGATCGCCGCGCCGCCGAGCTGCGCCCCCGAGAGGAACTTCAGCTTCGCGTCGCTCTCGCTCGTCACCCACAAGCCTGCGACGGCCGTCTCCAGCGCGGGCCCCAGCTGGGCCAGCGGCAGGCCACCGCTGGACGGGGTCACCGGGGTGGTGGTGGACGGAACCGGCTTGCCGCGCAGCAGGAAGAAGTCCTCCACCAGGTCCTTCGGGAGCTTGGCGCCGTCTTCCAACGACAGCTTCTTGTCGGCTCCGGCCGCCACCTCGGCCGCGCGCTGGGCGTAGGCCTTCGCCGACGACACGAGGGAGTCGATGCTCTGCGCGGTGTTGCCGGCGGCCTTGAGCAGGTTGAGCGCGGTGTCGGCGAACATCTTGTCGGGGGTCGCGCTGGCGGCGAGCTTCTTCGCCTCACTGACGGAGAGCTTGCCGTTCTTCCCGGCGGCCTTCGTGACGGCGTCCTTGAAGTCGGCGCTCCAGGTCTCGGTGAACGTCTTGACGGAGGGGGTGCTGGGGATGCGGGGCATGCTCGGATGGTACACGGAGTGGCGCGAGGGCAGCAGTGGCGATGACTCAGCGCCGGGGCGCGCGCCGGCCCGACTTCGCTGACGACGGCTTGACGTGGCTTCCCCGGTACGCGCTCGGAGGCACGCCTTCCCAGCGCTTGAAGGCGCGGCGGAAGTTGGCGAAGTCGGTGTAGCCCAGCGTGTAGGCGATCTCCTCGAGGCTGAAGTGGCCCGCCTTGAGGTGCTCGACCGCGAGGCGGTGCCGCACGTCTTCGAGCACCTCGCGGAAGGTGGTGCCCTCATCGACCAGGCGCCGGTGCAGCGTGCGCGGCGTCAGCGAGAGCAACCGGGCCGCCACCTCGAGCGAGGGAAACCCATGCTGGCGCTCGAGCAGCAGTCGGCGCACGCGGCCCGCGAAGGTCACGTTGGTGGCCACGCGCTCCAGCTCGCGCTCGCAGATCTTCACCGCCTCGCGGAAAGCCACCGGGTCCGCCGCGCGGAAGGGCACGTCGAGCACGCTGCGCGGCAGCGTCAACCCGGCCCAGCTCGCGCCGTAGCGCACGTCACAGCCCAGCACCTGCTCGGCCAGGCTCGCGTAGGTCGGCGCCGCGAAGGGGAAGCAAACCGCGTCGAAGCGGCACGCGCCCATGGAGATGGCGTCGAGCACGTTCTTGATCGCCATGATCACCGCCTCGAGCACCGGTCGCTGCACGGACCCCAGCGGCAACACCTCGTGGAAGCGGACCCGCACGTCGCTGCGCACTTCTTCGACGCTCAGCTCCACCAACGAAAGGCGGGTGCGAATGAACGTCCCCAGCAGCCCCAGCGCTTGCCGGACCGACCCACTGCTCAGCGCCGCGTAGCCCAGCAGCCCGTGGGTCTGCACCTGGAGCCGTTGGCCCACCAGCAACCCAAGGGCCGGCTCGCGAGTCAGCGCCAGGGCGTTGACGATGAGCTGCTCGAAGGCGGCCAGCGGGAGCGACTGCGTGGTGTCCGTCAGCTGCGCGCGCGTGACCCCCGACTGCAGCAGCCACACCTCGACGTCGCCCCCCAGGGCGCGGACCTGCTCGGTGATGTGGTGCAGGTAGGCCGCGGGGATGGCGAACGGAGCGGGCTCCATGACGCGAGTGTCAGAAACTGACCTGCGACTGTCAATAAATGACCTTCCGCGCGCCTCGGCCGATTCACTACGAAGGGGGGATGGAGGCAGCATGAAGACGGCGCAGATCAACGGCCAGCGCATCGAGGTGCGTCCCCAGGAGACCGTGCTCCAGGCGGCCCTGCGCAGCGGCATCAACTTCCCCAACAGCTGCCGCGTGGGCGGGTGTGCCACCTGCAAGTGCCGGCTCGCCGAAGGGCAGGTGAAGGAGCTCACCGAGACGGCCTACCTCCTCTCCTCAGAGGAGCTCGAGCAGGGCTTCATCCTCGCGTGCCAGAGCGTGCCGAAGACCGACGTGCGCATCGAGGTCGACCTCGCGGGGAGCGCGGCGCGGAGGCAGGTGCCCGGCCGGGTCGTGGCCCAGGCGAAGGTAACCCACGACATCACCCACCTCACGGTGCAGCTCGACGCGCCGCTCACCTACGAAGCCGGCCAGTTCGCCGACGTGAGCTTCGAGGAGCTCCCCGGGGTCGTTCGCTCGTATTCCTTCGCCACCCCGCCGAGCGCTGACGGCCAGGTCGGGTTCTCCGTGCGCAAGGTCGAAGGCGGGCAGCTCTCGAGCTTCATCCACGACCACGACGTGAGGGGGAAGGCCGTGCGGATCGAGGGCCCCGCGGGTGACTTCTGGCTCCGGCCCAGCGACGCGCCGCTGGTGATGATCGCGGGCGGGAGCGGGCTCCCCCCGATCCTCGCCATGTTGCAGCAGGCCGCGTCCCAGGGGAGCACCCGGTCCGTCACCCTGCTCTTCGGCGCGCGCGAGGAGCGTGACCTGTACGCATTGCAGGAGATCGAGGCGCTCGCGCAACGATGGAAGGGCCCCTTCCGCTTCGTGCCCATGCTCTCGGCGGCGCCGCCCGACGCGTCGTGGAGTGGTGAGCAGGGCCTGGTCACGAGCAAGCTGCCGAGCCTGCTGGAGCGCGGGGCCCACGCGTACCTGTGTGGTCCGCCGGCGATGATCGATGGCGCCCTCGCGGTGCTCCGGGAACAGGGCGTGCCTGGGGAGCGCATTCACTTCGATCGCTTCACCACGCGCGCCGACGTGACCGTCGCGGCAACCGCGGCCCTGCCCCCTGCGCGCACCGAGCAGTCGGCGCCCGTGGCGAACGTCCTCCACTACCTCAAGTACTTCCTGTTCCACCTCGTGGGGCTCTTCGCGGCGTCGACCCTGATCGCCGGTGGGTGGTTCATCACCGCGGGGCTCCTGTTGGTGGTCAGCTTCTATTTCGTCGGTGACGCCTTCGGTGGCGACGACACCTCCACGCCGACCTTCCGTCACCCCGGCATCCTGACGGCGCAGCTGTGGCTCGCGTTGCCCCTGCTGACCTTCATCGTCTTCGTCTCGGCATGGGGCATGAGTGCAGGCGATCCGCTCGGCTTCGGCGCATGGGTGAGCCAGTGGTCAGGCTCCGACGTGCTCGCGGCACGGGCGGCGACGGGGCTGGGGCACCACGTCTCGGCCTGGGTGGTGACGGGCTTGATGATCGGCATGGTCGGCACCATTCCCGCCCACGAACTCACCCACCGCACGTGGGATCCGATCTCCATGTGGGTCGGCCGTTGCCTGCTCGCGTTCAGCTTCGACACCAGCTTCGCCATCGAGCACGTCTACGGGCACCACCGCTACGTCTCGACCATCGACGACCCGGCGACGGCGCCGCGCGGGCGCAACGTGTACGTCCACATCCTCGCCTCGACGGTCCGCGGCAACGTGAGCGCGTGGAAGATCGAGGCCGCGCGGTTGGCGAAGAAGCGGCGGGGCGTCTTCTCCTGGCGCAACGCGTTTCTCCGCGGGCACCTCATGAGCGTGGGACTCGTGATCGCGGCCTTCGCCATGGGCGGGCTGCCGACCATGGCCTTCTTCGTGGCCTGCGCGCTCTGGGGCAAGGCCCTGCTCGAGATCGTCAACTACATGGAGCACTACGGCATGGTGCGAAACCCCGCGGCGCCGGTGCAACCGCGGCACTCGTGGAACACCAACCGGCGCATCAGCTCCTGGAGCCTGTTCAACCTCACGAGGCACTCTCACCACCACGCGCAGGGCGAAGTGCCCTACCAGGACCTGCGGCCCTACCCGGACGCCCCGATGATGCTCAGCGGGTACCTCACCACCATCGTCATCGCGCTCGTGCCCCCGCTGTGGAAGCACCTGATGGCCCCGAAGGTGCGCGCGTGGGACCGGGACTACGCGAGTGACGAGGAGCGCGCGTTGGCGGCGCAGGCGAACGCGCGGCTCAGCGCCTGAGGCGTCGGAGGCGTTACGGCTGCAGGGGCCGCGTGGCCTTCGCGCGCAGGGTGGCCAGCGCAGCGGGCGTGACGCCGATCGACAGGAGAGAGGCTTCGGCACCGCCCAGCCGATCGAGGTCGTCGAGCACCGCCTCGAGGCTCGCGGGCGTCGTGGAGAGCCCCGCTTCACCCGTGCGCAGGTAGTCGCGGAGGATGTCCTCGCGGCTGACGCCCAGCACCCCGAGGACCAACGCGGAGACCACCCCGCTGCGATCGCGCCCGTAGGTGCAGTGGAAGAGCACCGGGTACGAGGTCTCGTCCCCGAGCACCTCGAAGACCTTCCGCACCGAGGGCTCGGAGTGCAGGTCCGCCAGGTAGTCGGTGGGGCTCACGGAGTACGGGATGGGCAACGGCGCGAGTTCCATACGCACCGCGGGCTCGAGGCAGGGCGCGTCGGGCACGTTGCGCCGCTCCGTGGGCTCGCGGAGATCGATGACCGCCTTGATGCCCAGCGCTGCGAAGGCGGAGCACCCGTCGGGAGAGAGCGAAGACGGCGCCGCCGCGCGAAAGAGCTGTCCGCAGCCCACGTTGCCCAGCCCACCGAGATCGCGCGCGTTGAGCACGACGCCCGCAAGCACGTGCGTCCCTTCGACACAGCCGCCGTCGGGCAGCGGGGACGTGGGGCTCGGAGCCGGGAGCTCGGCCTGGCAACCCGCAACGAGCACCCCCAGCGACACGAGAACCGCGCCCCGTCCGGAATTCACGGCTTGAGCGCCTCGGCGAACGCACCCTCGGCCTGGGACGCGTCACGCTGCACCCCGTCGACGAGGGCCTTGAGGCTCTGCCGATCCATCGGCTTCTTCGAGGGCGCGGCGAGTGCACCGACCGACACCAGCACCGGCACGATGTACCGCTGCTCGGAAGGCTGGATCACGAAGCCCTGCAGCGACGCGCCCTCCACGGCTTCGATCTTCGGGGCCTTCGAGAAGGCAACCGCCAGCTCGCGACGCGACACGCCGACGATCGCCGCGTGCTGCCGCTCACCGGCCATGCTCACCGGAGAGGCCGCGGCCTCGCGCACGTCCCTCGAGAACGCGGGCTCGGAGCGCCACGCCTGCGCCAGCCGTCGGCCCTCAGCGAGTTCCCTCGCGCTCGTGGTCTCGGGGTTCGCCAGCGCAGCGAGGCCCTTGAGGCGGGGAATCCAGACCTTCGCGGTGGCGAGGATCGGCCCGGCCCGCTGGCCGTCGCTGCCCAGGGCCTGCAGCCCGTGCAGTTGCTCCGCCTGGAGCGCTTCGACCAGCCGCTCGAGCGAGGCAGCGCTGCGCGCGAACAACTCGGGCACCGGCTCGACCTCGAGGCTCGGCGGCACCAGCAGCCGCACCTTGAGCTCGTTGCGTTCGCCCTCTTCGCGCTCAGGCCCACCGGAACCACCGCGCGCGTCGGCATCGCTGCCCAGCAAGGTGAGGAAGGTCCCCTGGAGCCGCGCGCGCCACTCGCCGTCGAAGCGCAGGCTCTTGTTTCCCTCGGCGGCACACAGCGGCACCAACGCGGCGTCACGCGCCTGCGGCCAGGTCGCGGAGCCCGGCGCGATGCGGCCATCTTGTGCGGCGGTGGCGAGTTCCTCGAAGGCGTGGCTGCGCTCGGCACCGGAGAGCTCCGAGAGGAAGCGGCCAAACGGAGTGCTGGCCTCGGCGAGGAGACCCGGCGGCTGGCGCGCGTCCTGGGGGAGCGACTCGATGAACTCGGTCAGCCCGTCGATGGCCTCGCCCGCCTTGCCGTTGGTCTTCTCCTTCCACAAGAGCAGCGGCTCGCTGGTGGGGGCCCCGAGGAACCGATCGCGGCGGCTGCGGATGCGCTCGAACAGAGCGGCGATCTTCGGGTCCTTCTGCAGCAGGTCGAGGAAGGTGAGCACCGCCGCGGTACCGCCGCGCGTGCGCTCAAAGGGCTGGGCCATGGCGCGCGAACGCACCCAGGCGCAGGTCAGCTCGGGGCGCCAACTCCACGGGACCGGGGCCACCAGCGCGTCCGGAGATTCGCTGAGCCGCGAGAGCTCGGCGTCCACGGCCAGCGACGCATCGGCGTCGGCCCGCACGTCGGCCGCGACCTTCGACTTGTCGAGACACGAAGACGCCGCCGCGACCCGGGCCATGAGCGCCAGCGCACCTTCACGGGCGTCACCCTGCCCGCCCTGGCGACGCTTCGTGGCGCGGTCGAGCACCAGGTTCCACAGCTCACGGCGCAGGGCCTCGGTGTCCACCTCTTCGGCGGCGAGCGCGGAGAGCTCGAGCTGGCGCACCTGCCAGGCGATCGCCTCGGCCGAGAGCAGGAGGTGCGGCTCCGCGGGATCGAGGGGGGCGCGCAACCGGGCGCCGGACTTGTCGGCGAGCGGGTTGTCGGAGGCCATCGGCCCCTCGGCGAGGGTGGCGAAGGAGGTGGTCAGCTTGCCCGACTCGACGGCCCGGCCGGCTGAGATCTCCAGCGGCGCACCGGCGCCCACGAGGAGCTTGATCGACCGCGGCAGGCCCTTGAGGAACGCCTTCACCTGCTCTTCACCGTGGCTGGCGAGGGCATCGGGCGTGCCCCCGGCGCCCTTCACCGCGGTCAAATCGTACGCGTACTCGAGCGCACCATCGGCCTGGCGCTTCACGGCGTACGGCGAGAGCTCCACCATCGGAGCGCCGGCCAGCAGGGCGGTCAGCGCGGCGGCGAGGATCATGAGTCCAGCTTGAGGAGCAGCTGCACGGTGTCGAGCACCTCCTGCGCCTTCACCGGCTTGATGAGGTACGCGTTGGCGCCCAGCTTCAGGGCGCGCGCGCGGTCTTCTTCGGCGGCCTCGGTGGTGATGATCACGATCGGAATGTCGGCGTTCGCCGGGTCGGATCGCAGGTGGGCGGTCAGCTTCAAGCCATCGAGCACCGGCATGTTGATGTCGGTGAGCACGATGTCGAACTTGCCACCCTGGAACTTCTTGATGGCCTCGGCGCCGTCTTGCGCCTCGACGCACACGATGTCGCCAATGCGCTGGAGCGCGTACATCACGCTGCGGCGCAGCTGAATCGAGTCGTCGACTACCAAAGCGCGAATCGTCATTTCGCCTCCAAGGTATTCCGTTTCTGCGGCGGTTTCATCGGAGAGTGCGTGCGACTACCGTCACGTCCATGTTCCTGCCCCTTCTGCTGACCCTCGCGGCCCTGCCGGTGCAAGAGGCAAAGCGCCCTGATGTGGTGGTCGACCCGGTGGCCCAGGTGCTGGTGACCTCGGGCTCGGTCAGCGTCAAGCCAGCCTCGGCCCAGGCCGCGTTCCCCGCGACGAAGGGCACCCCGCTGCAGAAGAGCGACCGGTTGATCGTCGGCCCCGGGGCGTGGGTCGCGTTGGCGATCCTCGGGAACTCGCAGGTGGTGCGCCTCGATGACGACCTCGAGTTGCAGGTCGGCGAGCTGGCGCTGCTCAACGCGCCGAAGCACGCGCAGGGGCTGCAGCAGCAGTTCGACACCCTCTTCACCGCCCAGGAGCGGGAACACACCGAACGGCTCATCGGGTGGAACGCGAGCCCCACCGCGGCCAGCACGCCCTCGATGGAGCGGGAGAAGAACGAAAAGAAGAAGAGCGACAGGGTGATGGAGAAGGAGGCGCGGGACGAACCGATGCCCCAGCCGTCGTCCCCGCGGCCGTCGGCGAAGTCGGCGCCCATGATGCCCGCGCCGCCTCCCCCTGCGCCCGCCCCGGCCGAGGTCGCCTCTGCTCCGGCCGAGAAGGAGGAGCGGCGCGAGTTTCCGTCAGGTGGCGGCGCGGCGCCCCCGGAGCGCAGCCGCGAAGCGAGGCCCATGCGCCAGGCGCGCGTGGCGCTCGCCGTCGACGCCGCGCTGACCACCTGCCTCGAGAGCGCGTTCGTCGAGTGGGGTCCTGGCGTGAGGAGCACGTTCGGCAAGAGCGTCACGGTCAAGGCGCGCCGGGTCGAGGGCTCGCTGCAGGTGCGCTTGCCGCGCGGGCTCCCGACCCCTGCGTGCGCGACCACCTGGTTCGCCACCCACGAAGGCCTCGGCGCGACGTGGACGGAGCTGACGGTGCCGCTCCAGTGAATCGCCTCCCGCGCCCGCTGCTCGGGGCGCTGCTCGTCGCGGTGGTGCTCGGTGGTGCGGCGCCGCTGCTGCGCACCGATGGCGGCGAGGGGACCATCGAGATCATCGAGCGCTGGTCCGTCGACTGGCGCTTCCGGCTCCGCGGGGCCAGGGCCGCCGAGCCGCAGCTCGCCCTGGTGGTCTTCGACGACGCCACCGCCGAGCGCGCCGGCCCGCTGTTCGAGCGTCGCGCGGGCTGGGCGAAGGTCATCGCCGCGGTGAGCGCCTCCGGGCCGAAGGTCATCGGCATCGACGCGGTCTTCGAGGTGCCGGAGCGCTTGCTGGGGCCCGAGCTGCAGCAGGCCGTGGGCGACTGGGCCCAGGCCCACCCCGCCCCCGAGGGAGAGACCGAGCGGCTGCTCTCGGACATCGGCCGCGAGCTCGATGGAGACCGGACGCTGGCGGACACCCTCAAGGCCGCGGGCAACGTGGTGCTGATCATCTCCGCGGGCAGTGGGGCGCACGCCGCTGACCCGAGCCTGCTGGGGCGCGCGCGCTACGGCCAGAGCACCGTCGGCGACAGGCCGCCCCCGGAGATCGGCGCGCTCGTCGTCAGCCAGCCGATCATCGCCGCCGCGGCCCGGAGCATGGGCTTCGCCACCGTCGCCGAGGACGAGACGCGCACCGTGCGAAGGCTCACCTTCGCGCGCGCGCTCAGCGGCGGCATCTACATGCCGTTCACCCTCCCCTTCGTCGCCGGCGCCCGCGGCCTGGGTCGCGGCCAGCTCGCGTACCTCGGGCCCCAGCAGGAGGCGCGCCTCGGCGACCAGGTGGTGCCGCTCGATCGCGACGGCATCTGGCTCGACTTCCCCGGGCCCGCGGGCACCGTGCCGACCTACTCGGCCATCGACGTGGTCGAGGGGCGCGTGCCCGCCGAGAAGTTGAAGGACAAGCTGGTGCTGATCGGCGTGACGCGCATTGGCTACGACTCGGCGCGCACCCCGTTCGGCAACGTGCCCGGCGTCGAGGTGCAGGCCGCCGCGGCCGACAACGTGCTGCGCGGGAAGTCGTTGCGGCGCAGCGACCGGACGACCGACCTGCTCATCGTGCTCGGCCTGTGCGTGACGGCGGCGCTGCTCTTCGCCCCCCGCCGCGCGAGCCCCGCGGTGCAGGTGACCGGCGGCGCGGTGCTCCTCGTGGGATGGTTCGTCGGGAGCACCCTCGCGTTCTCGCGCGGTGGGTGGTGGCTGCCCTGGGTGATGCCGGGCCTCGGCCTCACGCTGACCCTGCTCACCGGCCTCGCGCTCTCGTACGCCTCGGAGGCGGTGCAGCGGCGCCAGCTCAAGAAGGCCTTCGGTCACTACGTCGGCGACGACGTCCTCGCCGAGCTGGTGCGGCACCCCGAGAAGCTGGCCCTGGGTGGCGAGCGGCGCACGCTGACGGTGTTCTTCTCGGACATTCGCGACTTCACCACGCTCTCGGAGAAGCTCTCGCCGGTCGAGCTGGTCGCGTTCCTCAACACCTACCTCTCGCCGATGACCCGGGCGGTGCTCAAGCAGGGTGGCCTCCTCGACAAGTACATCGGCGACGCGGTGATGGCCGTGTTCGGCGCGCCCGTGCCCCGGGAAGACCACGCCGAGCAGGGCCTGCGCTGCGTGCTGCAGATGCACGCCGAGCTCGAGGCCCTCAACGCGGGGCCGCTGCAACGCTTCGGGCTGCGCGTCGCCATCGGCACCGGCATCAACACCGGGGACATGGTGGTGGGCAACATGGGGTCGGAGGAGCGCTTCGACTACACCGTGGCCGGTGACGCGGTGAACCTCGCCTCGCGGCTCGAGGGCCTGAGCAAGGTGTACGGCGTGTATTGCCTCGTCGGTGAGGGCACGCGCCGCGCCGCCGGGGCCGAGTTCCAGTTTCGCGAGCTGGACCTGGTGCAGGTCAAGGGCAAGCACGAGGCCATCGCCGTGCATGAGCTCCTGTCAGGCCCCGGGCGCGTGGTCTCGACGTGGCTGGAGCTGGCGGCGTGGAACGCGGGGCTCG
>CAIVGN010000113.1 GCA_903905455.1 uncultured Archangium sp.
CGGCGGGCGGGCGCCCACCGCGGGGGCGGGCCGCGCGCTGACCGGCAGGCCGGCCGAGACCGGGCGGGGCGCCGAGGCGCGCGTCGGCGTCACGGTGCTCGTGGGGCGAACCACGGCGCTGGGCGTCGGGGTCACCGGTGCGCCCACGGGTTTGCGGATGACCTGCACCTGCGGGAGCGGCGGCTTGCCCTTGATTCGTTCAGTCACGGCGCGTCACGGCCTTCGAGGGTCTCAGTGAGGTCGATGAACCACTGACCTGAGTCCTTCACCATTTTCACTTCACGGGTTCCACCCGCGCTGGCTACCTGCAGGACGGCCGATGTGTCATCGGCGCGCAGTTGCGTCACCTCGCCGATCGGTCCGGGGCGGGTGCCCTGGAACAGCAACAGCCTCGGCTCGTCACGCACCACGCCCTTCGAGGCCTCGGAGATGGCCTTGGAGCGCTGCTCGACCTTCTGCTGCGTCTGCTTCGACAACGAGCCCCAGGCCTTGGTGGTGTTGCCGCGCTGGACGGCGTCGACGAAGCCCCGGTAGACGCCCTCTGGCGAGTTGGCAGGCTGGCGCTTGCACGCAGCCACCAGCAACACCAGCACGACGACCCCCAGTCTTCTCATCGCCATCTTCATAGCGGGATTCAGCCTGCCTGGCGCACCTGATTGCGTCCGTTGTCTTTGGCGACGTACAGGCACTCGTCGGCGGTGTGCACCAGGGTCTCGGCCGAATCGACCGTGTCTCCGGGGAAGGTCGAGACGCCGATGGACACCGTGCACTTCACCGTCTCGGGGCCGTTGGCCGTCTGCGCGGTCAGCCGCATGGCCTCGACGCCCAGGCGCACCCGCTCGGCCGCGCGCCACGCCTCTTCCGGCGAGGTCTCGGGTAACAGCGCCACCAGCTCTTCGCCGCCGTAGCGCGCGAGCACGTCGACGTCGCGCAGCGCGCGCCGCGCCACCCCGGCCACCTCGCGGAGCACCAGGTCTCCGAAGGGGTGCCCCCAGGTGTCGTTGACCCGCTTGAAGTGATCGATGTCGAGCAGGAAGCAGCTCAGCGGGGCCCGGTAGCGGTCGCTGCGGGCGAACTCCGCCACGAGCCGTTCCTCGAAGTGGCGCCGGTTGACGAGGCCCGTGAGGCCGTCGGTGCGCGAGAGCTCGAGCAGCTCCCGGCGCTTCTCTTCGAGTTCCTTGTTCGCGCGGTCGAGCTCGCGGTTCTTCTCCACCAGCGCGTCCTGGAGCGCCTTGAGCCGCAGCATCGACTTCACCCGCGCCGACAGCTCGAGCATGTCGAAGGGCTTGATCAGGTAGTCGTCGGCGCCCAGCTCGAGGCCCTCGACCTTGCCGGTGCGGCGCGCGGTCATGAGGATCACCGGGATGAAGCCGAAGCCGCTGGTGCCCTGGTTGGCCTTGACGATGCGACACACCTCGACCCCGCCCAGCCCCGGCATCTCGACGTCGAGCAGCAGCAGGTCGGGCAGGTGCTGGCGAATGGCCGAGAGCACCTCGGTGCCGTCCTGGCACTCGACGAAGCCGTACTCGCCGCCGGAGAGCGCCTCCCGCACCTGCGCGCGGATCAGCTGGTCATCGTCGGCGACGAGGATCTTGCGGCCCCGCACCGACACGAGCCGCTCATCGCGTCGGGCGACTTCGAGGGTCTTTCGGCGGGCCGCCATGAAGCCGTCAGGATGTCACGGCTTGACGAGACGTGCGCGGTACACCGGCGCGCCGCTGACCAGGTAGCGGCGCTCGCGGGTCGAGGGCGCGTCTTCCGGGTCGTAGGGGTGGAACACCAACGGGCCCAGCGGGTTGTGGAACCCGGCCGCCTCCAGGGCCTTGATGCCCCGCTCTCCGACGTCCTGCACGTCGGTGCGGAAGTCGAAGCGCCCAGCCTCCTCGAGGAGCGTGAGGAGGAACTGGGGGAAGTCGCCGTGGAGGATGGCGCGCTTTTGGTGCACCCGCTTCCACCACGGGTCGGGGAACTGGAGGTGGAGGATCGCGAGGCTGCCCGGCGCGAAGAGTTTGGGCACCATGGTGCGGGCGTCGCCCTCGATGACCTTGAGGTTCTTCAGGCCGTGCTTCTCACCGCGGTGGGCGACCTCGCGGGCGTACTTCTTCCGCCACTCGAAGGCGACCAGGCGCACGTTCGGGTTGCGGCGGCAGTGCTCGAGGGCGAAGCCGCCGGCGCCGCAGCCGATCTCCACCTCGAGGGGCCCGGTGAGGCCTCCGAAGACCTCCACCCAGTCGGGCGGCTTCTCCAGGCGGGTCAGCTCGTCACCTGCAGGGGTCGGGCGCAGCGGAATGCGGCTCATGAGACTTGAGGCCGCTAGCAGGTTCCGCGCCGACGCCGGAAGAGGAAAACGAGCAGGGCCCCGAGGGGCAGGTCGAGGGCGGCACACCCGCAGCCCGGCGAGAGTCGCGGCGGCTGGTCGATGCCCAGCCCCCGAAGGCGTCGCGCCGGCAGGGGCGTCTCGGCGTTGCGCGTGTTGCCGCGGTCGTGGCCAGCGCTCTCCCAGGTGATGTCTTCCACCAGCCCGGTGCCCAGGAAGCGCACGAGATCGCCCCGCGTGGTGCGCACCGAGAACTCGAGCTGGTGGGCCCGCACGCCGACGGCGGGCGCGGTGAGCACCGTGCCCCAGGTCGGCAGTGGCGACTCCGGCGGGCTCTCCCCCAGGCCGTCGACGACGAAGAGCAGCCCGTCTTCGGTCGGCAGCAGCACGTCGGGGCTGCGATCTCCGGTGACGTCGGCCACCGCGAATCCACCCCGCGCCGGCCGGTGCCGGAGCACCCGCAGCACGCGGCGCAGCGCCAGCGAGTCGTTGCTCCGCAGCGCCAGCTCGACGTCGTAGCGCGTGAGCTCGAAGGCGCCGTCGGCGCGGCCCTCGACCTGCACCAGCGAGCGCAGCGTCGAGTGATCGAGGCGCGTCAGCACGGGGGGCACCACGCTGGGGCTCCAGTTCTCGAGCGAGAGCAACTGCGTGCCGTGCGCGCTGAAGACCCGCTCGGCGACGATCTCCAGCTCGGCCGTCCCCGTGAGATCGGCCAGCAGCGCGTCGGAGGCCCGGCAGCCCACGCTCCAACTCGACGCGGTGGGCCCGCCTTCCCCGGTGAGCAGCACCCGCAGGGTAGTGCCGTCGGCGACGGCGAAGTCGGCGAAGTCGTCGCCGTCGATCCGCCCCGCGGCAGGGGCGCTGTGCTGCGGCGCGCCCAGGTCCGTCGACCAGCGGGCGGCCCCGACGCGGTGCACGAGGTGTCCTTCGACGTCGAGGGTCACCAGCGCGGCGCCGCCAACCGTGGGGACCAGCACGGGCGGGCCGGCCGGGCGCGCGGCGAGCGTCTCGGGGTACCCCTGGAGCCGCGGGCCGGCGAGAGAGAACGCGTCGAGCTCACCGTCGTCACCGAGGGCGACGACGTCGAGCGTGCGATCGGCGTCGACGGCGCCGATCAGGAGGGGCCAGCGCCCGGCGGGGAGCGGGGGCGAGAGGGCCTCGACCGCGGTCGTCAATCCCCTCAGACCGAAGGGCGTGCCGGCGAGCACCGAGTCGGAGTCGAGCCCATCGAGGTCCACGTAGCGCGGAGGCCCGGAGCCGGGCCCCAGCGCGGTCACCCCCAGCAGCCAGCGCAGGGTGGCCGTCGGCGGGGCGGGGAAGGGGGTCGACCACTGGTAGGGCCCCTCGCGCTCGAGGAACCAGCTGATGGCGCCCCTCGGGTCCGCGTCGAGCGTGCCCGTCGCGGTCGAGGCGAGCGAGGCGCCTGCGTCGCAGCTGACCTGCTCCTCGCCCGGGCCCCGATCGATCGCGCACTGGCTGGCGGCGCTGCCGGGCGCGCTCAGCGAGGGCACCCCGCGCGGTGCGGGCCCGTTCGTGGGCGGCAGTCCCTCCTCGGCCCAGGCGACCGCGTGGAGCGCGTCCACCCGCGCGCCTCCGAGCAGCCCGCTGACCTGGTCCCCGGTGGCGTCGGGCGAAAGCGAGAGCACCAGGCCCGCGAGGCCCGCCAGCGTCGCCGCCGCCTCGGGGGCGCAGCCGGTGGTGGGGACCGAGTGCGTGCCCAGGGCGCTGCCTCCGCATCCGCCGCGACTGGTGGCGGTGGAGCGATCGGCGGGCGCCGTGAGCGTGCGCGGGCTGAGCACCGCGCGCTCGAGCGCGAGCGGGAAGGTGGTGAGCTCGCCGCTGCCCTCGGTGATGACGATCAGGCCCGCGTCGAGCGCTGCGAGCAGCCGGAGGCTGGTCTCCGCCTCGGAACGGGTCACCAGGACGATGCGCGCGCCCGCGTCGGCGGCGGCGAAGAGCCCGTCCGCGGTGACCGCGGCCACGAAGGGCACCAGGGTGCAGCCCGGGCAGACCCCGATTCCTTCCCGGTCATCATTGACGGGCGCGGCCAGCGTTCTCCACGGGCCCAGCCCGGCATCGCCGCGGCTGCGCAGCGGGGCGTTGCGCGCGAGGTCCCAGCCGCAGAGATCGTCGACCCGGCCGTTCTGGTCCTGGTCCACCCCGTCCGCGAGTGCCTGGGCGACGTCCTCGAGATCGAGGGCGCCGTTGCCGTTCACGTCGACGACCCGGGGGTCGTTGGCGAAGTCGCCCACGTCGAGGCGCCCGTTGCCGTTGAGATCGCCCGCGTCCGGCGCCTCGGCCGGGTTGAGCCGGAAGGCGCCGGCGACGATCGGGTCGGAGAGGTTCACCCCGTCGCTGACCACCGCGATGGTGATGGTGGGAACCCCACGCGTGTGGCTCCAGGCACGGTCGACGCTCATGCCCACCCCGGCGTCGCGCGCCGCGAGCGGCCAGTCGGCGGGCACGTACGAAAGCAGGGGCCAGGCGTCGGCCCAGCCGGGCTCCGCGGGCCAGTTCACCGGCGAGGCCCAGGCGTCGCTGCCTGCGTCGGCCGGCACGGGCCACGCGGTCAGCGCCAACGCGAGAAACAGACTGGGCACCATGCGACCGTACAACGTCGGCTATACCGGCGAGGACATGAAGCTCTATTCCTCGCTCCAGGCGGCCTCGGACGGCTCGCTGCGTGGCTGCGCCGTCTGTCTCGGCAACTTCGACGGCGTGCACCTCGGCCACCAGGCGCTCTTCGCCGAGGCCGCGAAGCACGCGCCGGTCGTGGCGCTCACCTTTCAGCCGCATCCCGGCAAGGTGCTGCAGCCGCAGCTCGCGCCCCGCCTGATCTGCTCCCAGGCCCGCAAGCTCGAGCTGCTCGGGGCGCACGGCGTCAGCGCGGTCATCGTGCAGCCCTTCTCGCTCGAGTACGCGCGCACCTCGCCGGAGGTCTTCGAGCAATCTCTCTTCGACGGGGTCGGCGCGAGGGCCGCCGTGGTGGGCTACGACTTCACCTATGGCCAGAAGCGCGCCGGCACGGTGGCGACGCTCGATCAGGCCGCCGCCACGCGCGGGGCGCTGGTGCACACCGTCGACGCCGTCAGCCTCGAGGGGGTGGTGGTCTCGTCGAGCAAGGTGCGCGAGTACGTCCTCGAGGGTCGCGTCGAGGCCGCGGCGCGGCTCCTGGGCCGCCCCTTCGACATCGACGGCGTCGTCGTGCCGGGCGCCGGTCGAGGCAGGACCATCGGGTTCCCCACGGCCAACGTCGACACCGCCAACGAGCTGAGGCCGGCCGCGGGGGTCTACGCGGTGCGGGTGCGCGTCGCCGGCGAGGCCCTGCGCCACGGGGCCGCGGCGAACATCGGTGTCAAACCCACATTCGGGGGCGGCGAGGTGACCATCGAAGCGCACCTCTTCGACTTCAAGGGCGACCTGTACGGGCGGCGGCTGCGGGTGGAGTTCCTGGAGCGGCTGCGCCCCGAGAAGCGCTTTGCGTCGGCCAGTGAGCTGTCCTCCCAGATCGCTCGGGATCTCGAGGCGGCGCGCGCCGCCGTGGCCCGCGGTCTGGCTTGAATCCTTGCTTTGCCGCAGTGGCGGGGTTTGAATTCGCCGCCACTTTCACCGCACATCGCTGAGGGCACAACTCCATGTCAGGTCGTCTGGGCGAGCTGCTCGTTCGCGAAAATCTCATCTCCGTTCAACAGCTGCGCAAGGCGCAGGAAGAACAGCAGAAGACCGGCACGCGCATCGGCACCGCGCTGATCAAGGTCGGCGCCATCGAGGAGTCCAAGCTCACCGACTTCCTCTCGAAGCAGTACGGCGTGCCGGCGATCAACCTCAAGGAATTCGACGTCGAGCCGGACATCATCAAGCTCGTCCCCAAGGACGTCGCCGAGAAGCACCTCGTGGTGCCGGTCAACCGCGCCGGCAGCGCACTCATCGTCGCCATGTGCGATCCGTCGAACATCTACGCCGTCGACGATCTCAAGTTCCTCACCGGCTACAACATCGAGGCGGTGGTCGCGTCGGAGCCCGCGATTCGCGAGGCCATCGAGCGCTACTACGCCGAGAAGGGCCCCAGCCTCGAAGACATCGTCGGGGGCATGGGCGACGACGACGTCGAGATCGCCGAGGCCGCCGACGACAACGTCGAAGAGGCCCTCAAGGCCGCCGACGACGCGCCGGTCATCAAGCTGGTGAACCTCATCTTGAAGGACGCCATCTCCAAGCGCGCGTCCGACATTCACATCGAGCCCTACGAGAAGGACTTCCGGGTCCGCTTCCGCATCGACGGCGTGATGTACGAGGTGATGAAGCCGCCCATCAAGCTGCGCAACGCCATCATCTCCCGAGTGAAGATCATGTCGTCGCTCGACATCTCCGAGCGCCGCCTGCCGCAGGACGGCCGCATCAAGATCAAGCTGGGCGGCGGCAAGGAGATGGACTTCCGCGTGTCGGTCTGCCCGACGCTCTTCGGCGAGAAGATCGTCATGCGTCTGCTCGACAAGTCGAACCTCCAGCTCGACATGACGAAGCTGGGCTTCGATGCCGAGCCCCTCAAGTGGTTCAAGGAGGCCATCGACCGCCCCTACGGGATGGTGCTGGTGACCGGCCCCACGGGTTCCGGCAAGACCACCACGCTGTACTCGGCGCTCGCGGCCCTCAACGACCCGACCACCAACGTCTGCACCGCCGAAGACCCCGTCGAGTTCAACTTCGCCGGCATCAACCAGGTGCAGATGCAGGACTCCATCGGCCTGAACTTCGCGGCCGCCCTGCGCAGCTTCCTCCGGCAGGACCCCGACACCATCATGATCGGTGAGATCCGTGACTTCGAGACCGCGGAAATCGGCGTCAAGGCCGCCCTCACGGGCCACCTCGTGCTCTCCACGCTGCACACCAACGACGCGCCAGGCACCGTCAGCCGCCTGCTGAACATGGGCATCGAGCCCTTCATGGTGACCGCGTCGCTGAACTTGATCCTCGCCCAGCGCCTCATGCGGCGCCTGTGCAACGCCTGCAAGAAGCCGGTGCAGAACGTCGACGAGCAGGCCTTGATCGACGCCGGCATCGCGGCCGACAAGATCGGCTCGTTCACGCTCTACGAGAAGGCCGGCTGCAAGGAATGCAACGACCGCGGCTACCGCGGCCGCGTCGCCGTCTACGAGGTCATGCCCTTCTGGGACCCCTTGAAGGAAATCGTGATCAACGGCGCCTCGGCGGCGGAGCTGAAGCAGGAGGCCGTGCGCCTCGGCATGCAGACGCTGCGCATGGCCGCGCTGGGCAAGGTCATGGGCGGTCATTCCACCATCGAAGAAGCGGTGAGCAACACCGCGCCCGACCGGTTCTAAGGAGAATTTCGTGGCCAACCTGCACCAGCTGCTCAAGGCGATGGTCGATCGCGGCGCCTCCGACCTGCACATCACCACCGGCTCTCCGCCCCAGCTCCGCATCGACGGCGAGCTGGTGCCGCTGAAGATGAACCCCCTGACGCCGGTCGAGACGAAGCAGCTCTGCTATTCGATTCTGACCGACGCCCAGAAGCACAAGTTCGAAGAGGAGAACGAGCTCGACCTCTCGTTCGGCGTGAAGGGGCTCTCGCGCTTTCGCTCGAACATCTTCATGCAGCGCGGCGCCGTCGCCGGCGCGTTCCGCACCATTCCCTTCAAGATCCTCACCTTCCAGGAGCTCGGGCTCCCGCCCATCGTCCAGGAACTCTCGAAGCGGCCGCGCGGGCTGATGCTGGTGACCGGGCCGACCGGCTCGGGCAAGTCGACGACGCTCGCGTCGATCATCGACAAGATCAACACCGACCGTCACGAGCACATCATGACGATCGAGGATCCGATCGAGTACCTGCACCCGCACAAGAACTGCCTCGTCAACCAGCGCGAGGTCGGCGCCGACACGAAGTCCTTCAAGCTCGCCCTCAAGTACATCCTCCGTCAGGACCCCGACGTGGTGCTGGTCGGTGAGATGCGAGACTTGGAGACCGTCGAGGCGGCGCTGGTGATCGCCGAGACGGGTCACATCGCCTTCGCCACGCTGCACACGAACAGCGCGGTGCAGACCATCAACCGCATCCTCGACGTGTTCCCGCCGTACCAGCAGCCCCAGGTGCGCGCGCAGCTCTCGTTCGTGCTCGAGGGCATCATGTCGCAGTCGCTGCTGGGCCGGGCCAACGGCGGCGGTCGCGTGCTGGCGCTCGAGGTGATGATCCCCAACCCCGCCATCCGAAACCTGATCCGCGAAGACAAGGTCCACCAGATCTATTCGCAGATGCAGGTCGGCCAGGCGAAGTTCGGCATGCAGACCTTCAACCAGGCGCTCGGGGCGCTGCTGCAGCGCAAGATGATCAACATGGAAGAGGCCTTCGCGCGCACCTCCGAGCC
>CAIVGN010000114.1 GCA_903905455.1 uncultured Archangium sp.
CGCCGGCGACGAGGTGCTGCAACGGCGCCAGTACCTGGAGCTCCCGAAGGCCCGCAGCGGCGTGTTCTACCTCCAGCTCTTCGACGGGGCGGTGAAGCTGGTGCCGCGGTGATGTGGCTCGCGTTCACGCTCGGCCTGCTCATCGTGGGCGCGGGGTTCTTCGTGCATCGGTTCGGCGCGCGCACCGCCCCCGACCCGTCCACGCCGCTGACCGCGGTGATCCTCGGGGCCCGCGTGCACCCCGATGGCACGCCCAGCCCGGCCCTCGTCGATCGCGTCAGGCGCGGGGTCGAGCTGGTGCAGCGCGGCCAGGCCAGGCGCCTGCTGCTCTCGGGAGGTACGCCCGACACGCGCCCCACCGAGGCCGCCGCCATGGCGACGCTCGCGCTCTCGCTGGGGGCCCGTCCCGAGCACCTCGCCCTCGAGCCCCAGAGCCGATCGACCTTCGAGAACGCTGCGCGGTGCGCCGAGTGGCTGGCGCGCGAAGGGGAAACCGAGGTGCTGCTGGTGACCTGCGACTTTCACCTCGCCCGCGCCACGGCGCATTTCCGCGCACATCAGCTCACCGTGTGGCCCCACGCTTCGCGGCGCTCGCTGACCGCGGCCGATCGCCTGATGGTCACCGCGCGGGAAGTGATCGCCCTGCTGCGCCGGCCGTGGCTCCTCTTGCGCCTGAGGAGGCGCCGCCCGGCGCGGCCGGTAGGCTAGAGTGCTGCGCCATGCGGAACTTCCACGTGGTGACCCTCGCCTTGGCGGGGCTCCTCTTTGTCGGCTGCGACACCAGCGCGCAGATGAAGATCAAGTGCAACAGCACCGCTGACTGCACCGGCACCCAGGTGTGTGGCGATGGCAAGGTCTGCCAGGAACCGTACGTGTGTCCCGACACGCCGTGCACGGCCGACCAGACCTGCCTCGCGGGCAAGTGCCTCCCGCACAGCTGCGGTTCCAAGGCCTGCGCCACGGGCCAGGTGTGCTCGAGCAACCGCTGCATCGACGAGGCCTGCTACGGCAAGTCATGCCCCGGCGGCACCTGCATCCAGGGCAGTTGCTACGCCTCGCAGTGCCTCAACAGCACCTGCACCCCCGCCGAGGTCTGCGTCACCGAGGCCTGCGTCTCGCGCAACTGCCTCGGCGTCACGTGCCCCAACGATCAGCGCTGCGCGGCCGACGGCGTCTGCTACCCCCGCGGTGGCTACGGCGGTGGCAGCGGCACCGGCCCTGCCCCGGGTACCGGTGGCGGCTCGGGTACGGGCGGCGGGAACGGCGGCACGGGCGGCAGCGCTGGCACCGGCGGCGGTTCAGGCCCGGGCAACCTCGCGTGCGCCAGCCAATGCACCCCGGTGCAGGTCTGCGTGAACGCCACCTGCACCGAGGCGCGCTGCGTGGGCATCTCGTGCCCCACGGGCAACGCCTGCAGCCAGGGCGTGTGCGTCTCGTCGCAGTGTGGCAGCGGCGGCAGCGTGTGCCCCGCGGGTCAGGCGTGCGGCATCACCGGCAAGTGCGTCGACGCGGCCTGCGCTTCGGTCACGTGCCCGCTCGGGTACTCGTGCCAGGCGGGCCTCTGCTACGCCGGAGGTAGCGGTGGCACCGGAGGCAGCGGTGGCACTGGCGGCAGTGGTGGCACTGGCGGCAGCGGTGGCACTGGCGGCAGCGGTGGCACCGGCGGCAGCGGTGGTACCGGCGGCAGCGGTGGTACCGGCGGCAGCGGTGGCACCGGCGGCAGCGGTGGCACCGGCGGCAGCGGTGGTACCGGCGGCAGCGGTGGTACCGGCGGCAGCGGTGGTACCGGCGGCAGTGGTGGTAGCGGCGGCAGCGGTGGCACCGGCGGCGGGTCGGGCACTGGCTACGTCTACGGCGCCGACGGCGGCGTGCTCGGTCTCATGGGGCCCGATGGAGGGCTCGTGTACCTCCCCGACGGCGGCATCGTCGGCGGTCCGTGTGTCCCCGGCGCGTGCACGGAGATCTCCTGCGCCGACGGCACGGACAACGACGGGAACGGCGTCGCCGATTGCGCGGACCCCGCCTGCAACTACCTCATCTGCGACGACGGCAACGGCTGCTCCTATGGAGAGCGCTGCTCTGCCGGCGCGTGTCGGCCGCAGGTCACGCTGACCTGCAATACGCCCCCGGCAGGCGCCTGCTACGCGCCGAACGGCACCTGCGCAGGCCTGAGCTGCGTGTACGGAACGAATGTCGGCATGTCCTGTGGCGGGTCGAACGTCTGCTTCCCCGACGGCAGCTGCGGCCCCCAGGTCAACTTCGGACAGTTCAACTTCACCCCGTCGAACTTCGATCCCGCGGCGGTCAACTACGCGGTGGGCCGCGTGAACATCACCGGCGCGGCCATCTTCGACACCTCCACCGGCGCCTTCTCGGGCTCGTGGCCAGCGGTGCGGCCGGCCGTCAACCAGGTCACGACGCCCACCGGGCCCGCGGTCGTGCTCGGGGCCGAGGGCTTCGACATCCAGTCCACGGGCTCGCTGCGCGTGTACGGCGACAAGCCGGTGATCATCGCGTCCACGGACACCATGGAGATCTACGGGACCATCGACGTCTCGGCGGTGTGGGCCGGCCCCGGCGCAGTGCCTGGACCTGGCGGCGGCGTGAACTGCGGCGCCTCGAACGGCCAATCCGGCGGCACGGGCAACAACTCGGCGGCTGGCGGCGGCGGCGCGGGCGGCGTCAACGGCCCCGGCGGCAACGGCGGAGGCGGCAGCACCTTCGGCGGTGGCCAGGGCGGCGCGGCCGGTGTGCAGCGCGCGAACTCCATCCCCAACCTCATCCCCGGCTGCAACGGCGGCCTCGGCGGCACCAGCGGCGGCCTCGGCGGCGCGGGCGGTGGCGCGCTGCAGATCGCCTCGTCGCTCGGCGTCGCCCTGCTCGACGGCTCGGCCATCTACGCCAACGGCACCGGCGGTCGCGGTGGCCACGGCACGGGCACCAACGGCACGGGCTCCAACGGCGGTGGCGGCGCCGGCTCGGGCGGCACCATTCTCCTCGAGGGCCCGTACATCTTCGCGCGTAACTCCAAGCTCATCGCGGTCGGCGGTGGCGGCGGCGAGGGCTCCGGTTGGGTGGCCTACGGCGTCGATGGCGCCGACGGCGATCGCACCTACGGCTTCTACGGCGCTCCGGGCGGCAGCGGGTTCAGCGGAAACGGCGGCAACGGTGGCGCGGGCGGCGCTCGCTACAACGACGCCCAGCCGGGGCAGACGGGCTCGCAGTACTACTGGCAGGAGACGACCTACTACGAGGCCGGCGGCGGTGGCGGTGGCGGCGCGGCGGGCAAGGTGCGCGTCACCATCACCGCTGGCGGCATGTGCGTCATTCCCCACGAGCACGTGTGGCAGAGCCCGGCGCTCACCAACAACGATCCGCTCAACTGCTACTTCTGAGTCGTCGTCGTGACGGGCCGCCCCGCGAGGGTGGCCCGGGTCGCTGACCTGTGCAGGTCGCTGCACAACCTCCGCAAGCTCCTGCACGCCTGTCGGGCGCCCTTCCCCCCGGGCGGCCCCGGCACGCGCGTTGCTCGACCAGCCCGCGGAGGTCGGCATGCGCTGGACACACTGGGTCGTCACGTCGATGGTGATCAGCGGCTGCAGCCGCGAGCTCACGAGTTCCACCGCGGCCGCCTTCACCACGACGCCAACCATCCCGGGGTGCACCCAGGACCCCACGTTCTCGCTCGGTGGCGCTGCGCTCTTCCCCCTGGTGGTCAATGCCCTGGGCGACGCGGGCCTCGAGTTCCCCAGCCTGACCCTGCAGCGCGAACGCGACGAGGCTGGCAACGTCACCGAGCCCATCGAGTTGATCGCGCACCCCGTGGGCAGCACCACGAACCAGCAGTTCGCCCTCGATGAACCACCGCCAGCGGGGCGCTACGGCCTGAGCGTCACCTCGACCGAGGGCCGCACCGCACGACAACCCGCCGCGCTCACCTTCCTGCCGCCACCGGAGATCCTCGGGCTCAGCCAGTCCTTCGCCTGTCGCCAGGGCACCTCGAACCTGAAGCTCCAGGTCGCCCACTTCGCCCCGGGACGGAGCGTGTCCATCAACGGACAGCCCCAGTTCCCCCAGTCAATCGTCGCCTGCACGAGCCCCCCTCCTGGGGTCGTCCCGGGCACCTGCGCCGAGATCACTGTCGCGCTCAACGGCCAGGGACAGCCGAGCAGCCTGATGCGCGTGCAGGTCGGCGACGGAGCGTGCGCCAGCCAGCCGCGCACGGTGGCGTGGCTCCCCACGCCCAGCGTCAGCGCCATCACGCCCGACTCCGTGTGCCGCGGGTCGGCGACGCAGGAGATCGTCATCAAGGGCGAGGGCTTCCTGTCCGTCGACGGCGCCACGCCCAGCGTGGAAGTGGGCCACGTCACCCTCGCCACGACGGTGAGCGATTGTGTCGAACTCACGCCGCTGGTGCGGGAGTGCCAGACGCTGCGTTTCCAGCTGCAGACCAGCGCGCTGGCCGAGGGCTCGTCGTGGGTCACGGTGAGGAACCCCACGCCGGCCGACTGTGGCGCCTCGCTGCCCGTGTACCTGACGCTCAATCCGTCGGTGACCATCACCTCGGTGACGCCCACCGCCCTGTGCACGGGTGACGGGCAGCTCACGCTCAACGGCTCCGGCTTCTCGGCGGCCACCCGGGCCCAGCTCAACGGCGTGCCCGCGCGCCACCTGGCGCTCAGCAACGGGAACAGCACCCTCACCGCGACCTTCGACCACCCGGTTCCCGGGCCGGGGCGTCTCGAGGTCGACAACGGGCCGGGCTGCAACACGAGCAGCACCATCAACGTGCTGGCCGGCCCGACCATCGAGCTCGTCGACACGCAGATCGTCGAGGCCACCCTGCGCACCCGTGTGTCCGTGGTGACCACCGGGGTCACCGGAACGCCGAGCTTCTCCCTGGTGCCCGTGGGGGGCACGAGCGCGACCGCCCTCATCGCCACGCCGGGCGTCGGGCCGGGCGCCTTTGACCTCATCGTGCCCCCGCTCTCGAACGCGACGAGCTACGACCTGTTGCTGTCCACCGGCTCCGGCTGCGGTGCCCGGGCGCATGGCGCGGTGCTGGTCACGGGGCAGTCTTCCGGGCTGCTCGTGCCCACGCCGGCGGGTGCCATCGCGGGCGCGCGCACCACGGTCAGCCTCGAGTCGACGCGGCTCCTGCAGCGCCCGCGCGTGTACCTCGCGCCGAATCCACCCAGCACGGCGGCGGCGCTCTCCCTGGGGGCGGTGACCGTGCTGACGAACGCCCGCCTGCGGGTCACGCTGCCCTCCACCATCCCGGCGGGGAACTGGACCTTCATGGCGGTGAGCACCGATGGCTCCACCTCGAGCTCGCCCACCTTTCGCGTGGTCTCCGACGCGGCGCCGGTGATCAGCGCCGTCACCCCGCGCACGGCGCTGGCCAGCAACGGACAACGGATCACCCTCATGGGCCACGGCTTCCGCCAACCCAACGTGACGCTCGCCTGCGCCAACCAGGCCGGCGTGCCCAGCAGCCCGCCCACCTCCGTGGAGAGCGCGTCTTCCACCCTGGTGACCTTCCGCGCCGACCTCGTTCTCGACGGCGGGGCGTGCCGCGCGACGGTGCTCAACGACGACGGCACCAGCGTCACCTCGGAATCCTTCGAGGTCCACGCGCCCGCCCAGGAACTGGGGCCCGTGCGCAACACCGCGCTCGCGGCGCCGCACCGCTCGCCCGTCACCTTGACCACCGAGCACGAGGAGGCGCTGTACGTCATCGGGGGCCACTCGTTCCTCTCCCCGCTCGACACCGTCGAGTCGGCGATGCTCGACCCCTTCGGCGCCCCGGGCCCGTTCACCCTGCAGCCGCTGCGGCTGCAGCAGGCCCGCACGCGCGCGGCGGGCGCCACCATCGGGCGCTTCCTCTACGTGGTGGGCGGCCACGACGGCAGCGCGCCGCTCGACACCGTGGAGCGCGCGTCCGTGCTCGACCCCGAGGACCGTGCCGAACTCGAGTCGGCGCGCCTGGCGCCCCACTCGGGAGGTCTCGACGCCGGCACCTGGACCTACCGCGTATCCGTGGTGCGCGCGCCCAGCGATCCGATCAACCCCGATGGCGAAGACCTCCCGTCCGACCCGTGGCCCGTCGACGTGCCCGACCTCGGGCCTCAACGCACCGCCGTGACGCTCTCGTGGAAGAGCGAGCCCACGGCCGCGAAGTACCGCGTGTACCGCAGCCAGGCCCCCAACGCGGTGACCGACACCGAGGCCCTCATCGCCGAGCTGCCCGCCGGTCAGACCAGCCTCGTCGACGCCAATCGCCCCTCCCTCACCGTGCCGCCCCGGCGCCCGGGTGCGCTCGGTGCGTGGCAGGTCTTGCCCACCCGACTCTCGGTGCCGCGCGAGGGCCCGGGCGTGGCCTGGGCCCTGGATCCGCTCGACGCCACCACCGCGTACCTCTACGTGGCCGGAGGGCGCAGCGGGCCGAACACCGTGCAGGACTCGATCGAGGTGCTCCCCATCTCCCTCGGGGCCGGCGGCGCGCAGACCCCGGCGGCGGCCTTCGTCACCTCGGCGACGAGACTGACCGAGGCGCGGTGGATGTTCGGCGCGAGCCCGGCCTCGCAGCCCACCTCGTCCAACCTGCCCGCCGGCACCACGTGGCTCTACCTGCTCTCGGGGCTGGGCACCGGAGGTGGGGTGTCGTCGGTGTGTGAAGCGAGCGAGGTGCTCCCCGGGGGCGCGCTCGGGGCACCGGCGCCGCTCAGCCCACTGGGCCGCACCAGCGTGGGCCACCTGCTCATCGACAACCGGGTGCGGGTCTTCGGGGGGACCCCCGTGCCTTCGACCCTCATTTCGCGCGCCGATCTCTGCGGCCCGGGCACGAGCGGATGCGGGGCGATGGTTCAAGCGCCCAGCCTCTCGCCCTGGAGCACCCCGGCCTCCGAAGTGATGGGCCTCGCCCGCGTCGAGACCGGCGTCGCCCGCGCCGGAGCGCAGGTCTACGTGGTCGGCGGGGCCTTCGCGGCGCCCACCGGCACCCTGCTCGACACCACCGTCGTCGAATACCGCACCTGGTGAGGAAGACGCCCATGCCCCGCGCCGCGCTGCTGATCGCCCTGTGTTCCCTCTCCGCGCTCGCCGAGCCGCGCACTGGAGCGCCCTTCGAGATCAGCTCTCGCGTGGGCGCCGCGATCCCCATCACGGGCAACGGGCTCCAGGCCAGCGCGAGCACCGCGCTCAAGCTCGGCTACGGGCTGCCCTTCGAGTCGCGGCTGCAGGTCTTCGCTGAGCTGCTCTACGCGGCGCCGGCCGTCACGGTGGGGGAAGGCGCACTGCGCTCGACGGTGACGCTGCACGACTTCGCGCCCACGGTGGGCCTGACGTTCTTCCTCATTCCCCCTCCGTCGAGGCTCACGCCGTGGATCTCGGCGGGCCTGCGCATGCACCTGCTGCGCGCGGTGCAGTCGCTGCCGGGGCTCTCGGGGGGCTCGGCCTACGAGGAGGCCGACACGCGCATGGGCGGCTTCTTCACCCTGGGCTGCGGCCTGCGCGTGGGGCCCGGGCGCTTCGTGCTCGAGGTCACGATGAACGAGCTCACCGTCAGGCAGCGCATCACCGGCGAAGCCAACGCCACCACCGTGTCGGTGCTCGGCGGCTACGGCTTCGTGTTCTGAAGCCGCGCCGCGGGTCCGTCACGCCGCGAGCAGGGTCTTCAGCTCGCCGCTCTCGATGAGCTTCTGCAGGTCGCTCGCGCCGCCCACGAAGGTGCCCTTGACGAACACCAGCGGGAAGGTCGGCCATCCCACCCAGATCTTCAACGCCAGGCGGCGCCGCCAACCCGAGAAGTAGCTTCCGTACTGCAGGTACCGGTAGGCGATCTTCTGTTCGTCGAGCAGCCGGCGCGCCCGGGTTCCGGGCTGCAGCCCCGAGACGCCGACCACGACGACCTGCTCCGAGGCGACGGCCTTCGCCACCTCGTCGACCAGGTCTGCGTTGAAAGATTCCTGCGCTGCCGCGATGGCAGGGTGAATGGGGGGCCGGGGGACGGTCATGTGGGGCCTAGGGTAGTGCCGTCACCGGGGCCGCGCATGACGAACACGAGACCGCGACCCGCTACGGCTGGAGCACCGGCGCCACGAGCCAGCCCGCGTGGATCGCCGCGAGCGTCGCCGTCGCCACCACCAGCCACAGCGTCACCCCGAGCACGATGGGCCGCACGCCGACCTGCCGCAGCGCCTCCCGCGACACGCCCGCGCCCACGAGGAAGAGCGTCAACACCAGCACCTGCCTCGCCAGCGTCGCCAGCCACTTCCCCGGAGCCTCGAGCCCCGGTACCCAGGTCACCACCGCGGCCACGGCCACGAAGCCCAGGATGAACCACGGCCGCTTGGGCTTGCCCGCGCCCACGGCGTCCTCGGGGCGCTTCCACAGCCGCGAGAGCACCAGCGTCAGGGGAATGATCCACAGCGCGCGCGCGAGCTTCACCGTGGTCCCGACGGCCAGGGCCGCCTCCCCGAACTGGGCCGACGCCCCGACCACCGAGCTGGTGTCGTGAATGGCGAGCGCGCTCCACAACCCGAACGACGGCGCGTCGAGGTGCACCGCATGGCCGATGGGCGGGAAAATCAGCAGCGCGGCCGCGTTGAGCAGGAAGACCACCGCGAGGGCCACGCTCGTCTGGTACGGCTTCGCGCCGATGGCCGGGGCGACCGCGGCGATCGCGCTCCCTCCGCAGATCGCCGTGCCCACGCCGATGAGCAGCGAGGTGGTGGCCTCGGTGCGCAGCACCTTCGAGAGCACGAAGGTGAGCCCCAGGGTCAGCGTCAGCCCCAGCGCGGTCTGCACCAGGCCCGACGCCCCGACCCGCAACACCACGCCCAGGTTCATCGCCGCGCCCAGGCCCACCACCGAGGCCTGTAACAGGTACGTCTGCGCCGTCTTGCTCTGCGCCACGAAGGGGTTGCCCCAGGTGAGCGCGAACACCACGCCGGCCACGAGGGCCAGCGGCGCGGTCACCCACGGGGTCAGCGAGGCCGCGGCGAGGAGCAGGAAGACGAGCTTGCGGCTCATGGGCGATCGGACCTCGTACCGCCCACCCCGTTCACGGTCGGCCAGCCAGCTCGGGAAGGAGACAGCGCGCCCAGCTCGTAGCTCTCGAGCACCAGCCCACCGTCGGCGCGCCGCGAGGTGACCACCATCGCGGTGGAAGAGAAGACCGCCTGCTCGATGGCCCCGGACCCTTCGGGCAGCCGGCACAGCCCGACCACCCCACCGTCGATCATCATCCGTAGTTCGGCGCGCGGCCCGGCGAGGGTGTCCAGGCGCACCAACGAAGCGACCCCTCCCGACACCGGCTCGATGAGCGTGCTCGAGACGATCGTTCCCGGAGTCGACGCGAGGATCATCGGGGCTTCCCACACCAGGAGGCCCGTCTGCGTCGCATACGCGCGCACCACCTGCGCACAGCCGCCGACGCAGCGCTCGAAGAAGACGTCGGTGACCAGCGGCGAAACGAGCGTCTGGTCTTCGTAGAAGCGCGTCGCCCCGGCGCCCGACCAGTCGAAGGGAACCAGGCCCCCGCCGATCGCCACGCGCCCCACGGAGCCGATCACCACCGACGATCCGGCCACGGCGATCGGCGCCGGCAACCCGGGTACCGTGACCGAAAGCTGCGTGAGGCCACCGTCGTCGAGCAACTCGAACCGCGTCAACACCCCGGCGTCGGCGCTCCAGGCGTAGAGCGCGTCACCCCGCGCGAGCTCGCCCTCGGCCGCCGCGAGCCAGCGGAGCCCGCCATCGGTGAAGGCTTGCAAACCCCCGTCGTGCACGAAGTAGAGGGTGTCTCGAGAGAGCGCCAACGACGTGCGAGGCCCGTCGAACTCGAAGCCCCCGCGCAGCTCGCCGGAGGAGGTCGCGCGCAGCTCCACGCCGCCGTCGCGCTGCAGCACCACGCGGTCACCGCTCACCGCCAGCACCCGCCGTGGCGACGCGTCTTCATATGCGCGCACGAAGCGCTCGAAGCCCGTGCCCGTGTACGACGCCAGGCCGCACACCAGCGAAAGCCCCGCGTCGTTGGGGCCCGCGTCGGGACTGCCGGCGTCGGGGTCCCCTGCATCGACCTCCCCCGCGTCAGGCGAGGAGTCGAGGCACAGGGAGAAGTAGAGCGTCGGCCCAGCCGAGGCCAGGCCCCCCGTCGGGGTCCCCGGCAAGCGCGCCGACCAGGTGGGGCTCCAGTCGGCCTCGCTGGGCCGCGTGCACTTCTGCTCGTGGCAGTGCCCCTCGGGCAGACACGCCACCGCGGGCGAGCAGGGCTGCCCCTCGGGCGTCGGGAGCTGGCGGCACGTCCCCTGGAAGCAGAAGTTCACCTCGGTGCAGTCCCCCGGACCGCAGGAGCTCGAGTCGAGGGCCGGGCCCACGCCACAGCCGGCGCGCGCGTCACACGTCGCCACCTGGCAGGCCACGTTCGGCGAAGGGCAGGCGTGGGGGGTGTGAATGCAGCCCAGGTCCATCGCGCAGGCGTCGTCGGTACAAGCGTCGTTGTCGTCACAGCGCCGGGCGATGCCCAGGCACTGGCCCGCCCGACAACGCCCCTGCTCGAGGCACACGCTGCTGGGGTCGCACGGCGCGTCGTCCGCGGCCTGCGTCTCGAGGCAACGGTCGGCCTCCAGCGAGTACGCCGACACCACGCACTCCGCCGACGGCCGGCACTCCGGGGGCCGCACCCCGACGCCCTTGAGCTTCACCTGCGCCGTCAGATCGCCCACCGTCAGCGAGAGCACGCCTTCGACGGCTTCACTGCCCGCGCGAAAGGTGACCACCACCGTGGTGTCTCCGCCGCCGGGCACCTCGGCCGTCGCGGGCGCACCGAACGGGGCCTCGGTCGACAACGCCAGCGAAACGGGGGCCCGCGTCTGCGCGGTGAGCGTCAGGTTCGCCTTCGCCACCGAGCCCTCGAGCACGCGCCCGAAGTCGAGCTCCGCGGGGTCGACGCGCAGGCCCAGCTGCACCGGGTCCACCGGGCCGCGCTGGCACTGACAACTGGCCAGCCCGGCGATGACCACGAGGAAGGCGAGGCGCCGCGTCATGACACCGACCTTGCCCGAGCCCGCTGCCAGAGGAAACGCCCGAGGAACCCGATCACCACCACGCCCAGCACCGAGAACGACGCGACCCGGAAGGTGCGGAAGAACTGGGCGATGGCCTCGGCGTTGTCCCCGATGGCCACCCCGACGCCGATGAGCAGCGCGTTGAACAGCGCCGCCGAGATGCCCCCCAGCAGCAGCGCCCGGGAGAGCGGCACGTCAGAGGCCCCCGCGGCCACGAAGAGCACGCTGCGAAAGCTCGGCAGGAACCGGTTGGCCAGCAGCAACAAGGTCCCCCGGCGACGCATCGCCGCCTGGGCCTTGCGAATCTGGAGCACCGGCATGCCCAGCAGGCGCGCCGTCTCGGGGGCCGACCGCACCGGCCCTGCCAACGCCCGCCCCACCCGCCACGTCGCGGCGATGCCCACCGCGCTGCCCAGCGTCAGGCACAGGTGCAGCACCACCAGCGAGCGCTCACCCCGACCCGCCCACGCGCCGCCCATGAGCGACACCGTGTCACCGGGGAACGGGGGGAAGATGTACTCGATGAGCGCCGCGAGCCCGAACAGCGGGTAGCCCCAGGGGCCCAGCGTACGAATGAAGGCGTCGAGCTCGGGGAACATCTTCCGGCCACCATGACCTATGGCGCCGGGAAACGCCCGCTCGCCACGAGGAGATCGAGCCGCGCCTGCCGGGCCGCGTCTTCCGCCAGCACCGCCTGCACCTCGGCGTCCCGCGCGCGCCGCTCGGCGTCGATGACCTCCAGGTTGGTGGTGGCGCCCGCGCGGTAGGCCACGTTCGCCAGCTCCATCGACTCGGTGGCCAGCCGCGCCGCGTCGCGGGCCGAGCCCAGCGCGAGATCGGCGTGGGTCACCTGCTCGAAGGCCGTCCGCACCTCGCTGCGCGCCTGCCGCAGCGCCCCTTCCAGCTGCGCGTCGGCGGTGCGGGCGTTGGCGCGTCGCTCCTTGGCCTGCCCGTAGCGCAGCCCACCCTCGTAGAGCGGCAACTGCAGCACCACGTTGAGCTGCCAGCCGGTGAGCGGCTGCGTGAGCGACGGCGGGTTTTGGTAGAAGGGCTGGAACACCGCGTTGAGCAACGGGAGGTAGTCCAGCCAGTCCGTGCGCGTGGCGGCCTCGGAGGTCTCCTTGCGGGTGCGCGCCGCCTTCACGTCGAGCCGCGCGCGCTCCACCTGCTCGAGCGACTGAGGAAGCGTGTCCGCCCCCGTGAAGTCGGGCTCCTCGCTCACCACGTCGAGCGGCACCTCGCTGCCGGTCACCACGCCCAGCGTCTCCTGCGCGCGCACCAGCGACGAGAGCGCGGTCTCCAGCTGCGTCGAGCTGACCGCGAACTCCTGGGCCGCGCGCAGCTCGTCGAGGCGCGTGCCGACGCCGCCCGCGAAGCGCTGGCTGGCGAAGTCGAGGTGGGCCTTCGCGGCGTCGCGCGCGCTCGTCGCGGCGAGCACCACCCGTCGCTGCGCCAGCACCGACAGCCAGGCCCGCGCGGCGTTGACCGCGACCTGGCGCTTCACGTCGTCGGCCGTGGCGCGCGCCGCGTCGGCTGCTTTCGCTGCCCGGTACCACTGCGCCCAGCGCGGCGTGTTCACCAGCGGCACCGCCAGCTGGACGTTCGCCGAGAGCTGCTCCTTGCCGAGCACCAGGCGATCCGCGAGCCGGCGATCGTCGTCGAGGCGGGTGAACGTGCCGTTGGCGCTCAGGCTGGGCAACGAGGGTGCCCGGGCCTGATCGAGCTGCGCGAGGGCACGCGCGGCGTCCTGCTCGGCGACGCGCATCGCCGGGTGCAGGCTCAGCGCGTGCTGGACTGCGTCCTGAAAGGTGACCGGCTCGGCCGCACCGAGCGCGAGCGACAACACGAGCGCCTCAACCATGGTGGACCTCCGGGGCCGGCCGCGCCGGTTCGTCGTCGGCGTCGTCGGGCGTGCGCCGCGCGAAGCGGTCGAACCACGTGTAGAGCACCGGCACGAAGAAGAGCGTCAGGCCCGTCGAGACCCCGAGGCCGCCGATCACCGCGCGCGCCAACGGGAGGTTGGTCTCGCTGCCTTCACCCCACCCCAGTGCCATGGGCACCAACCCCACCAGCGTGGCGATGGTGGTCATCAAGATGGGCCGCAGCCGCGTGCGCCCGGCCTCGACCATCGCCTCGTGCAGGGGCTTGCCGCGGCGCCGCAGCACGTTGGCGAAGTCCACCAGCAGCACGCCGTTGGACACCACGATGCCGATCATCATGATGATGCCCATGAAGCTGTTCACCGAGAGCGAGGTGTTCGTCGCCCACAGCATCAGCGCCACCCCGGCCACGCCCAGCGGCACGCTGAACATGATCACCAGCGGGTCCACCAGCGAGCGGAACTGCGAGGCGAGCACCATGTAGACCAGGGCCACGGCCAGCAGCATCGAGAAGCCCAGGCCCTGGAAGGCCTCCTGCTGCGCCGCCGCCTGGCCCCCGAGCCTCACCGTGAAGCCGTCGGGCGGAGGTGACTCGTCGAGCACCTGTCGCACCGCCGCGGCCACGCCGCCGAGATCCTTCCCCGGGGCCACGTTGCCCGTCACGTCCACGATGCGCTGGAGGTACTTGCGGCTGATGGTCACCGGGCCCGACGAGCGCTTCACCGAGGCCACCGTCTCCAGCGACATCACCCGGCCCTGCGCGCTGCGCACCTGGGCCTGCGCGAGGTCCTGCACGCTGTTGCGCGACTCGTCTCGCGCACGCACGTTGATCGCGTACTCGTTGCCGCTGCGCGGGTCCGTCCACGGGGTCGGCGCGAACTGGCTGTTGCCCACCAGCGTGGCGAGCACCGTCTGCGCGATGGCCTGCTCCGAGACGCCCAGCACGCCGGCCTTCTCGCGATCGACCTGCACGTCGAGCTGCGGGTAGTTCTCCTCGCGGCTGACCTGCAGGTCCGAGAGCAGGGGGCTCCCGTCGGCGGCCGAGAGCCGCTTGAGCTTGCCCAGCAACTCCTTGGCGTAGCGCTGGCCGTCTTCCACCTCGTAGCCGAGGATCTCCACGTCGATCGGTGCCGACGAGCCGAAGTTCAGGATGCGCTTGACGATGCCGCCGGTCGAAAAGAACACCTGCGTACCCGGCAACGAGTCGCCCAGCGTGGCGCGCACCTTCTCGCTCGCCTTCACGTCGGACAACTCGCGTTGCAGCCGCGGCACGAGGTTCACGTTCACGTTGCCCGCGTGGGGCCCGCTGTTGCCGCCGAAGAGCCCGCCGCGCCCGGTGGGCAGCCCGTTGCTGGAGATCATCGTGGTCACCATGCCCGCCTCGGCGTCCCCCTTCATGCCCAGCGCCTTGCGGATGGCGTTCTCCACCACCACCGAGCTCAACTCGGTCTTCGTGGCCCGCGTGCCGATGGGCGTGCGGAAGCTCACCGAGATCTGCGCCTCGTCGGTCTCGGGGAAGAATTCGGTGCCGATGCGGGTGAAGAGCGAGGTCGCCGCGACGAAGAAGGTCAACGTGGCCAGCACGGTGAGCAGCCGGTGCCGCAGCACCACCTCCAGCGCCCGGGCATAAGCCGCGTCGAGCCGGTCGAGCGCGCGGGTGATGCTCCCGGCGAGTCCCTGGTCCTTCGCGGCGTCGTGCGGCTTGAGCCACATCAGGCACAGCAGCGGCGTCACCGTGCGCGAGACGAAGAAGCTCATGATCAACGCGAAGCTGATGGTCAGCGCGAGGGGTACGAAGAGGTTGCGCGCCACGCCTTGCAGGAAGAGCACCGGGAAGAACACGACGATGGTGGTGATGGTGCTGACGAGAATCGGCATCGCCACCTCCTGGGCCGCGGCGATCACCGCCTCTCGTCGCGTCTGCCCCATGCCCAGGTGCCGGTGAATGTTCTCCAGCTCGACGATCGAGTCATCGACCAGCCGGCCCACCCCCAGCGCCAGCCCGCCCAGGGTGAACACGTTGAGCGACTGCCCCGAGAAGTAGAGCAACACGAAGGTGGAGATCACCGAGAGGGGGATGGCCACCGCGACGATGCCCGTGGCGCGGAACGACACCAGGAACACCAGGATGATCAAGATGGCGAAGAGCCCACCCTGCAGCGCCTCGTGCTGCAGCGACGACATCGCCCCGCGGATGTACTTCGACTGGTCGAAGCTCACCGCGAGCTTCGCGTCGGGTGGCACCCCGCGGACCCGGGGCAACATGGCGTTGATGGCGTCCACCACCGCGATGGTGTTCGCCCCAGGCTGCTTGATCACCCGCAGGTAGACGCCGCGCTGGCCGTTGACGCGCACGATCTCGCTCTGGTCCGCCACCCCGTCCTTCACCTCCGCCACGTCACCCACGCGCACCACCCGGCCCTCGGCGGTCACCGGCCCCACCACCACCCGGCGCAGCTCGTCGAGCGTCTCCACCTGGGTGTTGGTGAACACGTTGTAGTCGCGCCCCTCGGTGCGCAGGCTGCCCGAGGGCAACATCAGGTTCGAGGCCCGCACCGACGACACGAGATCGAGCATCGAGAGGCTGCGGGCCCGCAGCGCGTCCACGTCAGCCAGCACCTGCAGCTCGCGCTGCTGGCCACCACCCGGCGTCGCGCTCGCCACGCCCGGCACGCGCTCGAGCTGCGGCTCGACCACGTTGAAGGCGAGATCGTAGAGCTGCTTCTCGTCGAGCGTGTCCGAGGTCAGCGCGATCTGCACCACGGGGATGTTGGTGATGTCGAACTTGAGCGTCAGCGGCTGCCCCACGCCCGCCGGCAACGTGTTGAGGATCTGCCCCACCCGCTGCTGCACTTCGAACTGCGCGGTGTCGAGGTTGGTGCCGTACTGGAACCACACCGTGACCAGCGACGCCCCCTGCTTGCTCGTCGACTCCACCCGGTCCACGCCCGGCGCCGCGCTCACCGCGCGCTCGATGGGCTGGGTGATGGCCTTCTCCACGTCCTCCGGGCCCGCCCCCGTGTAGAAGGTCGCGATGCGCACGTTGGGGATGTTGATCTCCGGGAAGAGATCCACCGACAGCCGCTGGAGCGAGACGTAGCCCAGCACCACCGACATCAAGGACAACATGAGGATGAGGACCGGGTTCCGCAACGCCAGGCGCGTGAGCCACATGACAGACCTCTCCTTTCAGCGACCCGCGTCGGCGACGGCCGGCGTACGCACCTTCGCGCCGTCGGACAGCGCGTCAATGCCGCGCACGATGACCACCGACTCCGCGCTCAACCCCTGGGCCACCTCCACCCGCTCGCCGAGATCCTCCCCCAGCGTCACCGGCTTGCGCCGCGCCGTGTCCCCCTCCATCACGTAGATGAAGGCCTTCCCGCTCGAGAGCTGCACCGCCTCGACCGGCACCACCAACGCCGCCACGTGCCGCGCCAACTCGAGGTCCGCCCGGCCGTACATCCCCGGCTTGAGCAGCCGCTCGGGGTTCGGAAGGTGCACCTCCGCGTCCAGCGTGCGCGTCAGCGGGTCGAACGTCGGCGCCAGCCGCTCGACCTTGCCCTCGAAGTCGCGTCCCGGAAAGGCGTCGAAGTGCACCCGCGCCGGCTGCCCCAGCTTCACCAACGGGGCCTGCCGCTCGTTGACCGAGACGAACACGCGCACCGTGTCCACCCGGGCCACCGAGAGCACCACCCCCGAGCCGGCGCCCACCAGCGCGCCCGGGTCGAGCCGGCGACTGACCACCACGCCCTCGAAGGGCGCCTCGAGCCGCGTCTCCCCCAGCCGCGTGGCGTACACCCCGAGCTGGGCCTGGGCCGCCGAGAGCTGCGCGTCACTCGCCGCCGCCGCGTTGGTCATGCTCTGCAGCTCCTGCTGCGAGACCAGCCCCCGCGGCGCCAGGGCCTGCGCCCGCTCGAGGTTCGCCTTCGCCAGGGCCGCCGAGGCCTGGGCCTGGGCCACCGCGCTCTTCGCCGCGGACAGCTGGTCCGAGAGCTCCGCGGGGCGCACCAGCGCCAGCAACTGCCCCTTCTTCACCACGTCACCCCGGTCGACGAGCACCGCGTCGAGGTAGCCCACGCTCTTCGAGCCCACGTCCGCCTGCACGATGGGCCGCACGTCCACCGGCGCGCGCACCAGCACCGGAACGTCCACCACCGACACCGGCTGGGCCACCACCAGCGGGGCCGGCCGCACCTTCGCCGCGGCCTGCTTGTCGCCGCACGAGAGCACCAGCAGCGCCAGGGAGATCGTCAGGAGAGAGCGCATCGCCTGCACCTAATCACGGGACCGACGACGGACAATCATTGTTTCTGGCAATGATTGCTTGCCGCATGCATTGCGCCTGGGGCACATTCGGCGCGTGGCGACCCGCCCCCCCCACCTGCAACGCACCGAGCGGCTGGCCCGCGGCGTGGGACGCCTGCGCCGGGCCATGGTGGCCCGCGCGGCCGCGGTGATGGAACGGGAGCACGCCCCGCTCGTGCACTGGCAGCTCGTCTCGGCCATCGCCTCCGAGGGGATCCACTCGCAGGTCGCCCTGGCCGAGCGCGTGGGCATGGACCCCGCCGGCACCTCCCGCGCCCTCGACGAGCTCGAGCGCCTCGGCCTGGTGAAGCGGGTGCGCGACCCGGACGACCGACGCCGCCTGAGCCTGTCGCTGACCGCCCCGGGGCGCCGCTGGTACGAGCGCGCCCGCGGCCTCGTGTTCGGGGAAATCGGGCCGCTGTTCGACGCGCTCTCAGCCTCCGAACAGAAGGTGCTCGAGGCGCTGGTCGAGAAGCTCGCTCACTCCTCGGGTTCGTCGAGCCCGGGGTCGGTATAGACGTCGCCCGAGCGCTGCGTCTTCGACCACGAGCGCACCTGCGGCGCGACCACCGCCACGAAGAAGCCGAAGACCAGGACGATGATCAGCAGGTAGCTCGCCGGCCGCGAGGGCCTTGCCCGCCACGCCCAGAAGCGCTCCACCCGGCGTTGAAACCTCGGCGCGGCGACGAACTCGGCCCACGCTTCGTCCTTGAGCAGCGCGGCCGTGGCGTCGTCCTTCAGTCCCTCGTTCGCCCGCGCCAGCAACACCCGCCCCTGCACCGTGCCCGACCTCAGCTTGATGAAGCCCTCGAGCGCCGTCTTCGCCCCCGCGGAGTCACCCCGCGCCAGCCGGTACTTGCCCCGCAGCAGGAAGATCTCCCCCACCCGGAACCCCGCGTCGCGATCCTCGGCGTGCGCCAGCAACTTCTCGCCCTGCTCCACGAAGCCCGCCTGCAGGCACGCCTCGGCCATCGCGCACACGCTCTGGAGATCGTCAGCCCCGTTGTCGAACGTCGGCCGCAACACGTCGACCGCGGCCTTGCCCCGCCCCCGCGCCACGTAGAGCTGAGCCAACTCCAGCCGCGCACGCCCGTCGTGGGGGTTGTGCAGAAGCCCCTGCTCCAGCTGCTCCTGCCGACGCCAGCGCATGATCACCCGCAACGGGTCGGGCAACACGCCCAGCGTGAAGCGGTCGACCACGAACCAGAACACCAGCAGGGCCACGGCCGAGCCGATGGGGCTGCCCGTCAACCGGGCGAGGATCATCCACATCAACCAGTTGCTCATGCCCACGGGCCCCTCCCTACATCAGCCGCGCGGCGATCGCCGAGTGCACGTCGAAGCCCGCGTCGGTCAACGCCAGTCGCCCCTCGCGCTGCTCGGCCATGCCCGCCGACAGGAGGTGCCGTACCGTCAGCGCCCGCGACGCGAAGTCCTGCCCGAACAGGGCGCACACCGCCGCGAGGTCCACCCCGCTGGCCAGCCGCAGGCCCATCGCCACCCGCTCCTCGAACAGCTCGAGCCCCGACAGCTCCTCGCGGCTCGCCTCGGGCCACCGCCCCGCTTCCACCTCGAGCAGGTACTTCTCCGCGCTGCGCTGGTTCGAGTACCGAAACGGCGCCGTCGCCCGCAGGTGCCCCGTCGCCCCCGTACCCAGGGCGAGGTATTCGCCGCCGGTCCAATAGAGCGCGTTGTGCCGCGAGTGAAAGCCCGGCTTCGCGTAGTTCGAGATCTCGTAGCGCTGCAGGCCGGCCGCCGCGAACACGTCGCGCACCACGCGCTGCATGCGCACCACCGTGTCGTCGGGGGGCAAGGACACCTCCCCGCGCGCGAGCTGCCTGGCCAGCGGCACCTCTTCCGCCAGCGACGCCTTGTCGAGGGTCAGCGCGTAGGCCGAGAGGTGCTCCGAGCCCAGGGCCACCGCGCGGCGCGCGTCCGACTCGACCTGCGCCAGCGTCTGGCCGTGCACGCCATAGATGAAGTCCATCGACACATTGTCGAAGCCCGCCCGGCGCGCCGCCTCGAAGGCCCGCGCGGCCGTCGCCCCGTCGTGCGCACGCCCCAACGTCGCCAACGTCGACGCCTCGAAGCTCTGCACCCCCATCGAGAGCCGGTTGACGCCCGCCGCCCGGTAGTCAGCGAAGCGCCCGGCATCCGACGCCCCGGGGTTCGCCTCGAGCGTCACCTCGCAGCCCTCCGCCACGCGCAGCTTCGAGCGCAGCGCCTCGAGCACCTTCGCCACCGACGCAGGCGCCCACAGCGAAGGCGTGCCGCCGCCGATGAAGATCGACGTCACCTCGCGGCCGGTCAGCTGCTGGGCCTCGAGCCGGCCCTCCAGCTCCGCGAGGATCGCCGCCGTGTACCGCTCGTCGGGAATGGTGCGCGCCGCGGTCGACGCGAAGTCGCAGTAGGGGCACTTGGACAGGCAGTACGGAAAGTGGACGTACACGCCGAAGCGCGCGGCCTCGAGGCCGGTGAGGGGGTCGAGCGGTGCGCGCGGGGCCACGGGCTACTTCTTCGGCGCGGCCTTGAGCTGCGCCTCGAGCTTCGCGACCTTCGCCCGGAGCGACGCCGCCGCCTCGATGTGCGTCTCGGCCGCCATCAGCTTCTTCTTCATGTTCGCGTTCTCGAGCTTGAGCTTCTCCAGCTCTTCGTTCGCCGCGCCGCCGCCGCCGGGGGGCATCATCGTCGTCGCGGTGGGCTCCTCGCGATCCTCGAGCTCCTGGATGCGCAGCTTGAGCTGGATCTCCTGCCCCTGCATCTCGCGCACCTCCTGCTCGATCGACTCCATGCCCCTCAGGCGCTGCTCGAGCTCCGCCACCTTGGCCTCGGCCGCGCGCGCCCTGACGTCTCCGCCGGCGCCGGCCGACGCCTTGCTCTGGAACTCCTTGGACCGCGCCTCCGCCTGGGCTGCCCGCGCCTCCTGCTGCGCCGCCTTGGTCTCCGCCGCCTTGGCCCGGTCCGTCACGTCCTTGAGCCTCGACTCGGCCTGCGTCGCGCGCATCTCGGCGGCGTGGCGCATCTCCTCGAGCTCCTTGACCGCCGACTGCGCGCCACCCGACGCGGCCTTCGCCTGCGCCTCGAGCGCCTTCACCTTCGCCTCGAGCTGCGCGCCGCGCTGCTGCGCCTGCTGGAGCTGCGTCTGCAACTGCGCGCCGTGCGTGTCCGACGCCGCCGCCGACTCCTGCACCGTGGCCATCGCCGCGCGGAGCTGCTCGACCTCTTCCGAGGTGGTGCTGCTCTGCGACGAGACCGCCTCGAGCGTGCCCTGCAGCTCGGCCACCTCGGCCTGCGCCTGCGACGCATTGCTCTCGGCCAGCTCGAGCCGCGACTGCAGCTGGCTCGCTTCGGCCTGCGCCCGCGACACGTCACGCTGCGACTGGGCCTGCGCGTCTTCCAAATCCGACCGCGCCTGCGCCGCCGAAGCCTCGGCCCGGGTGTACGCCGCCTCGAGCTCGGTGAGCTGGCCCTGCTGCGCCTCGAGCTGCTGCTGGAACTGCTGGAGATCGGTGTGCCGCGTCTCGAGCTCGCGGGTGCGGAGCTCGACCGTCGACTGCGCCTCTTCGAGCTGCCCCGTGAGCTGCGTCGCCTGCGCCCGCGCCTGCTGCAGTTCCCCCTGCAACTGGGTCAACTGCCCGCGCGCCAGGCCCTGCGTCTCGCGCAGCTGCGACTCGAGCGCCGTCACCCGCGACTGCCCGTCCCGGGTCGCGCGATCGAGCTCGCCCTCGACCCCCTCGAGCTTCGCCTGCACCTCGTCGAGCGCCGCCTGGCGGTTCGCCAGCTCGGCCTCGAGCGCCGCCTGGCGGTTCACCAGCTCGGCCTCGAGCGCCTCCTTCTCGCCGCGCACGGCGCCCAGCTGCCCTTCGAGGTCGGCCACCGCCTGCTGCTGCGTCGCCAGCTCACCCTCGACGGCTTCCTTCTCGCCGCGGAGCTCGCCCACGTTCTGCTCGAGCTCGTTGACCCGGCTCTGCGCCTGGTCCGCCGACGACTTCGACCACTCGTGCTCGCTCTCGAGGGCCTTGAGCTTCTCTTCGGCCGTCTCGGCCCGCTGCTTCTCCGCCTGCAGCTCGAGCACCGTGCCGTCGGCCTCGCCCCGCAGTCGATCGACCTCCAGGCCCTGCTGCTGCGCCTCCTCGGCGAACTTCGAGGCCTGCCCCTGGAGCGCCTCGTACTGCTCCTTGGCCTGCGTCAGCCGCCCGGCGAGCTCGGACACCCGGTCCTGCGCGTTGCCCAGCGCTTCCTTGACGCCGATCAGCTCCTCGGCCAGCTGCTGCCGCGAGCGGCGCTCTTCCTCGAGCCGGGCGCTGGCGCCGCTGAACTGCTGCTCGACCTCCGCCAGGGCGTTCGTGAGATCTCTGCGCTCGTTGTCCGCTTCCGCGAAGCGCACCACGAGGTCTTCCATCTTCTTCTCGGCCAGCTCCGCGCGGACCGTGTCCTTCTCCAGCATGTCCTTGAGCAACTGGACTTGCTGCGGCAACTCGGCCGACCGCTGCACCTCGACCATCGCCAGCTCGAGCTGACCCTTCATCTGCGTCGAGAGCGCCCGCAGCTGCTGCGCCTCGAGATCGACGGCCTGGAAGATCGCCCGGCCCCGCGCGAGCGCCTCGTCCTTCCCCTTCATGATCCCGCGGAAGACCTTGAGCTTCTCCTCGGCATCCACCCCGACGGGAATGCGCGGCTCCGCCGGCTCCTGGAACGGGTCGCCCGGCGGCGGCCGCTGCACCGTGGGGGGAATGTTGGGGATCGCGAACACCGGCGCCGCCTGCAGCCCCTGGAGCGCGGCGATCGACGGAGAGGCGTTGGGGGGCACCACCGCCGTGCGCATGGGCACCGCCTGCGGCACGGCCCCCGTCTTCATCTTCGGAGGCAGGGGCGGCGGCGCGGCCGAGGGCTTCCCGGCGGCCGGCGTGGCCCGGCTCGGCACCTGCGCCGAAACAGGGACGGGGACGGGAGCCGGGGCTGCGGCCGAAGCCGTGGCTGGTTTGACCGCCTGCGCGGGAAAGAGTGGCTCGTCGTCCTCCAGCTCGTTGCGAAGGCTGGCGAAGGGATCGCTGTCGTTGGGAGGCATGGGTGACGGGCTCAGGAAGAAGCAGAGCCTAACCCCTTCCCCCTTGCACGCGAAGTTGAGAGCGTGGCCGCACATGACCACCCGCTACAGGCTGTCCAACGGTCTGACCGTCGTCTTCGAACCCCAGCGCCAGGCGCCCGTCGTTGCCTTCCAGGTGTGGGTGAAGGCCGGCAGCGCCGACGAACTCCCCGACGAGGTCGGCCTCGCCCACCTCCACGAGCACATGCTCTTCAAGGGCACCGCCCGCCGCGGGCTGGGCGAAATCGCCCGCTCCATCGAGGCCCACGGCGGCGAGATCAACGCCTGGACCAGCTTCGATCAGACCGTCTACCACGTGGTCATGGCCAGCCGGCACGCCTGGCAGGGCCTCGACGTGCTCTCCGACGCGGTGCGCCACTCGAGCTTCGACGCGGGTGAACTCACCCGGGAGATCGAGGTGGTCTGCGAGGAGATCAAGCGCAGCCTCGACATGCCCTCGCGCCGCGCCTCCAAGGCCCTCTTCGCCGAGGCGTACCGCACCCACCCCTACGGCCGCCCGGTCATCGGCTTCGAGGCCGACGTCCGCGCCCACACCCGGGAGCGCGTGCTCTCGTTCTACGCCAAGCACTACCAGCCCTCGAACATCGTGCTCTCGGCCGTCGGCGACTTCGACGAGGCCGAGCTGCGCGCCCAGGTCGAGCGCCTCTTCGGAGGTGACTGGGCCCGTGCCCCCCACGCCCCCTTCATCCGCCCCGTCGAGCCCGACTTCCGCGACGTGCGCGTGGCCTTCACCCGCGACGACGTCAAGGACGCCCACCTCCACCTCGCCTTCCAGGTCCCCGGCGTGGCCGACGTCGACACTGCCGCCCTCGACGTGCTCGCCATGGTGCTCGGCCAGGGCGACGCCTCCCGCCTCGCCCTCGAGGTGCGCCGCAAGCGCTCCCTGTGCCGCGACGTCAACGCCTGGGCGTGGACCCCCCGCGAACGCGGCCTCTTTGCCGCCTCTCTCGTCACCACCCCGGCCACGCTCGGCGAGGCCTTCGAGGAGACCGCCCGCGTCATCGCCAGCCTCACCCGCATCGAGGTCGAGCCCGACGAGGTGGAGACCGTCAAGTCACTGCTCGAGGCCGAGGCCGTCTACCAGCGTGAGACCGTGCAGGGCCTGGCGCGCAAGCTCGGGTACTACGAGTCGATGGCCGGAGGCCTGGAGCGCGAGGCCGCGTACTACGAGGCCATCAGCCAGGTCACCGCGCCCCAGCTGCGCGCCGTGGCCGAGCGCTACCTCACCTTCGACCGCGCCGTCGTCACCGGCCTGCTGCCGCACGAGGCCCAGCTGTCCGAAGACCAGGTCCGCACGGTGCTGCGCAAGGTCGGCAAGGAACGTCCCGAGACGCTGCCCGCCCGCGTCCTCGAGGCGCCGCGCCCGCTCAAGCTCGTGGGCCATACCCGCCGCTCCCGGCAGGGGCTGACCGTGGAGAAGCTCGACAACGGCGCCACCCTCATCGTGCGCGAGGAGCGCTCGGTGCCCTTGATGGCCATGCGCGCCAGCTTCCACGGCGGCGTGCGCTACGAGACCCCCGACGAGAACGGGCTCACCACGCTGCTCTCGCGCACGCTGACCCGCGGCACCGCGAACCTCGGCGCCGAACAACTCAGCCACCTCGTCGACTCGCTCGCCGGCTCGCTGTCCGCCATCGCCGGCCGCAACTCCATGTCGCTGCGCGGCGAGTTCCTGAGCCGCCACTTCGACCGCGCCTTCGAGCTCTTCGCCGACGTCCTGCAGCAGCCCTCGTTCTCCGACGACGAGTTCGATCGCGAACGCACCCTGCAGCTCCAGGACGTCGCCAGCCGTGACGATCGCCCTTCGTCGGTCGCCTTCGAGCTCTTCTCCAAGACCCTCTGGCAGGCCCACCCCTACCGGCTCTCGACCCTCGGCGAGCGCGCCACCCTCGAGCAGCTCACGCCCGCGGCGCTGCGCCGCTACCACGCCCGCTTCATGGACCCGACCCAGATGACCCTGGCGGTCGTCGGCGACGTCGACACCGAGGTGGTGATCGAGCGGGTGCGCACGCTGCTCGGGGGCACGCGCGGCAAGGCCGAGTCGGCGCCGCTCGTCGTCACCGAGCCCGCGTGGGACGGCCCCCGCGAGGTGAAGCACACCCTGCAGAAGGCCCAGACGCACCTGGTGCTCGGCTTCCCCGGCGCCCGCGTGAGCGACCCCTGGCGCCGCGCGCTCGAGGTGATGCAGACCATGCTCTCCGGTCAGAGCGGCCGGCTCTTCCTCGAGCTGCGCGACAAGCGCTCCATGGCCTACAGCGTGTCGGCGATGGTGATGGAAGGCATCGATCCCGGCTCCTTCAGTGTCTACATGGGCACCAGCCCCGAGAAGGTCGAGGCCGCCCTGGCCGGCATTCGCGTGGAGCTCGCCCGCATGCGCGACGACCTGGTGAGCGAGGCCGAACTCGCGCGGGCCCGTGAACACCTCATCGGGACGCAGGGCATCGGGCTTCAGCGCAACGGCGCCCGCGCAGGGGTGATGGCCCTCGACGCCTGCTACGGGCTCGGCGCCGACGCGTTCCTCCGCTACCCCGACGAGATCGCCCAGGTCACCGCCGACGAGGTGCGCGAGGTCGCCCGCAAGGTCATCGACTTCGAGCGGTCGGCGCTCTCCGTCGTCGGCCCCTGAGGCACCCGCGGCTCCCGGCGGACGCAGGGCCCAACGTCACCCCTGCGCGCGGTTCACCCACACCGCGTCATAGGGGCACCCACAGTCCTGCTCCTCAGGCTCCGGGTAGGCGTAGGTCTGGCCGCGGTAGTTGCGAAACAGGGTCTGCGTGGCCTGGTGCTCGAGCACGTACTGCGGCTGGATCGTCACCTTGCCGCCGCCCCCGGGGAGATCCACGGCCAGGTGGGGCACCGCCATGCCCGTGGTCCATCCGCGCAGGTCCTCGAGGATCTCGAGGCCCTTGGCGATCGGCGTGCGCAGGTGCTCGCACCCCTCGGCCACGTCCATCTGGTGCAGGTAGTAGGGCCGCACGCGCATGCGCAGGCAGGCGTGGTTGAGCTCCTTGATGATGCGCGCGTCGGAGTTGATCCGCCGCATCAGCACCGACTGGTTCTCCACCGGCACCCCGTGGTCCACCAGCAACTCACAGGCGCGCTTCGCCTCGGCGGTGACTTCCTTGGGGTGGTTGAAGTGCGTCACCACGAAGAGCGGCGCGTAGCGACGCAGCAGGCGCGCCAGCGCCTCGGTGATGCGCATGGGCAAGGTCACCGGCATGCGCGTCCCGATGCGGATCATCTCCACGTGGGGGATCGCGCGCAGCGGCGTGAGAATCTGCTCCAGCCGCTCATCCGAGAGCAGCAGCGGGTCGCCGCCGCTGATCAAGACGTCCCGCACCTCGGGGTGCGCGCGGATGTAGTCGAGGCCCAGGTCGAGCTGGGTGCGCGTCAACTCCGCTTCGCCGCCGCGGGTGATGCGCCGCCGGGTGCAGTGGCGGCAGTAGACCGAGCAGGTGTCCGTCGCGAGCAGCAGTACCCGATCGGGGTACTTGTGCACGATGGCTTCCACCGGGCGGTGCGGGTCTTCCCCCAGCGGGTCTTCCAGCTCGCCCGGCCTGACCCGGGCCTCCGCCTTCACCGGGATGGACTGCATGCGCACCGGGCACAGCGGGTGCGCGGGGTCGATCAACGACAGGTAGTACGGCGAGACGCCGACCCGGAACAGCTTTGCGGTCTCGTCGAGGCCCGCACGCTCGTCGTCGGTCAGCGGCACCTTCGCCGCGAGCCCCTTCGCGTCGCGCACCGCGTGGCGCAGCTGCCACCGCCAGTCACCCCACTGCTCGTCGGTCGCCTCGGGAAAGAGCGCGCGCCTGCGCTCCGCCGGGTCCGTCGGGCGCTGGGCCTCGAGGGGGCCCACCGCGGGCTGCTCGTCGTGGGGCTCGAAGCTCACCAGACCGCTCCGTCAGGCGTGCACGGAATGGCTGGGCTGCGCGTTCTTCGCCGCGCGCTCACGCCAGTACGCCTGGCCCGCCTCGGGGAGATCGAATACCGGGTCATAGTACTCGTAGCGCCGGTTGAGGGCCTCCGGGTCGTCGAGCTCGATGCCGTTGCGGTAGTTCTTCGTCCAGTACGAGATGCCCTTCTCGCGATCGTACTCCGCGACCTGGTGCACCCAGCGCTTCCCGACGTACGGCACGTCGCACACGATGCGCGGCGTCGCGAAGCCCGGCATGTAGCCCATGATGTCGTGCTGGAGCTTCTGCGCCGCCCCCACCGACACCCGCCAGTGCTCGGAGTTGGGGATCATGTCGCACATGTAGAAGTAGTACGGCAGCACCCGCGCGTGATCGAGGAGCATGAAGCTCAGCTCCAGCAGGTCGCGTGACGTCGCGTTCACCCCGCGCAGCAGCACGCCCTGGTTGCGCACGTCGCGGAAGCCCACCTCGAGCAACTTCTTCGCGGCCCGCCCCAGCAGCGGCGTGACCTGGTTGGCGTTGTTGACGTGCGTGTGCACCGCGATGTCCACGTTGCGCTCGAAGGCCTTCTTGGCGATGCGCTCGAGGGCCGACATCACGTTGTCCTGCAGCCAGTGCTGCGGGATGCCCATCAGCCCCTTCGACGCGAGGCGGATGTCGCGAATGTTGGGGATGTCGAGCAGCGCCGTCACGAAGCTCTCGAGCTGCGCGATGGGCACGTTGGCCACGTCGCCACCCGAGACCACCACGTCACGCACCGTGGGCGTCTTGCGGAGGTACTCGAGCATCTGCGCCCAGCGCTCCGGCTGCGCCACCGAGAACTTGAGCTTGTCGACCTGCGGCACGTCGTTGCCCACCAGGTCCATGCGCGTGCAGTGGCCGCAGTACTGAGGGCACGTGGAGAGCAACTCGGCGAGCACCTTGGTGGGGTAGCGGTGCGTGAGGCCCTCGACCTTCCACATCTCCGCTTCGTGCAGCGAGTCGCGCGAGGCCATGGGGTGGTTGGGCCACACCGCCTCGCGGTCGGCGAACGCGGGCAACATGTAGCGGCGCACCGGGTCGGCCCAGAGATCGTCCATGCCCATGGTGTTGACCATGTGCGGGGTGATCAAGATCGACATCGTGGCGCGCTCTTTCTGGTCCTTCTCGATCGAGAGGGCCAGCGAGTCGGGCAGCAACTCCCCCAGGGCGTCCTTCAGCTCCTTGAGGTTCTTGATGGTGTTGCGGCGCTGCCAGAGCGCGCTCTCCCAGTCCTGCTTCGAGACCCCGCGGTAGCCGGGAATGCGCGTCCAGTCGGGTTCGACGAACTGGCGCTCGAGCGGGTACTTGAAGGGCTGCGCCACCGCCGGCTGCTGGGCGCTGCCGGCGGGCGTGGAAGTCGAGACGTGCATGGTGAAGCTATGCCACGACCGCTCGACTTCTTGAAGCCTCAGCGAATGACGCGAACGGTCAGATGTCCCCCTTGACGATGCGGGGCTTGTCCCTGTTCTCTTCGGTGACCTCGAACTCCACCGGGGCCGAGGCCTTGCCGTCGAGTTTGAAGACGGCCTTGTGCGTACCGAAGGAGAACTCGAGCGCCGCGGGCTGAGGCACAGGCGTCTTCTTGCCAGTGTTCTTCCCGTCGACCCACACTTCGGCGCCCGTCGGCTTCGAGGCGAACGCGACCTTGCCGCTGCCCTTCGCCTTGGGGGCCGGAGGGGGGTCCTTCTTCGGCGGTGGATCGTTCTTCACCACCACCGGGGGCGGATCCTTCTTCGGCGGCGGTTCCTTCTTCGGCGGCGGATCGTTCTTCACCACGACCGGAGGCGGATCCTTCTTCGGCGGCGGATCGACCTTGGCCACGATCTTCACCAGGGTCAGCACCTTCTCGACCCGCTCGGCCTTCTCCGCGTTCGACATCGTGAAGGACAGCGGCTCGTAGCCGCTCTTCTTCACGCTGAACTCGTAGCTCTTGCCGATGGCGAGGTCCTTGACCGTCAGCGGCGTCGACCCCTTCACCTTGCCGTCGAGTGAGATCTCAGCACCCGGCTCGTTGCTGGTGATCACCGCCGCCCAGAGCGTCGGAGCCGCGGGAGTCTTCGCATCCGGCGTCTTCGTATCGGGGGTCTTCGTGTCCGGAGTCCGGGCGTCCGGAGGCTTCACCTCGGGGGTCGGCGTCTCAGGCAGCGGATCGTTCGCCACCACCGCCGGCTCCGAGGCCTTGAGGGTCACCGACACCGGGAGCGGCGCGGTCTTGCCAGCCTTGAGCGACACCGGGCGTTTGGCCGACAGGTACCCGGGCACCGTGGGCTTGAACTCGAAGGTGTACTCCCCTGGCTCGAGTTCGAAGGCCTTGCTCGGCCGGTCCATCTTGATCTGCCCCGGGTTGATGATCAGGGTGAAGGGCACGTCCTTGGGCGTCACCGAGACGAACACCGAGCTCTTGGCGCCGCCCGCGAACTTCATCGCCGCAGCGGCGATGACCACCAACGCGAGCACCGCGGTCACCGCGATGGCGATCAGCAGCGTCTTGCGCTTGCCGTCGGTCGCAGCCGCGGGGCGAGCGGCAGGCTTCCGGGGCGCCGCCGGCTTGCTCTTGGGCTGCAGCGCCGGCTGCTCACCGGTCGCCTGGTTGGTGAACTCTTCCTCAGGTGGGTACTCGTCCTGCGGAGGCTCCTCGTCCTGGCCCTGGTCGTAGTCCTGCTCGGGCTCCGCCTCGTCGCCCGGGTGGTCCTGCTCTTCGTCAGCCGATTCGCCCGTGTCGTACATCCGGGTCTCGTTCTTGGCGAACGGAGACGGGCCGATGCTGGTCGCGCCCCCGACGGGCGCATCACCGATGACGATCTTGGCGCGACCGCCGCTCTTCGGCGGCATGGTCGAGTCGAGAGCGCCCTGCATCTGCTGCGGCCCCGTGTCGTCAGGGTTGACGTCCATCGCCGGCCGGAAGCCGGTCGCCTCGATCGGCCGCAGATCGTGGGAACCCGTGTCGTCGTCGATCAGCGACCGCCGCGCCGACGGAACGAGGGTTTCCTCCACCGGGAGATCGCGCAAGCCCTTGAGGCCCGGGCGCGCGCTGGCGGCTGCCAAGTTGTCCTGGGTGGTCGAGTTGCCTGAAGTCGGCGCCGAGGGGCGCAGCTGGCGCCCGGCGGGCGCCGTGGTGTCGACCTGAGGGTTGCCCGAGAAAGGGGAGATGCCGATCGCGGTGGCGTTGTCCGTCGAGCTGCTGTCGACGATCATGGTGCGGTCCTTGGCACCATCCATCTCCGCGAGCTCTTCCTCGGTCGGAGGGGGGATCTCGATCTTCGCGCTCTGGAGCCCCATGGCCATGGCCCCGGAACCGCTGGCCACCGCGACACCTTGCGCGGTCTGCCGGCGGGGAGGCCCCGAGAGCGCGGCCAGCGCGGGCGCCGGCTGGGCCGTGTTGCGTCGCGGCGGTGCAGGCGGCGGCGGGGGCGCCCGCGGCGGAGACGAGACGCTCGAGGTCTCGACCTGTTCCGGCCGCTCGACCGTCGAGAAGCGCTCCATCTTCTCGTTCTCCCGCAGGAGGTCCTCGGCGAAGGCGTCCTTCATGAACGCCGCGAGGTGCTTGCCCGAATAGATCGCGTCCCCCGCGAGGAGGAACCGCATCAGGTCCTCCTGCAGGTCGCTCGACCATTGGTAGCGATCTTCCGCTTCCCGGGCGAGCGACTTCATCACGACCTTCTCGAGACCCGCGGGGATGTTGGGGTTGAACTGCCGGGGCGTGGGCACCTCGGCGTTGCGCACCTTCTCGAGCGTGGAGAAGTCAGACTCACCGACGAACAACTTCTCGCCGGTCAGCATCTCGTAGAGGATCACGCCCACCGCGAAGATGTCGGACCGCCGATCGATCGGCAGACCACGCACCTGCTCGGGGCTCATGTAGCCGAACTTGCCCTTGAGAATGCCCGCCTGGGTCTTCTGGCTCCGGTTCGCCGCCTTCGCGATGCCGAAGTCGATGATCTTCACCTCACCCTCGAAGGAGATGAGGATGTTCTGGGGCGAAACGTCACGGTGGATGATGCAGAGGTCCTGCCCGCGCGCGTCCTTCTTGCGGTGCGCGTAGTCGAGGCCTTCGCAGATCTTGGTCGCGCAGTAGACCGCCATGGCGGTCGGCATGATCTCCTTGCGCCGGCGGAACCGCTCGAGCAACGAGCGCAGGTCCTTGCCCGGCACGTACTCCATCGCGATGTAGTACGCGTCGTCGTGCTTACCGAGCTCGTGGATGTGCACGACGTTCGCGTGGTTCAGCTGAACGCTGATCCGCGCCTCGTCGATGAACATCGTGATGAACTCTTCATCCTCCGCCATCGTGGGGAGGATCTTCTTGATGGCGAGGATGCGCTCGAAGCCTTCGACGCCGAAGGCCTTGGCCACGAACACCTCGGCCATGCCGCCGACGTTGAGGCGCTCGAGCAGCAGGTACTTGCCGAAAAGGCTGGGCTTCTTCATCAGTTCAGTCGCTCAGACGACGGGACCGGGGAAACAGGTGCAGCGGGACCGGTCCAGAGGCAAAAACGATAGTCGTCTCGCGGAGGTACGTCAATGAACCAGTCGGTCGATCGCAGGGCACCTGGTCCCACCAAGCGCTCAGGAATCAGGCAGCCGGTTCGCTGAAGAAGGGGGACCTGGCGGGGCTGATTCGTGGGGTGGGACGGTTGTTCAAGAGCTGACCGCGCGTCGCGCAGGGCGGCTCATCGAGACGTCAGACAGCAGACAAAAAGAAACCCCCACCCTGC